>JAISDO010000002.1 GCA_031264755.1 Clostridiales bacterium
TTATTTTTTATTACACTAGGATTGTCTACTACTCTACACTTAATCCAATCTTATACTCTACACATTCTACAGTACAATGTGGTACCATTCACTATACTACTATATATTTTTTCTAAGATTGTTTTTGTGCTAGTATAGCACAATCACTTGTGATAGTGCTAGTGATTTTACCAACTTTATCGTTCATATTTTGATCTTTTTTGTTCATAATAGAAAATAGGCAATGTTTATATCACCAAACATTGCCTATCTCGTATTGTAAGCTAGCTGACTTATATCTATTGTCACAATATCTTCATATTATTTATTAGTATAATTATTCAATTTGTCTCTCACAATCTTGCGTATCTTCAGAGTCTCGCTCAACCAAAGCCAGAAAAAACCAAGCGTTCCTATACCTAGCAGTATGATATCGGCTATTCTAGCAGTATCCTCATAGCTAGGGCGGAGAAAATACTGTCTAGCATACTCATAATATCCCTCAAAAAATACAATACCAATACATATCAACAAAAATGCATTGAAAAGCAAGTCTAGCCTCAAACTATACAAGTTGAGGTCAAATATACTACGAGGTGATTTGAGAAAATTGAATCTAGTCTTATAAATCACAATCTTTGTCTTGTTGCGTATGATAGATATTAGAGATTTGACACTAGCAAAAAGCCAAATCAAACAACTAATCAACATAACAAGCAATGCCATACCATGTGCTGTCTCATAAACGCCCAACAAGCAAGCTAGCAAAAACAATCCAATCAATGAGCCAAATATAGCAAGTCTCACAACAATCCATGCCATAGAATCAGTTTCGCTCCAGACTAAAGTCATTGTTGAAGAAGACTAGATTAGAATTCATCCTGATTGTGTTCTTAGGATTGCTAGTTACTAAAGTAGGAAGTGCTCTTATTATATACTCTATTAGACCTTTGCCAACTTCGTTGAAGAGATAACTTGCAATTACAGCCAAGGCTACTCTCAAAAACGCACTAATCGCCGCACTAAGTCCACCTGTAGACGCCGCCATGATAGCATCCACTGCCAAAGCTCCCATTGCTACACCCTTCACCAAATTATACAATGTTGTAATATTGATACCAACGACCCTATCTATAGTCCAACCACCAGCTTCTAAAGCTCCCTTCTTAAACAAGTCCTTTAGGAGATCCTTAAAGCCTTTTTTGCTACCCTTAGTATCCATATCAGGAAAGACAGAACCCGTCAAAGTCTTGACCGCCCACAATCCTATCACTACAATTGCACTCACAGCTATAGACAATTTGGTCTCAAATCCTATAGGTATGTAGACATCCCATTCGTGATATATTATTTGTGCAAACCACTTCATACCTACAGGTATCTTAAATCGTTGCACAAAGTCTACTGTCTTAAAGCTATTCTTGCCATTCCACAAGTCAGATACACCACGTGTGTTGTTGTGTCTAAAGTTGTCCAAAGTCCCAAAACCTTGTTGCCATTGCTGTATAGTGCTTGTATCTTCTTCAATTATTACTGGTTCGTATTTGAGTACACCATCTTGCATCTCAACTTGCAATAGACCTTGCTCTACCAATCCATTGACCTGATTTAGCATTGCTTGGTATTGCTCTAACAATGCTCTATCTTGCTCGCTTATCTCATTGAGTATTATCTCACTCTCCAAGTCTATACTAGTCCACACTTCGTAGTCTGTGTAGTCTATATCCTGTCTTGTATCTATTGCAATGTAGTCTTGGTCATCTTGCGGGATATCCCCACACAATATTGCATGCAGTTGTTGGACTGATTGTATTCTAGTATTTTGATAACTCTAACCGTGACAATATCCACCCAAACAGTCAGCGTATGTGCCAATATTATTTATACCCTAACAGTGCATGTTCTGAAACAAATTCTTTGTACCGCCGCAACGCAGATATAATGGCATTCTGACTTTTCGCACCAAAATCTTCTTTAGATCCACCCCAATTATACTCGTTGACTATTTTGTTAATATTGCGAGCAAGTTCATCCCAAGTCATTCGTTCACGCTCACAAACATAATATATTCTTCTTATATAAGCAAATACAGTGCTAGGTTGTCCACTTGGTGTGTATTGCTTGTAGCCATTTGCTATCAAAAAATCTTTGTACCGTTGTTCCATTCAATTAATGTATCACTTTTTACTGATGTAGGTCACAATATACAATCAATTATGTATTGTCAATTTTACCCAACATCCATTGCATTGACGCAAAAACAACCACAGGATATGTAGGCTATTGACGACACAATGTATATTGATTGGCGGATAGAAGAGGATTTGAACCTCCGAGGGCTTTTATACCCTGCACGCTTTCCAAGCGTGTGCCTTAGACCACTCGACCATCTATCCAAACAGATAATATTATATACTCTAGCAACTACACATGTCAATCAATCTAACAAAACATAATACACTACAATCAACACAACACACATTGATTTGGAGCGTGTTTTGCTATATCCAACTACCTTCTCGTAACAGGTCTATTGGTATTAGATCTATTTGTGTTAGCTCTATTAGGTCTTTGACCTCTCTGTCTATGGTATGCCCATCTAGCCTGCTTGACTGACTTGATTATACCCAATGTGTGTCTCCATGAGAAGACAGAGATAATCAAAAATACCACCAGCATTATCCATATCATAACGCTGCCCAAATCGGTAAAGAACAATGCAAAAGATATGCATACAGTCAACATAGCAATGAGCAATAATACGATTGTATACTTGTCAGCTCGCAACCTTACACTACTGCGACTAGCAAAAAAGGGTTGCATAATATAAGACGCATTAAAACTAACAAGCCCTATCAATAGTATTATCAACTCATAATTCTGCAATTTCATCAATAGTATCTCCAAATCATACTATACAGATTTGATTTTGGTTGTCTTTTTTTGTTAATACCCAACCAACACAACGATATACAATCTTATCAATCACCAGACAATCTTTGCTCTGTACAATACAACATCAATACTACACCTTGTCATAATCGTCCAAAAAATTGTATTGACCATCTATTGACTTATATCCAATAATAGCATCTAGATTGATGTTGTACACCGACTTAAAAATGTTTTGGGGGGCTATGGGATTGTCTCTCTTGATGTATTTGATCAACTCTTTGACTTCACCACGCTTGCTAGTCTTAGGATCTTCGCAATCTTCGCTAAGAGGGCATCCACATTTGATAAAATGCAAGTCGTTGTACTTGACCCAATTGAGTATAGCTCTCTCTTGCACATGGTACAATGGTCTAATCAACTCCATACCCTCAAAGTTGTCTGACTTGAGTTTGGGCATCATTGTCTGCACACGTCCATTGTACAATATACCCATCATAATAGTCTCTATTACGTCATCAAAGTGATGCCCAAGTGCTATCTTGTTGCAACCAAGTTGCTTAGCCTTGCTATACAAGTGCCCACGTCTCATCCTAGCACACAAGTAACAAGGCGAACCTTCTACAGTAGTAGTGACATCAAATATCTTAGATTCAAATATAGTAGCGTCCAATTCAAACAATTCTAGATTGCGAGCTACCTGCTCTCTATTGGCTTGATTGTAGCCAGGATCCATAGACAAAAACACTAGCTCAAACTGTTTTTGTTTGTGTAGTTGCAGCTCTTGCAAGCACTTGGCCATCAGCATACTATCTTTGCCACCGCTAATACATACAGCTATACGGTCACCGTCTTGTATCAACTGGTACTCATTGATAGCAACTATAAAAGGTCTAAATATACTGGATCTATATGTGGTAGCTATACTACGTTGAATACCATGAGCTCTTGATAGTTGTCTCTTGTGCACTACTTGTTGTAAATTTGTTGTTTGTTGCATGATTTTGGTTGGTACACCTACTACAATATATACCCAGTCTATACGACTAATACAGGACTTAATACAACTACAATCTTGTATATTATATCTCACTCAAGTATATTTTGCAAAGCAAACAATAACGATTATTGTTTGCAAATATTTACAATGTGTCAACAATTGCACCCTAACGATAAAATTTTGAATGCCAAATCTTATGTACAAATACGATGTACAACCAAAATATCAAGATACAGTACATACCTTGATATAATGACAGAGCCTTAATTGTATTGGAGGCACCACCCGGATTTGAACCGGGGAGTAAAGGCTTTGCAGGCCTCTGCCTTACCACTTGGCTATGGTGCCATTGTAAATATTGCTTGTGGACTAAGTCTACTATAGAGAGTACTCACAAGACAATCTAGACAATCTAGAGTATACCACAAGACTGCAAGACAGTCAATTGATTTGGTTTGGTGTGTGTTGTGCTTAGGATTGTTTTGCAACAACCTTGTATAGCAATCCAATATATTGGATTGTCAACGCCTATTTTTGAGCCATCGCACGACGCCATAAGGCAAGTTGCCTCCAAAGCACATCACTCATTTGGTAAGTTTTTTGAGAAGACCATTAGGCACCCAGAACTTGAATGTATTTTTGAGTGCTAGTTTGACATTGAGTTGGCGCCTTGGTATCTTCCAACCTATCTTGCTAGCATAATCCCTGTATATTGTATTCTCTTGATATTTGGCACCCTTCCAAGGTTTGACCCCCGCAAAGTGGAAGATTGCGGGTTGCCAACCCTCGTGAGCCTCGTGCTCTACCCCAAGCATCTTGAGATATGTCTGTAGTACTATAGGGTTGTACCTCTTGTATTGTAGTATATTGGGCGGAAAGTTGTACTTGAGACTTACATACTTGATATTGGAAGTTGTATCGTTGTTGGCTACACAATTGATTGCGTCTTGGTCAGGATACTTGTAGTCCGTATCATCCTTGTATCTATCAGCAAACTCTAGTATCTGTCCTAGATAGTTGTGCTTACGCCAATACTCACAGTTGATTAGCATAACCCCCGCATTGACATACTGAGTATCTTCGTCTAGTATATCTAGTCCAATCTTGTCAAAAAACCTAAACTTGAAGTGTTGTCTCGTATGAACTATAGGATTGCACTGCCACACAAGAGGCTTTTTTTCGCTACAGGCGGCATAGGCACTGGACTCTATGTTGGTATTGTACAACTCACTCAAGTCATCCAATACAATTATGTCTCCGTCAAGATACAATACCTTGTCTAGTTGTGGCATCAATAGTGGTATCAATACCCTATACCATGTCTCTTTGCCAAACTTGTCTACACAAGGCAATCTATCATAGTACTCACGTGGTATATCTAAATACTCTACAGTGTACTTGTCTTTGAAGATGTCTAGTTTGGCACGTACAAACTCACGCTCGGTATCACCAAGGTCATTGTTGAGTAGCCAAAATTTGAGTTGCACACCCTCCTTTGCATTGGCACATATTGAGTACATTGCAACAGTAGTTGGCTTGACATAACCCTTGTTGAGAGCCATACAAATGTGTATTAACATAAATCCTACCAATAATTATCTACATAAATTTTCGCTTAAGTCTACTCTTAGCCTTGCTATATATATACCCTAATGTAGGCTTTAGTATTGCGGTTGTATCCCAACCTATTGCAGCCGAATATTGATTGTACATCTTTGACGCTTTGTTTTTGTTGCCTTGCCAAGGTTTGCGACCATAATAATGTATTATGCTAGGCTTGCCACCTTGTCGCACATATTGATACAACTCCATCACATTGAGACGAGCCTGCAATACTAAGTCCTCCAAGTCACAATCCTCACCAACAAGCGATTGGTCATAGCTATATTTCCAACTAATATACTCTCTATTGTCTATCTTCTCTCTAATAGCAACCCAATTGATTGCATCCTGATCGGGACACATCATATCAGGATCATCTTTGTACAAATTGAGAAAATCAATTGCTTGCTGTGTATAGTTGTGTTGCCGCCAATATTCGCAGTTGATTAGCATTATGCCACTACAACAGTAATGCACATTGTCATCATATATATTGATACCAATCTTATTAAAAAACCTGTGTTTGGGCACATAATGCTTGTTGTAGAAGACATTGAACATGTATTGGTGGTATTTTTTTTCGCTGCAGGCACCATACGCTTTGTTGGTCAAGTCGGTATCATACAACTCTCCCAAATCACTCAAGACCAACATATCACTATCCAAATACAAGACTTTGGACAACTCAAGTATCAACTCAGGTATAAAGAGTCTAAAATTGATCTCTTTGCCATAATGCTTGGTTGAAGGGATACTCTCATATTGATGCTTGGTCAAGCGGCACAATTGCAATCCTACTAGATTGCCAAATCCTTGCAAATTGGACTTGAGTGTAGCTACATCATTGTCATCAATATCATAGCTTATCAACCAAAAGTTGTACTTGGACACTGTAGCATTCCTCAGTGCAGAAGATATCACAACACTTGCCTGTTTGATATATCCTTTGTTGCAACACAGTGCAATTTGTATCTCCATACTACTCCCACTATATACAACCAATAGGCACTCAAATGAGTTTATTTGCGTCTCCGCATCCAACTCATGAGTATACCATGTGGCAACCAATATCTTGCTAGTTGCTTGAGCCTAACTTTGAATTTGGTACGACTAGCGTTCCAACCTATCTTGAGTGCATATTCTAGATAAATATCACGATACAAAGTCTTGGCTCCTTGCCATGGCTTGTCCGCCCCTGCATAATGCACCACAATAGGATTGTACTCATGCATGTTGAGAGCGTTGTACTTGAGACCCATAGTCTCAAACACTGTCCTATAGTATCCATATGTGGGCTCTTTGTCATACTTGAAGTGACTAGCAAACGTATTGTATCTAGAGTCTACTATCACCCTACTGTCTATACCATCTTGCAAAGCTAGTATATTGAGACAATCTTGATCAGGGTATACTGTCTCCCCTTGATTGTCCCCAAACCACTTGATAGCCCTCTCGGCATAATTGTGTCGCCGCCAATAGTCACAATTGATTAGCATAACGCCACTATTGACATAGTCTACACCTTCTTGATATATATCATAACCGTGCTTGTCCAATACTTTGTATATAGAGTTGCGTATTGGATCAATTGTAGGGTTGTACATCAAGAGATACCTATGTTTTTCGCTGACGGCGGCATACGCCTTGCCTACTAGATCTACTTTGTACAATTCGCTCAAGTCACCAAGTACTAGTACATCGCAATCTATATGCAACACACGCTCCAAATCCAAATACTTGGCAACAAACAATCTCAGCCCAGCCTCTTTGCCAAAGTACTGATTGCAAGCAATAAGACAATAATCAGACTCTTGTATAGCAACAATATGTATAGAGTCCAATGTCCCAAAGTCATCTACATGACTATGTATATACTCTACATCAGCAGGTCTAAGATCTGTATTGAGCAACCAAAATTGGACATGAGTGTCCTTGCTAGCGTTAGCAAGGATAGAGTACATGGCAACCGTAGCTTGCCTAACAAACCCCCTATTGAGTGACAAGGTAATATTGATTGTCATCCTATTGCCTCCATTATCACACCGCTCTAATGATACTATAATTTGACAATATTGACAAACATATCACACGCTATATTTGACAGTCTTCAAAGTTATTATCGCCGCTATATTAGATATTGGTCTCTTGCAACAACACTTTGGCACGTTGTATTATGTCTTGTGGTATACCACTCAATGCTGCCACCTGTATCCCAAAACTCTTGTTGGCATACCCTTTGGCAAGTTTGTTGACAAATGTTATCTTGTCGCCATCGTCCTGTACTGTCATCTGATAGTTGTGACAACTAGGCAAATAGTCCAATTGCGTCAACTCATGATAATGTGTACTAAAGAGTACCCAAGCCTTAGTACTAGCAAAATACTCTACAACTGCTTTGGCTATACTTATACCATCATAAGTAGCCGTACCACGCCCAAGTTCGTCTAACAATATTAGGCTATTGTCATTGGCATAGCTAAGTATGTTGGCAAGCTCGGTCATCTCCACCATGAATGTACTACGACCACTCAACATATCATCTCCACTCCCAAGACGTGCAAAGATGCCACTAAGTGGGGACAATGTGCAAGACTTAGCAGGCACAAAACTCCCCATCTGTGCCATCAATACTATCAAGGCTACTTGACGCATATACACTGATTTGCCAGACATATTAGGTCCTGTAACAATCATAGTCCTATTATTGATGTCCAACCTAGTATCATTAGGCACAAATTTGTCTATCAGATGTTCTACAATAGGATGGCGTCCTTCTAGTATCTCAAGTTGTCTAGTGCCAGACACCACTTGTGGTCTAGTATATCCATACTTAATGGCACAATTGGACATGGCTACATAGCAATCCAACTCAGCTATCATATCCGCCGTATTGAGCAACCCAGACACAAATGACACCAATCTATCCAACAACTCGTCATACAACTTGACTTCCAATCTTATTATACTATCTTGAGCGGACAGTATCTTGCTCTCTATCTCCTTGATATCTTCGGTGATATATCTCTCCACATTGGACATAGTCTGTTTGCGAATATATCCATAAGGCACAAGATTGGATTGATTGCGTGGTATCTCTATATAATACCCTGTGATTTTGTTATAGCCTATTTTAAGTTTTTTGATACCTGTGGATTGTCGCTCTTTGGACTCTATACTTGCAATAATTTTGGTACTATCGTTCTTGATACTGCGAAGACTGTCTAGCTCAGCATTGTATCCATCTGCAACAACATTGCCATCAATCGGCCTCAACGCTGGATCGGGTACTATAGCCCTATTGATAAGCTGGCATACCTCTGTATGTAGGGAGATTGTCTTAGCCAATGTTGACAGCCTTTGTTCATTGCCTTGAAAGTCATCCAATACACTAATTTGCAACTTGTTTTGAGAAGTATCACCACACACACTCTTCAAGCTATACAACAACTCCACTATCCTATCGAGCCGCCCCAATGATTGAGACAATACAATCAAGTCCTGAGGACGTATATTGCGATGTTGTATACGCATAGCTATTCGTTCTATATCTTTGACATTCTTGAGTTGTATTGTCAATCCATCAGTCACACTCAATGACCTAGTCAACATATCTACAGCATCCAATCTAACATTGATAGCATTGCAATCACACAGTGGATGTAGTATCCATTGTGTAAATTTGCGTTTGCCCATATCTGTATTGGCTATGTTGATAGCCTTGTTGAGTGTACCCGACTTGCCACCGTCACGCATATTGCCAACTAGCTCCAATGTACGTTTGGTATAGTGATTGAGCAGCATATATTGACTGTCATCATTGACTGTTAGTGACTGTACTTTGGCAACTGTCTTCTTGTGAGATTGATTGATATACTCCAACAATGCACCAATTGCACACACTGCCAGACTATCTTGTTTGACTTTGTCAAATAGCGTATCACTGAGTTGTTGTCTCACTACAGTAGTAGCCGCATCCATCTCAAAAGCCCAATCATGATACTTGCTAAGTCTAGGACAATCACCAGACTTGACAACTATCCAATCTACACTAGCCAACAGTGTAGCATCGTTGCATATTACCTCTTTGGGTCTTATGCTAGACAACAAGTCCTGAAGTTTGGTCTCATTGTGACACACTTGTAGACTGAACTGCCCTGTAGACAGATCTGCCCACGCAACTCCAAAAGCCAAATTGCAACCTTTGGCATCACTTACACAATTGTTGCTGTCTATACCATATACACAGCATAGATAATTGGAGGTCTCAGCATTGAGCATACTAGGCTCTACAACTGTCCCCTGTGTTATTATACGCACAATATCTCGCTTGACTAGCCCCTTGCCTTCGGGTGTACCTTGCTCACATATTGCTACCTTATACCCTTTGGCAATTAGCCTAGATATATAAGTCTCACATGCGACTTGTGGCATGCCGCACATATCTATCCTATCTTGCAATCCACCATCTCGTCCTGTCAACACCATGTCCAACTCGGCTGACACTGTCACAGCATCAGCAAAAAACATCTCATAAAAATCACCCAATCTGTACAAAAGTATACAATCAGGCACCTGTGCTCGTATCTCTAAGTATTGCCTAAACATAGGTGTCAATCCACTCAAGTCTCTATTGCCCGTATAAGTTGCTATCCAATCGTTGTCTTTGTATTGCTCAACCTTCATTGTCATCACTCTCCAATTCAATCTAACTAGTGTGAGACTAGTATAACACAAATCAAATTGACTTTATAAGCAAATTATGCCATAATAATCCTAATCGCAACCAAAAATCTATACAAGGAAACATAATCATGCAATCATATCAACACAACAGTACTAGACAACTGGTACACAGAGCATACTTGATTGTGGGAGCCATATTGGTGACTAGTGGCGTGTTGACTGGATTGTTGAGGGGGGGGCAATTCAATACTATACTACTAAGGTACTTCACGTATCTAAGCAATATAGCATTAATACTAGCATTTGTCTTCTTGGCGGTATATTACCACCATAAGTATAGACACTATGTATCATTTGGGGCTACAATAGCTATAGTTGTGACTGGGTTGGTATACAACTTGCTACTTGTCACTATCAACGGAGATCCATGGATATTGAGTGACTATACCAACTTTGTTATTCATTTTGCTTCTATGATATGGGCTATATGCAATTACCTAATATTTGAAGACAAAGGCAAAATCAATATCAGGCATATGTTGATTGGCATGCTGTTTCCTTTTGTGTATTGGATGATCTTCATTGTTGTAGGGTATGTCAGTGTTGATAGATGGTCACCATATTTTTTTATGGATACTGTCAAGTACAACTTCTTTGTACTTATACTATGGTTGTTAGCACTACTGGTAGCTTTTGTAATCATTGGGAGTCTAGTACTATGGTACGATCACTCCAAAGCGACAAAATCTACCGATAACAATGTATAAACAAACAAATATATATCAAAGTTGCACAACAACAAAATTAGCATAACAATATATGTTATGCTAATTTTGTTGTATTGTCATTTGGCTCAATACATCTTTATGCTTTGCGTCGCTTAACTATCAACAACAACGACACTGCTATAACAACAGCAACACCGGCACCACCTGCTATATAGACAATATTGATATTCTGTAACCAAAAATTTGAGGGTATCTCTGTCCATCTAGCATACAATGTTGTGTTGTACAACTTGTCATAATATTTGGTAGCACCCAAGTCACCATTCATATATTGATTGCCATCTTGATCAAACCATCCATCAAATGCATATCCACCCCTGTTAGGTATCAACATGCGGGGCAACTTGTCACCATAGTATATCCAATAAGGAGTCATAAATGGACTCTTGTTGTAGCCTAGATCCAGATACACTATATATTGTAGTGGTTGCCATCTAGCATACAACACTGTACCCCAATCTTGATCCCAGCTAGCAACACCGTGTGCTACACTACTATAATACTGTCTACCACCTGACACACTATCCCAATAACCCAAAAACTGATACCCCTCTCTACTAGGGATAATTCCACTTACAAACGGCATGTTCTGATCTCTCACAATCGTCAACTTTTGTAGTGTGCTTCCATCTGCATATTTGCCACCGTTGGCATCCATATTGACCAAACCCTCTAGTGACACTGGAGTAATAGTTGACTCAAGACCATCCCCTAGTATTGCTGCAACTTTTGTACTCTTGATATTCTTCTTCAACTGCAATGTATATACATCTTCTACCGCCCTATGTTGTAGAGATACACTAGCATCGCTTGCCCATCTAGCATACAAAACGGTGTCTTTGGGTATGTCATAGTTGCGTACGCCTTGCATAAGATCATTGTAATATTGATTGCCACCTGTAGATGCAATTGTATCAAAAAATCCTAAAAAGGTGTACCCGTACCGCTTTGGTATGCCAAAACTTAAGCTAGGCATCTCTTGTCCAAATTTCACATCGCCAATTGATACAAAATCCTTATCTTGATCATCTTTGCCACCATTATAATTAAGCCAAACTTTGTAACTGGCTGTATTCCATATTGCATACAACACACTATCACTATTAGTCACATAAGGTATGTTGGGAGTCATTGTATTTGTATACAAAGTATAGCTTGGAGCATCTTTGACATAAGTATATCCACCAAAAATATAACCCAATCTCTTAGGTGGCTCAACCCCCTCAGGCAACAATTCGCCAAATCTACCCAATGTGGAGTCATCACCACCACTACCGCCATTTTTGTCCAATACTACCTTGAATTGTGGATATCTATAGTACGCATATAGTGTAGTTGCTTGACCTTGGTATGTGCCAGTAGGCATCATATCACTATCGTACAATTGTTGTCCTACACCATTCTCACCAGTCCAAAACCCCTGAAACTCAACCCCAAACTTGGCTGGTGCCAGCAATCTGATAGTCTTGTCTTCGCTCAAACCATACCAATCAAATGATACGTGTGTAGGAAGATGATACCCTATGACAGCATCCACCATCACTGACTTGTAGCTAGCTACGTGCAACGGCTCTTTGGCATACAATCCACCATCATTTAGATTAAAAACACCACCGCTAGCATCCAAAGTTACCTTAGTAACATCTTCAAAATCCGACCAAAATCCTGTACCTGTATTAGCTACAACTTGATTGACATATGACACCCCTTGTTGTTGCTGACTAGGGGCAACATAGCATAGTCTTGGCTTAGTATAGCATGTGTCAACCAACACCAGCAATTGCATTGCTAGCACTACAATCACAACTGACCAAAATCTCTTTATTGTCCCAACACTATGCATAATCTACTACATATTATAACATATATATATATATATATGTTAATTATTTGCAAACAAAAAATGAAATATGACAAAAGTTGACAGTAATGAGTAGTTGTTGATGTCAATATATATAGTAGTTTATTGCCAAAATACAATTATCATGTTACAATAATTTTATGCAAAATTCAGTCATATTTGGAATATTAATAACAATAATTAATAAAGGCAAAGTAACCAGAGAATATCTCTGTCAAAAATTTGAAGTATCCAAACGCACAATAGCTAGGTATATAGATATACTATATTTGTCCAATATACCTCTAATCAGTATACCTGGACGCAATGGCGGCATAAGCATAGAAGATGATTTTGTATTATCCAAGACCTTTTTGACATACAACGAGCGAGCAAGATTGTTGACTTGCGTCAAAGCTAGCAATCATGCTTTTGACGATACGACCAATTTTTCAATAATACAAAAACTAGAAGAAGCACAGAAGAGACACAACAATTCTAAGACGACTAGCTATGAGACTATCTACGTAGATACTCACGGTACATGCAACAATCGTCAATACAAGCACAACATATCCAATATCAACCTAGCCATCAATAGCATACGTTCTATACAACTAGAATATACCGGACGCCTAGAATCTACACACACTAGATACTTGGATCCATATTGCTTAGTATTGCGTCAAAATATATGGTATGTATATGGCATTTGTCACACTCAACGTGACTTTGTGTTGCTTAGACTGTCCAGAATTAGCAATATTGTAGTTGGGACAGATACATTTGAACGCAAAATTGACATCAACATATCAGAGATGTTGCAACACCAATCTGAGCGACCACAAGTATCTATCCGTATAGAGTTTAGCAACTTGCGACTACATGATGTTGTAGAATGGTTGGGTGCAGATAGTGTACAACAAGATCAGTTAAAATACACCGCTCAAGCTATAGTAGATAGTGGTCCAGAGCTATTGTCTAGATTGCTATCATTCGGTAGCGATATAAGAGTGCTATCCCCAATATGGCTCAAAGTCCAATTGGTAGAAGAATGCAATCGCATGATAGACTACAACACTCTTGTCTAAACCAATTTATACTATTATTTTGGGCAAATTAGCCCAACTGTCACCCTATCCATTGTACATCACAGCCTATACTATTTAGATCTCTCTCTAGCATCCAATATCCTCTATCTATATATTGGGTATTGGATATTTTGCTACGTCCCTCTGTCGCTAACCCTGCCAATACTAGAGCAGCTCCGCACCTAAGGTCTAGAGCTTGCAGCGTCTCAGATGGCTGCAAACTTGACACTCCCTGTATGTGTATACTATTGCCTTTGATTTGTATATCACTACCCATACTATTGAGCTGAGTCACATGTCCAAATCTATTCTCAAATATATCCTCAACAAGTATACTTTTGCCTTTGGATAGAGCAAGCACTACTGACAACTGTGGCTGCATATCTGTAGCAAAACCAGGGTGTGGTCTAGTCTTGATATAGCCAAATGATTTGAGCCTGCCATTGGACTTGACCCTTGCCCAACTCTTGCCTATAGATATTGTGCACCCCATATCTTGCAATATCTTGAGCGTTGTCTGTATATGCATACAATTGATGCCTTGTACAGTGACATCGCCACCCAATCCCAATGCAGACGTAAAGATATATGTAGATCCAACTATCCTATCGCCTATAGGTGTATAATGCCCACCTTGCCAATTTGTACGCCCTTCAATCTCAATCGTAGAAGTACCGGCACCTTTTATGTTGCCACCCATAGCATTGACAAAGTCGCCCAAGTCCTGCACTTCGGGCTCTTGAGCAGCACCTTGTATAGTAGTCACGCCCTCTATGCCACAAGCTAGCATCATTATATTTTGGGTTGCTCCTACACTAGGAAAAGGCAGTACAATCTTGTCAGGTCGCAATGAAGACACTCGGCACTCCAACTGTTGCCCTTGAGTGATAGTTGCACCTAACTTGTGCATACCCTTGATATGTATATCCACCGGTCTAGCACCTATATTGCAACCACCGGGCAATGCCACATCTGCCGCTCCACAACGAGCCATTAGCGGTCCCAACAATGATATACTAGCTCTCAACTTGTTAGCATATTGTGCTGATACTCTGTAGTCGTTCAATCTACTACTATTGATAGTTATGCTATCGTCATGCCAAGCTACACTACAGCCAAGACTCTTAAGTATCTCTATCATCTGCAACACATCACCCAGTGGTGCTACATTGTCTATTGTCACGTCATGTGGTATCATTGTACAGCAAGCCAATATAGGCAATACCGAATTTTTGGCTGCTTTGATGTCAATTGTACCTTGAGGAGCCTTCCCACCATTTATCAAAAGTTGCATATAACATACTATAGCATTAGTTGCCAAAGTGTTACAGTATGTACTATACAATCAAAGTTTTTTGATCTTTATCAATCAACAACGCTTGCTATACTATTAGGATAGAGTTTTTTGCCTTGTTGTGATGCTTGATTTGTCTTGTTGTAGCAATATTATACAAGCCAAAAGCACTTTGAGTCTTAGGTAGCACAAATACAAAATACTGTCCAGCAATGTACTGAGTGCTTGAGTTGACCAATTAGATCTTGATATATACTCGTTGTCAACTACAGTCTTCATATTATAGCTCCCTTGCAATCTAGTACAACTAGGTTATTATATCTGCCTCTCCTCATTATGTTAGACACAATACAAAATATAGATTGCACAAATATATTGTGCAATCTATATCAATTGTATACACAAATATGGTTGTTAGACACTACACACGATACATCTATAGTTGCAACCCAAACAATCTATACACTATCTCTCTGCTGCTTGGTGATGTGCATAAGGTCTTGATTGATACTAATTTTGTTAATAATATTGGTGACAAGCAAGTATAGTGTAGAATCTGTAGCGTAGCTAGTCGGAGCAAAAAAGTTGATGCGTTGTTGCTGTAGCAACTCTCTCACTATATCTGTATTGGTAGTAGAATCGTTGTATACTCCTATACTGTGCCCCCCACGTTCTGCAACAATGCTCATAGCGGGTATATCGCTAAAACTATCACCTATGTATATAATGTTCTCAAATGGTATACGACGTTCTTGGTGTGGCATGTGTCTGTGAACACTCATCTCATCACTCATATCTAGGCAATTCTTGTTGATGCGATACAAGTATTGAGTCTTCTGGGTAGAATTGACTACCCGATTGGGCCATACAGGTCTACTATGTTGGTCATAGACAAAACTTGATGCATATATAGCCTTAAAGTATTTAGCTATGCTTGTACCTTCTATGATTTCTTTTTGACCTGAGGATATTATATAGTGCTCTACATTCAATCCAACATTAGCCACAAATTCGTTGATATTGCCAAACCAACTCTCCACACCCCCAAATAATTCTACCATACGACCCATATCTACAAAGTCTCGCCTAGTCAATGTGCTACATGGATTGCGATGAGCCAAGTCTACAACTAGTTTCATGTACGACAATATCATGTCCATACCATTGGCTTGAGCATAGTTGTTGGACAATTGCCAAAACTCATCCGCCGATATGCCAAGTTTGTCAAACAAGGCATACTCTTGCATATCCTTGGGGCTAAGCGTCTTGTCAAAGTCATAGCATATGGCTACAACAGGCTTGAGTTTGGCATCTACACTATTGTGATTGCTATATTGCATAATACTACTGAAGTGGTTGTATCCTTAGTATACTTGCTGCATTGAGAGTTGTTGCTTGTTCAAGTTGAGGCAATGATATCTTCCTAAGATCTGCTATGTACTGTGCTACATACTTTAGGTTGGTACTGTCGTTGCGTTTGCCCCTATTAGGTACTGGCGATAGATAGGGGCTATCTGTCTCTATCAACAACCTATCCAATGGTACAATTTTGGCAGCATCTTGTATGTCTATAGCTTTTTTGAATGTTACGTTGCCACTAAAAGATATCATCAATCCCAAATCTAAGCAACGCTTAGCAATGTTAGAGTCCCCGCCAAAACAGTGCATAATGCCATTGGGCACATTATACTTGCCCAAAATAGCTAGAGTGTCTTCGGCTGCCTCTCTCATATGCACAACATATGGCAACTGTAGCTGTTTGGTCAACTGCAGTTGATATTCAAAAGCTTGTATCTGAGCATCCTTGTCATAGTCAACATAGTGATAATCTAGCCCAAACTCACCAAGTGCTACCACCTTAGTAGCTTTGACCAACTCTTGTATCCAATCCAAATCTAATTTGCCTACACAATAATGCGGGTGCAATCCCACTGTAGCATACACATTGTCATATCTACTTGCTAGTTGTATTGCACCCTGACTAGATTGACTAGATGTACCTACACACACAACCGCCTCTACGCCATGGCTCTTCAGTGTTCTAATGATATCGTCCCTATCCTGATCAAACTCACTATCTTGCAAGTGTGCATGTGTATCTATCATAAACATATCCTCGTTGTATCCAATTTGCAAGTTGACAACACCCAATCAATATAGAGTCTACTGGAGTGCTTGTTTGCATTCACGAAGTATATCCACTCTAGCATACAATATTGACAACTCTTGGAGATTGTAAGTATCTTGAGTATAGTTGAGCGCTTGCAATACTCGTTGAGGCTTGTCTGTAAGAAAAGGAACCAATTGTTCGGTAGCTACTCTTATAGATTGCAACAAGTTGTACAATACCGCTTTCAATCTCAACTTGGCATTGTCTTGCTTAGCTAGTATCCATGGTCTAGTATCATCTATATACTTGTTAGCAACTATACACAAGTTGATTATGCTCTCTAGAGCTTTGCTAATATTGAGAGTATCTACATATTGGTCCACGGTACTAGGTATGTCATTGATTAGTTGTATAAGTGTGTTGTCTACCTTGTCTACTTGTATATCCTGACTATTGACAACTCCACCAAAATTTTGTCTAGCCATAGCAAAAGTCCTAGACACCAAGTTGCCATATATATTAACTAGATCATTGTTGTATCTAGTCAAGAACAATTCAAGGCTATAAGTCCCATCAGCCCCAAAGGGGACTTCTCTCAATAGATAATATCTAAATGCATCTAGCCCATACTTGTCCACCAATTCAAATGGATCGGCAGTATTTCCCTTGGATTTGGACATCTTGTCGCCGTCCAGCAACAACCATCCATGCCCATATACCTTGCGTGGTAGTGGCAATCCCAATGCCATCAACAATCCTGGCCATATTATAGTATGAAATCTCACAATCTCTTTGCCCACAACTTGCAAGTCAGCAGGCCAGAATTGCTCAAATCTAGACTGATCACTACTACCATACCCCAACATAGTGATATAATTGGATAGTGCATCTACCCAGACATACAGTGTATGCTTGGTATCCCAAGGCACTGGTATACCCCACTTGACATTGCTTCGGGTCACTGCCAAATCTTGCAAACCCTCTCGTATAAAGTTGACCATCTCATTGACTCTAGTTCGTGGTTGCAAAAAGTCCGTATTGGTCAACAAATCAAGCAGCTTGTCACTATACTTAGACAAAGCAAAAAAATAACAATCTTCGGACGAGTCTATCACAATACGTTTGCAATCAGGGCAACACCCTTCACTAAGTTGTGACTCAGTCCAAAAAGACTCACATGGCACACAGTACTTGCCTTCGTATTTGGACTTGTAGATATCTCCTTGTTGGTACAATCTTGCAAATATATCTTGCACTGACTTGCAATGATAGTCATCAGTGGTGCGTACAAAGATATCATAGTTGACGTCCAATAGCTTCCACAGTTGCTTGATATTGGTAGCTCTCTCGTCTAAGTGAGTTTGTGGATCTAGACCTTTGGACGCTGCTACATCAGCTACCTTTTGACCATGCTCATCTGTACCCGTTCCAAATACGACTTGATATCCTTTGTGCCTTTTGTACCTAGCTAAGGCGTCACAGTTGACTGTAGTATAACAATGCCCTATGTGCCAATTGCCACTAGGATAATATATAGGCGTTGTAATATAATATGTCTTTTGTTTTTGAGTTGTTAAGTTGTTCACAATATTCACCTTCAAGCAGAACCTCATGTTTGAGCAAGTTATGATGCAACAAGACTCAAACAAATATCTTCCAACAACTATATTATACCATATTATGCCGATACAAGATAGTCTTGTTGCATCAAAACTATCTTGTATATTTCTATCTATGCACCAACCACACATGTATATGTTGTATTAGTGAGGTACATTTAGCTACAATCTTCCATCTAGAGTCTTGCCAAATTTATCTTCAAATTCTTTTAGGGTGGATATCAACAGAGCTACAGAATCATTAGATCTAGTGGCAAAATCTAATATTATATTTTTTGTGGTGCTTGTAGATAGTATATGGGCTGATACACTCACCTTGAGATTGTCTATGCATAGACACTTATTGCCACCACAATCAAAAAAACCTATCTCAAAACATATATTGCGTTTGTGTCCATAGCATGTCTTCGTCCAACTATCTTTGTACAACTCTATATAGTTAAAAAACCCAACCATTACCCAACCGTCTGCCTCTCTAAAAGAGGCATTAATGCTATTTTCTATCAATCTTAGCACTACATTGTTGTTGTCTTTGTGTTGCTTACGTTGTTTCTCTAATATGTGGTAGTTGCGAGAATAAAAACACGGATCCAATTCAAAAACCAACCTATCCATCAGTCACCCCTAAATATACTCAATTAATTATGCTGTAGTTGCAATGGGACAATGCTTGATTATGTGTCAATATATCACATTAATTCAACCGAGTATACACACCTATTGCTTGTGATCACGGTATACCTTGCCAACACATACTGTGACAACCAACATCTATACTCATTATCCATTATGGCTATTGTAGTATATATTGCGACTGTGGTCAATAGAGGCAACACAGTTGACAATGTCAATCTTTTACATAGATTATTGATGTATTTGATGTAAATTTTTGGTCAATGATTTGCATGATTAAGGCAACCAAATGTACATACAATAGGCTGTTTTTGCCTATATTTAGCAACTTTGGTATCAATACAATACGACCAAATTGGTATGGTTGTGTGTCAATATCATTTGGTTGCATATATATTGTTAGTTACACATGTTTTTGTCAATATACGACATCAATCACAGTCCACTCTTGGTAGATGCAATAGAACCAAATCTATTGCCATACACATTGTACACATTGGACTGTATACTAAAAGCACAATCAAACTCTCTTAGTATTTTTTGCATATGTGGTATCTCTCTACGACGCACAATACACATTATAATATACCTATCTGTATTGCTATACGCACCCTTAGCGGGTATAAGCGTAACACCCCTCTCCACATGCTTGTATATTGCTTGCTTGACATCGTCCGGTTTGTCTGTGATTATCTCGTACTTAGCCGCAGATTTGAATCCTGCCATAACACTGTCTACTACTCTACTAGACACAAATGACATAAGTATTGACAATATTGCAGGTTCTATACCTCTATTGTAGACAAAGATTGATATGATAGCGACAACAACATTGGTAGCAAACACAAACCAAGTAATATTGATATGAGTATTTTTTTTGTATAGTGCGGCAGCTATAAAGTCTGTACCACCTAGGCTTGCTGCCAACTTAAATATAAAAGCAACAGCAACCCCGTCTAGAGCACCGCCGGCTATCACTACAAGTATGCTTTGGTCAGGTTTGTATACAGGAAAATCCATAACATCCAACAACAACAACGCAACCGAAAACGTAATCACCGCCAATATTGACTTGGCAGTAAACTCTCCTCCAAGCACAAATATTGACATGATTACTAGAGGCAGATTGAGTACTGCTATCATTATACCGGCGTTGACGCCTGTAGAGTATTGTAGCATGGTGGCTATCCCACTGAGCCCACCGGGAGCAAAGTCTGTAGGTATAACAAAAGAGTGTATCACAATTGAGGATACAACACATAGACACACTATAGTAGGATAACTCAGTATCCTCTTTGTACGTTCATTCAGTTTGTTGAGCATTAGATTGACTCTACTACATATTTGATAATTGTGTTATGTTGTTATTGAGGTCTTCAAGAGATCGTATTAAAGATTGACAATTGTCATCAATTGGTCTACTGCCTATCAACTCAACGCTCAATCAAGGGGTAATTTCTAAGGTATGTCTATCACAGTGCCTATTTGTCTAAATCTATTATATCTGCCTTTCAACAAAGTCTTGATATCTAGCAACTTAAGAGTTTCTAATTTCTCTACAATTTGCTGCTTGAGTTTTGGCAATAGATCCGCTTCTTCTAGTATTATGTCATCAATGATACCAAAGTTGGCCAAGTCATTGGCGGTCAATTTGAGAGCTTGTGCTGCCTGAGCGGCTTGCGTGACATCTCTAAAGAGTATACTAGCACAACCTTCGGGTGATATTACGCTATATATGGCATTTTGCATCATCCAGACTTCGTCCGCTACTGCCAAAGCCAATGCTCCACCACTACCACCTTCGCCTGTCAATATAGACAATATGGGAGTACGCAAAGTCGTCATTTGCATGATATTGTTAGCTATTGCATGTCCTTGCCCTCTCTCTTCGGCTCCTACGCCACAATATGCACCGCTAGTATCTACAAAACATATAACAGGTCGCCCAAACTTTTCGGCTTGTTGCATAGCTCTGAGAGCCTTGCGATAGCCCTCAGGATGAGGTGAGCCAAAATTGCGAAGTATTCTATCTTCGGTTGTCTTACCTTTTTCTAATACAATCACTGTCACGGCTATATCATTGAGCCACCCTATGCCTGTATTGATAGCTTTGTCATCGCCGTACGCCCTATCTCCATGCATCTCAATCCAATCAGTAATAGCATATTTGACAAAGTCATTGCCACTTATTCTGTTCTTGACATCTCTAGCCTTGCTAACTATCTCAATAGCAGTACCATTGTTGTTAGGATTGAGCCTAACTTGCAACAACTTGGCTTGCAATTGGTTGGGTAGTTGAGCCATTTTTTTGGCTTTGCTTATAGTTTTTTTGTATAATTTGTTGGATTCTTGCTTCTTCATATCAATTATTGCAATAAGTGCAACACAATATCTTCAACTTATGCTACTCACACATTGACCATATTATACACCGATTGCCAATTGTACATACTAACATTGCTACGATTGTCTCATTGTTGCCCAATTTGATTCTTGTTGCTAGTGTGCAATACCAACAACTTGATAAGCTCGGTACGCATATTGATACGCTTGACTATAATATCAACAAAACCTTTTTGCAATACAAACTCGGAAAGTTGAAAGCCTTGTGGCAATTTTTGTCTTATGGTCTGTGCAACCACACGAGGTCCAGCAAAGGCAACTATACTCTTAGGTTCGGCTATGATTATGTCCCCAAGCATGGCAAAACTTGCTGTGACACCACCTGTGGTAGGATTGGTCAAAACAGATATATACAACAACCCCTTGTCGCTATGCAGCTTGGTAGCACCACTAGTCTTGGCCATTTGCATCAGACTGAAGATACCCTCTTGCATCCTAGCCCCACCCGATGCACAAAATCCAACAACAGGCAATCTATGTCGTGTAGCATACTCAAACAATCTAGAAATTTTTTCGCCAACAACTACACCCATACTTCCCATAAAAAAAGCAGGTTCCATAGCAAATATACAACAACTCACGCCACCTAATACCGCTTTGCCTGTCAATACTGCGTCAACTTCACCACTATTTTTTTTGGCGGTTATCAATTTGGTATTGTAGTCTTTGAATTCTAGTGCATCATAAGATTGCATATTAGCATCAAACTCTACAAAGGTCTCATTATCCACAATGCGTTGTATACGTACACGTGCCCTTATAGATGTAGATTTGCCACATTCACACTCATGCAAATTGTCCTCAAATATTGTCAAAGGCGTCCTAAGTCCACAATCTACACACTTGTGATACTGCGTCTTGATTGGCACTTCAAGCTCTATATTAGGTTTTTTGAATGTATGCTTGATATCAAACGCCTCCTTTAGTCAAAGATCAAAGTAGAGATTGAGCTATATCTGTGGATCAAATAAATAAGAAGATCTCAATTAGTATGTGAACTCTTTAGCTACAAAATCTGTGTAGTATTCACCACTCTTAAACAATGGATTGTCCAATATGCTCAGCTGTATCTCTATATTGGTATCTATACCTTGTATGCCCAATTCACATAGAGATGCTTTGAGCTTGTTGATAGCTTCGTCTCTAGTCTTAGCCCATACAATTAATTTGCCTACCATACTATCATAGTACGGAGGGATAGTGTACCCTTGATACAACGCAGTATCAAATCTCACCCAAGGTCCCGCTGGATAGTTGAGATTGGTAATCTTGCCAGCACTAGGTCTAAAACCTAATTTGGGATTCTCCGCATTGATGCGACACTCTATAGAAGCCCCTCGTGACTGTATATCACTCTGACTAATCGGTAGAGACAAACCCATAGCTATACGTATCTGTGTCTTGACTATATCTATACTTGTCACCATCTCTGTCACAGGATGCTCCACTTGCAACCGTGTGTTCATCTCCATAAAATAAAAATTGCCCGATTTGTCCAATAGATATTCTATAGTACCCGCATTGCTATAACCTATGGATCTAGCAGCGTGAGTTGACACTTTGAACATTTGAGCCCGCAAACTTTTGGAGATTGTTTTGCTTGGGGTCTCTTCTATCATCTTTTGGTTGCGTCTCTGTACGCTACACTCTCTCTCACCCAATACAACAACCTTGCCGTGTTCGTCTGCAAGTATTTGGACTTCTATATGCTTGACTGGGCTTAGGTACTTCTCTATATAGCAACCACCATCACCAAACGACTTGAGAGCTTCTTGACTAGCTTGCTCAAAAGCACTTTCAAATTCATGCTCTTTGTTGACTATCCTTATACCCTTGCCCCCCCCTCCACTTTTGGCCTTGATAAGCAACGGGAATCCTATCCGTCTAGCTTGTCGTATAGCATCTTGTTTGTCTTGCAAGACCTCCGAACCTGGCACAACAGGCACGCCCAAATCTTTCATAGTTTTGCGTGCTATATCCTTGTCGCCCATTTTGTCTATTATATCCGCATTCGGTCCTATAAATTTGATAGCGTATTCTGCACACTTTCTGGCAAATGTACTATTTTCACTAAGATATCCATAGCCTGGATGTATTGCATCCACATCCAATCTATGAGCAGCTGTAACGATTGCATTGATATTGAGATAACTGTCCTTGCTCAACGGTCCACCTACACAGACTTTTTGGTCTGCCATATGCACATGCATAGCCTCACTATCCGCTTGGCTATATATTGCAACTGTAGATATCCCCATCTCCTTGCAAGCTCTAATAATCCGTACCGCTATCTCACCACGATTGGCAATCAAAATCTTATTAAACATACAAACTAATTATTTTATCTTAAACAACGGTTGACCAAACTCTACCAATTGACCATTGGCAACTAGGATTTCTGTTATTTCACCATCTATATCTGTCACTATTTCGTTCATTGTCTTCATGGCCTCTAGTATACAAATAACATCACCTTTGGCAATTTTTTGACCAATTTGCACAAAAGGTGGGCTATCAGGTGATGACGATATATAGAAGACTCCAACCATCTTAGCGTTGATAGTATTCTCTTTGCCGCTCTCAACACTATCAGTCTTAACATTGGACAACGCAAGTGCGTCCACACTACTAGACATGTTAGGTATCATTGTAGATGTCCCCAAAAAATGCTTAGCAGACTCTTTGGACAAACGTACCCGAAATCCCTCTTGTTCTATCTCTAATTCGCTCAAGCCTTGATCTATCAGGATTTTGGCTAATGTGTTGATAAGTTTTGTATTGATATCCATATGATTACTCAAGCCCAAAATATAGTTTGTATATTTGTGCAATGCACCCGACTTTATACTTTTTTGAATGCTATGACTGCGTTGTGTCCACCAAAACCCAAACTATTAGAGATGGCATAATCTACAGACTGTACTCTAGAATTGTTAGGGATACAATCTAGATCGCAATCTTGATCTGGTGTACCATAATTGATCGTTGGAGGCAATATCCCATGTTGCAAACTCATCACACATGCTATAGCCTCAGCTGCTCCAGTTGCACCCAACATATGACCATGCATAGACTTGGTGCTACTTATTGCTATATCCATCGCTTGAGACCCAAAAGCGGTCTTGATAGCAGCAGTCTCTGTCTTGTCATTGAGTGTTGTACTAGTACCATGTGCGTTGATGTATACCTTGTGAGTTTTATCAATACCTGCTTGAGTTTTGACTTGTGTTATGGCTTGAGATCCACTAAAAGCATCTGGGGAGGGTGCCGTTATGTGATAAGCATCACACGTATTGCCATATGCTACTATCTCGCCAAGTATCTTTGCACCACGTGCCTTAGCATGCTGATACTCTTCTAAGATCAACATACCCGCTCCTTCGCCTATTACAAACCCATCTCTATCCTTGTCAAAAGGTCTGCATGCAGTATTGGGATCTGGATTGGCACTCAATGCCATACAATTGATAAAACCTGCCAAAGCCAACCCACACAGTGGAGCTTCGCTACCCCCAGTGATTATTGCATCAGCATAGTCGTATTTGATAGCTCTGTATGCTTCGCCTATACTATGAGTAGATGTGGCACAAGCACTTACAATAGGTAGATTGACACCTTTGGCACCATACTTGATAGCTATCAATCCTGATGCTATATTGGGTATCATCATAGGTATAAAGTAAGGAGACACTCTACTAGGACCTTTTTGCAACAACAAATCGTGATTGGCAATAAGTGTGTTAATACCGCCTATTCCGCTCCCTACATATACCCCCAATCTGTTGACGTCTACATTGCCAACTATACCACTTTGTGAGACTGCCTGATGTGCAGCGACCAAGGCATACGATGCATACAAATCATTGCGACGCAATTCGGCAGGCTGTAGTATATCTTTGGCATCAAAACTTTTGACTTCGGCACCAATTTTGACTTTGTAATCAGTAGTGTCAAATTTGCTAAGCTTAGCTATACCACTCTTACCATTGATCAAACTATCCCAAAATAAGTCTACACTATTACCTATTGGGCTAACTACCCCCATACCGGTGACCACTACTCGCCTTGTACGATCGCTCACACTACACCCTTCCCTTAATATTTTGATGATTTGATTAGTCGGCTAAGCAGCCAACCAAATATTGCACTACATCTAGCATGCTAGTATATCTTGCAACATAAGTTGATATATGTTGTATAGACTAGATTGACCCAAACAAAATGTTTGCTCACACAACAACTATAGTGTCAATCCGCCATCTACACGCAACACTTGTCCAGTAATATAGCTTGCTTTGTCACTAGCCAAAAACACAATAAGATTGGCAACATCCTCTACAGTACCCATGCGTCTCAACGGGATACTAGCAATTGCCTTGTCTTTGAGCTCTTGACTAAGAGTGTCTGTCATCTGTGTTGCCACAAATCCAGGTGCAACCGCATTGCATGTGATGCCCCTACTACCCAACTCTTTGGCAATAGACTTGGTCAAACCTATCAATCCAGACTTGCTACTACTATAATTAGCTTGTCCCGCATTACCATCCAACCCTGATATGCTAGACACATTGACTATACGTCCACTGCGATTCTTGACAAATTGCGGATAGAGATGCTTGATAGTGTTAAAAGCACCTTTGAGATTGATATCTACCACATCATCCCAATCTTGTTCGGTCATTTGCAATATCAGCTTGTCACGTGTTATGCCCGCATTGTTGACAAGTATATCCACTCTAGTCCAATCGTTGAGTATAGTCTTGATAGTCTCTTGACAAGCACCAAAACAAGATATATCACACTGATATATCTTGGCTTTGCCACCATTGGCGACAATACTATCCAAAGTACTGTTGGCCCCCGAAGTATCAGCACCATACACTATGGCGACACTAGCACCATGCCTTGCCAAGTGCATTGCGGTACTAGCGCCTATGCCACGGCTACCACCAGTGACAATGGCTACCTTGTCTTGTAGATTAATACAATTGTTATTAAGCATAATATCTCTATACTCGTATGTAGATTGTCTACTACATAGAGTCTACAACAACTACATCATATCAAATAATAGTTGCCAATTCAGGTTGTGACTAAGTCAAATTCTTGCTAACTAGCTTAGTCAAGACATTGCCAGCACCAACCTCAGTATATTCGGTCACTCCTCGTTGTCGCAAGTTGAGCATTATATCTCTCCAACGTACAGGACCAACAATCTGGTTAGCAATACGTTGTCTAGCATCTTGCTTGATATACAATTGCCCATCAATATTGCTATATATAGGTATACTTGGCTCACCAAAAGTCAAAGTATCCATCCAAGCATAAAGTTGTTCGCTAGCGTCTTGCATATAAGGCGAATGAAAAGCTCCACTTACGTTCAATCTAAGCAGTCTACCTCTCTTGAGTGTGACAAGGTTAGCCAAAGAGTGTATGCCCTCAACACTACCCGACACCACAGTCTGATCAGGGGAGTTGTAGTTGGCACACCACACATCTTGACCTTGTTGTCTCACATTAGATACCAAATCTTGTACAGTATTTGTATCCAATCCAACTATTGCTGACATAGTACCTTGTCTGACTACAGCACAATTGTGCATCAACTCGGCACGCTTGCATACTAGTCGCCAGCCATCATGTAGACCAAGCACCCCCCCAAATACCAATGCCGGAATCTCGCCAAGACTAAACCCCGCCACACAATCTGGATCTCTACCATGTCGCTGTCGCCACGCATAGGCACCCGCCAAACCAACAGCAAACAATGCAGGTTGAGCATTGATAGTCAAACTCAACTCTTGTACTTGGGACTCAAAGCACAACCGCAATATATCTGGATTGTATATAGATAGTTCATTCAATAGTTGGCGAGCATCACTAGAACTATCATACAAATCCCTGCCCATACCCACATATTGAGCTCCCTGTCCCGAAAACAACAAAGCTGTCTTGACCATATCTCAAAAAACGACCTTAATTTGTAATTACCCAAATCATACACCAATCAATAGTTATTTTTTGAGTGATTGTATTAGGTTGGCAAGGTCGCCAACTGTCTTGATATTGTCGTTGAGTTCTATAGATACTTTGAATTCGTCCTCAAACAACATAAGCAAATCTACCACATCTAGACTATCTAGACCCAAGTCCGCAAATGTAGATGTTGGAGTAATTTTGTCCAATGGTATCTCTCTAGATTGATTTAGCAATTGTGCTACTTTGTCAAACATATCCTAACCTCTTTTATATTCATTTTTGTCTAATATACAACATGCCAAACACATGTTGTACAAATAGTTGTATTTGTACCTATACCTTGATCACAGCCGCACCAGTGGTCAACCCCGCTCCAAAAGCACAGAGTACCACAATACTACCAGGTCTGAACAATTGAGTATCAAAAGCAATACTGAGCAATGTAGGTATACAAGCAGATGATGTGTTGCCCCTACACTCTATGTTGTTGACAACCTGAGACATATCTAGACCTAGAGATTTGGCAGCGGTCTCAATAATACGATAATTAGCTTGGTGTGGCAACAACCAATCCACATCACTCATCTCCACCCCTGCCATTTGGACTACTGCACGTACTTCGTGCTCTATCTTACTCACTGCCCACTTGTAGACTTCTTGTCCATGCATAATCAAATAAGGCGGAATTTGGCGATTGAGCATAAACGGAGCATTGCCAGACGTGTTGGGTATATTCATCAACTCGGCACTACCCTGCGTAGTAAGTTTTATTGACTTGAGTTGTTGACCCTTAGCCAACACCAAAGCCCCTGCTCCATCACCAAACAATACACAAGTGTTGCGATCATTGTAATCTACGAATCTAGATAGATTGTCCACACCAATCAATAGTACTCTATCCACTCTACCGCTTTGTAGATAAGTGGCAACTACGTCGAGAGCATATACAAACCCACTACAAGCAGCATTAATATCCAATGCGGGTACAGTCAAGCCCAGTTGTCCCGCCACCAAGCAAGCCACTGGAGGTACAACGTAGTCCCCACCTATAGTAGAGCACACTATCATATCTATATCTCTAGGTGTGCAACCTGCTTTGAGTATAGCTTGCAACCCTGCCTGTGTAGCCATATCGGCAACACTCTCGGTTGTGACAACTTTACGCTCTTTGATGCCCGTACGTTTGGTTATCCATTCGTCCGTGGTGTCCACTATCTTCTCTAGATCTTGATTGGTCAATACGTGTTGTGGTGCAAATTGCCCCGTACCTAAGATTTTGATCATAAATATACAATTGGTTGACATAGTGTATCAACTAACACAGTGACGGTTTTTAGCAATTGCCAAAAACCGCTGCATCAAACACACTCTTTAAGTGATGCAATCTCAAACAATTGCATCACAATACAGGTACAATTTACTCAGCAATACCCAGTAATGCTTTGAGTTGTTTAATATTCATCACACCCGAACGTCTATCTACCAATTCGCCATTATTGAAGACAAGCAATGTGGGTATAGCATTGACTTCAAATTGTGATGCTAGGTCCTTTTCTTCGTCTACATTGATTTTGCATACTTTAGCCTTGTCCGCCAACTCTTCGCTCAATTTGTCCAAAGTAGGTGCCAACATCTTGCAAGGTCCACACCAATCTGCCCAAAAATCAACCAAGACAGGTACTTGACTACCCAATACTTGCGTCTCAAAATCTTCCGTTTTTAGATTGATTACCATAATATATATCCCTCGTCTATCTTAGACAGGTATCTATTGAAAGCTGCAATACTGTTGAACATCAACTGACAACTTGCTAAGTATAGACCATAGTTTCTTTGTTGTAATATTTTTAGTTGGCAACACCACAGAGCTCTATAAAGGAGTCATAATATATATCTACTAGCTTGTATAGATCCTCTTGTGGATATTGCTCGTTGGGGCTGTGTATATCTGTCTTAACTCCCACAAATCTAGGACCAAATGCCACTGCATTGCGTAGTTGTCTAGCATAAGTACCACCGCCACTCTTAATACAAACACCAGGTAGTCCAGTATGTCTAGTATAGATAGATAGCAACGTGGACACAAGTCTATCCTGTTTGTCAACAAACAATCCAGGCTTGTACTCTCTGATCTTAAAGTCCACACTAAGAGACAACTCACTCATAGCTCTCTCAAAGATCTTTAGCAACATTTGGTCATCCAACACCTTAGGCATTCTGGCGTCTACAGTCAAATGCAATTTGCCTTCTTGTATACATACAAGACCAGGATTGAGAGTGAGATTGCCACTATCTGGACAATCCACAATCAGACCGACTTTGTGCTTGAAGTCGTCATGATTGAACAATCTGTGCAACTTATACAATACTTGAGTATCTACACTTGTCGTATCATTGCCCAACGCTGCAACTATAGCAAAACACATCATGATTGCATTGCGTCCTTTGTGTGGTGCCATAGCATGACCAGACACCCCTTGAGCTGATATAATATATCCTCTGTCAACTTGCTTGAGCGAGTATAGTGCTCCTTGTTGATCTAGTATTTGGGACAACTTGTCGCCAGTCATAGATTGCAACTTGTCGTACAAAGTAGTACCCTTGACAATCAGGACTTCGCAAGTCTCAGGTATCATATTGGGTCTAGTCCCACCACTGATCTCTATACACTTGGACAACTCCGGTATGGGCAATATTATATCAAATTGCATTATTCCCTTCTCACTATTGATTATGGGAAAATCAGCATCAGGTACAAAGCTACAAACAGGCATGACCTCATTGGCAACATAAGATCTAATACAAGACATGTCCGTCTCTTCGTTGCATCCAAATATCAACCTAGCATGCCGTTTGAGTTTGATGTTGTTGTCTTTGAGACGCTTGAGTGCATGCAATACAGCTACAGCAGCACCTTTGTTGTCAGTTACACCTCTACCATACATTATACCATCTTTGATAGTCAACTCAAATGGATTGCTGTCCCATTTGGATAATTCGCCGGCAGGCACTATATCAAGGTGACACAAAGCTCCCACTATCTCACCATTGGTGTCGTTGCCATCATATTGACAGTACCCATACTTGTGTTTGTTGACAGTATCCAAGCCATACTGCTCTGCTCTAGACAGTATCCAATCTAGAGCATTAGCTACTTCTTGCCCAAATGGCGCATTTGGTTGAGCCTCTCCCAGTGTACTATTGTATCCAATAAGTCTAGCCAAATCTTGTATCATTGATGTTTATTATAACAATGTTGTACAAGTTAGTCAACACATTTGATGTCATAGTTTGGGACAGCTAGGATATTTTGACTATATTGGAAGATATTGCAACCCAATCAAACTTCTTGTAGCCCGTAACAATATAGCTCTGCCTTGGACACAGTGGTCACAAACTCTCTACTACGTATCTTGCCATTGGCTACACATACCCTCTTGTATTCGCAGTATTGACAAGATGACTTGCCAACTACCAACGGTCGCCTCTCCACAAAACCGTCTTTGATATTGTCTAGGGTTTTGGCAACTATGTTGCTAGCATACGACGCCATAGCAGCAATAGTATCTTCGTGTATACCTTTGTTGATTTGTGGTTTTAGTTTTGGCTCATTGGTCTTAGTGTCCCATACAGCTTGACAGTTGATATGCATACTTTTGAGAGGATTACTCTTGTCATGCTCTGGCATACATTGTGACAAATTGTTGTCCAATGCATATATTACCGCAATATCACTGTTGTATATCCCCTTGAGTTGATAACTATACTCGTCATCATCCCACTTGGCAATAGCTGGAAAATAAAACGAACCTGCTGGTCTATATCCCAGTTGCAAAAATACCTGCATATACATCAGGAGTTGTATCTTCTTGCCCAAATACAATTCCTTGTGACTAAACTGAGATTTGCCCGACTTGTAGTCAATTAGCCTTATACAACCATTGTATGCGTCAACTCTATCTATCTTACCATGCAACTCTATACCATCATAGTCAATCCCTCTATATTGACAATTTGATCCAAACTCCACCTCAGTGCCAATTGGTCTAAAACTAGAATCTTGCAACTGACGTACTATTATATTAGATAGGTGCTTGGCTTCAAATTCGGCTCTTTGTCTTATTACTATATTAGTATCAAGAAGCAGCTTGTAGTGTATCTCTAGACTAGCTCGGATAATAGAATCTATCTTGGATACATCACAACCAAGTTTTACAAATTCTTCCAATACTGTATGCAAAAAACTACCTATGTCTGCAGGACGTGTACCGCCTACCTCAATCTCTCTGAGGTTGAGACCATATCGCAAAAAATGCTTGTATGGGCAGGTCATAAACTGTTCTATACGACTTATGGACGTTTTGTTTGAGCTTAGCATCAACTTGCTAGCATTGTTCAACAATGTTTGATCATGCCCTTGCATATGCTTGTGTAGAGTACTGCTCCCGTCACAAGCATGATAACAAGCGTTGCGTAAGTGTATATCTGTTATGTCACCTTGTAGCAACATCTTGCTAGTACAATCTTGATTGCACAAATACAATTGCAACATACCTATATCCAATGTATCATTGAGTTGATTAAGTTGATATTTGAGATTGGTCTCTATCGTTTTGTACTTGTGCTTGAGTCTTCTAATATAATATGCTGGTTTGAGCGTATCGCTCTGCACACAACTCAAATGTATTGTAGTGCCATTACAAGATATTATGTTGTCCAATTCCAATCTGGCACGCCTATTGACGTCTATGGTCAATGGGTGTAGTTGCACATCTATGTTTTGCAATGCTTTGACTTGGTTGTCACCTATTATGCCGTTGTCTATCATTACACTAGGCAACATACCCTCATTGAGATTGGCGACAAAAACGACTTGTTTGCTAGTACCTCTAAAGACATCAGGGGTACCACACATTACCGCATCTTTGCGGTATGGCAATATCCCAATTGGTACAGTCAAGGACTCCACCAATAGCTTGATACAGATCCCCACATTCTCACCGTCTAGCAACATACGCATGTCAGCTATAACGTTCAACAATGCATTGAGCACTCTCACCAAGTCTTGTTGTACAACTTGACCCAATTGTACACTCTTGTCTTCTCGTGCTTGTATCCATGCTTCAAGCCCTCTCAATAGATCCTCATTGGTCTTGCTGTCCAAAATAGCAAAAAAATCTTGCACAAATTGCACCACTACAACTCTGGCACTTTCTGCCAATTGATCCTGCCATTCAACAACAAATCCTTTGTAATCTATGGCATATTTATTGACATATTGCACAAATGCTACTCTTTGGTCATTGCTCAAATCACAAAAATAATTCTTGGATATGGATATCATTGTATCCTTGTTGTACTTGTTGTAGTACAACATACACAAGTATTTGATGCACATACTTATAGCAAAACTATCCAGATCTCTAGTAAGGTCTATATTGAATGGTACCTTATATCTAGTCAATATTTGCATAAGTAGACTCTTGTCGCCCGCAAACACTAGCCCCATTTTGTCAAAATTTACGCCTTCTTTTTTGTATTTGACTATTTGTCTAGCTATATGCTCTATCTCATCCATCTCATGATCTGCTATGTAGCATTGCAATGTTTTGGCATCCTTTGGAGATTGAATGACCTCTATCTCCACACCCAAAAAATCTACCTCTACACTATCTATTAGTGATAGTACAAGAGACTTGCAATTGCCTTGCATGGCAGCAATCAGCTTGCGTGTACTTGCATCAAATTCGTCATAATTGGCTATGTATATATGAGTGTCCTTGAGCAATCCTGACAGTACTTGTTGTGTAAGGTCAGTCAACTTATCCCCACTATCAATCAATCTGTACGTATTGCAGTAGTCAACATAGCTTTGGTATACTGTGGCTATATCGTTCAACTTAAGGTCACCCAAGCAGAGCAAGTCTTGCGGCACAATTAGGCAACGTTTGAACTGAGATATACACTGATACATCTTGAGTGCAAAACCCGCAAATCCCACACTCATGCCAAAAGCTCTAAATCCACCTTTGGCGTCTATTTGCATTATCAACTTCTTGAGCAACATGACGGCTGCCGTCTTGCTAAGTAGCTTGGTATTGCTACCTTTGGCTATGCGACTTAGCGTCATTACTTCGCAATTGATACTACCATTGGTACCTTCAAAGACTCTCTGCTCACACTCTAGAGTATATTTGTCGGGCACAATAAGAAGATGCGTAGATGACAAATCTACTTGCCTATTGCGTACGATATCTATTATGTACTGCATGGCAACGCCATAATTGTCATGCTGATATACTTTAGTCATAATAATGTCCTTTTATAGAGTTTTTGTTGTCAATTTACACCACTAATCAAAAAGCTAGATGAACTATATCAGATTATGATTGGTCAATAGAGCAAGTCAGTGTCAAGCGACATGGCTTGATTCATTGAGATACTGACTAGGTTGTATTATGGCACAAATTGTCCCTAATCTATATATCAAGCACTAGGTTTTTTGTTTGAACTCTATTTGTCACATCTACAACAATGCAAAGATTGACACACAACTCTGTATTGTGTTATATTCAAATCATGAAAAGAAAACTAAGTTGTATAGCTCTAATCTTGGCAAGCATCTTTGTCTTCGTGGCTTGTACCAATGATGCTATCCGAAGCTCCCAAATAGACAACGAAGCCCCATGGCAAGCTGCATGGGACGTTGGCAAATTGGAGAAGACCACATATAGTATAACAAAAGAATTAGTCAGTGTCAATACTGATACTAGAGTAAAAGTAGCAGAGGGCAAGGCTAGCTATACAATTAGTGACGCAACATCAAGCGAGTTGGACAATATCAACAATCAATCACGCACTAGAGTGGAGTTTGAGTTTGGGCTAGACTACAATGAGGATGCGCCAGAGATTGACCGCAACAAGCATGATAGCATAACTAGCAATACTATAGTTAGTAGTATTAGCATGTCACCTATATATAGCAAGCGAGAAGTCAAACTTGATTTGCGTACAAACGCTGGTACTACTGTAGACAATAGCCACACTATAGAGACCAACTATATTGACAAGTCCTCTACAATGACTACAAACGACAATAATTCTGATACTATCAAGTTTGATGGAGCCAACTTGCGTTCAGTGATAGACAACGAAAGTCTTTTTGTGGCAATACGAGCATTTCGCTATATATCCGAATTGAGCAAAAGTATAGCTATCTATGTAGCTACGCCTAGGGACTTCTTTGATTGGGGCAATTATGCCACTCACAACATGTCAGTTGTGACTGGTAGTCAACTAGTACATGTGCATCTCAAGGATGGTCTCAAGATTGACGGACTCCAACAAGACGAAGATCATCAACAAGACGGCTACAAATCACACTATGTAGACGCTATAGAAGTAGCGTTGGGCATAACAGGCACATCGTTGACAGGTCTCCCTACTGCCCTATATTATGCCGCTCAGCCAATATATTTGGGCAAGAATAATGATGACTCTCTAAGGTTGCACCAAATACATGACGACAGCACAACAAGCGATCCCGCTATCAACAAGTTGCTTGTTAGATTCACAACACAGCGTTATGTCAACAACAATACTATAGAGCTACTTACCTTTGACTTGATAGACTACGAGTTGTAATTGTGGATTGATTGGCACTATATATCACCAATTGACATGGTGATATACAACTCAACCTTGCCTAATCTATCACGAGTATGTCTACCATCAATCTTATCTTGCATTTCTAATCTCCCAAATATATTTGCTTAGTAGAATAGTATAATATTATGTCTCACAACTACCTCGTTGCCTGTATGCTATTTGACAACACAAGCATACTCTCTCTATCACGCACTCAATCCTATCGTTGCCAATCAACATACTATTGACATATTCACACTGTATACAATCACACCACCCTATCTAAAGTTGATAAGGTGGTGTGATTGTATACTTGGATATTATTGTTTATACTTTTGTAGTTGTTGATTGAGTTGACATATTTTATCTTCTATCTGTTGTATTTGTATTGCATCAAATTCTTCTTGACTGACTTTCTTTAGTGTGCACAAATGAAATATTGTAACGAACAACATAAAAACACCAAACGTCGTCCAAGCAACATCTCTACCGAGCGATATAGGCAACCCCGAACTCTCTCCTACCCTTCCGACAGTATACAAAACACAAGCAAAGATAACAAAAAGAAAAACAAAAGACACTTCAACAAATTTAGAAATAGAATTTTGCATTGTATCTAAATTGTGTTGCCTAAGTAGTCTTATTGCCTCCCCATGCATGTCTACCGTATGCTATCATATTGACAATACCCAATATTATATATTGCACCCTAGTCACCCACGACACAAAAGGCAAACACACCACAACAATCCAACCTAGACTTATGGCAAGACACACATTGCCAATCCTTGAATAAAATACTCTCCATTGCGAGGTATACATCCTGTCTGATGTATGAAATTTGAGTAGACTCATTGCTATACATATGGTCATGATATCCAATGCCCAATACTCTTCGCCCCATTGGTCTCCTATATGATACTTGATTAGTGCAGCAAGTAGCAAAACAACAATATCAACTATAGAGAGTATTGCAACCAGCCTATACTTTGTAGATGACACCACTTGATACAACGCTTGGTCTCGTTGTTGAGTCTCTATGGATTGTTGTACCGTCTTGGTGTTGGTCAACAAAGCTTTTCGTCCTACAATCAATTGACACAACACAACTCCAATCAACGCTACATACAACAATCCTTCTTCCGCATTCCATACAATCTCCTCATGCGTACCTTTGGGATTTCCAAACGCTTTGATCGCCATAACCAAACTTACAAAAAACAAACCCATACCCATCAATGTATACTTGTGTATATGTATGGGTTGTTTATCTTGAGAGACTTCTCTATCTTGTTTGGATAATATATATTGCAATAGACTTATTGCACCAAATACGACAGTCAGTCCCACTAGCAATATCAAATCATACAAGATTGCTATCTTCAACGCCAACTTGACTGAGATAGACACAATAGGTAGCAACCAATACAAACCACAACTCAACTTACCTACTTTTGCTATACTCATAGCTATTGGTATCACCTCCTCTCATGTGCAGAACAACCAATACATTGGTTGTTGCTCCAAAGCACATAGCTCAAGTATTGATTACTTGTAAGCTAGTAGACCGCCAGTCACATTGCCTATAGTACCTTCTAGCCAATCTAGTGCAGCTTGCTTTTTGTCAAATCTCTTGACACTACAATAAGTCATTAGATCAAGAATATAGTCTACTACATTAGCCTCCCAACTCATATTCCAAAACCACCAAGCACTCCCACTAACCAAGCTATAATAAAAATTGATATCACCAATTCTTGATACAATCAAGTCTATAAGATAAGCAATTGCAGCTCCCACAACAGTACCCACGAGAGCACATATTATTGCTCCAAGCACACCACCTAGACTAGCTCCTGTGGCAGAAAACTTGCCAAGTATTGTAATAATATATTTGGTAACCAACGATGTTGCAAGTCTACCAGCAAGATACCCCACCCCAAACTGAAAATAAATACGAATCTTAGCAGTCCCACGTTGTTGAGTTGATTGACTATCACTTGCAAAGGATTGCTCAAATATGGTGTTTAGTATTGTTAATTCGTCTTCTGTCAACAAGCTCAGTAGTTGGTCAAAAACTCGCTGTGTATCAATAGCACAATCTTCTATCAACTCCAATCCTTCTTGAGATAGTTGCTCTACTCGTTGAGTCTCAGCTCTTATCAATGCTTGTCCTTGTGTAGCTTGCAATATTAGCTCTCTGGCTTCTTTTGCAATTTCAACTCCAACAATATCTTTGGCTGATACCTCAGTTTGGCTACTCACTTGATTAACTATTGTAACATCACTATACCTTGTCTGTAGTACCGCTATCATCAATGCAGATATTGGCAATGTTATTACCAATAGCATTATGATAGTCAACTTAATTTTGCCTACTCTATGTATCGTAGGCATGTTTACGCTTGATTTCATCAAGTCCTCCTAATAAATATATGTTTGTATATTTCACTAGGATAGAACCAAGCTTGACACTTACACAATCTTATTACTCTACATACTCACAGTACAATGTTGTGCACCACTATACCACAATATATATTATCCAAGATTGTTTTTGTGCTAGTATAGCACTATTACCTGTGATAGTGCTAGTATTTTTATCATCTTTTCCGTTCATATTCTGATCTTTTTTATTCATATATACTTACATGACTTATCATGCTGCATTCCTCACAAACTAAATAAGACCTCAACCCTCTCTCTTCTCTCTTGTGCCTTGTTTCTTTACTATCTACCTCTTTCGTTCATAGATACAACACATTCTTCTACATATATCTCTCGTCCCAACACTAGTACAAGGCAAGACAAAGAGCCTGCACAAGTATATCGCACTCGTACAAACTCTAGTCTAAAAACAACAGAGAGTTGTGTATGCTTACTCAAACTATGTCAGAAGACTTTCTTCTCAACTGTTTCATATTTTTGTACAATTTTGCTGTATAAAAACCAAAACAAATTGTGTATATAACACCTATATTTATCGGAGTTAGCATCCAAAAATACATATCAATATCTGCTTGAGCTTGGCTATGAGCAATACCAGATGCTACCATCACAGGCAAAAAATGCAGCAATATATAAACAATAATACTTATCGAAACAATCCATTTGAATGCCTTACTGTAATCAAATCGGTTGACCAACAATACAACAAATGATATTAGCCACATTACAATAGCTAACACACTGACAACAATCTCAAATGCAGTCAACCAATGATACACATTCTCTATATCTAATCCATAAACACCATATACAACAAAACATATAATAGCAAAGACAACGCCAGAACATACAATCATTCCAAAAAATTTAAGTGCAACAAGTTGATCAAGTTTGGCTGGAGTTTTTGAATTGTTCTCTATCAATCTATCAAAATTCATCATTTTATTTATTTGGCAACTTGTTGATAATCAATCCTACTACTATCTTAGTTACATTCAATGTTAGTTTAGCATTTGGCATCCACCAAGCACTTTTTTCAAATAGAGTCCAATCCCAATAATGGTGATAATTGTTGCCACCACCAAGAGCCCCAAAGAACAACTCAAACGCACCTTTGACTAGATTGTATACAGTAATACCAATACCAGCACCAACCAAAAAACCTAATATTGTACCAATAATTGGAGCCGCAGCACTAAAAGCAGCTGACAACGAAGTCACAAAAGTTGTAATCAATGGTGTTAATGCACCTTGCACTACAGCCTTGACAACAGCACTTGCAATAGCTCCACCTAATATACTACTACTTATTTCAACACAAAATTTGAGCCAAGCTGTGCCACGAAGAGCAATTGCATTCAAGTCTATCTCAATACCTACATCAGTAGTTACACTACCCAATGCTTCAATCAACAATGAGTACTCATACTCACCAAATTGTTCAAACAAAAAATCTGACAATTGTTGTGGATCTACGGTATTGTCCAACATTGTGTTAAACTCATCAAAAAAGACTTCATCATACTTAGCTACAATTTCTTGTTGTTGCACATCTCTCGCAAAATCATTAGTTTGAGCTCGCAAATTGTCTCTCTCTTGATTTATCAGTGTCTTGATACTATCATATTGCAATTGAAGAGCTTGTTGCTCAAGATTGCGGTCAATTTGCTCTTGAGTTATTTGATTGCCCACCGTAGCAGCACCATACTCACTACGCAATACCGCTACCATCAATGCACCGATTGGCAAGATTACCACCAATGCCATTATGATAGTCAACTTAATTTTGCCTACTCTATATATCGTAGGCTTGCTCAATTTATTTCCCATCGGAAATTCTCCTAATATATATTTTTTTTATTATATATCACTAGGATAGAGCTAGGCTTGACTCTTTAGCAACCTCATACTCTACACACTCTATAGCACAATGTGGTACCATACATCATACTACCAAATATATATCTTCTAAGATCGTTTTTGTGCTAGTATAGCACTATTACCTGTGATAGTGCTAGTATAGCACTATTACCTGTGATAGTGCTAGTATTTTTGCTGTTTTGTCAAACCTTTGTAACATGGATTTAGTGATTTAGGCAACTTTTGGGCTGGAATTATTTTACAGTTGAGTATTATTAGTAAGATTGTGGTGTCACACTTTAGTTATAACCACTTTATTGCTATAAGTCAACTAAGTTTGTAGTATTTCTATGTAGTTAGGTAGCACTTTAACACCCTCTCATGAGAGGGTGTTAAAAACTAGCAAAACAAAAGTCTAAGTTTATGCCGTTTTTACAAACCTAACTTCAAACTTGTCTGCATACTCACTTTCTTTCAACAACTCTATTAGCTCTGCTCTTTTCTCTAGTGGACTTTGAAATACTCTCTTGCCATATCTATCCCTCAATACTGTTGATGGCATTTTGTTGTATCTAATCAGCCACTTTGACATCTCTACTTCCAACTCTTCAAATGTTGAGTATTGCAAGTACTTGTAGAACTTGCGTTGGTCAGTTCCTTGACTCCGTTCTACCTTGCCATTGTGTCTTGGTGTTCTAACCTTAATGCGTTGGTGAAGAACTTTTAACTTTTTAACACTTCTACTAAACTCGCAATTAACAAACTCATTGCCGTTATCTGTCTGTATGATTAGTGGCACATACCCAAAATGCACAATTGCTCGCTTTATAAAATCTACTGTGCTCTCTGCTGTATGATCATAATATGGATAGATAAATCTCTCTCTACTTGCCTCATCCAATATCGTATATTGGTAATGATATGCTTTGCTTGTCTCTTTATACTTATAACTATTCCGTCCAATATGACATTCTTTATGTACATTCTTGACATCCATCTGCCACTTTTGTCCTATCATCTCAGGTGTGTGATAGGGTTTGGCTACATAGTCTTCTACTATCTCTTGTATTATATTATGGCGTATGAACTTGTACATTGTGAGATAATGCCGTGAGTATGCAAACTGTGTTCTCAACTCTCCATATACTTCAGTGTAGCCCCATGTGGGATTGTCCTCTATTATCTTTTGAATGCTCTCTTTCTCCACATCTGTTTGACTAGTTGGGTGTGGGGTCTTTGGTCTACTGGACTTATTTTCTAAACTCTCAACCGTTCCATCCCATCGCTTTTTCCACTCCCACATTGTCTTGCGATGTACCTTAAACTTCTTTGCTACATAATACTGTGCTTTCTTCTCTGTCAACCACATTTGTAGTGCTTTTTGCTTTTCTTTGGCACTGGGTTTTCTTCCTCTCATTAGTACACCCCTCTCTTGTACTTCCCACAAGCTTTTTCCACAATTATTATAGTACATATATGTACAAAAAACAAATACAGTTGTTGACGGTTTGCCAACAACTGTTTAATACTATTCAAATATTCTTATAATGTGTCCACATAGCCAAAACTATTACTATATATTTATCATCTACAACTTTATAGACCAAGCGATGTTGTTGGTTTATTCGTAACGAATACAAACCCAAATATTCCCCAACAAGTCTTTCTGCTGGTGGCTCATATGGATTGACAGATATTTTTTCTAGTAAGTTCAAAACTTTATTTTTATAGGGGGACTTTTCAATTCTTTCAAAATCTTTTTCTGCTTGTTTTTCAAACTTGATTTGATACTTCATTTCGATAGTCTATTTCTCCAATCTATATCAACAAGTTCATTCTCAGGTACATCCTTGCTAGTTAATAGCCGTTCCTTAAAATCTGGTATACTATCAAAATACTCCTCTGTGCTCATTTCTTCTTCAATAGTAACAACCAACTTTGACCTTTTTTCTTTGGGAATATTGAGTATATCATAAATTTGTGTTGCTTGCTTAGCTGTTATGTTGTACATAAATCAAAACTCCTTTTATAATATAGTATACACACAAATTAATGTTACAAACATATCACAACCATATCACAAACCTATTATAAAACAGCAATGTTGTTTTGTCAATCCTTTATAATACCTTTCTAAGTGGCTATAATTAACAGTCACTTCTCACTCACACTCATTTAACAACCCACATCTATGAGCATATACCCTTAACTCTTGCTCACTTAGTCCGTATATGTCTTTCATATCTTCCATTACATTCACTCCTTATCTTGTTTTGTATTTTATTTACATTTGCCACTTTTTTGATTTCTACTCACTTTCTGTCCATTTTATTGTATAATTACTTGAGATGGATAGGCATGATGATTTTCAAAAACAAATCCAAGATACCTTTAATCGTGCTACTGATAGAATGCATAATGAAATGCATGATAGTCAATTGCAAAAGCAACAACAATCTTTTCAAGCAAGCTTACCAAAGAGATAATCAAAACCATGAAACCAAACTATTTAGACAACTTGATAACAAAGCTGACAAAAGACAACAAGAAGTCTTAGTGATTGCTAATGAGGCTAATGACATCGCTAAAAAAGCTAATGACTTGTCCAATACTGCCAATAAATCTAGCGAACAAGCTGAAAAGTTTAGCAAAGGAGCTGTTGTCCTATCTCTTGTAATAGGCGGTATTAGTGCTTTGGCTTCTTTCGGTTCGCTAATTATATCTGCTGTTGCTTTATCTAAATAGTCTTATCAAGCTTAATGTTATAGCCACAATAGATATTACCAATGACCCTATACTCAATGCCAATGATATGCTGGGCAAAATTGTACCCCATACAAAATCATCTGAACCTTTATTCTCTTTTTGTTTTTTATCTTTCATTTCCCTTTCCCTTTGGGCTTTTCGCCCCACTTTATATTTTTAACTTCTACTACTGTATATAGGAGATATTCCCTATGTCTGATATTAATTCTAATGAACTAGATTTTAACAAAAATATTACTTCCCCCCCCCACAGTTCACAAAATGGTCATAAATGTGACCTAAATGATATTGACAACGCCATAGAGGAATTTGGCGATAACTACTGGATGACTGGGGGTGGCGTTGAAAAAAACAATGAATCACAAGCTATATATAACTCAAACACAAGACATGCTAGAAAAATTCTTATTTTTATTGCTATTGGTTTTTTGATTGCCATTGCTTTACCACTTACAATATCAAAAATTACAAACAATTTTAATAGGGATGAGTGGACAACCGTCTTATCTATAAAAGTTGACAATATACCTTATACTTCTCAAATCTATACTGAACAAATCCAAAGATTAGATGAGCGTGAATACACACAACTTATCAATACGCCTGGATTACACTATCTCAATGCTGAGATGAGTGGTGGCAATAGTATTCATTCTGTAATAAAAACCGAAGTTCTAAGAACTGATGAATTTAAGTGGTCAAAGCAAATGTTGATGCTTATACGATACAAACCCAGCAATGTTTCTAACCCTAACTATACTGAACACTATTCAGCACAACAAATACCAAGATACATACGCATAAAACAAGATGGGGACAATTGGCAAGTGCGTATTGAAAATTCATCAACTTTTTTTTCAGTACCTAAATCTAGATGCATTATCAATTACTACACTAACTAAACATGCAATTGCAATAAATTTACAGTTGACATATTTTCTGTTCCAGTATATAATAATAGTATTGAAAGTCATTTTGTCCAACGAGTTAGGCAATGGTTAGCCCATCCCTAACACAGCTCTTGCAAAATGGCTTTTTTTATATCTCAAAAATCTCACCATTGGGTTTCAATACTCTATGTGCTGTATAGAAGTTGCCCTCTGTTATTTTTGCACTTACTGCCATAATTCCCTCTTTTCCATTAAAAACAACCTTAGCTCCAAAAGTAACTGTTCCATAGTTTCTAAGTTTGTGATCATCATTTTGATATATTATTTCACCATTCTTGATAACTGCTGGTATAGCCATTATTGTCATTGCATCAGCATTGCTGTGTACATATTTGGGTGTTATTCTCTTACCAACTTGCACCTTAAATCCCTTGCGTTCTACAAAACCATCGTCCTTTGCTAACTTGGCTTTTAACGCTGTAACGGCAACACGCCTATCCGTTATTCCACCATAATCGCTACTTTGATTAAATACAGGTTGCATCTTGTTTAACTTATCCTTACTTAACCTTAATTGTTGTTTGATACTAACTCGTTCGCTGACTGCAGTTATTTTTGTTTCTAAATTAACCCTGCTAATAGCTTTTAATATGGCATCATCCTTGCTTGTCCCATAAGGAATAAACACCTTTTTACCTCGCATGGTTATCCATGTGCCTTTTTTGTCTTTATCTTTTGGCATCCTTACCTCTATTGTCTATCAAAAATTGCTTTGTTTGGATGTCCAATGTACCAATTTGACATCTTGTCATCATTTGACAAATCACTAACATTGAGTGCCATAACAAAATAGTATGCTGTATTGCCAAAGTTGTCATTTACTCTGTCTGTGCTGATTATTGCAATTGCTTTTACATCTGTCATGTCTATATCTCTCAAAGCACTTGATATATCTACATAACTAAACCCATTGTCACTTGTCAAAGCATAATTATACAGTTGATTGGACAGTATTATTCTACTCTCTATGGTTTCTTTGCTGATCTTGTTGACTTCTTCATGCAATAGTGCCAACTTAAGATTGCTTTTACTCTGTTGCCATAGCCAACCAGACAACACAAATCTATCGCTGTCCGTAATGACTTGCAAGTTATAATTGAATGACAGTACCTCTCTATTGTCTTTAAGTAGTACAATACCTTGACTATGATTTTGCAATTCATTGCTCTTGCAACTAGCTATAATGCTTTGCTCACCAAATGTCCCACCAATGTAACTCCCCCAATCCCAAGTATCCCACTTGCCCTTTAACGGACTTTGTGGCAATGCTCTAATTTCATCATTGGTTAGAGGTCTAATTGTATCAGTTTCATAGATTGTACTAGGTACAAAATCCCTTATAATAATAAACTCAAACAAGTCAGCTCTACCAAAGACATCTGTATAACGGTTTTGTTGTAGTGTTGCATATGCCTTATCTACTGAGCCAGTCAAGTCAGCATATTGTTGGTCGCTAACAGATGTACCTGCACTAAAGTTATCCTCCATTTTCCATGATAGTGTCAGCGTATTTTTCGTTGAACTAGAGTTGATTGGGTGCAAAAACTCTTCATAAAACTGCTCATATCCTATAACTCCTACATTCTTGTCTTCATCACTCTTAAATGCAGTCACCGCAAATTTAGGAAAAATAGCATCATCTTTCACTAAAAATATAGTGACAAATGTTATTCCTAATTGCCCATTCTTCACATATCCATTAGCATTATCAATGTTTGATGGATCCGTTGTAACTATCAAAAAGTCATTAATATTGATTTGTCTGTTGATACTAGACTGTTCGCTAATTTCATAAAAGCGAGGCTCACTTGGTATACCAACAATTTGATTTAAGCGATTAAAGTCTTTTGAAAACTCAACTTCGCTAACAACATGGTTAGCGTAATAGGTGTTTTTGACTTTGGATACATAGTACCACTCTCCTCTTATCTCATACAGTTGCCCTGATTGCTTGACACTTCTCAAGTCATCATGCCACTCTGTCTTTGTGTAATTTGTGTTACCTGTGCGTATTAGCTCACCATAAGTGTTATTGCCATACTTGATACTATCCACCAAAATATCCGTTTGATTTTTGAATTGGTTAGCTTGTGGAACTTGATCGTACTTACTTGTCAACAGATACTTACGCAAGTCGGGTCTTGTTTGGTTAGAACGCACTATATCTTTTGTTCTATACATTACATGGAATATATAATCATTGACTTTGATGTCTTTAATTGCAGTGGGTGAAATTCCAAAAGCTAAGCCCAATATTCTTTTCATTGCATTTTCTGTATCTGTGTCACCTGAGTTGATGCTAGGCAACCTATATGGCAATCCTTGTATTTTATTATCTCCAAAGCTATAATGAATTGCCAGCCCTTTATTTGGAGTATTACTAGCCGATATGCTAAACAATTTATAGATATTGCTTTCAAATACAAATTCCGTTATGTCCTGTGTAGTTCCACTACTATTTCTAGCCTCCAAAAGCACAATCTCAACAATTGGTCTACTAACAATTATCTCAACAACATCATTGTAGACAAGGTAGTCATTGCTACTAGATTTAGGGGCTACCCATTCATCTATGATGCCACCTAACTGGACTAGATTGGATACATAACTAATTGTAGCATTTATATACTCATCAACTTGACGACTGTTAAAAATAGATAATTCATTACCGTTGTCTTGTAATCTAGTAGTACCGCCAAGATATTTGAAAGTCGTTAAAAACCTATCATCAGTTCCAAATCTGACTTGTGGGATAGCATGAATGTATTTCCCCACTTCCAACAGGATTTCCCAAAAGTTTTTTTGATTATATAGCGATTCAATGATTGGAATACTTAGCAAGTCCTCCTTATTATTAATGTCCAAGTAGTATGCCGTTGGCGTTTCATTAGCAACTATCCCATCAACTTTTTTATAATTTTGTGTAGTCAGCATTGCCTTATTGTATAGGTCATAAGCATTAGCTGGCGGTGCTGACTTTGTAAATATTGAATTTGTAGAATCATCAAAAACACCCTCAAACTCAACTGATGCATTAAGTAAACTATCTCTCACAAAAAATGAATCACTAGTACTTGAATTATAGCATATTGGATTGTTAGCATCGTTAAAGTTTGGAGATGTTTGATTAACATCCCTATCAGTATAAAATGGTAGCGTACATAGTATATTATATTTCTTGTTAGATTCTATCCTAATCGTGTAACTATTATTTGTCTGCTCATACTTAGCAACCCTTTTCCACATATTCCTATCATAGTCGCTATCACTCACACGGCTAAACGCAACACCTCTGCCAGCACCAGTCCACATACTGTTTGGATTTAACCAAGTGCTTTCATTAGAATTCATTGGATCAGACCTAAACTTAACTGTATCTACTTTGCCTGTATTGATGTCAGTAGTGGTTATTTCTACATTGACAGAACAGTATCCTTGATTTGCCCAATTTTGACTCCCATAGACACCATTTTGCAAGAGTAGTGTTGGAATCTTAAAAGTTACTTCCTTGTACCCAACCTCCTGATCAATCAATTGATAATAATCTAACCCATCCCAATTACTCCCATCTCTCCAACTTGGGAATTGCCAAACAAACTTGTTCCCAATATAGTTAGTTCCATAAGAACGGAATACAAAGTTTCTTGATGGAGTAAAATTAGGTGCTGTATATTGAGGATTAACTTTCTTATCAGGGTTATAGCTAGACTTAGTATCCAGCGTCACATCTTTGAGCTTATAAGTCACGGCTATGTTATCCACAATGCGTTTTTGAGCATCAATGCTAGCCTCGTTGAAAGTGATGGCATGGTCAAAGCGTGTAGGGTCTTGCATAATTGGTTGGCTTACTATGTCTTGGTTGACCATCAAGTGCCAGTCTTTGTGTAGAATGAGCTCTTTGGGGGCTTTGTCAGCTAAGTTGACAGCACGTCTCATGGTTGTGTCATCGCCTTGACTTACCCACTGCCATTTCTCATAGATGAATTTGGTGAGTGGGCTAAACTCCTCACTGAAAGGCAAGTCTACTAGTGTGAGATTGACTACATCTAGTGTCTCATCAAGGCTGTCTATGTCGCTGTCGCCTTGCAGGATAGCAGAGCTAAAATCTGTGCCCCTGTATCCGTTAGCCTCTTGGCTACTGTCGTATAGGTATAATCTTGTTTCAAATCTCATAGTTGGCTTGTCCTTGTGTTTTGTGTATAGTTTTGATATACTGTACATTGGTTTGCTAACCAAAAAGGAGGCGATATTATGGAAAAAGAATTGTACTTTATCATTCGCAAAAATGATTACATTACTGGCACTGATTTCTCTATCAACAATGACACTGGTTTTTGTTGCATCAAAAACGCAAAGGTGTCGTCACACCAGCAATTTATCAATGGAGGATGTCAAAACCCAAAGTTGTTGGAGATATACACTCTAAACCAATTTTAGAAATGTATATTAAATTGGATACAGTACAAGAGTATTACAAAGCCAAAAACATAGACTAGTTCTCTATGTTTGCTTGCCAAAGTGGATATGCAAATGATGAATCAAACTGATTTTCATTTGCATTATCCATAGCGAGTAGTTGCTCATTATTATAATTTAGGTCTATTACAGATTGTTTCATATCTGCTAATTTTGCCAACTCATTGTAATCAACAACCAAAGTCATAACTACAACATTCAACTGTGCTATGTTTTTCACCGATACTGTATCAATGTTATCATCTTGTAGACACATCAGAGTGTAATCTGATAATTCTTGCATTATCATTATGCTTCTTTGCTTGGCTTGCTGTTTTTGCACTTTCCATTTTTCTAATTGTTCTTTACTAATGTCATTCATAATAACTCCTCATTTATTTCTACCAAGAGTAGCAAAGTTACCTGCCCTGTACCTGTTAAAGTTGATTTCGTTGTTTTGCTTAAATACTGTGTAATCATAGTTGCGTTGTCGCTCTACTTGCCTTTCTGCAATAGACATACCGCTTGATACTGCACCAAAGATACCACCAATAATTGCACCGGGTACATTACCCACAGCAAAACCCATAGCCGCACCACTACCTACACTGGTAACTACATTGATGGTATCCCTATACATTTGGTATTGATGATTTATTTGCTCCTGTAACGCTTGGTCACCATTCTTCATACCAATACCGCCTACATAGTAATTAAATCCAAAGAAAGCGACTTGCTTAGCCATTTGAAAACCAGCAGACACAGCAAACGCTTTGAGTGTCTTTTTCTTTGGGCTTTCGTCAATACTATCATCCAAATCACCATCTTGTTGCTTTTGGCTTGCCTTATCTGTTGCCAATCCCTTTGTGCCTATACCACCACTAGCGTCCTTGCGGACTATGATTTCAAGTCTTTGCGTGCCTTGCGTATACAAAAGTCCTGCCATTGTCTATCCTCCAAATCTACTGCACTACCTTTGAGTGTCAGTGACATTGTGCTATAACTTGCATTCTCTATTTTCTTTTGAATTGCGTTGTATGTGCATAGATATACATACTCGTCTGCTTGTCCACTGTCACCATTGTCAACTATTATCCTAAGATATACCAATTTATTGATGTCCTGTGAGGGCAAGTCTTGTCCATTGAGCCTCGTAGCCCCAAACCGCATGAACCTATCATTGATAGCCCTAAACGGCTCTTTGAGAAAGTCATAAAATGACACACTAGCCACAAAGTCAGCCGTCTTGTTGCGTATCCCTGCAATGTCATTTTTGGCGTATCTTGGCAACGCATCACTTGCAAAGATAATCTGCAAACTAAGCTCATTGAACGGTAAGTGCATAAAGTTTGTGCCATCAAATGACAAACTCACATCATAGTCACTATAAGTCAATGTGTTGGTCAAGTATGTTATCTTAAAGTCTACACGGCACACAACGGTATCACCCAATCCAGTAGTCTCAGGGGCTGTCTCATACTGCATTATGCCAATGATTAGGTACAAGTTGAGGACCTCGCCAAAGTTGTTCTTTATCTTTTGTGGTTGCCCTAAGTAGATACTTCGCAAGCGTGTTATAAAGTAGTCTAGCATTCGCACTTTATGGTCTTGGACAATAAAAGTAATTGTCCCCTCTTTCTCTACAAAGTCTATGTCAGCACTCACATTGGCACTTTCGTTGCCCGTTTCCACAATGGCATAGCTCTTGTCGAGTGCCGTGCTAAGCGACTTTCTTTCCTCCTTATCCATCTCTAAGTAATGTACAAATGTATAAAACTCTATATTGAGATGTTCAGATATGTCCACTACTTCCTCTTGCCCATCAGTGACAATTGGGACTTGCACGCTATGTTCTTTGAACGCACTATACACTATGTTTTTGATGTCATTAGTTGTAAATACTGACTTCATATTTGCCACTTAGATTAACCCCACCTTTTTTCGCCACTTAGCCTGTGCTTGCCTATACTGTTGTGTGTCCATTCTTATCCCCAATTGGCTTACTGTTTGTGGATAATTGCCACTGTATTTGATGTTATCCACTATGTCATTGACTATGTCCAACAGCTCATTGTCGTTCATCTGTTTTATATCAGCAACGCTCTTAGCTCTTAACAGCAACTTGGGGGATACTCTCCGCAAGTACTGCCCTTGCCCCACTGTATCATCACCAAACATTGGAAACTTTCCCTTGTTCTCTAACCATGCCATACGGATAAGTTCGTTGTTGGTAGCTAGACTGGCTAGCAGTCTTTTCTTGCTGTCCACTGCCCTAAATATAGCGTTGTACGCTCCGTCATAGCTCTTTGTGAGTGTTCCACTTATGACAATACTTCGGTTGCTCCACTTAACTTTTAGGGGACTGTAATATGGCACGGCAGACTGTTTGGCTATATCCATAACCTGATTAGCTATAATACGCATTTGTGCCTTGTCGTCAATCTTACCCTTGCGATTTGACTTTTCTTTATAGTCACCAATAGGCAAGACTTTGGCTAGTGACTTGTTGTTAAAGATATGTGCCAGCGTGAGTTTGTCACTGTATCCTACTCCCATAGAGATACATCTTTCATTGGGATACTTTTCAATTCCAAGTGTTGATATGACCGTTTCATTTTGGGCGTGTAAATATAATCTTGGCTTACCTCAACTACCATAAAATACATACCCTTTGCACTAGCTGTTGACTTCAAAAACACCGCATCGCCCTGCTTGATTTCCAACAGTGTTGTACTGCGAATTGACACATTAGTTTGTTGCTCTATAAGTCCCTTGATTGGTTGCACTTTGCCCATAGACAAGTCACTATACATCTGCCACTTGAATGTACTATGAGATACATATCTGTTGTTGTCAATCTTTATCTTTTCGCCATCAGGTAGCTCTACTGTGCTATTGAAGACAAAGCGTTTGAACCACTTTGCAAGCGGGTGAGCTGACCACATCATGATAGGTTTTTGCATTGTTTACACTCCTTTTGTGTGTTTTATTGTATACTGTACTATGAAGAACGATAATGAAAAATATGTTGTGCAGTGTGAGGGTATTTTTATGTTTGTGACAGTGTGGATACTGTCACAAATCCTATATTTTCTGCATTACAAAATCCAAAGATATATACACTTAAAGACAATGGTACAAGCATTAAAACCGTTGGCAAAAGAATATACTTGCGTACAGACTTAATCAAACGCTACTATGCTGTCAACAATGAACCCAAAGATATTATGGATATTGTAGAACTTATGCGTTTGGGTCTTAGACAATTTTAATTTTCACTGTAATACATTATCTCGTTAAACCTATTATCTCTACATCTAATAATTTCACCAGTGTTCTTGTTGATTGCAACACTCTCATCGCATTCAGGACAAAACACTTCCCAATCTGCACTTGATACTTTTACAATATCATGCTCAGCATACTGATAAACACACTTGCACTTTCTACAAATTACTTTTTTAGGTGCATATTCTTTCCCATCGCCAAGTAGCTTTTTAACTTCTTGCAACTCCATATATACCGTAAGCTCTCTCAACTTTGCTGGCATACTGAGAAACTCTTTGACTTGTTTACGGTTGTAGCTATCAGGTAGTTCCATAACCCAAACTTCTTTTTCAATCTGCTTATATTCATCAAGTGTAAATTCTTCTAATTGTATAATAAATTCTCCTTAAGCAAACCTATTATATCTAGCTTTTTGTTGTTCGTTCCAGTCAGCTTGGTTCTTAAACTTGACACCACTGTAACGCAAACTAGCAATTTGCTTTTCTATGGATTTGAGTGCCTCTGTCTTGTAGTTTTGTGATTGTCCCGTCTCACTGTCCCAAGCTCTAACCATCATGCCAGGCAACATGCGTTGTTCTGCCAACAAGTCTGCTTGTGCTTTGGCATCTGCTTTCCAACCTCTGTAATAACCGGGCAATTCGGTTTGTGACAATCCGCCTTTGAGTGTCTTCATCTTTACACCCAAACCTTTCAAGTAGTCCTTTGTGCCCTCTGCACCCACAGTGTGGCTTGCATGGGTTGACTGAATAGTGGCAAGTGTGTTGTATGTCTTGCCGCCTTTTGTTACATCTACTACAATGTTCTGTCCTGTACGCCTTGTATCAGTTGGATCATTGTAACTGTACAACTTACCACCCTTAAACCCATGCCCATATAGCACATTAACTATCTGTCCATACCTAATTTGTGCTTGTGCCATACTAATACTGACTCCAATCCACTAGATATCCACGCCGTATATACTGTGTGTTGGTCAAGTTGAGTGCCTCCAACTGCGTTATTACATCATCATGTAGCCAGTATCCATCACTACTAGACATATCTATTGCTTTGGTTCTACCCATTTCACTAACTACTACCTTAGGACTGTCCTTAGCATACCCGCCATTGTCTGTCATGTATCTAGCTTGTGTTAGCAACAACTCCATAAACATAGCTCTTGCACTGATTGGCGACATATGTGGACACCACCCTTTGGCTATACGGTACATCATTGTGGGGTAGTTGGTATTGCCAGCCTTGACCTTGATGTATGAGTACACGGCGTTAGATACATTTCTAACAAATACTGCAACTTCACTCTCGTCTACCACAATACCGTGTCCACTAAGTGCATCGGTTGTAAGATAGTATTGATGCACTCTCTTGTCATACCGCATATTTGGGCTGTCAAAAGGAAATTGTGGATCTTGCACCATGCCATTATCGTCACTAGCCTCATCATCTTTGTACTCTGGTATTACTAATTGCCTATTGTCGTATTGCATCTTTACCTACTCACTATGTCATAAACAAATTTGGAATACAGTTGGTCTGGCTTTCTAACTGTATTGCTGTCACTAGCATCAAACATACCCCATATCCAAGCACCTGTAGCTCGCACGGGTATGTCTTCCTCTATATTGACTCCTTGCTTTATCCAATCCACTACCTCACTATCTCCCCTTAACTGTGGTGTATTTTTATTCATTTAATGAACAAGAAACTCCTATGGGCAAGTACCCACAACTCTCATATTCGCAAGTTTCTCTTCATAAGCTCTCTTTATCTTAAGACATCGCCACCAGCTAAACACTGCCAATATCAATCCTAGTAATTACATTCCTAACGACCATATTCTCAATATCTCTACCCATATATCTAACATCTCTATCTCCTTTATTATCCCTTGTTGTGACTACTTTGCCCTACATTGAGCTTGAGCGTAAGACTATCTAAGTACTGTATTGCATAGGGTATAAAACGCTCATTGACGTAGTTGTATCCACCCACTAAGCCTAGTAGCCCAAACCCAAAGAACATTACTAGATTAGCTAGTGCCAATAGGAAATAACTAATGTCATGTATACCACTGAATCCTAGCATTACAACACCTGTCATCATGAGTATTGCCATTAGTGCCTTGACCACAATACTTCGCATCCACCACCCTATCCAGTATTGCATCATTGTCCCAGTCTTTTGCTCTTTAGCCTGATGGTTGTAAAACTCCCTAAGTATCTCCCTATGCTCCACTTTACCCCATATGACCCCCTGCAACGCTAACCCATACCCTATCACTATCCCAAACACGGCGTTAAGCAACACATACACTACCAACACGCTAGTCTCTACCACCAAGTCATTAGCTCCTCGTATCAAGACTATTATGACTATTAGATAGCTTATACTCCCTATTATAGATATTAAGATACCTATACTCTCCACTAGTTTTAACTTCTTAGACAAGCCCTTCAGTTTGTTCATATTCCTTGCTATCTCTAGTTGTGGTGGATTTGGTGCAGTGGCATCACTAGCTAGCAAATCATTTAAGCTCTCTTGTTTCATCTCATCTCCTGAATTCCTTTGACTTTTTGCCACAAAAACTAAATGGACAAAGTATCCTATCTAATCTGCTTCCACTGATATGCACCCACTCTCTGCAACTTGGACATCTATACGCTTTAATTGAGTTCCATGTTTCAATGTCGCTACGCTCAATCTCAACAGTAGTATTGCACTCTCTACAAGTGTGTTGATTGCCTATTACTTTCATTATCCTTCTTAGCCTCCAAATGCAACGGCAATCCCATATATCCCCACGCCCACGCCTTCTTGTGCGGTACCGGGACACCCTTGTACACAACACCATCTTTCCAACCATATCGCCTGTATACATCCGCTGGTCTCTCAAATATTGTGGACAGCAAACAACCCAACAGTGACATCCCACTTATCATTAGCAGTTGCTCACCTACCTTATACATTATCAAGGCTACTACAAATATTACCGTACTCATTGTAAGTATACTGTTCTTTTGTGCCACTGCCGTAAGTTTGGACTTAAAACTCAATGCCAAAAAGAGTAGCATTATATACCCAAAGAACCCTAAACCCGTGTACTCATTTTTGAGATACTCTTTGTGGTTTATCCCAAAGAGTACCGCCATAGGAACGGCATAGGCGACGAAAGACAGTAGCTTATATAAATAATATCTCCTAGCATTTTTGCTCATTAGTCCTCCTTTTCGTACGGACACCACTCCGTATCACATTTTATTGTGTTCTCTATTGCTGGGAACTGTTTATGACAATTACTACACAATAATTGGCAAGTATGACACCCTCTCACTTCTTCATAATTGTCGCATACCGCATCAATCTCACCACACTCATAACTTGGCACACCACTATAACAGTTCTCACTTGGGACTAAATAATCACCCTCAAAACCCTCACTAGCACACCAACCACCTTGTTGTTCTACATACTTTTTATCACTGAGATTGCAAATACGCATTTCATTATCCATTCTCCACCTCCGCCACTACACTTGCAAGCACGCCCTCAGCATCTGCTCCATACTTTTGTCGTACAAGGTCTTTAAGTTTGGCTGTCTCTAGCTCTCGCTTGTACAATACCGTATGTGTTACTGGTTCAGCTAGTATGTTCTTGACCATATCTCCACCCTTAGGATTACTACCCCAAGTCACCATACACGCTTGTCGTATCTTTTCCACTGTGTCATGTGTTACGCTCGACTGCCTGCACATGTCTGCCATAGCCCTTGTTTGGATATCTAGTGGCAGTGACAACATATTAGCAATACTACTGTTAATTTCCTCTTTGATGATAGTCCCATAGTCTTGCTTAGCTTTAATTTCGTCAAGGTTGCTCTGCACTACTGCAAGCGTGCTTTCGATACCTTTTAGTCTTGCAATCTCGTTATCCTTACCCTGTATTGCTCTCTTTAGCTTGCCTATGTACCTTAGCAACATTGGCAATACTATTAGTGCTATTGTAATCACACTACCACCACCTAACACTAGTGGCACAATATACTTCTCTACAAATTCATTCATTATTTTTACCCCTTACTTTTTTACGCATTTTTATCAATGCATTACTTTCTAGTCTGCTTACACTGCTCCTACTATAACCTAGCTCTTTTGCTACAACTGTCTGTGTTTGTAGCTCCCCATGCAAAAATCTCCTATAAATAATTTGTTTTTGCTTGCCCTTGAGACCATCCGCCAAACTCTCGCACAAATCTTTGTTCTCTATTTCAGCATAATAATCTCGCTCATCGGCTATAACATCCGCTAGTGTGAAGTTATCTTGCTCCCCAATTGGAGTATCCAGCGATACCACTTCCTGCCCACATCGCTTACTTTTGCGACATGCCATCAATAGTTCGTTCGTTATACACTTACCATAAAAAGTAGACTGCCGTACCCCTTTTGTCGCATCATAGGTATTCACTGCCTTAATTAACCCTATGCACCCAATAGATACTAAATCGTCATATTCATATCCAATGTTCCTAAACCGTTTGGCTATGTATCCAACTAGCCCTATGTTGGATACTATCAATTGCTCTCTTTCGTGTTCACTCATAGTCACCCTTTTCTAACTGCCCTATCCGTGCCTTTAGCTCGGCAACTTCCTGCGTCATTTCATGTTGTCGCTCTTTAAGCTCATTGATTTGTCTTTCCTGCATTTGCACAGTTTCTATAAGTCTGCCTATATCTTGCACTGTGCTTGTAAAACTGTTTTCCATTTTACCCCTTTAACTTTGTTTTGTTATCTAGTGTCATACTACATATCCGTTGGGTCTAAACCATCAAACATGCTGTTAAGCTCATCACTACTCATTAGCTTAACCACACTGTTCTTTATTGCCATAGAGCTTTGATGAGTAGCTTTCTTTTTGTAGTCCCTAAATTCGCCTGCCAATATCCGTGGTAACAGCTTTTGCAACTGAGCATCTGTTTTTACTGTATCTCGCAAGAATGTGCTTTTGCTAAACTCTATATCAACCAATCTTTGAGTCTCTATATCTAATGGGGTGTGTTCCTGCACACTCTCCTTTACTTTCCTTTTCTTTTCTCTCCTTTCCTTTGTGTACTTATTGTCAACATTAACCTTAGTTTTTGTGTACTTATTGTCAACATTAACCTTAGTTTCTGCATGCAATAACGATTTTTGGGTATTACAAAAGCAGTGGTACTCCTCTTTGATTTTGACATTTCCACGGCGAGATACTGCCTCCAAATACCTTTTTTGTATGCCTGCACTGGTCAATACTTGGTACTTATCAAATATGTCTCTATCAAATATACCTCTCCTAACACAAGCTCTTATTATTTCAGACACTAGGCTTTTGTCACCCTCCGAAGTCAATCGGTGTTTGTACAAAAATAAGATAGCACCATCTGTATCCCACGAGCAATAATATCCATGTGTTCCGTATATCTCTTGCCATATACGGACTATTATGCCAACGGCTTTTATCCCGAATTCTGCTTGTATTAGCTCAACTTTCTCATCAAAAACCACATCACAAGGAAAATAATCAATACCAGTTTTTATTGGTCTTGCCATTTTGCCCCTTAATAATAACTCCCTACCATCCCACCCTAAATAGTAATAGCTTAGGTTGTCATCTTTAACTTGGTCACATATCGAGTATCACAAACTATCATGTTATCTACAATCTTCATAGTTATCTTAATGCCCAACCTCTCGATAACAACTTTATCTACTTCACCATGACACAAGCTCTCTTTGCCTTGCTTGATTAAGTCTGCCATATTCGGTGGACATGCCCTCAATCCGTCAATCATTGGTGAATATACTCGCTCCAACATATCTGTCATTTTTATGACGTCTAAGCTCCGCCATCGCTTGGCTGTGTTGCAATCGCACAGAAAACTATCTATCAACACTTGTCCGCAATGTGGACAAGTATTATCCTTTTTAGAGTGTAATGGTTTTGCATCTATTGTGACTTTGTCTGCCATATTAGCAATGTTTTTGACATCTTCCATGTCCTCGTCTTTGTATGGCAATCTTGCCGTGTTTCCCATTTTCTAAGTCTCCTTTATATCTATACCATATTTGTGGTACAGCATCTTTTTCTTTATAATATACTCTTTAGTTTTTACACCCTTAGCATCCTCTACAACTTGTTTACCGCTATCCATATAAACAAAGTCAGCTACATAAGTTACTGCTCTATATTTGCCCTTTGGTAACAGCTCAAACTTGACTTGCCGTGTCAGCCCCTTTATCGCCCCACATCGCTCCAAAAGCCTTAACTCACACCAACGGTTGTATTCCCTCTTGCTGTCAAATACAGCCCCAGTGTTGGGGTCAGTGACCCGAATATTCCTGTACTTGGTATTCATATGTTTCTCCCTGCCCAAGCTATCTCCACATCAACATCACAACGATTCAACTCGCAAATTTTGTCTCTAAATTCATGCATACTGAAGTTCAAAGTAGACCTATGCAGGACCAAAACTTTGCTTCCTTGCTGTGCTGTCTCTTTGAAAAACTCAACGAAAGTATCACTAGATAGATGTGTTTGCCTTGTCCTAATGTTCCGCCGTTGTGTATCTGCTCCCTCTGTATTGTCTATATAAGCCATCATTTTTGGTGTATAATTGCACTCACAGAGCCATATATGCTTTGTGTCTTTCGGATACTGTCTACAGTGTATTTTAGCTGTATCTACCACATAGTGTACTACTGTATGTGGATGTATTGAGTCACCTAGCAATATGTCATAAGACACACAATGGCAATCATGCTCCTGCTCTATATATACTATCGTTATGCCCTTTTCTATTGTGCTTGTGCTTGCGTCTGCAATTCTTATCGTATTAGCGTACTCGTTACAACCACAATAATCAGCTACTTCCTGTGACATGTGCATCGGCACACATGCGTTTAGCAGTTCTTTAACTGCTAAGCTATGGTCTTTATGCTGGTGAGTAACAAGACATGCCGTTATGTCACTAAGTTTGTAGTTATTAGCCCTGCGGATAGTGTCAATAGTAACACCACAATCCAACAACAGTTTCTTATCATCTATTGTCAATATTATGGCATTGCCGTTGCTACCTGTGGCTACTACTTGTACTTTAATTTGCATTAGTTTGTTCCCACAACAAAAGCTTTCTTTTTAGCATCAAATATATATCCAGCATCTGTCGCTTTTTTCTGCAAAGTGGTCTTAATTTGCGTTGCCATCTCTTGCGTCATTTGTTCAGTTTGGACTAATTGGTTGATTGTAGCCACAATGTCTGTAACTGCTTGTGCATTGGTTGTAATTGCTTTGTCAATCTCAACATCAAACTCATACACCCAATCCCTATCGCTTTGGACTTGTGTTTCTGTGTCAAACGGCACATCTTGTATCACTCCATTGTCGTCAATGTTGTCAGGTCTGTTCTCACCCATATCTACAATGTTGTAAAACGCCTGTGTGTTGGCATTCCTATTATTCTTTGGTGCTAACTTAAACAATCGCTTGAGCATAGTCTTGCGTGCCATAGCATCAAAGTCCGTCTGCCACGGGCTATCCTTTTTGGAGTAGCTTGATGACTTATCCTTAGCAAAGTCTTTGAGCCATTGCACTGACTTATACTCTTCCCTAACCAATCCATCATGTGTATCAAAGTACGCCAAAAAGCCTACTGTCTTCTCTGTCCCATTTGGGATATAGTTGTCGTTAAATTTCGGTACACCCTTGCGAGCATCGTAGCCTATCATACTCTCCGCAATGCAAGGTACACAGTCAAATGTCTTGAATAGCCCACTCTCCATTGCTAGCCTGACAACCCCTAGATATCCCTCTACAAGCGTTGGAGTTGCCCCAAACTTGTAGATGTACATCTCACCATCTCGCAATGTTAGACCCTTAGAGTACCCAATAATAACCTGTGCCATAAACTCATTGACTGGCATAGTTGATACTAAGTTGTTGTACTTTTGTACATATGCAAACAAATCTATTGGCAACTGCCTTTGTGCTGGCTCAGACAAGTTATGTATAAATGTCTTCCAATGCTCTGCTTGTCCCATGTATGCAGTTATCTCACTTTGCTTTTGTATAACTGCCTTGTCTAGGTTGGATAATGCTACATTACTCAATTGCCTTTACCTCCAGTGGTTGTCCCTTTGTGTCCGTTGCTTGCAATAATATTAGCTGTGCTGATGTGTGTGGCAACTCAAATACACTCTCTTTGTTGTCTATAAACAGTGGTGCAGATATGTTATAGTAGTCTGCAAACAAGCTTGCTATCTCTATCCCAGCTTGTATCTTTTTGGCAAAGTTAGTGTTGGCATAAGTCACACCGTCAATTACCGCTTTGCAACAAGCTCTATTTTCGCCATTAGTCTGTTTTTCGAATAGTACAAAGTTGATTGTGCTAAAATGCTTGTTGATTTGCTCCATCTCTTGACTCGCCTTGCGGTCTACAAAAGCCTTGACTACATCTTGTTGCCGTAGTGCCTTTGCCATCTCGTCATCAATAGTTACTCTCTTGTTTTTCAGCTCTGCAATATTAGCTACAATCTGCAACTTCTGCTTACACTCGCTATCCTTGACTAGCAACTCTTGCTTTGTGCTTTCTAGCTCTTTTATCACAGTCCTAATGCTATCTATAGTGCTTGTGTCTTGCTTTGGCACATTATCACATTGTTCTTGCCAATCCTTGTATTGTTGTAGATACACAGTCAAGGCTGTCTCATAGTTAGTCTTTTGGTTATCGTACTCAATAACTGCACTGTTATACTTGTTAGTCAATTCGTCAATATGCTTGTCCTGTTGAGACTTCTTATCGTTTATATCTGCAAGTTGCTTTTGACAACTCTCAATAAGTTTTGTGTTATCTACCTTAGGAATTTCGTATTGACATCTTGGGCAAGTCAGTGTATCTACCACTCGCAGATTTGCAATTTGTTGTACTATGTGATTCTCGTCCCTATAAAATCCTCGCTGTATTGCAATTGCTCCGTCCAACTCTTGTCTATTAGGTCTTGTAGGCTCTATTGGCTTAACAGGTTGCACTGGCAATACTACTGGCACTATACCTTGCGTTGCCTTAGTCAACATATCGTTTTGCAACAATATCTTACTGTCCACACTTTCTAGTTGTTGGCTGAGCAACCCTTGTTCCAGCTCATAATCTATATGCAACTCAACAAGCTTGCACAACTCGTCAATCCTATTAGGCAACTGCTCACTATCCTTTTTTAGTGCTAGCAATCTCTTTGATGTTGCCTCCAAAAAGCGTTCAGGTGTATTGATGTTTCCTACAATCGCATTGACTTCTTCCCAGCCATCTACACTCGCATTGTCCACCGTACCGCATGCCTTAAACAACAACTCTCTTTGCTTTTTCTCTTCCAAGTTGAAAAATGCTTGTGGATTGGATATTAATGCAAAGATACTCTCGTCCGACAACTGCTCTTTGATTACAGTATTGTAATCTTTCTCTTGATAAGGTGCATTGTCCACAAAGTAGTAGTTCTTCTTGGGAGCTATACTCTCCGCCAATAGTTGCTCCCTAGCATTCTTAGTCAAATTCTCGTGTTGCTCTTTGCATAGTTTGAATTTATTGCCACCGACATCAAAATACAACTCAACACTGGTGACAATATCATGCACTTCATTCCCTTGTTTATCTCTCGGTCTTATCGCAAATTTAGTGTTACCCTGAATGTTCTTGTCGAATAATACCCAATTGTACGCATCTGCAATAGTGGTTTTACCAATCCCATTGTAACCACTAACAACAGTTTGCTTTTCCCCAAAACACACTTTCAACTCTTGTATACCCTTGAAGTTGTGGATTATGATTTGTTCTAGCCTAATCTTTTTCATCCTCATCCTCCAACCTCTCTAGCTCTTTATTCACTCTTTCAATTTCATCCAAGTAGTACTCTTGGCTCAAGTTTAGCTCTTTTTGATGTTGTTCACACCTAAACAACTCAAACTCTAACTTTACAATCTCAACATCATCTACACTCATACACTTTTGCAGATACTCAATTCGCTCGTTGTAGAAATGTCTTTGTTTTTCCAATAACTCTCTGCGACTTCTAGTATAACTGCTAATCACACTATCTATCTCCTTATCCAGTACACTAGCTGGATACTCTGTTTTTTCTATTCCCATGTTATCTCCTTTGTATATCTGCCTTGGTCAGACAGATACTATTAAGCAACCAATATCCCATTGTTATGCAAACTAAAATCTGTTGCATCTACAATCTATTCAAATCTGGCAAAAAGTCTTCAAGGTTCAAATATCCACTCCTTCCACCAATTTTCCCACTCTCTTTGATGTTGCTTTTACTCAACTCTACTCTCACTCCCTGTATCTTCTCATACAAACCCTTTGGCTTCGCTTCTATCATTCGTACACTCTCACTGCTGCTATTAGTTCATCATCTTGTGCATATGTTTTATTCATGTGATTTTCAAAACTCGTACTTGCCCTAATAAACACTTCTTCTTCTCTAATTATCCCATCAACTGATGTCTTATACACTATCCTAAAAATCCTATGACTCGATGCTATATCATGTCTCATAGTTGTCTTACCTTGTCCAAACTTCATCCTTTACCTCCCAAAATACAAAAATAAGGCTCGTAACCTAAGTCACGAACCTTTCTATAGTCCTAAAACCATATACTTTAGCTCTGTAATCTATGTTACAAACCTATTCTATAACAACAATAGTGCTAGTAATTTTATCATCTTTATCGTTCATATTTTGATCTTTTTTATTCATATATACTATATATGGCTTATCATAAGAATTCCTCACAAACTAAAGAAGACAACAACCAATACT
>JAISDO010000014.1 GCA_031264755.1 Clostridiales bacterium
GTCACTTGTATAGTGTTTTGTATATGTTTGATTAGTATAAGTATAAAGTATGTTTTTGGCAATAGTAGTGGCAATGGCAAGTTTGTAGAAGTTCAGTCAATAAGTTTGAGTGACAGGAGGCATTTTCAGTCTTTTGGTATAAAGGATGGCAAAGAGGTTGATGTGGGTCCAAACGATTACGGTAGTAAAGATAAAGGCAAATTGTACTACACTAGTTATTGTTATGTAGCCAATTATACAATGATTAGAATTGTATATTTTACTAATCTAAGTACTGGAGTAAGAAAAGACATAATAGAGGAAAAAGTAGAAGAAGTAAGTACAATAAGTTTGTTCAACAAGTAATTTTGTATAATGTCAATTATATCAACAGTAGTGGCAAGTCAGCCTTGTATCACAAGTCAACCAATCCCAATGTGTGTATGCGGGGTGTGTATGAGGAATAATGTAGATAACATGCCTAAGATAGATAGAGTATCAAGACTAAATCAAAATAGGCATCTATTGTGGACTACAGTTGCTAGTTAGGACTATACTTGAGTTGAGAGTATATTGGATCAATTTGACAATTAGAGTATTTTGTCTATGTGTGTTGGTTGCAATAATCTGCAACATGTGATATACTCAACCATATAGTATGTTGAAAGTAGATTTTAATAATATGACGAGTGATGCTATTGGCGATCTTCATGGTATTGATATAATCAATAGTGTTGCCAAAGATGGGGTATTGTTGCAGAATGCATTTGATACCGTACACAATAGCAAAGGTAGTGATTGGCAAGAGTGGATGAAGATGCCACATGCTAGCAAAGATAGTATAGACGAGATACTTGGTTATGCTAATTCTATTAGGCAACATGCACATGACCTAGTAGTCTTTGGCATAGGTGGTTCGGCGTTGGGTGTACAGTCTGTAGCTACCGCACTTACTCATTTGAGATACAATAGTTTGCCGTATTCGGTGCGTCAAGCTCCACGTTTGCATATAGAAGACAATATTGACCCTAATAGGTTTGGGTCAATGCTAGATATAATAGACTTGGACAAAACCCATTTTATAGTTACTACCAAGAGTGGCAACACTAGTGAGACTCTTGCACAGTTTTTGTGTATATATGATTTGTTGATTGGCAAGTTGGGCAGAGCTAAGGCTGTCAATGCTATCACAGTTATTACTACATTTGGCAAAGGCGACTTGTACGAAGTGGCAAAGTCACAGGGGTTTAGGATGTATGATGTCCCTAAGGGGGTAGGTGGGCGTTTTAGCGTACTTAGTACTGTGGGGCTTGTTGCATTAGCTGCTGTAGGTATAGATATTGTAGGACTATTGCAAGGTGCCAAAGATATGCAGGATAGGTGCTTTGTGAATGATGTATATGCCAACCCTGCTTTGATGACGGCGTATTTGCAGGTGCTAAACATTCGCAAAGGCAAGAATATAGGTGTGTTGATGCCGTATGCGGACAATCTCAAGTATATTGCGGATTTTTATGCTCAGTTGTGGGCTGAGAGCTTGGGCAAAGCGGTAGACAAGGATGGCAAAACTGTCAATGTAGGACAGACTCCTGTCAAATCATTGGGTGTAACTGATCAACACAGTATGGTGCAACTCTTCAACGAAGGACCTCATGACAAGGTCATAACATTTGTGACAATTGAGGAGTTTGGCAATACTGTCAATATCCCCAAGGTTGAAGGTGTCAATATGGGCGAGTTTTTGAGTGGTCATACACTCAACGAATTGTTGAATGCCGAACGCATAGCGACAGAATATGCAATAACCAATACCAACAAGCCCAATTACAACATAATATTGGGCAAGTGTGATGCCTATACAGTAGGCGAATTGTTGGCATACTTGATGATGCAGACGGCTTTTGCAGGAGCTATGCTCAATATAGATACTTACAATCAACCGGGTGTAGAGCAAGGCAAGGTAGCTACTTTTGCTATGCTAGGTCGCAAAGGATACGAAGAGACTAGGCAAGCTATACAGTCTGTACACAAGGATCCCAGATTGATAATTTAGAATTAGTATATAGTTGTGGCTACGCATATCATTAATGAGCTTATGCAATTGTTGTAAATAGATAATATTATATATAATACTTGAGGAGATGATACAAATGGCAAAATTCCCTAAAGATTTTTTGTGGGGTGGGGCAACTGCTGCCAACCAACTAGAAGGTGCTTATGATGTAGACGGCAAGGGGTTGACTATAGCAGATGTATTGCCCGGCGGCAAGCAACGCTTGAGTATATTAGCTAGTGCAGATATATCTATAGAGATAGACAAGACTAAGTATACGTACCCAAATCACGTAGGGATAGATCACTACAATAGATACAAAGAAGACATAGCGTTGTTTGGCGAGATGGGATTCAAGGTGTACCGTACCTCTATATCATGGGCACGTATCTTTCCCAATGGCGATGATCTTCAACCCAATGAGAGTGGGCTTAAGTTTTATGACAACCTATTTGATGAGTGTATTAAGTATGGCATAGAGCCTTTGATAACTATCTCACACTACGAGATGCCTCTTGAATTAGTCAAGAAAGGTGGGTGGAAAGATAGACGTGTGATAGAGTTGTTTGAGAGATATGCAACAGTCTTGTTTGAGAGGTACAAAGACAAAGTCAAATATTGGTTGACTTTCAATGAGATCAATTGTAGTTTTATGATGCCTTTTATGAGTCTTGGGTTTGCGGCCTCTCACAAGAATCCAACTGGAGCTAGAGATATTTTGCAAGGCTTGCATCACCAATTCGTAGCTAGTGCTAAGGCTGTGCAAGCATGTCGCAAGATATGTCCACAAGCCAAAATTGGTAACATGGTCATACTTGCTCCTGTATACCCATACTCGTGCAATCCAGATGATGTACTCAAGGCTATGCACGAAGAGGAGATCTTCAACTATTATTGTACTGATGTGCAAGTAAGGGGCGAATATGCACCATTTGCCAAACGTGTTTGGCGTCAATTGGGAGCTCAGCCCGAATTTGCACAAGGGGATGTTGAGGTACTCAAGCAAGGTACGGTAGACTTTGTCTCGTTTAGTTACTACATGTCTAGGACAGAAGCACTCAAACCAATAGACAATGATGTACGTGGCAACATGGTATTGAGTGGTGTCAACAATCCATATTTGCAAGTGAGTGAGTGGGGATGGGCAATAGACCCTGTAGGACTCAAAGTTGTGCTCAACAATGTTTACAATCGTTACAAAATACCACTCTTTATAGTTGAAAATGGTCTTGGTGCGATAGATAAGGTAGAGACTGATGGTACTATCAATGATGATTATCGTATCAAATACATGGCGGATCATTTGCAAGCTACTGCTGAGGCCATTGCTGATGGTGTGCAAGTCATGGGGTATACAAGTTGGGGTTGTATAGATCTTGTTAGTGCTAGTACAGGCGAATACGCTAAGCGTTATGGTTTTGTGTATGTGGATAAACATGACGATGGTAGTGGTACATTTGCCCGCTCTCGCAAAAAATCATTTGATTGGTACAAGAATGTTATATCTACCAATGGTGAAGAGTTGTAGACAAATTGCGATATGCAAGTATATGTGATTGTCCTTTGTAAATGTTGTGGCAAGTTGTTTTTGTGAATTGACTGAGTCGGTCACAATCAAAAATAAAGAGAGTATCTTACATAGGTACTCTCTTTATTTTTTGTAATTTGTATATCGTCAATTACGATTTGATTTAGATTCGTTCTAGCTGATTGAGAGATATTTCTACTTCGGTCAATCGTCCAAACATATCAACTTTGACTTTGGCTTTGCCCTGAGACAAGTTGATGCTAGATACGACGCAATCACTACCTTCAAAACTACCCGATACAATCAAGACACGATCCCCTTCTTTGATATCTGTGTCCACGATAGGTTGATCATCCAATCCCATGCGACGTATCTCGTCTTCACTAAGAGGTAGTGGTCTACCCAAAGGTCCAACAAATCCTGTTACACCACGTGTTTTGGTTATCATATGCCACATAGAATTGTTGTATTCCATCTTGATAAACACATAAGTAGGAAACTTGCGTCGTTTGACTAATTTGCGTTTGCCGTTTTTTTCTTCAAATACTTCTTCGTCTGGTATTTTGATTTCTATCAATCTTGATTGTAGATTGTTCTTCTCAAAGACGGTCTCCAAATTGACTTTGACCATATTCTCATATCCGCTATATGTGTGTAGGATATACCAATGAGGCGTATCTTTGGTAGCTAATATTTGTGTATTGTCAGTAGCTGCCATAGGTTGGACAGTAGACAACTCGTCATCAGCTATCAATCCATCTACATTGAGAGAGCCATGTGTATCCAATTGCATGTTGTGTTGATTATCCATATTAAACTCTCCTTAAATTTAGGTAGAACTAAAGCCAGTCAACATGCGATAAAGGAATCCTAGCAGACCATCAATACCTATCAAAGCTATCAAGAAGAACAAAACCACAGCCAAGACTATGCCGGTGGACTTGATGACTGTCTTAAAACTAGGCCAAGATACTTTTTTGAGCTCGCTCAAAGTCTCTTTGATGCGTGTCCAAATGGACTTACGCTCTAATTTGGCGTTTGGTTGTGCCATCTACTTGGTCTCCTTGTGTGATGTGTGTTTTTTGCAAAACCTACAGAACTTGCTGAGTTCAATGCGGTCAGGATCATTCTTTTTGTTCTTAAAATTGTCATAATTGCGTTGTTTACACTCAATACAAGCCAATGTGATTTTTGTCCTCATTATAGTCTACTCCAATATAAATACCTTAGACTTGAGTATATCACAAGCAAACTACCAATGTCAAACAAACTATTGTCAAATATTGTGCACATAATATGCAAATAGACCTAATAGTTGCTATTTGTTGTGATTGCGACTTGGTCGTTGTTGTTGTGTTTTTGTCTTGTATTATGTCTAATGGTATTTAATCAAGATTGACCTTATTTGTATTTTGATGCAAATATATTGACAATCATTGTAATTGTGTGTACAATATGATATGTTTTTGATACAAATTTGTCAAAACATGTAGATTGTTGTGACGGTGGATTTGCAATTTGGGCACTCCTAACATTTGGGCATTCCAAATATTAGGAAAAGTCCATTGTAATCTTTGATTGTTCACTTTAATTCTTGAAGCATTTTATTAAGGCTTAATGGTTTATGCTAATTAGTACAAAGCCTCAATCTAAGTATAAGATTGTTATGAGTTGTAGTGTAGTATTGTGTATACTTGTGTCAATGATGCTAATTACACTGTTTTGGCAAGATGATCTCAATGCTGCATTGCACTTGCGTCAATACAATAATGTACTAGTAGATGTGTCTAGTGATAGCAAAGTTGTCGTGCATTATGTAGATGTAGGGCAAGGTGATGCTATCATAATTAGAATGAGTGATGGCAAAACTGTCTTGATAGATACAGGACCTGCTAGTAGTGCACATATACTAATAGATTATATACAAGCCAATTTGGGATCCAAAGTAGGTTTTGAGTACTTTGATTACATAGTCATTAGTACAGCATTGCACAATCGTGTGGGTGGATTGCCTTATTTGGCTAGATATATATCAAGTGATACTACTATATTTAGACCAAATGTAGCTGCGATCAATCCCAATGACCCAAGCTATATTGACCCTGGTCTGTGGCAATTGGAGACAAATTCGTTCATTACACATAGTTCAGCGTCTTATAGGCAAGCGTTGCGGACTATGTATATGTCTCAAGCGACAATAATTGTCAATAGCAATACGGCACATTTTGTAATATCTAATGACACAAATGTACAAACTATACTTAGTATAGTACCATTTGGTGATAGAAGACTATTGGGTAGTGATTTTGTCACAGGCAACAGTAGCCCTATTATATTATTGGAATATGGTGTCAATAGATGGATATTCTCTGGTGCTGCTAATAGTGTTGTAGAGCGGATGTTTGTGGATGTATACAAGCCCATTTATGGCAATAGCATTGATGCCAAAGTGATACTATTGGGCAATAATGGTGCAAATAGTGCTATGTCTAGAGAGTTTTTGGATTTTTTGATTGATCCTATTGATGCTAGTCAAGTGGTCGTAATACTCAGTATGAGTGTACACAATTCGCATACTCATCCTAATAGAGATATGTTGCAACGTGTCTACGATAGTGGTGTGTTGCAACACAATATCAAGAGCACAGCTTTTTTGGGGCACATTGTTGTATATGCTAATGCTCATGATAATATAGCTACAGTGACAATATCACATACAGGATATAACAATTCTAGACCTTATTGGATATGGTGGCATGAGATAGTGCTAATTGTCACAGTTGGTACTATGATAGCATTTGGTGTGTGTACCTTATGTTTGATTAGACGAGTTAAGTTGTTGGAGCTATAGATGTTTTACAACTTGATTGTGCAATATTTGATTGTCAATTTGACAGCCAAAATCTTGATAACTATACAAAACTGCTATTTATTCGGTTGTTGATCTTCTATATTTGACTTCCGAAGTAATAATATACAAAAGCTAAAAAGTAAGTGCTACTACCAAATCAATACAATAGTAGGGCAACTTGCTGTATTTATTTTTAAGAGAGGATTTTTATGAATTATACAGAGAACGAATTGTACAGTATGGGTCTGTTCCAATTGAGAGATATTGGCAAAGAGATACATATCAAAGGTGTCACTAACAAGAACAAAATGGAGCTTATTGAGAGCATTCTTAGCAAGCAAAATAGAGATAGTAGATATAAAGACTATGGAACTATCGGTCCAATAACAGTGAATGAACCAACAACAATATCAATGTCTCCAAACAAATACCTTCATGATAGGTTGCAAGTCTTCAAAGTGACACACGACAAGCTCAAATATGAAGAAGGTTTCTGTATTATTGATAGTCCTGACGATAATTTGAGCAAAGTTTGTGACATAGAAGGTAATGCGACTGATATAATATTGCCCAACTATATAGTGCACAAGTTTGGATTGAGAGATGGGCAGTATATTGAGTTTGCAGTAGCACCATATATAGACAAGAGATTTGTATATGATATTAGTCCTACCAAAGTGTCTGTGGGCATTGCCAATGACGCTCCCGATATTACTGTCCTCAAAGTAGACAAAGTATGGAGTTATATTGAGCAGAATGCTAAGGGTGTCAACAATATAATAATATTGCCTATTGCAACTCAGTTCGAACAGAATTGGCTCAGAAGCAATAACATAAATAGTATTAGTTGTACTATAGACGAATTGCAAGATAGACGGAATGTATTTGACAAGTTGCTTATCAATATGCTGCTTGTCAAATGCAAAAAAAATGCAAAGCACATCAATGTTATAGTTAATTTGGACAAGCTATACTTGGCTTTAAGTTCATTTTATGACAATAATAAGGCATTTATTAAGCTAATCAATCTCGTATCTAGTGCAGTCAAGTTTGTCAATGGTGGTGAGTTGTCAGTCATAGCTCTTACCATAGATGAACAATTGGCATCACGTATAGAATCATATCTATAATATCAATTAATTGCCAATTAGATTGTTGGTCAAAAGAATGTAGTCACATGATTGTGACTACATTCTTTTGATATAAATAATAAATTATATTAAAATTGTTAATAATATTTGAGTATAATGTACTTAAAAAAATATTAGACTAATATAATACAAAGTAACACTGCTCGTTAATCACAATGTTGAGTTGTATTGTTTTAGGTATGTTTGACACATTTGAGATCTAGTCTATTGTGAGATGGCGAATCTCCTACCAATTGTAGAGTGTAATCCAACCTAAGATCCAAATTGTTGTCTGTGTTGCTATACTGGATACTATGTGTCAATATAGACATAGGTATTTCGCCGTATTTTGTCTTGATAACAGAGTTGGTCTTGAGATCTTGTTGCAATATCATTGTGTACACTTCAGTATCAAATCTGCTCACACTTATCATATCTGGACTTATGCCAATTCGCATCTTTGAGCTATTGTCGTTGTTGCAAAAGTCTATAAATATAGTACTGTCATCTTGGGTTATTGTACCTTCAACAGTTAGGTCTACAACACTATCATATTGATTGTCTTGCATTGTTGTCATGATTATTGTTGCGTTGTATGTATTGTCGTCTAGTTTGATCATATGTATTGTAGTATTTGCTCCCAATATGAATGCTGTGCAATAGTGTCACAATATATATTATACAAGATAGTTGCGTATTGCTACAACCAATTCAAGCAAGTGTAGTGCAAAAGTATGTTGGCTATTACAGTCTGATGTTGATTTTTTGTACATTTATATTGATTAATTGTGATTGGATTGATATATAATATAAATGTATAAATGATTAACATTTGTCTCGTATTAGCTAGCAATATTAATAATATGTTAAAATTATTTGACAAAAATAATCATATATGCTATAATAACACACATATTGACATAAGTCAACGCTTGCGTCAGACAAGTTGTGAATACCTTTTGTATTGATTGTGCTTGTTGAGTTTGATACGAATTGCTAAATATGTATCATTTAATGTGACTAGTGTATGATTGTGGTCATTGTATTTTGGTCGATGATGGTGTTGTGTAATTTGTCTATATGATGCTATAGCAGCTGTTGATGGTAAATATTTGGTGCAATATACTTATCTCTTGGTTTGGACGTGATGTGGTGCAACACGTTTGGGTAGTCAATCTACATTGATTGGATCTAGTCAAAAAAATAAAAAATAGTTGGAGCTTTGGTGTATGAAAAATACTGGTATAGTTAGAAGGATTGACGAGCTTGGGCGTATTGTTATCCCTATGGAGTATCGTAAGATGCATAGGATTAATATTGGTGATCCTATGGAGATTTTGGCGACCGAAAAGGGCGAAATAATGCTAAAAAAGATCGGTCTAGAGTCTGAGTACATAAACAATGCTAGCATTGTTATTGATAGCATGTTTGAGCCTTTTGCTATCCTTGCGAGTGATGGATTACGTTGGCGTGTAGGTGCTGGTCCTTATAAGGACAAATATATAGATAAGGTAATCAACCAAAAAGCAGTATCTTCTATAGCAACCAAAAAAGTCATAATAGACAAGGACGAAAATGGTCTAGATATATTGTTGCAACCTGTAATAGGTATAGATAGTTATGGTGTACTAATGGCTATCAGCGACAATACCTTTGAGGATAGCCAAAAGCAAATGATGCAAATGATAAGCAATCTAATAGTCAGATTGACAGAACGTTTCTAGTGTATTGTAGCAACTATATACAAACAACACCAATGTAGTCAATCATTGAAGTAGTTTGATAATATAGATATGCTGATATGGGCAGCATTTGGGGTTGCTAATTATTTGCCAATAGTTCGCCTATGTTGCATGAGCTAATCTGTCTAATATTTTTCATCAATCTTATCCAACAACTATAATTTATTGTACAGTTTGACATTACAAAACTCTCATGATACAATTGCCCTCATGAGAGTTTTTGCTATTAGTGATTTGCACATGTCTAATAGTGTCAACAAGCCTATGGATATCTTCAAGGGATGGGACAATCACATTGATCGTATCAAACAATCATGGATGCAAAGTGTAACTGACCAAGATATAGTATTGTTGGGTGGAGATCTAAGTTGGGCGATGACACTACACAATGCAATGCCTGATATACAATTTTTGGATACATTGCCTGGTCACAAAGTGCTGATTAGGGGCAATCATGACTATTGGTGGAAGTCAATATCAGTACTGAGACAGTCTTTGCCCAGCAATATGTATGCATTGCAGAATGATAGTATACGCATAGGTGACTATATTATATGTGGCACTAGAGGATGGATAGTCCCCGAAAGGCACCAAGGTGAGCCAGATATCAAGATATACAATAGAGAGATAGAAAGGCTCAAGTTGTCGCTACATAGTATGGCTGCTATGAGGACACCTGAATGCAAAGTAATATCTATGGCACACTATCCACCGTTTAATTCACTCGTCAAGAGTACGCCATTCACAGATTTGTACAATGAGTACAACATATGCAAGGTTATATATGGACATCTGCATGGTAAGAATATCAGAATGCCTCTCATCGTGACTGTAGGCAAGACTCAATTTTATCTAACTTCGTGCGATCTAGTGGGGTATCAGTTGGTATTGATTGACGGCTAATGGCTTTGTTAATTTTGTTACTAGCTCAAGTCAATTGTGCTCTAGTGCGATCTTTCCAACTTTTTACCAAGCATTTTGTAAGCCAAGATACCATCATTACAACTATAGTCAAAGCTATAGTTGCCCCAAAGGGTCTATCAAAATAGTGGTATAGTAGCTTGAGGATTAGTCCATGCACAAGGAATCCGCTCAATGTGTGTTGCCCCAAAGTTGCAACAATGCCGCTTTTGTCGGGGCTAAGTGTGACAAAACAATATATAAACAAAATTGCAACAACTACAACACACAATCTATATAGCCACCCGTACTGTGCTATTCCGATTGCTTTGTAGCTCATGGAGCCATAAAGCAAGGCGTTGGGTATTTTGTAGTGGTGCAGTAGTAGTAATGTTGTTGTGAATAGTACTATAAACATTGCACAGTTGACTTTGAAGTGCTTTTTGACATATTCTCTCAATCCAATCAATAATGGCTTGGACAACATTCCTAAGATATAGTAAGGCAAAAACACCACAATCCTACCAACAATCCTACCAAAACTAAAAGCGTATTTTTCCAGTGGCAAATACCCTACAAGTAGACTAGCCGCAATGCTAACAATTAGTACCCCCCTCATCAAGTGACGATTGTGTGGCAAAACAAAGCCTATAATATGGTACGCAATATATGCTACTAGATACCACAACAACCAATAAGGCACATAATAATTGATATATAGAGTCAATGGTCTATTGTTGAGATATCTGTCCAAGTTGGTGTACAGTATTTGAAAAGACATGTACAATATCAACAATTTGATTAGTAGTTTGGGTTTGATTTTGCCTCTATTGCCAAAGTACCCACCAATAAATACAAATGCAGGCATGTGGAATACATATATAAATTGATATATAGTTGAAAGTATGCGGTTATTGAATAGGTGATACTCCAATTCATGGCCAAAGACTACCAAAACAATCAACACCAACTTGATATTGTCAAATACACAATCACGTCGTTGTTTGGGCAAAGTTGCATAATCATCAACTGTAATTACACTAGTAGCGTCCATGATGCAAGTATACACACTGTCTACACAATTAGCAACCAAAATTGCTTGCTATAACGTCAATTTGATGTTATAATTATGAAAATAAATCCAAAATTCGTAGCCAAGTTTTGTAGTGTTGCATGGTACTAGATGGTGCATGTGTATTGACTTGGTGAGAGCCTATTGGGAGGGCACAAAATACTATGGAAAATGCAACAGCAACTAGTGTATCTACTCAAGATACCATTGTACAAACACAGAACGTCGTATCCATGAAGCAATTGCTAGAGGCAGGCGTTCATTTTGGGCATCCTACACGCAAATGGAACCCAAAAATGAAACGATATATATACATGGCACGCAATGATATATATATAATCAACTTAGAGAAGACAGTAGGACTTGTGGACGAGGCGTATGCGGCAGTCAAGAAGGTGGCATTGGCGGGCAAGTCTGTCTTGTTTGTTGGTACCAAAAAACAAGCTCAAGAAGCTATCAAATCTGAAGCAGAAAAATGTGGTATGTATTATGTCAACTCTAGGTGGCTGGGTGGCACATTGACCAATTTTGTGACTATTAGAAGTAGAGTTGAGAGACTCAATAAACTCAATCAGATGGAGAAGATGGGCGAATTTGGATTGCTACCTAAAAAAGAAGTAATCAAGCTCAAGGCAGAAAGAGACAAATTGGAGTACAATTTGGGAGGCATCAAAGATATGCGTAGCTTGCCTGGGGTCATTTTTGTCGTAGATCCAAAGAAAGAACATCTAGCTATAGCTGAAGCCAAATCACTCAACATACCAGTAGTGGGTATAGTAGATACCAACTGTGATCCAGATGATTGCGATTACGTAATACCTGGCAATGATGACGCTATAAGAGCTATCAAACTTATAGCTGGAGCTATGGCAGATGCTGTCATAGAAGCTAACGAAGGATTTGATGCGTTGGTTGCTAGAAAACAAAGAGAAATAGACAATCTCAAACAAGTAGAACAATTGATTAATGACCAATCTCAAGAGCAAGAAGCATAGGTTGATATGTGCTTGTACAAGTGTATTGGTATTGTTGTGTATGTAGTATTTATTTTTTTAACGGAGTTTATATGAGTTTTTCGGCACAAGACGTAGGCAAATTGAGAGAGCAAACAGGTGCAGGTCTAATGGATTGCAAAAAAGCACTTGTAGCGACTAATGGCGACATGCAAAAGGCGGTTGCTCATCTGCGTGAGCAAGGTATAGCTACAGCAGCCAAAAAAGCTGGTAGAGTGGCTAGTGAAGGTGCAGTATCTAGTTATATACACATGGGTGGCAAAGTAGGTGTATTGGTAGAAATCAATTGCGAAACAGATTTTGTTGCTAAAAATACGGACTTCTTAGAGTTGGGCAAAGATATTGCTATGCACATAGCTGCGTATTCTCCTATATATGTAACTAGTGAAGAAGTCCCAACTGAAGAATTGGAAAATGAAAAGAAGATCTTTAGAGCTCAAGCAATAGCTGACGGCAAACCTGCTGCTGTAGTAGACAAAATGGTAGAAGGTAGGGTCAAAAAGTACTACAAAGACGTATGTCTTTTAGATCAAGATTATGCCAAAGATCCTAGCATAACAGTGCAACAACACATTAATAATAAGATAGCAAAAATAGGTGAAAAAATTAGTGTGCGTAGGTTTGTCAAGTTTGTTATGGGTGAAGGTCTGGAAAAAAAAGTTGAAGCTAATCTAGCACAAGAAGTAGCTAAGTTGCAAAACAAGTAGATATATCTGCTTGTTAGCTATCACAATATTTGTATTTGGATCAATATTGTAGAGTTTGTGGTGGCACTCAACTGGTTGATAGATGATGCAACCTATACTTGTCAAGCTTGTGCACAAGTTTGGATTGAGCAAGTGTGAATTGCTCTAGTTGACTGTCTATTTTGTTGTTGTTAGCAGTGCAAGTTGTATTGTGCTTGCATGTTGTCTTGTAGTATTTTGCCTATGTGGTTGTATCAACTCCTAGTGCTTGTGTGTTGTAACAATTGATTGAAGTTGGTGCGTTGTGTATAAGAGAGTTTTGATAAAACTTAGTGGCGAAGCTTTGGCTAGCAAAAATGGGCATGGTATTGATCCGCATGTTATAGATAACATAACTTCTCAAATTATTCATGTATACAAGTCTGGGATAGAGATAGCTATAGTTGTGGGTGGTGGCAATTTTTGGCGTGGACGTCAAGGACAACAGATGGATAGAGTTACTGCAGATCACATGGGTATGTTGGCCACAATCATGAATTCGTTGGCGTTGCAAGACTCTATAGAGTCCAAAGGTGTCAGTGTACGAGTGCAAAGTGCGTTGTCTATACCCAGTGTGGCAGAACCTGTAGTATTACGCAAAGCTAAAGAACATTTTGTATCCAAGCACATAGTTATATTTGCATGTGGTACGGGACACCCGTATTTTAGTACAGATACTGGGGCTGCGTTGAGAGCAGCAGAGATGGGTGTAGATGTGCTACTAATGGCTAAGAATATAGATGGGGTGTATGACAGTGACCCACGCAAAAACACAAACGCTAAGAAGTATGATGAGATATCCTATCTTGATATAATCAATCAAAAGTTAGAATTGATGGATACTACGGCTATTACTCTATGTATGGAAAACAATATCAAAATAGTGACCTTTGGTTTGGATATACAGGATAGCATAATCAAAGCAGCACAAGGTGCTAAGATAGGTACACTAATCAGTTGAGTAATTTGGTTCATTTGTACTGTATCAAGATATAGATTGGTGCTTGTCCAAATTTGGATATATTTAGGGGAAGAAATTAGGTATATGGACAATATTGATGTCAACAAAGTATTGGATAGCTATCAGTCCAAAATGAACAAGGCTATTGACTACTTTGTGTCCGAATTGCACAATATTAGAGCAGGTAGAGCTAATGCAAATTTGCTCAATAAGATAGTAGTGGATTATTATGGTACAACTACTCCTATACCGCAATTGGCTAATGTATCTACACCAGATGCTCGTACATTGTTGATATCAGTGTGGGATATAAGTATAATTAAGTCTGTAACCAAAGCTATACTACAGTCAGATTTGGGGCTCAATCCTACCGATGATGGCAAGGTTATTAGGCTTAACTTTCCGCAATTGACACAAGACAAACGCAAAGAGTTGGCAAAAAATATCAAAAAAATCTGTGATGATAGCAAGGTTGTCTTGCGAGCTGAGCGACGTGACACTATGGATATCTTCAAAAGATACGAGAAAGACAACATTATCACCAAGGATGATCTAGCTAGTCTAGAAAAAGATGTTCAGAAATTGCTAGACAAAAATATAGAACAGTTAGACAAGTTGACCAAAGACAAAGAGAAAGAGTTGATGGAGATATAGTACTATGTACTGTGACAATAATTTTGTTGCTATAGTTGAGTATATATAGTAATAAAATTTTTTTGCAAATTTGCATTAATGCAAGAAATGGATTGTTGTTTGACAATAGCCAATCTATATAAATTGCAATTTGGAGTTAGTATATGAAAGGATTGCAACACATAGCTTTTATTATGGATGGCAATGGTAGGTGGGCTCAACACAAAGGCAAAAGACGTGCCGAAGGACACAAGGCAGGTGTGCACGCTATGCAAAAGATAGTAGATGCGTGCTTTGACAAAGGTATAAGATATGTGACCGTGTATGCATTGAGTACCGAAAACTTTAGGAATCGTCCCTCACAAGAGATAGACGAATTGCTAGACCTAGTGCGTCAATATCTCAACAATTCTAATTCGCACTTCAAAAAAATCGTAGACAGAGGTATCAAACTAGAATTCTTAGGCGATTTGACAGTATTTGACAATGATATATTGGATACTATTAGACAAGTTAGGCAGGACACTCAGCATTGTACCAATGGACAATTCAATATAGCTATCAACTATGGATCTAGAGACGAGATAGTCAATGCTATCAATCTCTGCGTAGATAGCAATACTAAGATAGATGTTGATACATTGAGCAACTATCTATATACCAAGCATGTACCAGACCCTGATTTGGTTGTGAGAACTGGGGGTGAGATGAGACTAAGCAACTTTTTGCTACTGCAATCTGCCTATAGCGAGTTGCATTTTTGTAATACGCTTTGGCCAGATTTTGCACCTCAAGAGTTGGATAGTGTATTAGAGCAATATTACTCTCGCAAGCGAAAGTTTGGAGGAGTTGTATAGTATTTGATGAAATCAAGAATAATTACAGGATTGTTTATAGCGTCAGCATATGTTGTGTTTTTGATTATAGCCATATATGTCGATGGTCTTGTAGGCAAAATACTATCTGACTTGTTTGTTGTTGTATTGATGATTGTGAGTGGTATAGAGATGAGCAATGCTATATCAACTAGATTTGGTAGACCTATTATTGCTGTGTTGATACTCAATGTGTTGATAGGTTATTTGTGCTTTGCTATAGTCAACAATATTCCTCTATTGGGTGGTCTCAATAGTGGTGGTGTATTTGCATTTTTTGGTCAACTGATTGTTATTTTCTTCTTGTGTATGATATACACAATGATAGCCAAAAGAGACTTGAGTGCTATCTTCAGTACAATGTTTGTATTGATTTATCCAGCATCGTTGATGGTCTTCATGATAGCCAACAATTATCTAGATAGACGTATTATGGCTATATGTCTAATGATCTTCGTCTCTAGTGGCACGGATGTATTTGCTTATTTTGTGGGACGCACCGTTGGTGGAGCCAAACTTGCATCCTCTATTAGCCCTAATAAGACCGTTAGTGGTAGTGTTGGGGGATTGTTGGGTGGTGTATTAGGTGCTATGTTTGTGTTGATATTGGGTGCCAATGATCTCTTCAAGATACAGATATTTGAGGGCGGGTTGCCTAACAACATAGTGCACTTTACTATGATAGGATTGGTGGGTTCGGGACTTAATCAGTTTGGCGACCTTGTGGCGTCTTTTGTCAAGCGAGCTTGTGGGGTCAAAGACTATGGCAGTTTTATGCCTGGTCATGGTGGTGTGCTTGATAGAGTGGACGGCATGATGTTGTTAGCTATGTTTGTATTTGTATACATATCTTTTTATGAGATGTTTTTTGTTGTGATTTGATATACTTGGCAAAATATGTCAAATATACATAAGATTTGTATATTATAATTTTTAATTTGGCTGATATGTGATATACTACATTTGGTTGCAATTAGCTGAGAATATGCTGTACAATACAATTAAAAAAGTTATATCTCTTGTCAGAGAGTTGCTAAATAGTAGGTAGATATTAATCATTTAAGGAAGATTCAAATTAATGAACAAAACAAAAATTTTTGTAATAGGTAGTACAGGAAGCATAGGTACCCAAACTCTCAATATAGTTAGGAGACATCCGGACAAATTTAGCATTGTTGGATTGGCAGCAGGCAGTGATTGGCAATTGTTGGCTGAACAGGCCAAAGAATTTAAGGTACGTACTGTGGGTATAGCCAACGAAGAATACGCAGCCGAACTTAACAAAGAATTGCCAAATGCATCTATATATACTAGGATAGAGGCACAGACTATATGTGCCAATACTAATGCAGACGTTGTGGTAGCGGCGGCAGCAGGGATTGTAGGCATACACGGTGTGGTAGCAGCGCTACAAGTTGGCAAGAAAGTGGCACTAGCCAACAAGGAAGTCTTGGTGTCAGCAGGCAATGCTTTGATGCAGTTAGCTAATGAGCACAATACTGAGATTGTACCAATAGATAGCGAGCACAGTGCAATCAAGGAGTGTCTGCAAGGACATAGGAAGAAAGATGTTAGGAGGTTGATTTTGACTGCTAGCGGCGGTGGCTTTTACTTCTATACTAAGGAGCAATTGTCTAAGATTACGCCGGAGCAGGCTGTGGTTCATCCCAATTGGAAGATGGGACGCAAAATTAGTGTAGATAGTAGTACTATGTTCAACAAAGGGTTGGAGTTGATAGAGGCTAGGTGGCTGTACAACACAACAGCGGTGGATTATATAATACACCGCGAAAGTGTGATACATAGTATGGTTGAGTATATAGATGGTAGTGTAATAGCTCAATTGTCTAGTCCAGATATGGAGTTGCCTATACAACAGGCTATAAGCAATCACAAGTTGCCACGCAATGCTGAGATAGACTTTGTAGAATTGTCGCCTATGTCTTTTTATCCTAAGCCCGAAGATAGGTTTGGAGCGCCTAAGCTAGCTAGACAGTTGATAGAGATGGGTGATACCATATTGCCTTGCGTGTACAGTAGTGCCAACGAGATGGCGGTACAATTGTTTTTGGATCGCAAGATAGGTTTTGGCGATATATATGATATAGTGGAGAGAACAGTCAACAATTACAAGGATGTGATTGTACCTACTATAGACAATGTTATAGATGTAGATAGGCAAGTCAAAGACAGTATACTCAAAGGGTACTAAGTGCAATTGTCACTCTCGTACCCAAATGCTGGTTTGGTTGACTACATCTCCCAAACAAGTGCTGACTACAAAATAGTTTGGTTTGGACAGTATGATACTTTAGGAAGGCACAATTTGTTGGCAGTTGACACACTACTCTTGGTATATTATTGGCTAAGAGTAGTGTTGTATTGTTAGCCAACTTGACACAAGTGGCTAGGAGATAGTACAATATTGTTGTGTCATTCATATACAGTACAATATTGACATATATATGTACAAACTTGCGTCGCACATTGTAGTCTTCTTGGCAAGTTGTGTTGGGAGCTTAATGTTTGTATTTTATATATTGATAGCTGTAGCTATACTGCTACTCATGATAGTTATACATGAGTTTGGACATTACATTGCAGGCAAGGCAATGGGATTCAGGATCAATGAGTTTTCTATAGGTTTTGGACCTATTATATACAGTCGTACGCTCCGCAACGGCGAAAAGTTTAGCCTAAGGGCTATACCATTGGGTGGTTTTTGTGCATTCTATGACGAAGATGGTACCGGTGACAAGAGTGCAACCCAAGGCAGTGTTGCGTACAAGTCTTTTGTGCAACACAAGCCTTATCAACGCATAGTTGTGTTGCTAGCGGGTGCACTATTCAACTTTGTATCGGCATTTGTATTTGCATTGATATTTGTATGGGTGGTGGGGTACTCAGTACCTACGGTCAACAGTCTTGCATTTGACGCCAATGGACAACCATATGCGTCACAACTGCAAGTTGGTGACACTATAGAGAGTGTAGACGGCAAGAGATTGGGAGTATTGTATAGTTGGACAGATGCCCTCAATAGCAACAGAGCGGACAATGCTAGCTTTGAGTTGACTGTACTGAGAGATGATGTCAACGATGTGCCTACAAGAGTGGTGGTGACAGTCCATAGACAATCAATTGTAGATGAGTATGGCAATACTCACTTGGGGATAGGATTCAACGCTGGTAGCCTACAGATGCATGTAGGGTTGTGGGACTCTGTAGTCAATTGTGTGCCTTTGACATTCAAGTTTGGTGGTATGATATTGGGATCATTTGGAGACATGTTGACGGGCAATGTACCATTGACTGAGATAAGTGGACCACTAAGTACTGTCACAAGTATAGCTCAATCTGCTACAATCAATGCTCAAGTATTGTTGCTTATGTTGCCTCTCATAGCTGCCAATCTTGCCATCTTCAATCTCTTGCCTATACCTGCTCTAGATGGTGGTAGGATAGTCTTTGTGATTGTAGAGTGGATAAGGGGCAAGCCTATCAGTAGAGATATAGAGAGCATTATCCATTTTGCTGGGTTTGTACTCTTGATGGGTGGTGTGATACTGCTGGAGATAGTCAAAGCAATTGTGTAAAATATATTGTCACATATACAACAAAAAAATAAAAACTGATTAAGTCGCCCCCAAATATTAGTCTTAATTGCTTCTAAATTATTTAGAGTTTTGGGATTGGGTAGGATTGTTTCAATATGCCCATTTGACTATTGGGATGTCTGGGAGCATGTAGTAGCCAAATCATGAATAATCAATCTAATATACAGAGACCAATACGCAAGATTACACGCAAGGTGCTACTCAAGCATATAGCTAGACCTGTCTACATAGGTGGTGATGCTAATGTATCTATACAGTCTATGACTACTACAGACACATTGGATTATCAAGCTACAATGGATCAGATCATACAATTGGCAGATGCTGGTTGTGATATCGTAAGAGTAGCGGTAGAGAGTACAACGCAGTTGGACAATGCCAAGTTGTTGGCTCTCAATAGCCCTGTGCCACTTGTAGCTGATATACAATTTGATTACAAGCTTGCGATAGCTTGTTGTGACTTAGGGTACTCCAAGATACGGTTCAACCCTGGCAATGTGGGTGGCATACATAGGGTGCGAGAGATAGCGGCGGCTGCCAAGAGCAATGGTACTGTGATCAGAGTAGGTGCTAATAGCGGCAGTGTAGAAAAGTCTTTTTTGCAAGAGAGCAATGGTGATCAAGCTATCGCTCTCTGCAATAGTGCACAGGCATCTGTGAGAGTGTTGCAGGAGTGTGGTATAGAGGATATTGTAGTGTCTCTCAAATGTAGCAATCCTAGTCTCAATCTAGCATCCAATAGGCTTTTGGCTACGTTGATGGACTATCCACTACATGTAGGTGTGACCGAGAGTGGGGTGCCCGATATAGGTCTTGCCAAGTCATATGCGGGCATAGGTAGTCTACTGCTTGATGGCATAGGCGATACTGTACGCATATCACTCACGGCAGATCCAGTGCAAGAGGTGCTTGCTGCCAAGAGACTACTCAACGCATTGGATTTGCGTCAATATGCCGAAGTTATATCATGCCCTACTTGTAGTAGATGCAAGTATGATATGATTAGCTTTGCCAACTTTGTACAAGACAAAGTCCGCAATGTTGACAAAGATATCAAACTTGCCGTGATGGGATGTGTGGTCAACGGTCCGGGTGAGGCAAAACATGCTGACTTGGGTATAGCGGGAGGGGATGGCAAGGCAGTTGTATTTGAGCATGGTCAAATAGTATATACGGCAACAGACAAGCAGGCTGAGGAATATTTTGTCAATAGACTGGATGCCCTAATCAATGGCTAGCAATGATGTGGATATAGAGTTGTGTGGGAGGGATTGATTGTTGTGATTGACCAATGTATTGCAGTACAAAAATAAAGAAACCATTCTCAAGTTGCTGTTGATTGTTTGGGGCTCAAATAAATTTGTGCGTCAACGGATTGCTTTTGGGGAAGATATGAGAAATACACAATTGATGCAAGAGTTTGATATATTGACGGACAATAAGTATACCTACATTAGGCTTGTTGAGGTCAACTTTGCTATATATCGCAACTTGGCCGAATATGTATTGTTGTATCCTAGCGTTAGGCATATTGATGTTGAAGCCAACAAGGTATCTATAGAGAGCCACTTGTCCAAGCTACTTGCTAGTACATTTGAGACAAGTATTGTATTGAGACAATCACACTTTGACGCTAGGTTGTTGGTGCCTGAGATACTTAAGTATCTCAAAGGCTATGTGGCTATAGCTAGTTTTGTACGAGATAGTGACATAGTTGTACATGACTTAGGCAATGACCATATCAAGTTAGAGATACACTTGCAAGATAGCGTGAGTGAGTATGCCAAGAGTAGTGGATTGGTAGACAAAATCAAATCATACCTATATTATAGGTATACCAATGACTTTGATGTTGTTATTGTAGCTAGACAACTAACTCAAGCCGAACAAGATGATATAGACAATAGACAGCAAGCTAGACAGTACACCAATGTGTCACTGCTAGAAGAAAATAATACTGACAGATCAATCATAGTCAGCAATATACGGCACATGTTGGGCAGAGAGATAGAGACCGATTGTGCTAGTTACATAGTAGACAGCAAGGTGGTATGTGATGACGTCGTGCTGTGTGGTACGCTCACGGTGTACAACGAGCTAGTTGCCAAGTCTACTGGCAAGAAGTTTTTCAAATTTGTACTGCAGGACTTTACTGATAGTGTCAATGGTGTGCTTTTTGGCAACAAGGCGACAATAGAGCTATTGCCCCAACTCAAGCAAGGTGATACTGTGATATGTCGTGGCAAGATAGAACTTGACAAATTTGCCAACAATGGTAGTGTTGTCTTCTATCCCAAGGATATATCCTACTGTGCTTTGCCTACCGACTTCAAACTCAATCGTATAATTATGCAGGTGCCTGAGTATTATACTACAATTGAACCACAGGCATGGGTACAACAATCAACGCCCCAAATACAAGAAATTGATTTTTTTGGTATTGGTGGACAAGATGTGTCACTTGATACTGTGCCAAGCGTCAACTCCAACCCTCAATTGTCAACCAATCCACAACTACAGGACACAGAGTATGTGGTATTTGATATAGAGACAACTGGATTGGACGAAGAGACTTGCACTATCATAGAGATAGCGGCTGTCAAAATAATCAAGGGTAATATTGTCCAGAGCTGGAGTACTCTGATAGATCCTAAGGTAGAATTGCCTCGCAATATTGTAGAGTTGACAGGAATAACTCAAGACATGTTGAGTGGCAAGCCTACACTCAATCAAGTATTGCCTGACTTGTACAAATTTTGTCACGGCTGTACATTGGTTGCTCACAATATAGAATTTGATATTAGGTTTGTGAGACATTATGCGGTCAAGTGCAACATATATTTTGACAATCCTACGATGGATACTTTGGCTATGTCTAGACAGAAGCTAAAAGGTCTCAAGAATCACAAACTAGGTACAATATGTGCCCACTTAGGCATAGTCAACAATTCGGCTCATAGAGCATTGAGTGACACTGTGGCTACGGCAGAGCTGTATCTACATCTTGTCAATATGTAGTCCATAGAGATTGTCTTGTACATGCAAGTCAACCAATAGCATCAACTTGGGGCAACAAGTTGATGCACGACAAATGTACAATCAATGATATTGTCAACGCCATTGTTGATTGCCAATTGGGTCAACAACAAGTTTTTTGTAGCCATTCTTTGCTATGCAAGGATGGTTTTTTGGCTATGTTTGGGTTTGTATGGACAAGCATTAATTGTTAACAAATTGTGTATATATTGCTCGTTTAGACACAAAATATTAATAAAACACCGTAAATTATGTCTAAATTTGTTGACTATAGGGTTGAATTGTGATATAATGTACACAGTTGATTTGCAATATATACATACAAAACATATTTGTGCGTATATAATGTGATCGTTAGTGTGATGTTGACACAGTTGTGGTATGTATAAGATGGTACCCCTTATAATGTATACAAAATATGTGCAATACTCAAACTAATATAAACAAAGCAAAGTATATATAAATAAAAGGAGAAACATACTTAATGAACAATGTAAAAACACAGTCCAAAAAGCTAAAGTTAGCTTTGGTAGTTGCGTTTGTGCTACTTGTCAACATAGTGATAGGTATCATGGCAGCTACGGGTCTAGTATATGCCGCTAGACCCGAGAGACTATGGGGTGTTGGAGACTTGAAGGTGGGCGACAAGATTCAGTTGAGCACGACTTCTTGGCGTGTAATAGAGCTTGAGAGCTACGGTATAGACCAAAACGGTAGTATGGGCGAGACTACAAGTGGCGTACTATTGCGTCTAGAGGGTCATATCGAAGGTGTCTTTGACAATCAAATGGAAGGTATAGACTATCGCTCTAATAGTGTTACACAAGGTGGGGTTGCCAACAACTATACTCGTGCAACATATGGTACCAACTATCTAGAAGAAGCCACTATTAGGCAACAACTTGAGACAGAGATATTGGACAAGATTGTAGAGCAAGACATAATTGCAACTATCCCACAGCAACAAGTAGTATGGTGGGGTGAGGCTAGACGTCTCAATCCAGTTGATAATACATTTAGCATAACTGGTGCGAATGCCACCAACTTCAACCCTATTGATGGCATAACAGATACTGGCACTAGTGCCAAACTTCTTGAAACTACAGGTCTTGTAGCTAGTCCAACTAGTGCTAATGTTACTGGCTCTGCCAAGGTAGACGCCGTAGCAACTAGCGAATCGGACGCAAATATACTTAGATACACAATAGAGGATAGGATCTTCCTACCCAATGTCAACCAGATCAAGAAGATCAAAGACGCTAAAATACAAGGTATATATAGTACAGATGGTGGATACTTGACACGTACACCATTTGCTAGCAACCAGTACAGTGGTACTCAAGTACTGAGAGCGAGCAAAGACCACGCTAGCCTTGATAGTGTCCCTGCAACTATGGAAGTTGGGTCTAATATCCTTGTGCCAATGATCTATCTAGACCGCAATACTGTATTCAAAGGTGTTTCAACAGGAGACTCCTATGGGTACAAGACATACCATACTGCGAGCAACAACAAGGACCAATATGGTTATAGCGATGTCCTTGTAGGTGACTACATGACAATAGGTGGCATTAGATGGCGTGTAATAGCCAAAGATGCTACCAATGGTTTCAAGTTGCGTGTAGATAGGACACTTGGCACTGCTCAATTTGACGCTAAAAGATCATTGCCTCGTACTCCAGGTGAGCTTATTGATAGGCCAGCGATCAACTCAGTGATAAGTACCAATACAAGATCTAGAGCAACTACTATTATACCCGAAAATAGGCTAGGTACAGGTAGCAATTTTTATTGGGAGTCTGACATAAGAGCATACTTGACTGGCGAATTTCTCAACAAGTTTGTCTCATACGAACTCAACCAAATCAACACAGTCAAACAAGCTCTGAATTTTTGGTGGGGTGACCATGTAGCTAGCGTTAATAGTAGCGGTCAGCAAGTAGCAGATGGACAAGGTGTGTATTCGGCAGCTACTAATGCACGATACACCGACTTGTATGACCAAACTAGCGGAGATGCTATCAATAGACATTTTGATAGATTTGATCAAAACTCTCCATTGTACAAAGGCAAACCAGCAACTAGTTCCGAATCAGAGATCAAAGCACCACTAGCTGGTCAAACAGCCCCTCAACTAGCCAACACAACCGGCACCAGTTATACTACGGCAGGGATGGGATTTAATAACAATTTGTATATCATTTTAGGGAATTTGCCTACTTATTGGCTTAGTGATAAGGTGTTTGTGCCTAGCCTATGGGATGCTTACAATATACCTACTGACCTCAAAAATGCAAAAGGTGCAACATATAGAGCGGCACTCGATGCTAGCGGTGCAGATCAGGGATATTTTACAACTACTCCTAATCTAGATAGAAATCAAGGAAAAAATATGGCTATTGGAAGCAGCCTTCTTGGTGTAACCAAAGGCGGTGGTAGCGCCTACTATGCTAGTGCTACTGAGGATGACGATAGTCTTGTCCCAATGATGTATCTCAAAGCTAATACCGAATTGGATGCAATAAGATCAATAGCACGCAATACTGGTGAGAATCTTGTACAAAGACCTACCTATGTCACCAATACCCAAACTACTGACAATTATACTACTCGTAGAGGTTGGAGAGAGTTTGCAATAGCTACTAATGGTAGAACTGCAGATACTCTTACAGAAGCGGACTTTGCTAATCCTGTCGTAGCTCAAGCTAATACTAGCATACAATTGAGCACTGCACTCAAGTATACAATAGAGGGTGCTCCAGATGGTATGACCATCAATAGCGACAATGTATTGTCATGGACACCTACTACAGCTGGTACAGTATCATTCGTTATCAAATCTACAACCGGCGAAGATATAAGTCCAACAATCACCCTAACAGTAGCACAAGGTAGAGTTGTGATAAGCAACGCTCAAACTATCTCAGGCGAACATGGCGGCGAGTTGAACAACATACCTGTCACCGACATCAAAGCAGATACCAAGAATATACTTGGTACAACAATCACAGGTACCTGGGGCTGGAAAGACGGTCAAAATGATCTACCTAACGAGGGAGCTACTACAGGTAGAGTAGCAATCTTCACTCCTAATGGAGTTTATGCCAACAACTATCTCACAACAGAGTACACTTTCACTATCAATTTGTCAAACGCTACTCTACTAGAGGATGTACAAGATCTAATTGAGGGTAAAACTCTCAAAGCCAAGTATGGTCAAACTCTAGCAGATATACTACCCGATTTGCAAAACCTAGTCAAAGGACAAAATCCGCCTATCACAGCAAGTTGGGTAGAGGAAGAGTATATAGACGCAGTTGGCGAATATATGATTAGTGCGACATTCAAGAGAGAAAACAATACTGCTACATTAGAAATCAAAGTAGTTGTAGAGGCTATAGAAGCATCCAAACCAAATATGTCCGGTCTCAAATCCAATCCTACAGCAGTGTATGAGCAAACCATAGAAGTTGCAATCACCTTCATAAATGGTGACAATTGGAACGAGGGTGCTCAACCTAATGGTACCTTTGAAGCAATCAATCCTGACACTATGGTAGGTGATGTAGGCGACCAAAAACATACTGTAAGATTTGTAGATGCCAATTCAAACTTGACACCAACTACAGTTGAAATAACAATAACAGTAACTGCCGCTACTCGTACAGAGACACAAGTTGAGACAATTAGAGTAGCCGTAGGCAAAAAATTGAGCGATCAAAATATACCAACAGGTACCAAGTTTGCAGATATCAAGTTGCCAGCAGGCTTCAAGCTAGCTCAACAAGACAATGTTGCGGTAACAGGTAGCAAAGGTGACACTGTCAAGATAGACCTAATAATACAAGGTACAGTCAAAGATAACGCTGACAATGGTACAGCAGCCAACTATACCGAAAACAAAATTACAGCAGAGTTTACTATCGGTGAGACAAATGCAGATGACAACGGCAACATGATATTGTATATAGTACTTGCAGTTGTAGGTCTTGCAGTTGTAGGCGGTGCAGTCTTCTTTGTCCTCAAAAAGAAACAATCAGCTGGTAGCAAGTTCTAATATCTAAATTATTGATCAATCGCAAAAATCCAAAACAACAGTTGAGATTGAAGATAGGTGATGACAGGTCGGGGAGTGTATGCTCAATCCAGTGTAATTGCTCTCATAGACTTGTATATCATCTATGTCAATCATGTACCAACCTTGAGATCCCCAAGTCTAGTTGCTGTGGACAGTGAGCAACAAGATACTGAGATACAACTCACTGTCGCAACCAACTCAAAATATAATAATAAGGAGATATTAATTAATGACTTGTCCCGGATGTAACAACGAAGTCAAAGGCAATTTTTGTCCTACATGCAAGAAACCGGTCAGTCTAGGGGGTGGTCTTGGTGCAGCCAAGAAGCCAGCAGCTAGTGCAGGAGCTCCTAGTGCAGCAGCACACCTCAATAGATCGGCAGCAATGGACCAAAAAGGTACAGGACCAAAAGCCAAAGACAAGACCATAGACGGATATGACAAATCCAATGCTGTACAAGCCAAGTACAGTAGTCACTTGATAGCTAAGGACAAAGCAAGTGACTTTGGCAATATGACTAGATCCAATAGATGGAAACTAGCAGAGAATATAGCTATGGCTCTACTACTTTTGGCTAGTATAATAGGCATTGTGGCTCTTATGCTCCCGTTCTTTTCTGGTTTGATGGCCAGTAGCGGTGATATAGAAGATGTTACTGGATTGAGTAGTATTGGATTTGACTTTAAGGATAGTGGTGGCGCTATCATAGGTACTATGTCTATGCTTAGTATGATAGCCTTTGCTCTTGTGGCAGTGTTGGCTATACTCAAACTATTGGCGTCTATTGTGCCCGCTCTAGGGTTTGTCAATCAGACTCCTGTGGCTATAGCTCATGCAGTACTTGCTATACTCGGTATGGTGTTTGCTATACTAGTCTTCACTAGTGTGTCTGCCTTTATAGCTAAGGGATCTATTGCCAATCTAATCAACTTTGAAGGCAACTCTGGTGTTGGTACGCTCTTGCTACTAATAGCAGGCATAAGCGCTGTCGTTGTAGGATTGGCTGGCGCCTTGACTAGACTCAAACTCAACACTCTCAATCAAGCTATCAAAGGTGGCAAATCCGCTAGTGGAGCTATGATGTAGTTCAATGTTAGGTTGTGTCTAACAGCACAACAATGTATGTTCTCACAATTTGTTTATATAATGCACTCAACTAGTAATGTTATTTGGTTGAGTGCATTATCTTTGTTGCCTACGACCTAACAAGGGTCAATTGAGGATCTAGCAATAGTTGGTATTGTGTTATTTTGTTGCATGTGGGTGCATACTATGTTATAATTAGGTTATATTAAGTTAGGGAGGTTTTAATCTACTATGATAAGATACAGATCATCCAATGTGCTTATTGGCAGTCTTGAGAGAGATATCTTTGTGGATGCTGCTGATAGATCATCTTACAAGGGTGTGGCATTCAAGACTATATATATGGCAGTGTTGACACTTGTGAGTGCAACTGTCTTTGCTATACTATTGCTCAACAATGCGACCACTGAGTTTGTGGGTTGGGTACTGCCTATAGCTAGTATACTAGCTTTTGTGTGTGCTATGGCGGCTATATGGATACCTAGTGCTACACCAACGTTTGGTTCTATATACTGCATAATGCAAGGTGCGGTGGTAGGAGCGGTATCTGCACTAGTTGAGCAATATTTTGCTGGTGTGGCTCTAATGGCTCTGTTGTCTACTATGGGTACTTTTGGTATCCTGATGGTATTGTATGCTACAGGTGTGATTAGGGTAGGTAGGCGTTTTGTTGGATTTGTGATAGGTGCTATGGTGGCATTCTTGGTATTTAGTCTTGTTACTACTTTGGTGGCAGTCTTCAGTCCAGCTGCTAGAGAGACTTTGTTTGGAGATAGTGTGTTTGCTCTAGTAATATCTTTGGTGGCAGTGTTGTTGGCTAGTATGGTAATCTTGCTTGACTTGTACAGGATAGACACTGTTGTCAAGATGGGATTGCATCGTCAACATGAGTGGCGTGCAGCTTTTAGCCTTATTATTACGCTTATATGGTTGTATATGGAGTTTGTTAGATTTTTCTTAATAATTAGCTCTAGATCACGCAACTAAAATCTATTGTCAATTGTATTGCATTTGGTTGGAAGATACTCGGTCTATCAAGTATTGGATCGTAGTTGTAGTGTACAAGTAGTCGCCAAGTTGATATCAACTTGGCGACTACTTGTACTATAGTTGTCTCATAACTTGCGTACTTGTCTAATACAATATATGTATGCGTACAATTGAACGAAAGGTATCTATAGGTATATTGTTAGTTGGGACATTGTTGATGCTAGTATGGTTTGTCAATGGTTGTGATCTTCCTAAGCCCAAACTCACACACTATACAATACAAGCTAGATTGCAAGAGGACAATATAGTCACCGCAACCCAAAAAGTACTATACACTAACAATACCACTACCACATTGCAATCTGTCAATTTCAATCTATATCCCAATGCGTTTGCCAAAGATGTGCAATATAGACCAATCCACAACAATGACTTGGCTCTAGCGTGGGTGGATGGTGAGAGTTATGGTGGCATAAACATAGATAATGTTAGCATAGACAACAAACTAGTTGAGCATACTATACAAGGAGTAGACAACAATATACTAAGTGTGCCACTCTTGCTCAAGCCCTACCATAGTGTGGAGATAGCTATGGACTGGGTACTAGTATTGCCCCGACTCAAATTTAGGTTGGGATCTAATAACAATACCATCAATCTAGGTCAATGGTATCCTAGTGTAGTTGTATTGCAAGATGGTGTGTTTGTAGACGATCCATACTACTACATAGGTGATCCATTTGTCAATGATGTGGCAGACTATGATGTGACATTGACTACACCGTTTGAGTATAGTATAGCTAGTTCGGCTGGATACACTCATACACTCAATACTGACCTTACTCGTACTTATGTGACATCTGTCCGGTCTATTAGAGAATTTGCCTTTGTGCTAAGCGACAAGTACAAATCTGTACAGTATGACTTGGACGATGTAGCAATTGTATACAATTATTATCAAGATGATGCGCCCAATCAATCATTGGATATAGCTGTCAAAGCATTGAGAACATTCAATGACATGTTTGGCAAATATCCATACAGTCAATTGACTGTAGCACAGACCCAATTTGTATATGGTGGTATGGAGTACTCGGGTCTTGTAATGGTATCTGACACTCTAGACAGAACCAAATACAACGAAGTGATTGTGCATGAGATAGCACATCAGTGGTGGTATGGCATCGTTGGCAACAATCAAGTGCAAGCGGCGTGGTTGGATGAGAGTCTAGCCGAGTACAGCACTACATTATTTTTTGAACATCATCCAGAGTACAATGTCACTCGCAAGAGTAGAGTGGGCAAATCTACCACTAGACTACGTGTGTTTGTGGAGAACTACAACTATGATACTAAGTCTATGATTGTATCCAAGTCGCTATCGCAATTCAATAGTGTGGCAGAGTATGTTGCTATGGTATATGCCAAAGGCAATATTATGTGGGATAGCCTAAGAGATGCCATAGGATACAATGTATTATTGAGTGGGCTAAGGGATTATTATCAATCCAATGCCATGCTTATAGCCACACAAGATAGTCTTGTGCGAGCCTTGTCCAAGCATGCTATATTAGATATGTCAACATGGTTTGACAATTGGCTACGAGGCAAGGTAGTATTGTGGGCGTGAGATATATACACAGAGCGTTAGAGTTGAGAGGACAATATAGCGGTTAAGATTTATGACCAAAAAATATATACAAATATTGGTAGCAAGTATGGTTGTGTTGTTGAATATTGCAATTGTGGCAATCTTCAAAGTTGACATCACACTATCTAATGGGGATATAGATAGCAGTATCAAGACGCATACGATAGTCATAGATGCTGGACACGGTGGGCGAGATGGAGGCGTAGTAGGTCGCTCTACAGGTGTCAAAGAGTCGGACGTCAATCTAGAGATAGCATTGATACTAGAGAGATTGTTGATAGAGCGAGGCTGTACTGTGGTGATGACTAGAAGCAACCAAGATGGTCTATATGGTGACGCCAAAGTCAACCGCAAACGTAAAGATCTCAAATACCGCAAAGACACAATAATACAAGCCGACCCTAGTCTAGTGATTAGTATCCACCAAAACTCCTTCGTCCGTAGTCCCGAACGTGGTGCTCAGGTCTTCTATGGGTATGCCAAGTCCAATAACAATGCCAAAGATATAGCTACCAATATACAGTATTGTCTTAATACCACTTTGCCCGAGTGTGACAGAACTATCAAACAAGGCAATTTTTATATACTCAAATGCACTCAATACCCTTCAATATTGATAGAATGCGGATTTCTTAGTACGCCAGCCGAAGAAATATTGCTAATCCAGCCAGACTACCAGACCAAGATAGCCAGAGCTATAGTACAAGGTGTGCAACAATACTTTGACACCTCTCAAGTACAGACTTAGGATACAACCAAATACAAGCAACCATGTACTACAAAATATGGTTGCTTGTTTGTTGTGTGCATATTGCAATTTGCTAGTTGACTATCTTGTTGATTATGTCTATAAATTTGTCTAGTTCGGCTTCTTCTAGTTTGGACAAAAAACTAGCAAGTTTGGTGCGACTGTCGGTCTCATCATGTGTGACTATGTTGTTGTTGTAGGGGTTGTAGTAGGGGATGTTCTTTTCTCGTAGTTCTTGCATATATTGTTGTATCGTGGACTTGTGTGTGGACAACATGCTCCGATACTTGTTCATGTATCGCAAGGCCAGTATTGGATCGTTGTCGCTCAATTGATTGAGTATAGCTCGTACTGATAGACCTGTAGTGCGTCTTGTCAGTATGTGGACTACAAGGTCTTTGATCTCTTGAGGGCTAAAAGTCTCAAATTTGTCTCTTTTGCTCTCTATAGTTTGTATTCCCAATTCTTGAGCTACTTTTGGTATCATTGCAAACAATTTGCATTGACTATAATAGTAGTTGCGTACACTATTGACACTACGATTGTGCTTGTTGGCAATATAGACAAAAGCTCTACTAAGACCCTCGCCTCTACTGACATAGTCTTGTACAGTGTCAAATAATTCTTTGGTTTCTGTTATGCTCCAATTGTTGGACATTGATTAGATCTCCTTAAATGTAGATTATTTTTTTGGTAATGTATATTAGACAAACAAAATAGGAAGACAACTTGAATGTGTACCATCAACTTGTTGAGTGTGGTCGTGTAGTTTGAGCAGATTTGGTTGCTGCATCGTATGTCACAATAATAGACACAAATATGCTATTGTATACATGACATATTGTAAAATTGATGTCATATAATATATCATGAGTATTGTACTGCATTTTGAGACGTCATATGACGCTGTATATACCGTCAATGGAGTCTTCTTAGAGAGTGCCAACAAAATAAGGTACCCAGCTAATCAAGCTATGTATGTTACTGTCTTCCCACTCAATGCTCAACTATTGCCATATACAATCAAAATGATAGGTAACAAGGTCGTCTCCAACAAAGAGTTGTGTGATAGTTATCAATTGATGCAAGACAATTATTTTGTACGACTTAACCCTAGACATAATTATGTATATAGTCCACAATCTAGACAAGTTCAACCACCAGTAGGGTTGGTAGAAGATTTTTATCACCGTATCAAACAAGGTGATTTGAGTGGTGCTAGGATGTTGATGACTGATGATCTCAACAAGCATATAGAAGATGAGGGTATGGTAGCTTTTTTCAAAGAATTTGTAGATATAGTATACAACAAGTTTGTAGATGACTTGCCTGACAATGGATACTTTCTTGTTACCAAAGATGGTCAGAGTGCTTTTTATGTATTTGATATATTAGATGATTTGATAGACAATATACGACAACATCAAGTATAAAGATATCAATTGACGCAACTGAGTCCCCAATATATGTCCAAATAATGTCCAAATTGAGAATGCTGTTATTTGCATTCTCTTATGTTGCCATAATATATAAAGATTGGATATGTATATATTCATTAATTGTATAGACATGATTGTGTCATATGTAGTACTATTGTTGTGTATACTAATTGTATCCATCTAATTATCTATTACTAATGTGACCAACATTTGTTAAAAATGGTGTAGTATCTATGCATAAAAATCAAACAAAAAACATTGCTACGACAATACTGGTTTTGCTAATATTTCTGTTCAATTTTGTTAGTATTGGTGCAGTATTGATTGATAGATTGCCTGATAATTCTGTTATAGGATTATTGCCAACAGTGGCGCAAACTAGAGCTCTGACACAATCGGGCAACAAAATTGTAGGTCTAGATAGCACGTGGATGTGGTCTAGTGACAACGGCAATTCTTGGACAACTGGTAGCGAGGATCAGACTTTTAGAGGAGGCTCTAAAGTGTTGGTAACGCCCAAAAACAATTGGGCTGATGTCCCCTTGTACGTGTCAGGTACTTATACAGGAGGACAGAAGGTAGTCAAGGATGGCGTATTGTACGAATGTTCGTATTGGATAACGGCACCTCCCCCGGGTGATGGGTGGAAAGTATTGTCAAATACAAAGCCAAGTGCTCAATATACTTTTGAATTTCGCCAATTGAGCAATGCTGAGATACTTGCCAACCTAGATGCTGAGGCTATGAGATTGCGTGGGTTACGCAAGGCTTTTGGCTATATGCCTAGTTGGGGTGTGTATGATGGTCATGACTTGTATGATGTGACCAAAATCAATTTTGATCAGTATAGTCATATTACTTACTCATTTCTCAAACCTATAAATCTAGATGGCAACAATCCTACCATAGAGTTAGATGACGCTTGGGCGGCATTGGGTAATGTTGGATTGGATAATTCGGGCAATTTGGTAGCAATAATACCAAAATTGCGTGATCTAATGAAACCTCTCAAAGACAAGTTTTTTGTATTTAGTGTTGGTGGTTGGACCTATAGTGAGCATGAAGAGTTTGAACGAGCTACTAGTACGCCAGCCAAAACAAAGGCATTTGCAGCTAATATTGTCAAATTTATGTTAGATTATGAGTTTGATGGTATAGACATAGATTGGGAATTCCCTAAGACTAATCAATATGCTCAACAATTTCTTGATTTGCATAGAGAGTTACGTGAGCAACTCACTGCACAAAGTCTCAAGGATGAGAAGTACTATCAACTTAGCACAGCAACTACGCCTAACAAGGATCTAGTACAGTACATCAAACCAGCAGAATTGGTCAAGTATGTAGATACAGTCAACTATATGGCATATGACTACAACGGCGGGTGGCAAAATGAGACTGGTCACAATGCACCGTTATATGAGCCAGCAGGCGGAAGTGTTCAACCCAACTTTTGGATAGACGTGGTAGCCAAGGAGTATCTCAAGCAGGGTGTGCCTGCCAATCAATTGATGATGGGTGTATCCTTCTATGCTCGTAGTTGGTTAGAAGTCCCAGATCAAAGTGTGGTAGCAGGATTGCCCGGTCTCAAAGTGTTGGGCAAACCTCCGGGTGAACTTGATGGCAAGTGGGGCAACGGTAGCAATCCATACTATGTAATGGAAGATTTGCTCAAAAATACCAGCAAGGGATACAAGAGATATTGGGATGATAAGGCAAAAGTCCCATATATATATAGCCCTAAAGAAAAGATCTTTCATACCTATGATGATGTAGAAAGTATCTCAATCAAATTGCAATATATACGTGACAATGGTTTTGCAGGTAGTATTATATGGGATATCACAGGTGATACTCGCCCTGACAAAGGTACAAGTGGTGATACTGTATTGGGCAACTTGGTACAAGATACTGTCAACGAGCCAGTAGCTGTAACCGATGATGCTCGCATAACAACTGTGTCACTGCCTAACGCCTCTGTCAACATTGATTATTCAACTGTACAGGGTACACAGTTGTCTGCAAGTGGAGCGGGCACCAAGACGTGGGCACTAGTCAATGCTCCATCTTGGTTGAGTATAGATAGTAGCGGTCAACTCAAGGGCAAACCCACACAAGCCGCAACTGGAGTCAAATTCAAGGCAAGTGTGGTAGGTAGCACAGGTGTCAAGTTTGAGAGAGAATATACAATAGATGTGGTATCTGACGATGCACGCATAACAACTATGTTGGTGCCTGACGCTATTGCTAATGTGGACTACGCTACAATACCAGGGACCAAATTGGCTGCCGAAGGTGGTGGCACCAAGACGTGGGCACTAGTCAATGCTCCATCTTGGTTGAGTATAGATAGTAGCGGTCAACTCAAGGGCAAACCCACACAAGCCGCAACTGGAGTCAAATTCAAGGCAAGTGTAGTAGGTAGCACAACAGGAGTCAAATCTGAGAGAGAATATACAATAGATATTATATCTAGGAGTGCTTCTATCACAACTACAGATCTCCCTAATGCTACAGTAGGTATAGACTATGGTACGGTATCAGGTGCTCGTATACAGGCCACTGGTGCAGGTGTCCAATTTGAATTAAGCGGTAGCAATCCCTCCTGGTTGAGTATAAATAGTAGTACTGGAGTGTTGAGAGGTATACCGTCTACAAGTGGCAATGTAACTATCTCAGTCAACGCCAAGGGTGACGATGGAATTATCTCTAGCAAGTCATATCAAATAACAGTAAAATCGGTCAAGCCCAAATTGGAAACCAAGACTTTGCCCGATGGCAAGATGGAGACCAACTATAGTGAGATGGGTGCAATAATACATGCCACTGGTGACAATATAGTGTATAGCATTAGCAATGCACCTAGTTGGTTGAGTATAGATAGTAGTACAGGCAAACTAAGCGGGATGCCGGACAAGCAAGGTACTGTTAGCTTGACCGCAATAGCTACCAATAGTGCTGGTAATGACTCTAGGGTATATAGCTTTGATGTCAAGTCTACAGAAACTACAATCCCAGTAGAAATAACAACAGATACTCTACCAGAGGGTACGGTAGGATTGGCTTATGATGCCAAAATATTGACTAATGGTATAGGTGTAACATTGAGTATAAGTGGTAATCCATCTTGGCTTACTCTAGATAAGTTGTCCAATCGGATAGGTGGTACGCCGACAGTAGCATCAATCACAAATTTGACAATAACAGCAACTGACACCAATGGATTGACAGCTACTAAGATATTTGAGCTAAATATAGTTGATTATGATATGGTCAATCCACCTCCTCCGCCGCCACCTATCACAGACGAGATCAGAATAACGACAGACACCTTACCTCAAGCTATTGTGGGAGCCAATTACGACGGTATAGAAGGTAGTCGCATAATGGTAGATGGTGGTGTTGTTAGATTTGCTGTAGAAGGTCCCAACTGGTTGAGTATAGATAGTAGTACAGGTCAACTTAGTGGGATACCTATTGCCGAAGGCAAAGTCAATATTACGGTAACTATCCTACAACCTAGCTCGGGTGAGACAGCAAGCAAGATTCTTGAGTTGCAGATTGTCCCCAATAGTGAGAGTGCTAATGATCAAGATAGCAATAGTGCACTGGGCATAGCTCTAGTAGTGGGTGGTTTGATAGTGGCTGGAGGGATAGGTGCCGGAACATTTATGCTCATCAAAAACAAATCAGGTGGGACGGGCACCCCAAGCGGTGGACGTGGTGGATCATCTGTAGGTACAAGATCTGCAACAAGTAGAGCACCTACTAGTGCTAGACCAGGGTCTACACGCAGTACAACAAATACACGCAGCACTACGACTAGACATAATAATAGCACGCACCCCCCAATCAACCGCAAATAGGTGCTATTGCAAGCAAGACAAGCACGGATTATGTATATTATAATCTGTGCTTGTCTCAATGAATATTGATTTGTTAATAAATAATGTTATTGATACCATTATTTGTGTATATAAATTGACAAAAATATTAATATATGATATAATATATGTTATAGGGTCTAATATTACATAAGTAATTAGATAATAAATTATGACTGATCAAGATCTGTTTAATGTAATTGTAGACATATGCAAGAAGGTTGACTTCAGCCAGCATAGTGTACGACAAAATATTTGGGAGAGTATCTTTGATAAGATACTTGGATTTAGTGTAATTGGTGGCGATGTCAGAAAGATTATTGTCCCTAATTCTTTGGATATAAATATTGTTGATGTTGAGTTTTTGATTGTCAAAGAGGAGTCTATATCGTTTAGAGTTGGTTTTTGTAATACTGTCAATATAGCACAAGAACAAGAAAAATTTGTCTCTATGCTCAAATCAAATAATGTTCATATAGGTATTTTGATAAGCTACAATCTTCTTATTTATGTATATGATATCAATATGAGATCATTTGTTGTTATTGATATAGAACTTAGCAAAGACAACAAAAAAGGTGCTTGGTGGGTAAACAACTTCAAAAAATCTAATTTTGACAAAGATAATATAATAAATTATCTCCAGCACAATGACAAAGAGATAACTGACAAAGAATCACCTAACAAAAAAGAAAATTTGATTGACTTGCAACAGTTTTGTCAGAGTGTTACTCCAAATTTGTTGCAACAATTGCTGTTGCAACATTTCAAAAAAGTCTTGACAGAGGAACAAGCCAATTTTATATGCAAAAGTGTAGACATAACAGTCAAGTCCTCATCGGTTGCCACTGTCCCACAATACTCCAGTCCGGTATTGCCAACACCGGACATGCCCAGTGTCGTGAGCAATATGACATTGGGTCAAAACAAGATTGCACCTGTACAGTTTGGACATATTGTACAAGATAGTATGCACGATCAAGCTCACCAGTTTAGGACCTTGGCGACCAATGTGCAGACCAAAGCCATAGCATCCAACGGCAATATGTTCTCTAATATGGATCGCACCAAGGCTGTCCAACTAGTTAGAAGACACAATATAGGAGTGGGTTCCAACATTAGTTTTTTGTTAGAGAACAAGCTTGCCCACAAGTACGTAGCCAAGGTGCCGTTGGACTATCTCAAGACGGATTGGTGTCTTATACTCAACGACTCAGTCAACAAAAGAATTAATGTGTTTTTTGTACCGGGCAAAACACTCAACAACAAGACATTTTATACAATTGACAAACGCAACTTTAATATCCAGATTAGATATAGTGATCTTGCATATCAAGATGAGCTTAGCAAATTTAGGCTTGACAAATTCTGGGTCAAAGACATAGCTTATGATTAGAGTTGTTGACCAAATATATAAGCTCTCAAGTATACATACAATTGATACTATAGCGTCCTCAATATTGTTGAGTAGGGTATTGTCATGATACGGAGTAATACAATTTATAACAAATCAACAATATCAATGATATCTTTGAGTGTTATTGTTGCAATCATGGCAATTGTGTTGACTTCTTGTGTTGATGTACCCCAACGCAATGCCGAGTATAGACAAAACTCGTTCAGGGCAAGGAGTGAGTACAATGCCTTTGAGGATACTACAGCTATAGATGCTACTATTGTAATTGTCAACTACGGTGGACTAGATGTGGAGAGTGTTACGCTAACTGTATCAATAGTAGCATTGCATCAATACGGAGATACATCTGCACAACAAGCAATCCAAAAAGAAAACAAAGGCGGCACTATCTCCACAATGGATACAATATAGAGATATATTCGGGGTGGTCCAAAAATTATATAAAGGTCAACGGTGTATTGGTTGAAGAGCTAAATTCTATAGACAGAAGGGCAGGGTATGTATACTTGTCCCACAGTAGCATTGACCTCAATATAGAGGCAAAAGTCGGTAGTAGATTGTTGAGCAAGACAATCCACACCAAAATCAATGGTGTGCTTGTCAAGGATACTAACAATACCACCCAATAATTGTTGTATGGTAGACTTCTTTGGTCTAATATATGAAGATCTACTGCAATCACTGATATCTCTTGGTTGTTAATATTTTGCAAAAATGTTATAATTGTATCGGAGTAGTACATGCTAAGCAAGCTAGCTCACGGTAGGATAGATTATGCTAGATATCAAGTATATAGTTGACAATGTAGATGACACCAAACTTGCACTCAAGGCAAGGAAGAGCAATGTAAATATAGATAGTATTGTGCAGCTGTATGAGGATTTGCGCCAATCTCTCAAACAAGTTGAAGAGCTCAAAGCTCTGGTCAATAAGAGCAGTGCTACATTTGCTCAACTCAAAAGAGCAGGTCAAGATACATCAGAGTTGCAATCTCAAGTATCTCAGTACAAAGAAAAGATAAAATCACTAGATGTCGTCGTCGTTGATTTGGAATCTAACTTGCGTAATCAACTACTTGGTATACCCAATCTTCCACATAGCTCTGTCAATGTAGGGAGTAGCGATGTAGATAATGTGCAAGTATTACAATATGGTACTATACCTCAATTTGGATTTGATGCTAGACCACATTGGGAGTTGGGCAATCGTCTTGGGATATTAGATCAAGATGCTGCTGCTAAGATAACAGGCAGTAGATTCTATGTATACAGAGGGTTGGGAGCAAGGTTGGAACGTAGCCTTATCAATCTTATGTTGGATACTCATACGAGCAATGGGTATACTGAGATATTTGCACCATTTGTGGTCAATGCTGATAGTATGTTGGGTACAGGGCAGTTGCCCAAATTTGAAGAGGATATGTACAAGGTATCGGATACCAATTATTATCTGATACCTACTGCCGAAGTGACTTTGACCAATTTGCACAAGCAGGAGATATTGACCAAGTTGCCAATAAATTATTGTGCATATAGTGCGTGTTTTCGCAAAGAAGGCGGGAGTGCTGGTAGAGACACTAGAGGACTCATAAGGCAACATCAGTTCAACAAAGTAGAACTGGTCAAATTTTGTAGACCGCAAGATAGTATGCAAGAGTTGGACAAGCTATGCAATGATGCCCAAAGTATACTACAATTGTTGCAATTGCCATATAGAGTGATGTCATTGTGCAGTGGAGACTTAGGGTTTAGTAGTCTTAAGACTTATGACATAGAGGTATGGATGCCTAGTTACAACAAATATGTAGAGATATCATCATGTAGCAACTTTGGTGACTTTCAAGCACGACGAGCTAGTATCAAGTACAAAGACAACAACAAGACTCAATTTGTTCATACACTCAATGGTAGTGGTCTAGCAATAGGTAGGACAGTAGCTGCAATATTAGAGAACTATCAACAACAGGACGGTAGTATCCAATTGCCCAATGTATTGCACAAGTATATGGGTGTAGATGTGATACAATAGTAGTATTTGTGCGAATGCTCAATATCGCCTATTTGGGCCAAAATGTGCAATTGCCAAATTGCTTGATTATGGGTGCAACAAACACTCTCCATACTATCCTTGATGTAGCTAGTATGGAGAGTGTTTGTATTGTTAGTCAAGACAAAAAAATAATGTATTTTGATTAGTAACACTTTTGGAAGCACAAAAGTTGTAATATTATGGATTGGACGCCAAAACTAGTGCATATAGGACAATATATTTCAAAAAGTGGCATTGTCAATATTGTATAATCAAAGTGTGAAAATTTTACATTTTATCAAAGATAATACACTATATATACAATTGCAAGGCGAACTTGACTCATACGCTGCTGCCAATGTTAAGGATACAATGGATACTATATTGTCACAGTTTAATGCTTGTATGACAGTATTGGACTTGCAACAATTGATTTTTATGGATAGTACTGGGTTGGGTGTGATACTTGGTAGATACAAAAAGATCAAGGCAATGGGCAATAATGTGTGTATATCCAATCCTCCTATACACATAGACAAATTGTTGCAATTGAGCGGCATATATAGTATTATACCCAAAATAAATTAGTAGACCAAAACTCAACTAAGAGGAAGATATGAAGAATAGACAAGGCAATGCTAGATCCAACAGTGTGACAATTAGTATACAGTCATTAGCTATCAATGAGAGTTTTGCTCGCAATGCTGTTGCAGCTTTTTGCACACAGTTGGATCCTACAGTAGACCAAATCAATGATATCAAGACTGCAGTATCCGAAGCTGTGACCAATGCTATAGTGCATGGTTATGACGAAGACCCAAATTGTATCGTGACCATACAAGTCCAAATTGAGGATAGTGTTGTACATATTAAGGTGCAGGACAAAGGAGTAGGTATCCCTGATATAGCTCAAGCGAGAGTGCCACTATATAGCACCAAAGCTGACCAAGAGCGAAGTGGTATGGGACTAACTGTGATTGAGAGCTATATGGATACTATGGATATCAAGAGTGACGCTAATGGTACATTAGTCACAATGACAAAAAAAATATAATATGGAGAGATAGTAGTATGCTAGAGCAAGCACGGGTGCTATCACTCATCAGAGACGCCAAGATAGGTGATAATAATGCCAAAGAAGAATTGTTGCAACACAATTCGGCATTGATCAAGAGCGTGATAAGACGATTCAAGAACAAGGGTATAGAGTATGACGACTTGTACCAATTGGGCTGTATAGGGTTTCTCAAAGCTATCAAAAACTTTGATGCAGATTTTGGCGTCAAATTTAGTACTTATGCTGTACCTATGATAGCGGGAGAGATCAAACGTTTTTTGCGTGATGATGGATTGGTCAAGGTTAGTAGAGCGGTCAAGTCTCTCTCTATCAAGATAGCTAGATTCAATGAAGAGTACAAAAAAATCAATGGAGATAGCCCTAAGATAGAATTGCTAGCAGAGCAATTTGGGGTAGACCCACAGGAGATTGTATTTGCAATGGATAGTGCTAAGATGCACATCTCCATATATGCCGAACAAGATGACGAAGGTCTTGGTGTGATTGACAAATTGTGTCAGTACAAAGACAGTACAGATATAGACAAAATTATACTCAAAGACCTAGTGATGCAGTTGAGTGATAGGGAGCAAAAGGTGATAGCCTTGAGATACTTTAGAGACAAGACTCAGTCTGAGGTAGCTAAGGTACTCAACGTAAGTCAAGTTCAGGTGTCCCGTATAGAGAACAAAATAATTCAAAAATTACGTAACCAATTGATAGATAATTAGCAAAGCTCACAACGCAAATTCATCAATATATCAAGCTGTTTGTCAAAATTATACAAAAATGGTAGACAACAGTACAAATATATAGTATAATGGAGATAAGCTTGCGGTAGGAGCAAGTGAGATTGTACATTATCCTAGGTGGACTAATGGACTAATGGACTAATGGACTAATGGACTAATGGACTAATGGACTAATGGACTAATGGACTAATGGACTAATGGACAATAAA
>JAISDO010000017.1 GCA_031264755.1 Clostridiales bacterium
CAAGCGTCTATTAATCACTCTACTCTATTAGATATGACTAATCATTAGTGTTAACCCGTTCTTTTTCTAAACTATTATTTTTTTACCCTCACCGTGTGCCTTATAAGTGTGTACCACAAATGAGATCTAGCGATAGCAATATTTTTGAGTATCTTGATTGTACATGTCAATATATTGTGCCAATCTATCAACGCAAGTATAGTTGGAAACAAGAGCAGTGTGCTACTTTGTGGAATGATATAGTTGCACTTAGCAAGAGTGGCAAACAAGGACATTTTGTAGGTAGTGTTGTTAGAGTCAAGCAACACGCTTCAGCGGGGGACTACACGTGCTCTTATCATTGATGGTCAACAGAGATTGACTACTATGACTATACTGCTTGTTGCATTGCGAGACTGGGCTAGACAGCACCCTGATTGTGGTGTCAACGCCGACGCAATCTCTGATACCTATCTTGTCAACAAACACAAAGATGGTGAGGATAGATACAAGATACACCTAACTCAAGATGACAAGGATGCCTTGTTCAATCTAGTGTCAAGCACGGTGGATTGGGACAAACCCACATCTAGAGTTGTTGCCAATTACAAATTTTTTGCCAAAGAAATATCCAAAGATGAGATAACTCCTACACGATTGTACGACGCAATTGGCAAGCTCAACATAGTAGATATTGAACTAGAACATACTGAAGATCCGCAGGTTATCTTTGAGAGTCTCAATAGTACAGGATTGGACCTGACTCAGTCAGATCTCATACGCAACTACTTGCTAATGCGAGTGGACAGCAAGACACAAGTAGAGATATACAACAAGTATTGGCTCCCAATGGAGAAGTTGTTTGGTCCAGAATCTAATGAGTTGTTTAGCAATTTTGTAAGAGATTGGTTGACTATGCAACAAGGGGTGATACCCAACAAGAGTAAGGTGTACAAAGAGTTCAAAGATTGGTATAGCAATTGTGGACAGTCAATAGAGCAAGTTTGTCAAGATATGTACGAGTTTGCCAAGCATTATACCAATATATATTTTGCCAATAGTGACGACAAGGTGCTCAAGTCACTGTATGAGGATATTGGTACAATACGCATGCAAGTGGCATTTCCATTTCTTATGAGAGTGTTAGATGATTGTGAGGACGGGATCATTGATACACAACAACTCCGTGAGATAGTACAACTATGTGTCAGTTATGTCTTGAGACGTGCGATTTGCGACATTCCTACAAACGCTCTCAACAAGATATTTGCTACACTTAGCGCCAAAGTCAACAAGGACGACTATCTCACGTCCGTCAAGGCAGCATTTGTCTTGATGCATGGTGTTGAGAGATACCCTACTGACGACGATTTTTTGAGTGCATTTGTGTCTCGTGATATATATCACACCAAGCTTTGCAGATATATTTTGAACAAACTTGAGAGTCACGATGGCACCCCTATTATAGACCTCCTCAATCCAAATCTCACTATAGAACATATCATACCGCAGAATCCTCAACTTAATAGAGCATGGCAAGAGATGCTAGGAGCAGATTGGGCGGCAATCCAAAGCAAGTATTTGCACACAATAGGCAACTTGACAATTGTTGTTGACAACCCCTTGCTTGGCGACAAATCATTTGTTGACAAGCGTGATGATGAGGTGTATGGGTACAAATTGGCTAAGAATATCAATAGCTATCTTTTAAAACAAGACGCTTGGGGTGAGACACAAGCGCTAGAGCGTGCCCAACAACTCGCTAAGATTGCAAAGCAGATTTGGATATATCCCAATATTGCCCAAGCTGACATTGAGAAATACCGCAAAAAGTCTAACTACTATACTATTGACAGCTACAAATTTAGTCCTCACACTAGAGAGCTTTTTGATATATTTGATTCTAGGGTCATGGGCTTGGATAATACTAGTGTCTATAGAGTCTTCAACAAACTATATATCTCTTACAAGTATGACACTAGTTTTGTTGATGTAGTAATACAAAAGGGTGGGTTGAGACTTGCAATCAATATGAAATTCTTTGATGTAGTAGACCCCAAAGGTATTTGCAAAGATATAACTAATATTGGTAGGTGGGGTACCGGCGATGTAGAAGTCAAGCTCAACAATAGAGATGAATTGGACGATGTTATGGCAATTGTTGAACAAAGCTACCGCAATCAAGAATCTGAATAGCACAAGAGAGCTACTCTATCTATATATTAGGAGTGGCTCTCTCGTATGTTGGTATTATCTGTGAAGTATTGGCAATTTATGGCTTTGTCAACAAAAATGTTAAATATGCTTGACATTTTTTGATCAATAGTGTAATATACTACTTATTGACAGTGTGATGGGTAGAGCCATTTCCGCAAGTAGTTGGTTGAGTAAATTATCGCTTAGCCAACTTTTGTTATATTTAAGGGTATTAATTAATGATTGAGTTTAAAACATATGATGAGCAGGTGGATATATTGCAGAGTCGTGGCATGGTTGTGACTAATAGGGAAGAAGCTAAAAAATGTTTAGAACAATGCAATTATTATAATATAACAAATGCATATAAGGATATATTCATTGATAAAAACTCAAGCATAGAAATGTTTGAGAGCGGTACTAGCTTTGAACAATTGCAAGCTCTTTACATATTTGACAAAAAGCTCAGTGTATATGTGTTTGAATATGCACTTTTGATTGAAAGACTAATCAAGTCAAAGATGTCATATGTTATAGCAAGGCACCATGGGCATGAGTATATGTCAAAGTATAATATCTTTGAAGAAAACAATCAAGAACGAGTGGACAGTCTTATAGCTGAACTAGAACGAACCAAAAATAAAAATCTTAAAAAAGATAAAAGATTGATACATTACAATCAAAAATATAATCGTACACCGTTTTGGGTATTGGTAAATGTATTGTCATTTGGACAAATTAGCAAATGCTATGCCTTGCTAAAATATGCTTTAAAAGATGAGATGGCACTGGATATATCAAGGTTAACTGGCAAATCAATAAGCTACAAGGATATAGAGAATAGTCTGAAAAAAATTAATTATTTTCGCAATTTGGTAGCTCATGATCAAAGAGTTTATGATGCTGACAATTACATTAAGGTAAGTCAAAAACACCCAATCAATGTCAAGCTAGGCTTAACCAAACCTAGTGGCAATTTTTATGGATTTGTTCTCAATGTATATTATTTTTTGGAAGAGAGACAATTTGTAGAGTTTTGCGGCAGTATTAAGAAGCTTTTAGAAAATCTTGCAACCAACTTAGACAAAAATCAGATTAGAAAGGTTAATACATTGATGGGTTTTCCTAACAATATGTTAGCAGAGTTATTAAAGTGATTACATTTGTATTGGAGAAGATAATGGTTTGTACAAGAGACTTATAGATATTAACAAACAAACATGGTGTGAGTAAGCAAATTTAGTATGAGCTTACTCACATTTGTTTTACTATTCTAGGGAGTGTGGATTAAGCACAAACTTTAGATAATCTAAAGTCTCACTTTAGGTTATCATGATTGCTGTTTTAATGTATTGCAAAAGCTCGAGCAATTAATAAAACAAATGCAGGGTTGAATAAATTTTTGTGACTACTGCCGATTATATACCATATATAGTATAACATAGCACAAAAAACCACAATATATTGTGGTTTTTCATTTTGGTGGAGGTGAGGGGAGTCGAACCCCTTTCCGAAGAGCTTGATATATAGTGTTCTACAAGTTTAGCACTGTTGATTGAGTACGGTCAAGTTGGTTCAATTGTGCAAGACCAACTTGAGAAGTGTAGTATTGAGTTGCAATAGGTCGGCTACAACAACATATTGCCAGTGGCTTTGTCAATGACGACACGGGCACAGCCAAAGCAAACTATGCAGTATCGTCGCAGGCTAAAAACTAAGCTGCGAATGCAAATGCAGGAGCTGCAAAAGTTGCAGGAGCTACATCTGTTTTTGCTGTTTTGTTAGCATTTATGGTTTTGCCCCTTTTTGAGTAGCACTTGGGCGACTACTACTTGCTGTCCTACTACCGCACTCCCCGTCGAAGCCGTGACACCCCCATAATTTGTAAGATTGCCAACTGCTATGGCATAGTGTATACCACAAGTGGCAATTGGATTGACTATACAGACAATAGCAATTGTACACTATACAACAATTGTTGTCAAGTCGCTACTCTGAGTTGTTGGTAGTTGTTGATATCAACTGTTTGTTTGTACAATTGTAGTGATTGTTGTTTTTTCAATAACACAACTAATTTAGGGTTGGTTATTTGGTACGACACCAATCTAAGGCACCAGAGCACAAAGATATTTTGATTGTGATTGTTTTGTTAATATTGTAGTCACAGTTGCTTTGTAATTTGTTGATATGTTTTTGGTGCAAAACGCTTGCAAAAATAATCCAAATGTGGTATTATAGTGTCACAAGGCCCCTAATGACGGCGGTTGTGAATTTTTTTATGCAATTATAAGGAGAGCAAAGCAATATGGCAAAAGCAAAATTTGACCGTAGCAAGCCGCATGTCAATGTGGGTACAATTGGACACGTTGACCACGGCAAAACAACACTAACAGCAGCCTTGGCGACTACACTAGCAGCCAAAGGTCTAGCCAAAAAGATGAACTACGCTGATATAGATAAGGCTCCTGAGGAAAAAGCTCGTGGTATCACTATCAATACAGCACACGTAGAGTATGAGAGTGCAACACGTCACTATGCTCACGTTGACTGTCCTGGACACGCCGACTATGTCAAAAATATGATAACAGGGGCGGCCCAAATGGACGGAGCTATACTAGTCGTATCCGCTAGTGATGGACCTATGCCACAGACACGTGAGCATATTTTGCTAGCTCGTCAAGTAGGCGTACCCAAGATTGTTGTCTTTCTCAACAAGGTTGACTTGGTAGATGATCCTGAGCTACTTGAGTTGGTAGAGATGGAGATAAGGGAGTTGTTGTCTAGTTATCAATTTCCGGGTGATGATACGCCTATCATCAAGGGTAGTGCTCAAAAGGCTCTAGACGCAGCCAACGCAGGCAAAGCTGACGACGCCGCTTGCAATCCAATCATGGAGTTGGTAGCAGCACTTGATAGCTATATCCCACAACCACAAAGAGATACTGACAAGCCTTTCTTGATGCCTGTAGAAGATGTCTTTACTATATCTGGTCGTGGTACTGTAGCAACTGGTAAAGTAGATAGAGGTAGTATCAAGGTACAAGACAAGGTTGAGATAGTTGGACTCAAGCCTACTGTTGAGACTACGGTTACGGGTGTTGAGATGTTCCGCAAATCACTAGACTTTGCTCAGGCGGGTGACAATGCTGGTTTATTGTTGCGTGGTATAGAGCGTAAGGATGTAGAACGTGGTCAAGTACTGGCTGCTCCTAAGTCTATCACGCCTCACACTGACTTTGAAGCTGAGATATATGTCCTCAAAAAAGAAGAAGGTGGTAGACATACACCGTTCTTTAATGGTTATAGACCGCAGTTTTATTTCCGTACTACTGACGTGACAGGTACAATTGACTTGCCTGCGGGTACAGAGATGGTTATGCCGGGCGACAATATAGCTATCACAGTCAAGCTTATTGCTCCGATAGCAGCCGAAAAAGGCTTGCGTTTTGCGGTGCGTGAAGGTGGACGTACGGTAGGTAGTGGCGTAATTAGCAAAATTCTCAAATAAATATCTAACTTAAACAAACAACTCATGATGTTTTGGCAACAAGCGTTATGGGTTGTTTGATGTATAGCAATGTTATTGATAGGTTGGTTGCCAATCTTGATCAACTGTACTCAACTGCAACCTGATCAATACACCAAGATGTTGGCAATATCACCTTATGGTATTTGTTGTTTTGCAATACTGATGAGTAGAGCTGGGCTTGGTTTGGTACTTGGGTTGTTGATTGGGAGATTGGTGTAGTATATCAAGCGGATACACAATATCTGGTGCACTATTTCGGTAGGGTTGAGTGTCTCAAACTTTTGACAAATGTTGTGTAGTTGTGTGATACTAGTGGTATACTGTTGATTGGTCAAACAACCCTCATATTGAGATGCATGCATATTGGCACCATTGTCGCTCTCTATATCAGGAGTCCAATGTAGTTGTGTATTTTGACAGGGTTGGCAACACGATTGTTTATATTAAAGTGGCGTGGTTTGGAAGATGAAGATAATATTGGATAACATTACCAAAGAGTTTAGATCCAAAGACGGCAACAATTATGCTGTCAAAAATCTTAGTATAGAGATGCGAGATGGTGAGATTACTGCACTGTTGGGTGGGTCAGGCAGTGGCAAGAGCACAACTCTCAACATGTTGGCAGGTGTAATACCAGTTACATCTGGCAAGATATATTTTGGCGACCAAGATGTCACTAACTTGCCTCTAGCCAAACGCAATATTGGGTATGTGTTTCAGGACTATTTGTTGTATCCAAATATGACAATATTTGACAATATTGCATTCCCACTCAAGCTAAAGCGAGCGAGAGCCTATTGCAACAAGTACGGGCTCAAGTCAAGCCTCATTTGGTTTGGCTCCAATATATCCAAAAAGAGAGACATCAAAGACAAAGTAGAAAAGATAGCAGAGACTTTGCAATTGTCTCATCTACTCCCAAGACGCCCTAGCACACTATCCGGCGGGCAACAACAACGTGTAGCTATAGCTAGAGCTCTAATTCAAGAACCAGCCGTATTGTTGCTAGACGAGCCTTTTAGCAGCCTTGATGCCAAGTTGTCGTTGTCTCTACACGAAGAACTCGTTGATATACAAAGACGCACCAATGTGACTACAGTGTATGTTACGCACAATCAAGAAGATGCTATGCTGGTGTCCAATAGGATTATTGTACTCAAAGACGGCACTTGCATGCAAAATGCCTCTCCACAAAAGTTGTATGACAATCCTATCAATCACTTTGTAGCCAATTTTATAGGCAAGTTGCCAATCAACTCTATTGTGGGTAGTGTCCACGACGACCATTTTGTATCTAGAGATGGTGCAATCAAGATACAGTTGCAACAGAACAATACTATACTAGACAATGACAATGTGATTGTGTGTTTTAGACCTGAGGGGGCTAATATAGTTAGGCATGGGGACTATTTGGACAATAGTGATAGCAAATACTCCAGTGACTTGGAGTGTACAGTGTTAGCTAACAACTTTTATGGTAAGGATATCATTGTGAGATTGCAAGCAGGTAGTGCTCATTTCAATGTACTACACACGTCCGCTATAGAGCCAATAGGTAGCACCATAGGCATATCTATCAACAAGAAGTATATCAAGTTTTTTGATAAAGTTACGGGAGTGTCGTTGAGTTGATTGTATAGTGAGATACCATAAGGTACGAAGACAAATTGTGGTGCAATTGTATCAGAGTAATGTTGGGTACACATATGCACTGAGGATAGTATGAAGATAGTTATTGCTACACGCAACAAAGGCAAACTCAAGCATTTTGAGAAGATCTTCAAGGGGACTTATGTCACTTTTTGTACTCTTGACGATATCGGATATACCAAAGATATCGTAGAAGATAGTGGTACATTTGAGGGCAATAGTTGTATCAAAGCTAGTCAAATAGCTCATGATACCGGAATGATAGCTCTTGGTGAAGATAGTGGCTTGATAGTAGATGCCTTGAATGGGCGACCAGGTGTGGATACGGCGTATTACGCTGGTGGCGAGGCTGCTCCACGTGTTGATAGGCTGAAGACATTGTTGCGAGAACTACAAGGTATGTCAGACCGCAGTGCCAAGTTTGTGTCTTATATCACTTGCGTTTTGCAAGATGGTCGGATATTGCGTGTCAATGCTGAGATGAGAGGGCGTATATCAGACAAGATTGTAGATGTAGATAGTGGAATGACTTTTGAACCTATCTTTGTGCCTGAGGGATTTGACAAATGCCTCAATCAGTTGGACATAGAGACCAAATTGCAGATTAGTCATAGGGGTAAGGCTACAAGACTATTTTTGCAAGAGTTAGAACTTGAAGTTGACAAGTCTTGATATGTGGACAAGATTGGACAACAACACACAATGCACCCAGCTATTTGCTACTTGAGTGCATTGTGTGTTATTATATTTGTCTTATGAAATGTCCAAAATGTGATAGTAGTGATATAATCAAGTCGGGTTTTAGCATACAACACAAGCAAAGATATCGTTGTGTCAGTTGCAACAAGCAGTTTGTATTAGACAAAGACAAAGATAGGTTGAAGCTTGACAAGAGTGACAAAGTAGATCGGGCTGAAAAAGTCTTAGGCAACAAACTAGCTATAGAGTACAATGGTGCATTGACTGATGATGATAGATTGGTCGCTATATATGTATTTGCCGTCAAGTGGGCTAGGGAGTTTAGAGATCATGCTGTAGATTTGGACAAGCTTATGCAATATAGTGATATAGGTATGCACCATATGCATGACTTGTTGATAGGTATCAAGCTATCTCGCTATACTGTAGAGAGTGACAAAGTCCGCAAACTCATCAACTATGTCAACTCTTAGAGGTCTACAATATTAGCTTGCTCAATCAACTCTAGCAATTGTTGCTAGGGTTGATTGAGATTGTTTGTCCATTGATGTGCTTGTCTCAGTAGTGCTCTCATTGGCGTGCTGACACTGTGTGCAGATACCCTTGAATGTGAGTTCTATCTTGTTGATTTGGAGCTGTTGTATGTGGTGTTGCATATTGACGCTTTGCTTGGATATGTCAATAAGAGTATTGCAATCTTCACATACAAAGTGAAAATGTTCTTCAACCCTGTGATCAAAGTGCATAGCACCTCCAAATACACCAGTAGCCGCTATCTCACCATTGTCTACTGACGATGCTAGATTGCGGTATACTGTAGCCTTGCTAATAGAAGGATGCGTCTTGGATATATGGTTGTAAATATCATCGGCAGTGGGGTGTTGTCCATGTGCTCTAAGTGCATCTAATATAATTTGTCTTTGCAAGGTATTGCGTGACATAATAACTCTCCCAATTGATACTAAGTATCAAAAAACAAATAGTACATGATATTATACAACAATGATTATTATTTGTCAAGCTAATTGAATTAGCGAGAAGTTGATCAAATAGTGTAACTATACTGATAAAAACAAACAAAACTCAACTCATGTTTGAGTATATACTTAGTCAATACTAGCCTTAGGTTGAGACTGACACTATTGAGATGCCCGCAATATCTAGAGTGTTTTTGTGATGTATATAGTATATCAATACTAAAGATACTTAGGTATTTGTTTGGTATTTGTGGCTATTGTGTGTTATAATTGTTGCATGATAGATATCAAGCTTGGCAATCATAGTAGTGCTATTGTGGTACAAAATATTACCAAAGAATATGGTAATAGGCGTCAGTTGGTTAGGGTGTTGCATGGTATAAGTTTTGAATTTGCCAAAGCCAAGATGACTGCTGTTATGGGACCCTCAGGTAGTGGCAAAAGTACTCTTTTGCATTGTGTGGCAGGACTTGACCGACCTACTACCGGCACAGTGACAATAGGCAACACAGACATAACTCAACTCAAGACCAAAGAATTGGATGCGTTGAGACGAGATAGGATTGGATTTATATTTCAGGTGTACAACCTTATGCCTATGTTGACAGTGTATGAGAATGTAGTATTGCCACTTCAGCTCTCCAAGAAGTCAATTGACAAAGATACTGTATTGCCAATATTGCATCAAGTTGGACTGGCTGATCATATCAGAAAGTATCCATCTCAATTGTCGGGTGGGCAACAACAGAGAGTCGCTATTGCGAGGACTCTCGTTGCTAGACCGGATGTGTTGTTTGCTGACGAACCTACGGGGGCATTGGATACTCACACAGGTCAATCTATATTGGAACTGTTGCGAAGCACAGTAGACAAAGATGGTCAGACTGTCATTATGGTTACGCATGATCCACGTGCAGCATGCTTTGCTGATCAGGTTGTCTTCTTGGTAGATGGCAAAATATACGATACTCTATGCAACCCTACATTGGAGCGTGTCACAGCAGAGATTGCTAATTGGCATTAAGTGTAGATTGCATGTATGAGTATTGATTGTTGTTGTGTACAGTGATTGGGATTGGATTGAGATGACATTGAGACAAAATTTGAGATTGGTCGTATATAGGTGGATACTGTTTGTTGGAGCTTTGGTGACTATGATATTGGGGGCAGCATTGCTCACTGTGTCTGGACAGGGTCTAGCATCATCAATTGTAGCGACTATAGAGGATGAGACAGCAACCGCCTTGATATCTGTCATGGGTGTGTTTATAGCTATTGTAGTCTTGTTATCCGTGGGTATTATAGCTGGTAGTTTTGGTTTTTGTGTGGCACTTAGACGCAAAGAACTTGCACTCTATCGTATGATAGGAGCAAGTGGCAAGCGTCTCAAAAATATGCTGATTGGTGAGTCTGTGGTACTTGCTGTGTTGGGTTCCTTAGTAGGTGTGATAGTTGGAGCAGGGTTGACTGGATTGTTTTTGGATATTATCAACGATATTGAGATAGTCCCCAACTCGCTTGTAGATCCCAATGTGTGGTTTGTGTTGCCGTCGGCATTTGTTTGTAGCATATTGATAGCAGTGTGGGGTGCGTCTATTGCCGGTCGTAGAGCTACCAAAATCTCTCCAATAGAAGCGTTGCAAGATGCCAATCTAGACATCAAACTTGTGAGCAAGCAACGTGTGATTTGGGGTATTGTTATGGTGTTGTCTAGCATAACATTGTTTGTATTGGGGGATGCAATTAGGTTTGAGGGCGAAGAAGTAGCTATATATGTGTCATTTGTGATGTTTGGCGGTGTGTTTGCTGTCATTGCACTTGTTTGCTTTGCACCATTGTATCTCCCGATATTGGCTAGTTGGGTGTCTTGTGTTGGTAGCGTTGTGACAAGTGGTAGGATGGCATCTAGGAGTATACGACTGTCCGCACGACGCACAAGTGGACTTGCGTCTTTTGTCATGTTGAGCATTGCTCTAGTTGCAGTAATGGCAATAGTGATGAATGGTCTATCAGTATCGCCCGACATGTCGCCCGAAGATATAGCCCAAAACATAGTCATACTCAATGCACTCATTGTCCCTATTGGGATATTTGCTGTACTGAGTATTGTCAACACTCTGGTTATGGCATTCTCGGTACGGCAAGAAGAGTTTGTTAAGATGCGACTTTTGGGATTTGGCAAAGGGCAAATTGTGACTATAGCAATATTGGAGAGTATCTTTACAATACTGGTTGGCGTAGTATTGGGTATTGCAATAGCCTTGTTGACAGACCTAATCAACCAAAACATACTCAATGGATACTATCCAGGCTTGGGCACATTGAATACTCCTTGGGCAATACTTGGCACTTTGTCAGCCTTGTACTTGGGAGTGTCTGTCGTGGTGAGTGTAGTAGCAGTCTTCATAACTTGTCGCAAAGCTACAGTATTGACAGTTAGGGATTAGTATGCTAATGCATATAGACATACTTAGGGCGTTGTTGGCTTGCCAAACTGGCATTTGGTATTGCCAAACAACTATACACATTTATTGATGGGAGGATAGATAGAGAGCTATGTTTAGACAATGCAAAGATAATCGCTGGATTTTTAGATGGGTGTTGTTGTATCCTACGGTTGGCTTTTACATACTTTTATATTTGCTAAGCGATTGGATAACTATCAAGTCACAATCAAATGATGTTTTGGCAAGTATTGTCGTAGGCAATTTTGCTTGCAACATAACTGCGGTATCTATCTTTGTAGCTCTAGATCTTGAGAAATCTAAAGCTTTGTTGACGGCAGAGAGCAAGCTGTGGTTTGTTGATGCAATATGTATAGCTTTGTGTGACTTGCTTTTTTGTTTGGTATTTCTCAACAATAGCAAGTCGTCGCTAATTTTTGTTGTTATATTGAGTTGTTATCATACATATATAGTTTTTCATTATTATTTATGGGAGCGATTTAATCGCAACAAAAAAAATGCATGCGAGAAAAATAGTGTACAAACTAATGCACAACATAAATTTGTAATTAGTAATGATAAGAAAAAACCATATACAAAGACAATAGTAGATACAATAATGATTTTAGGTCCCGTTTTGTATTTTTTGTTTGTTGACCAATTGACTATTGTTGACAATGCATCCGTGTGGAAGTTGTGTGGCTTTGTTGCCATATTTTCTGCAAATATAGTATTGCTTATCATAGTCAAAGAAAAGTTTTTGGAAGACGAAATGTTTGAATACAAATGAGTTTGGTTGTAATGTAGCAATGGTGCTGTGCAACCAAGAGCTTGTCTTGAATGTAAATATTCAATCTAAAAACACAACAAGCCCAAAGCATAGTGGTAATGATGAAATCTACGACTATCTTTGATCAAATATTGTAATGCAATATTTGGTCGCAGATCATGCAATTTTGTTGATGTGTAAATACAATTAGTTTACACATAATAGTATTGTATCAAATTGACGGAGGTGCAATATATTTGATTGCTAGACATCCTCATGCTTTAGCGTGCTTTTTGTTGTTGTTGATTTTTTTTGAAACTGGGTTCTTGGGTAGTTTTATTATCAATGTGGCGGGGCTCAATCCACCAGGTTGGAAGTCAAGGACTAAGGCAATTTTTTTCTTAGGGATAATTACTTTTGGTATATATCCAATTGTTGTCACAATATGTCAGTTCACATTTGATGGCAACAAGGCTACCAATATTGGTTACTACAGGGTCTAATAAATTCAACATATACCACCGAGTCTTCTACAATAGGTCGTCGGTTGTCTTAATTGTGTTGAATGATTGTGGATACCAACAATACAGCCCACCAACAAGCTACACTACACCACTTGGTAGGGTTGTATTGTTGACTGTGCATAATTGGGTATCCATACTACAAAGTACATACACATACAAGTGACAAAAAGCCCCAATGTGTGGTATAATACTAGTATGAAGATAGAGGGCAAGAATGCTGTATACGAAGCTATCAACGCAGGTACTACTATAGATAGACTGATTGTGCAGAAAGGGTTGACGGATCACAGTAGTCAGAGAGTGATAGATGCTGCCAAGTCTAGAGCTATCAAGATCTTCTTTAGAGATAAGGATCATCTAGATAGAGAGAGTGCGACAGGTAGACATCAAGGATTTGTTGCCGAAGTCACAGATTACAAGTATACAGACTTGGATGATATGATAGCTAGGACCAAGGGCAAGCAGGACGCCTTGATAATATTGTTAGATGGGATAGAAGATCCTCACAATATGGGGAGTATCATTAGGGTAGCTGAGTGTGTAGGTGCAGATGGTGTGATTATACCCAAACATAGGACAGCTAGTGTCAATGAGACTGTAATCAAGGTGTCAGCGGGTGCGGCTAGCCATGTGCAAATAAGCAAGGTTACCAACATCAATGATTGTATCAAGACACTCAAAGATGCGGGATATTGGATATATGCGGCTGAGACAGGTGGTGCCAATGTATATCAGTCCAAATTGAACGGCAAGATAGCTCTTGTAGTGGGTGGTGAAGGCAATGGCGTCAAACAACTGACACGTAAGTTGTGCGATGACGTATTGACTATCCCAATGCGTGGACAACTCAACTCACTCAATGCTAGCGTAGCGTGTGGTATAGTTGCTTTTGAGATACTTAGACAAAACCAAGTATCTCCAATACCAAACCAAAACTGATTTGAGTGCTACGTGCACTATAGCTATACGCTAAATACTACACTAAATTGCCTAATATGAGACCATATATCTAATCATTGGTAAGACATGTGTATTGAGTTGTATGGCAAAATCAGATGTTGGTGTCGCCTATACAAAATACTGAATACTACTCAAATCATTGTTTTGCTAACCAATCTATTATTCTTAAAAACATTGTAGGAGAACTAATCAATGAGCAAGAAGACAGTTGCACTTATAATACTAGACGGGGTAGGTATATCTAGCAACCCAGAGTACAATGCTGTAGCTATGCAAGGTATGCCCAATATCAACAAGCTGATCAAGACATATCCGCACACTACTATCAAGACTAGTGGTAGAGATGTGGGACTACCTAGTGGACAGATGGGCAATAGTGAAGTTGGACATCTCAACATTGGTGCGGGTAGGGTAGTGTATCAAGACATAACAGCTATAGACAAGTCTATAGAAGATGGGGATTTTTACAACAATTCGTGTTTCAAAGGTGCGGTAGCTAATTGTCAACAACACAAGAGTGCGTTGCATCTTGTAGGATTGCTTAGCAATGGTGGGGTACACAGCAGTATAGAGCACCTATATGCACTCTTGACTTTGGCCAAACGCAACGGATTGAACAATGTATATGTACATTGTATCACTGATGGACGTGATGTGCCACCTAAGTCTGCCCTTGAGTTTGTGGCGCAGTTGCAAGACAAGATAGATGTTATAGGCGTAGGCAAAATATCTACTGTTGTTGGTAGATATTACTACATGGATAGGGACAATAGATGGGACCGTGTCAAGGTAGGTTATGATTGTGTAGTCAATGCTATGGGTGCCAAGTATGACAATGCTATACAGGGTATACAGCAAGCCTACAAAGATGGTTTGACTGATGAGTTCTTGCCTAGTATGATTGTAGGGGACTACAAAGGTGTAGCCAAAAACGACAGCATGATCTTCTTCAACTTTAGACCAGATAGAGCAAGAGAGATTAGTCGTGCTATACTTGACCCCGAATTCAAGGAGTTTGACAAGATTGGTGGGCACAAGTCCTTGTACTATGTAGGGTTTACCAAGTATGATATCAAATATGACGCTCTGGGCATACACACAGCTTTTGCTCCTAAGTCACTCAAGAATACCTTAGGCGAATGGTTGTCTGCACATTCACGCTCTCAGGTACGTATAGCAGAGACTGAAAAATACGCACATGTTACTTTCTTTTTCAATGGTGGGATAGAGGAGCCAAATGATGCCGAACAACGCATACTCGTTGCATCACCTAAAGTTGCGACATATGACTTGCAGCCGGAGATGTCAGCTAGAGAAGTCACAGACAAAGCTATCGCCGTCTTGCAAGAAGGGGTAGATGTGATGATACTAAACTATGCCAATTGTGACATGGTGGGGCATACTGCCAACGTAGATGCTAGTATCAAGGCGGTGGAGACTGTAGACAACTTGTGCTATGAGCTAGTGCAAGAAGTACTCAAGGTTGGAGGGGTTGCACTAGTGACAGCGGATCATGGCAATATAGAGCAACTAGCTTATTCGGACGGTAGCCCTTGCACATCACATACTACCAACGATGTACGCTTGTTGTTGGTTGGAGATAAATACAAAAAAACAAATTTGTCTATGGGTCGTCTAGCAGATATTGCACCAACTATGTTAGAGATACTACAACTCCCCAAACCCGAAGAGATGGATGGTGTAAGCTTGATTGTCAAGTAAATCCATGCAACCAAATGTGCAATTTGGTCAAAGAGTAGGTTGTACAAGCTATCTAAGAGATACACTTAGATAGCTTGTTGCGTAAGTGAGTATAGTGGTGCTTGGATGCAAGAGCAATATTGCAATCCAATGTTGCAAGCTTGAAGGTGTTCAATCTCAAGAACTTGTCTAGTCAAGCAACAATCAACAATATTTGACCCTCAAAAGAAACTCAAGTGTACAGCAACAACAAGTTTTGGCAAAGGTATAATGTATTTTTTGAGATTATTCTTGTTCAAGTGATTGTTGACAAGGATTTTGGCTATTCAAATACATATTGTATAAGTTGACTCCTGTTGGTATTATTAGACCAACTAATGAGCTAGTTTGTCCAAGTCACTGTAGCTAAATATTATCCAACCATTGGCAAGGTCATCTGCTAGTTGCAATTGGTTGACAATCTGTTGTGGGTTGTTCCAATTGGTGTCCGTGCCTATTTTGTATCCTGCTATACCTATATAGAGTTGTACATTGGTGTCCTTGCATACATCATGCCACCAATCCAGTAGTATAGCATAGTCACTCCACTGTTGTCCTATATACCAATACAATTGTGGGGCTACATAGTCTATCCAACCGTTGAGGACCCATGTGCGACTATCACAATATATTTGATAATAACTCTCAAATCCACGAGTATTGCTCCCTAATGGATTGTGTTCTTGGTTGGACCATATCCCTGACGGCGATATACCAAATTTGATATTGGGATTGATATTTTTGATTAGGTTGTTGGTCTTGTAGACAAGATTGTTGACACACGCTCGCCTGAAGTCATCTTTGTTGTGATATTCTTGCCCGTATTGAATGTACTCGGCATCATCTTGAGATGTTATGCCTTCAGGATAAAAATAATCATCAAAGTGAATCCCATCTATAGCGTAGTTGTTGCACAACTCTTTGACTCCTGCCAATATAAAGTCTTGAGAATCGGAATGAGCAGGGTTGAGGTACAACTTGTTGTCCACATTCATTATTATATGTGGATATTGACTAATGGGGTGTTGCGTGGATAGTGCTTGGTTGGTAGACAATCTATAAGGATTGACCCATGCGTGTAGAGCAATATTGTTGTTGTGACATTGTTGTATTATATACTCCAATGGATCAAAGTTGTCGTTAGGGGCTAGTCCCAATTGTCCAGTGAGATAGCTAGACCATGGATAAATAACTGACGGATACAATGCGTCACTACATGGTCTAACCTGAAAGAAGATTGCGTTGAGCGAATGTTGTATAGCGTTGGATACAATATTGTCTATCTGTGTGGATAGCTTGATACTGTCTGTTGTAGAACTGTAGGGGTAGTCTATATTCCACACAGTAGATACCCAAGTACCTCTGATGCTTTGGGGTATTGGTGGTATATTTACATTAGGCAATTGATTGTCGGGCGGAAGAGTAGGCAATTCAACATTGGGCAAGCTACTATCGGGTGAGTTAGGCAAATCTACTTCGGGCAATTGATTGTTGGGTGGTGCAATTGGCTCTTCTACTTCGGGTTGGTTGAGGCTATTATTGTCTTTGGTATATGGAGTGTTGCTACAACCTGACAATATTAGGCATACAACTATCAATACTATTGCAATCTTTTTGTACATAAGCTTAGTATAATAGCTTGCGTGCAAAAGTATACGAGTTGCTACAATACCTAGTGATATGTTGTGATGTAATTGAAAGTGTGCCAAAATTATGGAATTTGTTGGATTAGTGATTCTGTCAGTTTTTGTTGGGTTGGTTGTCATAGTTGCGTTTGCAATCGATAGGCAATCCAAACACGACCATAGGACAAAAGGTGAGCAGGGCGAAGCACATGTTGACCAATTTTTGCGACAGGTGCCACAATCAGTAGTTGTCAGCGATATTATACTTGTAGATGACAAGACGGGTAGGTCTAGCCAAATAGACCATGTTGTGATACGTCCTAATGGGGTCTTTGTGATAGAGACCAAAAACTATGCAGGGTCTATATATGGCGATGACAACCAAAGACAATGGACACAAGTATTGGCATATGGACAGACCAAAAACAAGATGTACAATCCAGTCAAACAAAACAGTACACACATATGGTTTTTGGGGCGACTGCTTAGACAACACAATATCTACATCAATGTAGTTGTCTTCCTGAGAGCTGAGTTGCATGTGTCCTCTAGCAATTGGGTGTGTAGCAATGTGCATCAATTGTCCAATGTGTTGCAGAGTGACACAGGCATAACCCTAACGCAGCACAATATAGACAACATAGTTGCCAAATTGACAGATATCAAAAGCAATCCTCAAATATCCAAACAAGAGCACATAATCAATATACACAACACTCAAGCTGATATAGCCAACAATATCTGTCCAAGATGTGCCCAACCTTTGAGATTGAGAGAGGGCAAGTTTGGACAGTTTTATGGCTGTAGTGGATATCCAAAGTGTAGATTTGTCAAAGATGTAGATTAGATAATACAACGCCCCACCACACCAATTGGTTGTGTGGTGGGGCGTACTCTATTGTGTGCCCAAATATACTAGACCAAAATTGTTTGATCTCACAACCTTAATACGGTCAATATAGCTCTTCCCAAATATAGTATACCAAAGATATTGATACAATTCTTGATTTTTGTATGTAGTATACTACATAGGTTGACGTACCGTCAACCTACAAGATTACTTGATATATTAGGAGAAATTAATAATGATATTAAACAAAGAGGCAGAAACGTTGTGGAGAGAGACTTTTGGCAACAATTCAACTGGGAGAGATTTTGCTGGTCTTGATATACACAAAGGAGCATACGGTGATAGCAATAGCAAATACGGATGGAACATAGACCATATCAATCCAATGGGAAGTGATAGTATACGCAACAAGCAATGTTGTAGTATTGCAGTCAATGGAATTAAGGAGGACAAACAATCATTTAGTATCAAATACATAGATGGTACTATAGTGAACTACCAAGTAAAGAAAGTCAACAACCTTAACAAAGATGACCAAGTTGCCAAATACAACTACAGAGACAAAGATTATGTTATTGTAATCTTAGACTAACAATAATTAAAAAATTGGGTATTAAAGATTTGTTTGAGCCCAACAATCACAACTCAACACCATATATTACACAACCTCAACTGTATCAATTGTACAGTTGAGGTTTTTGTTTGGCAATCAAGCATTATGCCATATTAATATCACAACTGTTTGATTATGTGTTCACACAATTCTTGATTTTTGTATGTAGTATACTACAAATGTATTGGAGAATGGGAGTTCATTCTAATAATTCATATATGTTCAAGAAGATAAAAAAAATAGGAATCTATAATCCTAGAATGAATACTATATACCAAATTGGTACAAATGAGATATCCGATGATGTTATCTCACAAGTAGAAGTTGATGTTATTGGCTACAAAAATGGCTACAACATTTTTTGAATGAATAATTGAAAACAACCACTTGTATGCGATTGCAAGTGGTTGTTGTGTATATTTTATTTGAATTGCAAGCGACTCACTTGTACTCTCGTCTTAGGCTACGCTCAATGTCTCTGTCCTTGATAGTTTGGCGTTTGTCATGCAACTTCTTGCCTTTGACTGTGGCTATCTCTACTTTGATTTTGCCTTTGAGCCAATAAGCCCGCAGAGGGACTACTGTGATGCCACTGTCTCTCAGGGCACCTGCTATCTTGCGTATCTCGTGTTTGTGCAATAGTAGTTTGCGGTCTTGACGATCGGGGGTGTTGTAGTGGCTACCTTTGTCATATGGCTTGATATAACTGTTCTTGAGCCATAGTTCGTTGTTGTCCACTCTACAAAATCCGTCGCCTAGACTCATGTGTCCCTCTGCCGCTGACTTGACTTCGGATCCTACTAGCACAATACCCGCCTCAAACTTGTCTAGTATGTGGTATTCAAACCATGCCTTGCGATTGTCTGTGATAAGTTTCAAGATACTATTGCCTCCACTATATATTATAGACCATTTTGGCACTTTAGTCTATTGTTAAGACAATCTCTATCAATTGCATACAAGTTGATGTTGCATGTGACTTGATACAACCAATACATAATAATATTGCTAAAATATATAAATACAATATAAAAAATAAAAGAAAAATTGTCACAAAGTAGTTGACAATTTGGGTGTTGTGGTTTTGTAATGTTGTTGCAATCACAATTGCTATATCTATCTTCAAGTGTGTGTGCAACACCCCCAACAATCTTTGTTGGGGGTGTTGCACACACGCTGAGCACAATGGCACATTATAGTCTACTTTGTAAGGGTTGAGAGCGATATGCAATAATTATCTAGATTTCTTCACAGACAACAAGAGGTTGTTGATATGCAAATTTGGTGTGTGTTGTACTAGATTTGAGCAAATAGTCTGTATAAATAGCTGTATGCATATCCTGAGTGGCTAGAGCATAGATATAGGACATGTTGAGACATGTTAGGACAATAGGTATAGTTGTGGTAGTTGCGATTGGTGCTGTTGTGATGTTGGCGTGTAGCAATGTTATGGATCAGTATCATGACTATATAGCCGAGTATAGACCTGACTTGTATCTGTATAGCGATGAGACTTATGGTATAGAGGTGGCAAGTGGCTATAGAGAAAAAGATTTTGCTATGGATGGACTAGTTGGTGCCAAGGTAGATTTTGTAATAATCACAGTTGTACCAAAGCATGGATTGCAAGAAGGTGAGATTTTTGACTATCAACTCAAGTCAGGTGATAGTGTATACAAAGGCAAGATGGTTGTACACCCATTCAAAGAGAATTATAGTGCGGAGATACCTGAGCGGACTTATGGCGAGCCTATTGAGTTGATATTGTCTAGCAAAGGCAAGCAAGTTGGTACTTATAATATGACCGTGGCGGCAACTCCTCAGATGCTAAGTAGCAAACGAGCTTTGGCAATAGCTACAACTCAACTCAAATCACAGATAGCTAGCATGACACACAATGGTCGTCTCAATGGAGAGGTGTATATCTTGTTTGTCAACAATCCGATAGATAGCAATGCTGGAGTGTATTGGTACGTAGCCTTTGTCAATCGCACCAACAATACTTATGCTCTATTGATAGATCCAATCACAGAGAAGGTGCTAGCACGACATGTGTAGTACCCTTGAGGAGTGTCCTGTACAATATATGACACGCCAGTGTAACAAGCATTGGCGTGTCTGTTGTGGTATTGAAAGCCTACATAACCAAAACATGCAATACAGTATGAACAAAAAAGATCAGAATATGAACGATAAAGTTGATGAAATTACTAGCACTATCACAGGTAATAGTGCTATACTAGCACAAAAACAATCTTGGATAATATATATTGTGGTATAGTGGTGTACAACATTGTATTGTAGTGTATGTAGTAAGAGATTGTGTCAGTGTCAAGCTTGGCTCTATCCTAGTGAAATATAACAAACATATATTTATTAGGAGGACTTGATGAATTCAAGTGTAAGTAAGCCTACTAGTAGAGTGGGCAAGTTCAAGCTATCTATAATCATGGCATTGGTGATAATATTGCCAATCGGTGCCTTGATGGCAGCGGTGTTGCGTAACAATGTAGCTAGTGGTGTAGCCAATACAAGCAACAACATACAGTCTACTGTTGTTGACGATAGTGACGAATGGTCGTATCTGGCACATAAGTATATAGACAGGATTGTATTGGGTGACAACAATACCGTGAGGCTCAACACCAACACAAATCTACGCAACGCTAGTGTCATAGACCCAAGCGATATGCAAGAGCTTGAAGAATATCAACGAGCTCTTGACGCAATTGCAAGTTGTGTAGAAGATGGTACAATGTACATTGACGACGATGGCAATTATTATGTAACAGGTAGTAGCAACAGCTTGACAAGTCGTGGATTGAATGGTGGCAGAGATCAGTTTTATATAAGGACAGAAAAAATCTGGTTTGTTTGGGTGCCAGTTGGGTATTATTTGGCTCTCAATACTGTCAACTCTATAGCGTTGGGTATTGCAACTTGGATATTCTCTATCAGTGCGTCAATAATATCTAATGTCCAAACTAAGGTTGATGAGTTTAGAAAATCGTTGGGTGCTACTCTGTTTGATATGATGATGAGACAGTTTTTTGGCAAAGATGGCAATTTTGTAGCTGATTTTGTCAGTATTGTACTACAAATGAAGGCTATTGCCGATAGTATTGATTTTGTTTTTGTTGCTTTTTCTGGCGGCATTAGTGCAATAATCTCTGCTGCCATCAGGGTTTTGGTCTCGTTGCTAGCAAGTTACATTCATGATAGAGTAGGTTTTGAATTTTTGCAAAGGAGTTGCTACAATCTGTCTGATGGCAACAATACAGTAGTAATGGAGAGTGACCTAATACTCAATTGGAGAAAGTTTGGAAGATATGTATACTGATGACAAACGATGAATTGAGACAGATGTTGGACAATCACTATGTTAAGAGAGTGGCTAACAATCCGTATATATTGACTAGTGATACTTACAATAGGTCAGTTAGGAGCATGATTGCACTCTATGCTCATACCACAATAGGCAAGATAGTTAGCTTTGGGGCAATGTGTGTATGCATGATTGTGTATATTGTGCTATATCTCAAATGCTATTTGCTTGAAACGGCTTATGTGCGTGAAGTAGTGTATTCACTTGGTTCGTTTTATGTTGCTTATTGGCATTATCAATTTTACAACTTTGGACATGGGTTGGCTAAGGTGGGTATGATTGTAGCAGTGGTGATGTCTTTGGGTATTGTAGCATTGACTATATTAGATCTTGTAGTGGACAATGCACGCAACCAAGATTGGGCGGATAGAGTGTTTTTTGTATGTGCTACAGTTATATTGTCATGTACAGTCATTGCTGTACATGTTGCTTATCGTATTAGACACAAGCTAAGACAGAGAGAGTTGCCAAGACTACAATAGAGATACCAATCTTCTCAAAGGCTGCTATGTTGCAATGGTGACATGGTAGCTTTTGTGTATCCCAACAGTAGTATGTTGCAATAGTGGACGTGATATTGCAATTTGACTTAAATCTCAATTGGTACTATAATGTGTGTATGAGTATCCTAGCGGACAAGATAGATAGGTTGCCCGACAATAGTGGTGTGTACCTAATGAAGGATACGGCGGGCAAGATTATCTACATAGGCAAGGCGGTTGTACTCAAGAATCGTGTCAAGCAGTACTTTGTCAATACCCAAAAGATAGACAAGGTAGCGGCGATGGTAGCAGAGATAGCGGACTTTGAATACATAATAACCAACACCGAATTTGATGCTCTAGCACTAGAAGCCAACCTTATCAAAAAACATTGGCCAAAGTACAATATACTACTCAAAGATGACAAACGAGCACCTTTTGTGAGAGTTAATCTCAAAGATATGTATCCTAGGTTTGAGATTGTGAGACGTATCAAAAAGGACGGGGCAAAGTACTTTGGACCTTTCTTTTTTGGTATAAGAGTGACGGACATATTGTCCATACTCAAAGCCGCCTATCAAGTCCGCACATGCACTCGTAGTATGGTCAAGCCAACCCGTGCTTGTCTAGAGTATCATATCAAACAGTGTACCGCACCATGTGAGAGATTGTGTACTGTTGAGGAGTATCAAGCACAAGTTGCACAAGCTATGGCATTTTTGTCGGGCAAAGAGGACAGTGCTAGAGAGCTACTCAACAAGATGATGAGGACGGCAGCGGACAATCAAGACTTTGAGCATGCTATACAATATAGAGATCAGCTCAACATGCTAGACAATCTAGCCCGCAAGAATATAGCGGAGCTACCCAGGGATATCAATATAGATGTTATTGCATGGGCTAGTGACGGATTGCATAGTGTAGCTAGTGTGCTCTTTGTACGCAATGGCAAGATGATGGGTATCAAGAATTTTGCTGTACTTGATGTATCTCTGGACGAGGACGAATATCTCAACAAATTTTGTACCCAATTCTATCACGCCAATCTAGATGTGCCACAAGAGATAGTGTCAAGGCTGCCTGTATCGCACAATATAGCCGAATTTGTGTATAGCCAGACCAGTCGCAAACCACTGTTGATAGTCCCCAAAAAAGGCGTCAAGTATGACTTGCTAACTACCGCTCAAGCCAATGCTGACGACTACTTGCTCAAGTCTCGCACCAAAGAACAGCTCAAGTTAGACATGACTATAGGTGCGGTCAAGCAACTAGAGCAGATACTACATATTAAGAGTGCAAGACGTATGGAATGTTATGACATCAGCAACATAAGTGGCACTGACAAGGTAGCGTCACAGACAGTTTTTATTGACGGCGAACCCGCCAAAAAACAATACCGCAAGTACAAAATCAAGACAGTGCAAGGTAGCGATGACTTTGCTAGTATGTTGGAGACTCTCAAGAGACGGTTTGCTAGAGCAAAGTGTGGAGATGACAAATTTGCAGATTTGCCCGATCTTATAGTGATTGATGGTGGCAAGGGGCAATTGTCTTCGGCGGTTGAGGCTCTCAATGCGTCAGGGTATGGACATCTAGACATAATATCACTTGCCAAAAGAGAAGAGGAGATATATCTTCCACACTCTCCAGATCCAATAGTGTTACCCAAATCTCACAATGCTCTCAAGATGCTACAACGCATAAGAGATGAGGCTCATAGATTTGCTATAACTTATCATAGACAGTTGCGTGACAAAAGGATGCTCAACACCAAAGAGTACAAGGGTGACTAATACAAGTGTCACAAAGCGGCACAATCCAAAGTTTATTTATTATAAGGTCTGCTGTTGTTATCCTAGATTTAGTGCTTGATACCTTACTTGAGGGTTGTTTGATTGTGGGTCAATCAGTTGGTGCAAGCGAATACGGCGACCTTAGGAGAAGATTGTTGATGAAATACAAACTTATTATTAGTGACTTTGATGGTACATTGGCATGGTATGATCACAAAGTCACCAAGCGTACTATAGAGGCTATCAAAGCTTATCAGGACAAGGGTGGGATTTTTACTATTAGTACGGGTAGATCATACGAGACACTTGCCGAACATCTGCCAAAATATGGACTAGACAAAGTAGATCTTCCAATTGGATGTTACAATGGAGCGGCTGTATACTCTAGCAAGACTGGCAAGCCGCTTGTCAAATATAGTATTCCTAATTCGCTAGCGATAGAGTGGCTACAACATCTAGAGCAGTACGATGTATATGTACAATGCTATGTAGATGATACTATATATATCAAGCATAGAGCCAAATTCAGTGATATATATGCACGTGGACAACAAGTCAACTTTGTACAAGTGGGCAATCTGGTACAATTTTTGACTAAGACAGGATTTGAACCTAGCAAATTTGTAATAGTTGGTACCCCTGATAGGACTCTAGAGATAGACTACATATACAACAAGCTATACAAGTACTTGTTTGGTGATTTGACTTTTATGCAAAGTCATGCTCAGTTGTTTGAGATAATTAGTGCTAAGGCTAGCAAGGGGGTTGTAGCCCAAGAGATTGCAAGCATGCTAAACATACCATTGTCAAGGACTGTATGTATAGGTGACAATGACAATGACATATCCATGTTGCTTGTTGCAGGGTTGAGTGTAGCTGTGGACAACGCTAGGACAGGTGTCAAGAGAGTTGCCAAGTATCACACGTGGCATTGTAGTGATGATGGTGTAGCCAATGTGCTAGAGCAAGCAGTATTGGACGAACTCCCCTAAAGCAGTACTTGAAGCACTATAGTATTTGTACGAGATGATAGATCAAAATTGGAATTAATGAGACTGTAATAGGTCGTCTTGTGACTACAACTGACTCCATTAGACATGCCTCAATCCCAATTTATCCCAATACTATACACCAACAGGAGATGTAGATGAAGTACAAATTGATTGTATCCGATTTTGATCATACGCTCAACTATAGGTCAGACTATACGCCCAGCCAAAGGACACTAGACGCTATTGCTGCTTATCAAGCCAAAGGTGGGATATTTGCGATAAGTACAGGTAGAGTGTGGTCTAGCATACAGCCATGCTTGTCAAAGTACAATCTGGACAAAGTGGATATGCCTATTATGTGTGTCAATGGCTCTGTTGCGTACTCTATCAAGACGGGCAAAGTAATATTGGAAGAACGTCTAACCAATGATCAAACTATCCAAATACTCAACTATGTATATGCCCTCAATCAACATGTAATGGTAGAGTCAGATAGTATCACATATGTACAGCAAGATGACGACGAGCAGACTTATTTGGACTTTGACAATATCATAATAAGCAAGCAGCCCAACTTAATGCATTTTGTTGTGGATAACAAGGTGTGTCCACATGCATGTGGGATATTGTGCAACTCTATGGATATAGAGCAGTTCAAGGTGGACTTTGATGCCAAATTTGACTTTGTGGATACTACAATATTGGATCACAATCTGACAGAGGTCACTAGCAATAGGGCGGGCAAGGGCAATCTTGCAGTAGCAATAGCTAGGTTGTTGAATGTAGATGTACAAAATATGATTTGTATAGGGGATGGCAACAACGATATATCCATGATTGAGCTGGCGGGATTGGGTGTAGCAGTGGGCAATGCAAGCGACTCAGTCAAAAAGAGTGCCAAATTGGTGACTGACAGAGCAGACCAAGATGGTGTAGCCAAAATTATAGAAGAAGCAACTCAAGACTTGTTGTAATCTACATTTAGTATAATACAAAGCAACTGCAAAAAATTGAAGTGACCAAAACTTTTTTTTGCAATTGCCAAAGGTTGTTATGAAGTACAAACTTATAATATCAGATTTTGACAATACGCTCAATTATGACTACTTTGGTTATACATGTAGTCCCCGCACACGTAAGGCTATACAGTCCTACATGCAGCTTGGTGGCAAGTTGTGCATTAGTACGGGTAGAGCATGGTCAATGATACATCCGTACTTAGCTCCATATGGATTGGACGACAAAGATATCTTGATATCTGTCAACAATGGAGCTCAAGTATACAACAATAAGACTCGTGAGACAATATATCAACAGTTGATATCTATAGACAATGTGATATTGTTGCTTAAGACATTGCGAGAGTTGGATGTTGATCTATACACAACGGCACAATTGTACATACAAGACCAAATATATATCAATCAGCATACGGATTTTACGCTTAGGTTTGTGCAACGTAGCGGTATTGCTATGAATTGTGTAGGCGACTTGTTGGACTATGTTGCGAGCAATCAATTGCTAGTTGACAAAGTGTGCCTAATTTGGGACAAAGTTGCCAAACTTGACATAGACGCTATGTTTGGTTGTCTGGCACAGGCTTTTGATGTGACTGTTAGTGGTACTATAGGTACAGAGACTTTGGTTGAGATTACTAGCAATAGGGCGGGCAAGGGCAATACCGCAATATGGATTGCGAGCAAGCTCAATATACCTATGCAAAATATGATTTGTATAGGAGATGGCAACAACGATATATCCATGATTGGGGTGGCTGGATTGGGTATAGCCATGTTCAACGCTATAGCCGAGCTCAAGGCAGTAGCGGGTATGATAGCAGACAGCTGTGACAATGACGGCGTAGCCAAAATCATGGAGCAGGCAATGCAAGATGTATTGAAATAATGGAGGTAAAACATGTCCAAACAAGAAGATAACAGTCAAGTTGTGATGCAGTCCAACAATACGGTAGAGTTCAATGATCCAGTAACGGTCAAGGTGAGCAAATTTTGTACACGCAACAATCTGGATGTCTTGTGTGGCAAGGGTATAGACAAGCTCAAATTTACAACTTACAACATCAATAGACCTGGATTGCAACTTGCGGGATTTTATACGCACTTTGTGCATCAACGCATACAGGTGCTAGGTGAGATGGAATCAGCCTACATCAACAATCTATCTCACGATGATAGGGTGCGGACACTAGACAAGTTGTTTGGTTATGGCTTTCCTTGTATGATTGTGAGTAGTGGCATCAAACCTTGTCAAGAGATAATAGATGCTGCCAACAAGCACAAGCATATACTGTTTTCTTCTCCACTTAATACCACTGTGCTTATCAATGATCTGAGTTTTTATCTAAATGAGCTATTAGCCAAGAGCCAAACCGTACATGCAGTGTTGGTGGATATGTATGGCATAGGTGTTATGATAACTGGGGATAGTGGAGTGGGCAAATCCGAAGCAGCATTAGAGCTAATACAACGCAATCATAGGCTAGTAGCTGACGATGCTGTCCAAATCAAGTGCATCAATGGTGTATTAGTAGGACAAAGTCCACCCATAATCAAGCATTTTATGGAGATTAGGGGTATAGGTATTGTAGATATACGCAATATATATGGAGCAGGAGCAATAAGCAATAGCAAGGCTATAGATATAGTAATACATCTAGAAGATTGGCAAGCGGACAAACAATACGACCGTATAGGTACTATGACACAAGAGTATGCAATATTGGGCAAAGTATTGCCTAAGTATGTTATACCGGTCAAGCCAGGGCGAAATATAGCAATAATACTAGAAGTAGCTGCACGCAATCATAGATTGCGCGCTATGGGATACGATACAATCAAAGAATTAGAAGAACGCATGAAGTAGAGTTGTCCAATACCTAGTAAGATTGAGTTTGATATTGTACAATTGACCAATGTACAAAGGTCACCTAAGCACAACCACAGAGTATTGAAAGCTTGATATGCCGCTATCCTACAAGAGATTTTTTTTGAGATTGTCATTGAATTGGCACATTGTGTATTGTATTCAAAGTCTTTACTTACATAAATTACCTAACGAGCTAAAAAGCTAATTGTAGATTTATTTGACTATAGCTTGCATACAATAGTTGTATGTATCAAGTATGTTTATCTATAGCACAGTCTCACGAGAGTTGGTTGTCACAGCAAGATGAGTTGTTGACAGAGCTTCAACAATTGGGTGGGGTATATGCATGTGTGTCTAGACAGGATAGATTGTATTTTAGCTTTGCTTGTAGTGTAGCCAAACGACCGCAGTTGGAGAGTCTCGTCAAGGAGTATCTTTGTGAATTGTACTTGACCAAAGTCAAAAAACAATATATGAAACAAAATATCAAGATTCATCTAGATATATTTGATATTTTGTTGAGTATATTAGTAGGATTTGATAGAGATAGTGAGCGAGAGTTGTTGGACAAATTGATAGTTGTCCATGAGAATATAGCTATAGATGGATACTTTAATTTTAGGTTGACTGAGCTAAAATCTAGGTGGATGGATATATGTACATTAGCCAAAGAGAATGCTTTTTTCTTGACTGATAGGGAGACTATGTTTGAACTCTTGAGATTTTTGATGAGTACAATCAAACCTAAGATAGACAAGATTGTAGTCAAACAACAAGAAGACGGATTTGGAGTTTATACATTAGATGATAGTTTTCTTGTCAAATTTGAGAGTGCCGAAGATTTGTTGCTGTACTTTATAGAGACTGCTCCGCTTGAGATAAGAATAATGGGGGACATACTCCCATCACAACAGAGAGCTATATTGGATAGTATATTTGACGACAAGCTCAAAGCTTGAGATCAAGATACAAAGTATATTGCTACTTTTGCTATAGATGTTGAACAATAAAAGAAGAAAATATAAGAAGATAGAAAAAGCTCTGTTCAAAAGATATTCGGTAGATACTGAGTCTCAAGTGAGATTGTTTAGCGAAGATTTTGTAGATGACGAACTCTCGTATGATGGATTTGTCAATCTCAAGCAACGTAGTCAGTTTGTAGATGATGATGACCTGGAGATAATAGTGCCTAGTGGTTATCAAGATGGTGTAAGGAGACGTCTTGAATTTTTTGTTGCTAGAGAGTTGATAGCTATCAAAAAAGCTCTCAAGCATAATATACTCAATGCAATCTTGTTCTTTGTTTCAGGATTCGTTATTTTTGCTTTTGGGCTTGTAATGTCTACTGGTGGTGTCAGAATATGGAGTGAGATGATCAATATCATTGCTTGGGTATTTGTGTGGGCGTCAGTAGAACAGATATTTTTTGAGAGTAGGGAGTTGCAACATAGCCGTAAGAATCTCATACAGTTGTTGACGGCATCCATTGTAGCAGTACAAGCCCAAGATATAATTGCCGTACAAGGTGACGATCAAAGTGATATAGACTTGGATCTTCTTGACTGATATCGTTTATAATATTAGATTGAAGATGCCAATCAACATCAACAATACTCCACTCAACCAGCCCAAATTTTTGTTGAATTTGCGAGCCAAATTAGCTCCTATATACATGCCTAATTTGAGACTGCAATATGTGCCAATCAACATCAAGCCTCCAAGCAAGGCTACAAACACCAAAGATACGCCCGCCAATCCAGTGCCCACACCTATTGCAATACCGTCTATTGATAGAGCTGTAGCCACAAGTATTGATTCAACTGGACTTATATTTTTGTTATTGTCTATGTCTGCTATCTTGGGCTGATTGCATATATTGACAATCAAATCTATCCCCAAGAGGCTTGATTTGAGCTGATTGTTGAGACGCTTGCGATATGCTGTTGTCCTAATAATCTGATATGACAATTTGTATAGTCCTAATATTATCAAGATTATAGCCCCTATTACACGTGCTATGCGAGGGGAGATCAAGTGTATAGTGATGTTGTTAGTTAGTATGATACACAGTACAATTGTCAAAGTACATGTGAGTGTTATTATCAGTTGACTGAAAATTGGCAATATTATATTGTTGCAACCATAGCTTAGTCCAGTTGTAAGACAATCAGTACTACTTGCTACAACTATTGCAATAGCAAATAATATCATTTGTGTATCCATATAATATACAATATGCACAACACAATGGAGAATTTACAACATAGATTGTATGTTGACAATGTATTGATAGATATATGGCAGGATGTGGCTAGTAGTTGGCAGTTGTTGGCGTACAATTGGGGCTTGATAAGCATATTGTAATTGTATCCAATCTACCAGTAGATCAGCTTGCGTGTTTTGTTCAAACTAAGGCGACCCAACAAAGCACAGGGTTGTGGCATCGTAAGATCTCCAATAAGTTGGTGTGCACGACTTGCCATCACAAAAAGTACATACAAACTATTACTGTTTGCAAGATATTACAAACAGTAGCTTGACTTATTGCCGAGCTACTGTTGTAGTACTGTGATATATTGTGTGCAATTAGTCATTGAACACTCTGTACTATGTCAACTACACTAATTTAGTATTATATACAATTGACCGTTGTGGATTCAGCTCTAGAGCGGCAAACACAATTGGTTGCAACAACATCATCATATGAGGCGAAAACGGTATAATCTCTATCAAACCTAGCAGCTCTGTTGTGACTATTATGCCTATCACAAAGATGTGTAATACGGACTTGCATCTGGTTAGTACTTTGCATTTGACCATTAGCAACCATGTAGCCAATCCAAATCCTACAATGCCAGTAGATGCCAAGAATTGCAATGGAGTATTGTGTATAGCCATAAATGGCTGTCCATTGATATATAGGCTGGTATCATATCCCCACCCAACTCCAAACACAGGATACTTACCAAACAAGTTGAGAGCCAATCTGTACCAATCAAATCTATCACTATCGTCCAATCCTAGATTGGCAAGTCTCTCCCAAGCTACTTGTATTTGTTGCCTTAGTACATAAGCCATTATGGCTATACATACTATGGTTGTAGCCCCCAATATTAGCAATTGTATTTTGAGCTGTCTATTGGTCTTAAAAAAGAAGATAGCAAGCAGTGTCGGCATGGTTAGCAACCCAAACAACATAGTGCTACGAGCTAGAACGGTCAACTGAACTAAGAACATCACAATAGCGACCAATATATATAGCAATTGTACCTTGTTGTTGGTGTGCTTGTAAGCTAGATAGAATGCTGCCGGAATGCAAATGAGTATAAGCATGCCTATGCCATTGTGAGTACTCCAACCAAGATTGATATCCTTGTCTGATATTATGCGATTGATGTCCTGTATGTTGAGAGCAAAGTAGATTAGCAATTGTACGCATGCGACTATACCTATAGTCAATATCAATTTGGCTACGTAGTCCAAGTCTAGTTTGTCACTAGCGTTGTAGGCTAGCATCAACATATATAAGGATACTGATACAAATACGGCAATGGCTATCCAGTTGATAGTATTGAAGTAATATGGGGAGAACAGCCCAGACAACAACACCGCACCGCACAATAGCAAGGTTGGCAACAATATCTTGGACTTGACCAATGTCCTATGGTATGTTGCATAGTTGTATATAGAGCCAGCAATCAATCCTAATATGCCCAACACAAAAACGCAACCAAATACAATATAATTGTTGAGATGTACAAAGGGAGCATTGTCCACAACACCGGTATTAGAAACAAATTGTGTAGATATACTATAGCACACTATGGCAAGACATGTCACTAGAGGCAACAAGTCTCGTTGTGTAAAGAGTACGTATATGCCTAGACACAAGAACAAACCAAAACCTATAGTAGTCAAATTGAAAGTATGAGCAATGACTGCTATTGTGCCACACACAACTACCCAATACTTGCTATGCATTAGTCTATCTAGTTTGGCTCTCAATTGATAAGAGCTGCTATTGTTGTAGATTGGCGTATTGATAACCATAATACCTATATATTGTAGTATAATACCACAAATATGGTGTGTTTTGCAAACAATAACATCCATGTTTGGGGTGCCAAAAAGTAGTGACCCAAAGTGATATTGCCGCCCAACTCAACTCAATACCCGCTAGGACGCAACCTTTTGTTATTACATAAATTTGCAATTTTGCTCTATTTGGTTGATTTGGTTGTCACAAAAGTGGTATACTTTAAGGTATATTATACTTGCTCGTTGTGATGTTCGGCTAGTGTTGCAGTATATATATTTGAGCAATATAGTGCTTGTTGATTGTTTGTGCTATATCTCTTGTCACAATAGACAAATTATGGGAAAGTTATTAGGCAATTCAACAGCATATATTGGTCGTGTCAATGTCAATAAGAGACGTGGTGCATTTGGATACAACTATCTAATGTGGCTACTTGTACGCAAAAATATCAAGAACAAGTATAGACGTAGTTTTCTTGGAGTGCTGTGGACCGTATTGCTCCCTTTGATGGAAATGTTGGTAATGGCCATGATATTTGGTCGTGTCAATGGTGCCGTGGATAGTCGTATTTTTATCATGTGTGGTGTGGTTATATTTGGTTTCAATAGAGAGGCTACGCTGGCTAGCTTAGGGGCAATAATAGGAGCAAGGGGACTGATAGACAGAGTGTATATACCGCATTTGATATTTCCGCTCTCTGTTACTTTCTCAGCTTTGGCTAACATGCTGTTTTCTATTATTGCTTTGCTATGTTTGGCTATTATTACGCAGGTGCCCTTGTCCTATCACGTTGTGTTTGTAGTCCTCAATATACCTGCATTGGTATTGTTTTGTGGTGGGATTAGCATTGCTTTGTCTGCTATCAATGTGTACTTTAGGGATATTGGTCAGTTGTATGTGATAGCTTTGCAATTGTGGATATTTGTGAGCGGAGTGTATATACAGATAGAGGCATTGCCTGAATTTGCTCAGAGTGTAGTGAGACTCAATCCTATGTATTATTTTGTCACCAATTTTAGGACTTTGGTCATGGATCATCAGATGCCTAGTTTCAACAACTACTTGATATGCTATGCTATGGGTATATTGAGTATCATAATAGGTATGCTTATTTTTAAGGTTCTCAAAAAGAATTTTATATTGTACATTTAGACAAGTTGAGCAATCATTAATCAACGATTAGGTATTGTACTGAGTTTGGTTGTATATGGTTGGGCATCATATTCGGGATTTATTTTTTGGATAACATAATAGAAATCAACAATGTATCTATGCAATATAGGTTGCAAAAGGAACGCATAACTAGTATCAAAGAATATCTAGTTAAGTTGTTTAGTGGCAAGTTGGAATCTAACAAGTTCTGGGTGCTTAAGGATATAGATTGCTCTGTCCACAAAAACGAGTCGTTAGCTCTATTGGGTCACAATGGCGCTGGCAAAAGTACACTTCTCAAGCTAATCGCAGGTGTAATACGACCTACAAAAGGGACGGTCTATTCTCATGGGACTATAGCCCCCCTAATCAATCTGGGTGCAGGTTTTGATATGGAGTTGACAGCACACGATAATATATATATTAGTTGTGCGGTGCTTGGATTTACCAAATCTGAAATCAAAAAAAAGTACGATAGTATAGTGGATTTTGCCGAAATGAAAGACTTTTTGGACGTGCCTCTCAAGAATTTTTCTAGCGGTATGGTAGCCAAGTTGGGTTTTGCGGTAGCATCAGATAGTCCTGCCGATATCTTTATTGTAGACGAAGTGTTATCTGTCGGAGACCAACGCTTTCAGGCCAAATGTTTTGATAGAATACAATATATACGTAAGAAGGGTACTACATTCATATATGTGACGCACGATATCAATATGGCAGCCAATATGTGCTGCAAGGGATTGTGGCTAAATCATGGTCGCATGATGCAATATGGAGATGTAGATACTGTATGTAATGCATACACTAATTCACAAAAAGATGCGATAGGTATCTCTTTGGAATAAGGGCAATGTATAGATTGCTCAATTTGGGTATATTTATGTATATACAAAACGATAACAATATACTTCGTGAACACAATCAAGACATTGTACAAGATGATATAGATGATGGGACTATTATCAAGAGGATCAACTTGCATCAACAAAGACAAGATACTTATCCTATTGTCAAGATACTTGTATCATGTCACAAGCCTGAGGTCGTTGCCCACAATAACATAATTGTACCAATTGGTGTAGGTGCTGATAGTCATAGCAAGCATAGTTTTGAGTTGTCCGACAACGAAGGTGAGGACAATATATCCCATCTCAATGCTAGATTTTGTGAGTTGACTGCTCAATATTGGGCGTACAAGAATTTGACTGCAGATTATTATGGGTTCTTCCACTATAGGAGATACTTGTCTTTGCGTCATCTTACTACTAAGTGTATCATCAAAGTGCCTGGCGTATATGGTGGTTTTGCCGACGATTTTGGATTGAGCGAAGACAATATCAAGCATGTGTTGACAGAGGTCGATATGGTGTTGCCATACCCATTGCCTTGCAAATCAGTATATAGGCATTACAAAGTGGCACACAATATTGTTGATTTGGATTGGTGTATAAGATACATAGTGCAAAAATATCCAGATTACAAAGAGGCAGTGCATCAATACATGGATAGCAATAGAGCATATTATTGCAATATGTTTGTGACCAAGCAAGAGCTATTTGTAGAGTATAGCAATTGGCTATTTGACATATTGATGGCATTTGACAATCAAAAGGACTACAGTGAGTACACTACTCAACAGATGCGAGCAGTGGGATACTTGGGTGAGAGATTGCTTGGTATATTTGTGACACGCTTGATGCTTGCTAGACGTGATATCAAGATTGTACATGCCCCAATATTGTACATCAAAGATACCAACAACAACACCCGCTATGCAGTCAAGAGCAAATACAAACAGTCAATAGGTGCGTATATAGCCAATGTAATGCTGCCTAGGGGATCAATAGTTAGAGAGGGACTCAAGAAAGTCTATACTACATTTTTGAGCAAGTCTTAGTATACAAAATAATGTTGACATTGGGCAAATAGTCCTAATGTCATACAATACATAGGAGTTAAGTATGAGTTTTGGGACACTACTAGCCAAACAAAAAGAGCTTGACAGTGCAATGGTGCTCAAGTATGGTTTGGATTGGACACTTACCGATTGTATCAAAAACAAATGTATAGCACTCAATAGTAGAGTTATACAATTGGTCAAAGAGTATGAGATCAATCCCGACAACAAGTCTACATTGATAGACAAGGCAATTGATGTGTTGTATTTTGGTATGTCTTTGGCTAATGACTTTGGGCTAGACAACAAGACACTCAATGACAACGCTGGGTTGCAAGCAAGTGCTGATTGCTTTGGTGCTCGTTGTAGAGATACTTTTCAGGCTAGAAGAGACTCAGGTGTAGAGCCTTATGTATGGGGTATACTCAACAGTCTATTGATCACAACCGATTGTATAATGGTATACTCTAATTGGCAATGGTACACTCAACCAATAGATATTGATATTGACCAAGTACAACTACATACAACAACACTGCTCGTAAGAGTATTGGAAGTGCTATTTGCACTTGGTGTATTGCAAGAGGGCAAATTGGGCGAGATATACTACGCTAGATATGCTGACACAAAAACAGGTCTATAGAAGATATATAGTTGCTAGCAATCCATTGGCAACGACTTGAGATAGGACGTGCTAGTACAGGCGTACAAGCCAACTTGAACTCAATCTAATTGCACTAGTATTGACGCTAGTGCAATTAGATTGAGTTTTGTTTATATCTTGTTAGCTTCTACCCATGCAACATAGTCCATGAAGAGATTGAGTTGTTTGTCTCTTTGGGTTGTTGCTTCGTGTAGGTCTATTAGGTTCCACTCTTTGGGTTTGTTCCAGTTGGAGTATTTGGTTAGTTCTGATTGTGGTACAGGCTTAAAAAATCTCTTTTCGCCAAAACAGACTACCAATATACTCTTGAAGAGTATCCCAAAGTCAGTCCAGAAGCCACTAATAGTATAACATATATCGTAATAACTTCGTTCTTCTCTAGTGAGATGACCATTGCCTTTGACTTGAGCCAATCCAGTTAGACCTGGTCGTATTGCAAATTTGGCATACTCCCAACCTTGATATCTCTGTATGTAGATATCTACAAAAGGGCGAGGTCCCACAAAACTCATATCACCTTTGAGGATATTAAAGAGTTGTGGCAATTCATCAATTTTGAGCCTTCGTATAATTTTGCCTACAAATGTTACATTCTTGTTGTTGCCGGATATTACTGGTTGGTCTATATTGAATGGTGTAGGTTGCCTAAAACTCCTGAATTTGTATAGGGTGAAGAGTACTAGATGTCTACCTACACGCTTTTGATTGAAGAGTACAGGACCTTTTGAGGTGAGTTTGATAGCTAGAGCTGTCGCTATTAGGACGGGTGATAGCGTTACTATCAATATTGATGAGAGTACAACATCAAAAGGTCGTTTTAGATATCTTTTGGTCAAATTCATAATTAACTATTGTGTAATTTATTTTAGCAATATCTACTATAACACTAGCTACAACTATTGTCAAGTTGTGGTGTTTTTTTTGCAACTATTGACAAGTATGTGAGGCTTGAGGGATAAGTCACAATAATGCAGTCTAGCGAATATCTTGTATTTGTCAAATTAATCAGTTTTATTTAGGATATTCATAGGAAATTCGGTTGTGAAAAATATAAAATTTGGTACAGATGGTGTACGTGGTGTATGGGGCAAAGATATAGATAGGTCAGTATGCACACTTATAGGTGTAGCTATACGCATGTATTTTGGTGAAGGAAGGTACATAGTAGGACGTGATAGCAGACCAAGTGGTGTGTGTATGTTGCAAGCTATGTTGAGTGGTATAAGTGGCGACAATGTGGATGTTGTGGACGTGGGCATTGTGCCTACACCGGTAGTTGCATTTGGTACAAAGTTGTATCAATGCAACTGTGGAATAGTTCTCACTGCTAGCCACAATCCTTGTGAATACAATGGGATTAAGATATTTGGTAGTGATGGTAGCAAGCTGTCTCCCATGATTGAGCAAGAATTTGGACACTTGCTCAATCAATTGCAAGAGTCCAAGTACGATTTGTATCCTGTAATTAGACCTACATATGTGGACATAACAAGAGAGTATATAGATAGTATTGTCAGAGATATGCCCTCACTATCTAGTCTAAGCGTGTCACTAGACTGTAGTTGTGGTGCTATGGGAGATTTGGCTCAACGTGCATTTGAAAAGTTGGGAGCTCATGTCGTAGCATACAATACCGAATATGACGGCAATAGCATCAATGCAAATTGTGGGGCATTGTATCCTCAATTTTTGTTGCAACGCATGCAACAAGACAACACAAATGTTGGATTTTGTTTTGATGGGGATGCTGATAGATTGGTTGTGTTGCACAATGATCGTATTGTGGACGGTGATAGCGTGTTGTACAATATAGCCCAAACGATAGACTTTGGCACCAATAACACTGTTGTAGCCACAGAGCTTAGCAATGGTGGCTTGCACAAAGCGTTCAATCAACAAGGACTCAAATTGATACGCACTAGTGTGGGTGACAAGTATATAGTGCAAGAGATGATTCAACATGACTATATATTGGGTGGTGAGCAAAGCGGACATTATATAATAAGACCATATGCGACTACTGGAGATGGATTGCTAGCGAGTTTGTTCTTTTGTAAGTCGCTATTGCTCAATAATCCTCCACAGTTGATACCACTAATACCACAAAAATCTGTAGCGATATATACTAGTCATAGCATAGTAGATAGTATAGAATTAGCACAATTGGTAGCCAAGTACAATTTGATGCTCAAACCTATAGAGGGACGAGTGGTTGTAAGATACAGTGGCACCGAACCCAAAATTCGCATGATGGTAGAGTGCGTTGATAGTGCTTTGATAGATACAATTCTACAAGACTTTGTTGACTTTGTGACCAACTACAACAGGATTGACTACAACAAAGCTGTCAAATTGGTAGCTAACTAAGTGCAGAACAAATCTAGCATGACGAGGCTCACAATTGACATGCTTTGGGGTCAAAAAACTTGACTATGTTGATTGGTCTTTCAATGCCCTCTCATTGTTCAATCAGCATACAACTCATGTGCTTGCAATTGGTACATTGATATTTGACACCTATGGTTATTGGTGTTATAATACCATTGATGAATTATACAGTTGAATTTGCCAAAGACAAGAAGTGCAAGATACAATTTAGTTTGGGCAACGAAGAGTGGAAGGATGCATTGCATAGTGCGTATCTTGAGCATGGTAGCAAGTATAAGATACAAGGGTTTAGACCGGGCAAAGCTCCACGTGGCGTCATAGAGCAGCACTATGGATCAGCTACTTTTGTAGAAGATGCCATCAATTATATCTTTCCCAAATTGTACGATCAAGTATTGCAAGAGCGTCCAGATATAGACCCTGTGCAAGTGCCCAAACTAGATCTAGCTCAAGTAGAGCCACAAGTGATCTTTACGGCTGAGTTTGATATCAAACCAGATGTGACATTGGGTAGATATCAAGGCAATCAAGTACACGATATAGATGTGTCTGTTGACTTGGACGAGATCAACGACTACATACGACAAGAAGCTACCAAGCTATCACGTAAGATATCAGTAGATAGACCAGTCCTGCAAGGTGACACTGTACGATTTGACTTTAGTGGTAGTGTGGATGGCGTCAAGTTTGATGGTGGCACTGCCAAAGATTTTGAACTTGAGATAGGTAGTGGACAGTTTATACCTGGATTTGAGGAACAAATGGTAGGTATGAAGGTAGCGGAGCCCAAAGATATTGTGGTGACTTTTCCTGCCGAATATCATCAAAAATCTCTAGCAGGCAAACAAGCAGTGTTTGAATGCCTTGTACACTCTATTAGTGTTAATCAAGTCCCCGAATTGGACGACGAGTTTGCCAAGGATGTGTCTGTCTTTGACACATTTGTTGAGTACAAAGCTGATGTTGCTAACAAGCTCCAATCACAGAAACAAGACAAAGCCAAGGATACAGTAGACAACAATCTACTAGAGATTGTCGTAGACAACTCCCAAGTTGATATCCCCAACTCTATGGTAGAGAGACAGGTGGACATAATGCTACGTGACTTTGAACGTATGTTGTCACGCAATGGTCTAAGTATAGATAGTTATCTAGATATGACCAAAGGCGATATCAAGGACTTGCGTGCGTATCATCAACCCGAAGCTCTCAAGATAGTCAAAGTCAATCTAGTTGTTGAAGCGTTGATCAAACATCTAGACATACAAGCTACGGATATAGATATAGCCAATCAACTAGAGCATGTAGCTCAAGTCAATAACATGACTGTAGAGCAAGTGGAGCAAGCCATCAAGGATGGACATCTAGACAAAGACCAAGTCATATACAAGTCCAAATTGGACAAACTGCAGGCATATTTGAGGCAACACAACACAATTTTGCCACCATTGCCAAAAGAAAATAAGACGGCAAGTGATGAGGGACAAACTGGAGACACAACCAAATCATCCAAGAAGAGTGCTGCCAAACAACCCAAAGATGCCAAAGAGTCCAAATTGGCAACATCTGATCAAAGTATGGAGGAGTCTAAGTCAACAACTAAGACGACTAAGACAAGAAGCAAGACGGTGGTCAAGCCTAGTGATACTACATCAGTAGAGACTACACAGCCCAAATCCAAAGTAGTAGCATCTAAGCCAAAAGCCAAAACAACCAAGTAGTTGATATGCAATTGTTGAAGAGTAATCTACAGTAGACAAAAATTATCAATTTTTGCCAAACTAATTTTGGGCAAAAGGGGTTTGCAAAACTTTGGTTTGGAGTATAATAAGAGAGTATAGTGGAGAACACAATGGATATTACACAACACAATCAAGTTGTAAGTCAACTTGTACCAATGGTAGTAGAGCAAACCAACAGAGGTGAACGTAGCTACGATATATATAGTAGATTGTTAGAAGACCGTATAGTCTTTCTCAATGGCGAAGTCAACGACGTAACTTCCAATCTAGTTATAGCGCAACTCTTGCATCTAGAAGGCAAGGATAGTACTAAGGATATCAGTCTCTACATCAATAGTCCTGGTGGTAGTGTTACGGCGGGTATGGGTATCTTTGATACTATGAACTTTATCAAACCAGACGTGACTACTATATGTGTGGGGTTGGCAGCATCTATGGCTAGTTTGTTGCTTTGTAGTGGGGCTAAGGGTAAGAGATTTTGTCTACCCAACAGTGAAGTAATGATACATCAACCACTCGGCGGTGCTAGAGGGCAGGCTAGTGACATAGCTATTGCCGCCGAGCATATACTCAAGACAAAGAAGAGACTCAATGCTATATTGAGCAAGAACTCTGGTCAACCATTGGACAAGATAGAGAAAGATGTGGATAGAGACTATTTTATGACAGCAGAAGAGGCGTTGCAATATGGTCTAATAGACAAGATATACACCAAGAGAGATTAGTACAAGTTGTGGTGTACAATGTACAAGTGCTTGGGTTGGATCGTATAATATACCTAGATATATCAATCGTTGTTTTAACAAATTTATGAGCAAAAATATTAGCAACAAGGATCAAGAGTGTAGTTTTTGTGGCAAGCCTTATAGCCAAGTTCAACAGATGGTTGCGGGACCACTTGGAGAGTTTTTTATATGCAATGTATGCATTGAAGAATGTGTGCGATTGGTCAATCAAACCAATCAAGAAGAGACGAGTGTAGTAGAACTACCCACGCCTCAAGAGATCAAATCTAAGCTAGATGATTATATAATAGGACAAGATGATGCCAAACGTGTGTTGTCTGTAGCGGTGTACAATCACTACAAACGCATCAACTACAATATCAAAGAGACCAAGACCAAAAAACAAGCCAATGATATAGAACTAAAAAAAAGCAATATACTTATGCTAGGTCCTACGGGCACGGGCAAGACATTGTTGGCTCAGACTTTGGCAAAGATACTCAATGTGCCATTTGCAGTAGCGGACGCTACTGCCTTGACTGAGGCAGGGTATGTAGGTGAAGATGTAGAGAATATCTTGCTCAAATTAATACAAAATGCTAATTTTGATGTGGAAAAAGCTCAAAGGGGCATTATATATGTAGATGAGATAGACAAGATAGCACGCAAATCTGAGAATATGAGCATAACACGAGATGTGTCTGGCGAAGGTGTGCAACAAGCATTGCTCAAGATCATAGAGAGTACTGTAGCTAATGTGCCACCACAGGGGGGACGCAAGCACCCGCAACAGGAGTTTATACAGATAGACACTACCAATATATTGTTTATATTTGGCGGGAGTTTTGTAGGTCTTGAAAAGATAGTAGACAAACGCAAAAATAGCAGTAGTCTAGGATTTGGTGGGACTATAAGGCATGACAACAATGATGTAGAGATTGGCAAGTTGTTGTCTAGTGTGACACCGCAAGACTTGACCAAGTTTGGATTGATACCTGAGTTTGTGGGACGGGTACCCGTAGTAGTTGGACTCAATGCTCTAGATCAGCAGGCTCTAGTCAATATATTGACCAAACCTAAAGATTGTCTGATCAAGCAGTACAAAAAGTTGTTGCAAATGGATGGTGTCACTCTAGAGTTTGAACCTAGTGCGGTACAAGCTATAGCTGCCAAAGCTATAGAACTCAAGACGGGGGCTAGGGGGCTGAGAGCGATACTAGAGGATGCTATGATGGATATAATGTTTGATACTCCTACTGACAAGACTATAGAGAGTATCATAATCAACGAAGATACTATCAAGGGTAACAAGTCGCCTTTGATAAGACGCAAGGCTAGTTAGTTGACAGGACAACAATAGATAATCCCCAAATACACAAACAATCTAGTTGCCAAGTTAGAATGCTGGTACATGATTGTTTGTTGTTGTATTATAGTTGTGTTGTCATCAACACAATACATAGGATTGAACATATGATAGCAATAATAGGAGCAATGCAGGTTGAGATTGATGCTCTAGTATCTGCCATGAATGACATTGTAACTAAGACTGAGGCAAGTACAAAGTATCATAGCGGTACATTGTCTGGCAAGTCAGTTGTCGTTGCTTGTTGTGGTATAGGCAAGGTCAATGCTGCAATGACCACTAGCCTACTATTAGCCAACTTTGATGTATCTGTCGTAGTCAATATAGGTGTGGCAGGTGGATTGTCACGTACACTCAAAGTAGGGGACATTGTTGTGTCGGACAAGTGTGTACAGTATGACTATCAAGCTGACTTGACCAATAGTCCAACCGCTCACAATGTAGATAGGATAGGCTTGACATATTTGCCTTGTGACCCCGTGTTGACCAATGCTTTGGCCGCTACTATACACAAGATGGGACATGTATGTGAGATAGGGACTATAGCTACAGGTGATAGATTTGTGGCTGACAAGACTATGGCTGAGCATATAGCACACAAATTTGGGGCTAAGGCGGTGGAGATGGAGAGTGGAGCTATAGCTCAAGTATGTAGACTGTTTGGTACAAGATTTGTGTCATTGCGGACTTTGAGTGATAGTGCCAACAATAACGCTGAATTTGACTTTGGGCAATATGTCAAGGAGACTGCACGCAAGAGTTGTGCAATAATGTTGCAGTGGTTGCAAGATTGCAATGTTTGATTGAAGGTTGCATTTTGGGATTATAAGGATAATTGACAGACTATTTTGACAATTGTGACAATAATTGTACAAAGGAAATTAGTATAAATGGACAACGATAACACTCAGGATGTATACATAGACAACAATCCTATTGACTGTACTTTTGATACAGTGCAAGGACGATTTAATTATCGTGTGGGTGCTATTATAATAGACCAAGGCAATATCTTGATGGTCAAGAACAAGAGCATACCCTATTACTATTCGGTAGGTGGTCGTGTGCAGGTCAATGAGACTAGTAGGCAAGCGGTGTTGAGAGAGGTATATGAGGAGACTGGTGTACAGTTTGGGATAGATAGATTGGGATTCGTGTATGAGAACTTTAGTGTCAACAAGTACAAGAACTTCAAGTTTCATGGTATATCATTGTACTACTATATGAACAATCCCAATACATGGGTCAACCTCAAAGATGAATTCAGAGATGTAGACGTCAACGACAATGTGACTAGCCATATATTGAGATGGATACCATTGGACAAAATTGGTTCGTTCAATCTTGTGCCCAAGTTCTTTAAGACCGAATTGTTTGATCCAACTAGTACCGTCAAGCATATAATAGACATCAGCAACTAGAGCAAGTAAGTGTCCCAAACACTCTTGACAAGCCATGACCAACTAAGGTGTTATGTCTTGTTTTTTGTTGTATTGTAGTCACAACGTCCCTATATTGTATCCAAACTAGTGGACACAGCAAGTTTTTTGTGATATACTAAGTATACTTAAGTATATAATCTGCTTATGTATATGAGGTGTGTGTGGAAGTCCCTATCAAAAAAGGCTTGTTGGAGATTTGTATATTGGCAATACTTAGCCATAATGAGAATTATGGCTATATGATATTGACTGATATCTTGCAGGTATTGGATACTACCGAGCCCTCACTGTATACCAATCTCAAAAAATTGGAAGCCGACAATATGTTGACCACACGCAATCAAGAGCACAATGGGCGACTACGCAAGTATTATCGCATAACCGACAAAGGCAAGCATAAGATGAAGACTCACCTAAGTGATTTGCAAGAGTTGCAGAGGGTTGTAGAGTTTGTGCTAGATAGGGTTGGGGGACAACGAGATGCTGAGTATGGAGAGAATTTGTGAACAAAGATATGTGGTTGCAAGGTCTCAAGAGGGGGCTCAGAGGCTTGCCAAAGAGGGAGATAGAAGACATTGTACAACATTATAGCGAGAGTTACGATGAGCGAGTGGAGCAAGGAGTGGACAAAGATGAAGCACTTAGACAATTGGGCAATTGTTGCGAGATAGCCAAAATACACAAGTATGCTAGGAGAGAGTGGACGGAGAGTGGCAATAGCAGTACACCAAAGTTGTTGTACAAATGGCGTGTTGCGGCAATAGCATTGATGGCAATATGTATACCTATATATTTGGCAGTATAGTACAATATACATAGCATGGAGAATTTTTGATTGTGGACAAACAAACTTGGTTAGATAGCCTCAGAGTGGAGCTGAAAGGATTGCCTCAAAGTGAGATAGAAGACATTGTACAACATTATAGTGAGAGTTACGATGAGCGAGTGGAGCAAGGGGTGGACAAAGATGAGGCGCTTAGACAATTGGGCGATTATCACACTATAGCACAGAGCTACAAGAGTGAGAGGGCTGAGTGGGTTGGCATCAATAGTGTGACCAAACATGCTTTTGATAAGTGGCCAGTTGTAGTTGTTGTGTTGCTTGTAGTGGGTGCTCCACTGTATTTGGGAGTGTTGGCGGGGCTATTTGGTGGTGCTTTGGGATTGTTGATAGGTGTCGTTGTAGTGGCTATTGCATGTTTTGTGTCTCTCGTGGCATTTACTATATCTGGTTTTGCTATGATGATAGGTAGCTTGTATGGGATTGTGACAAGTATTGTACTAATGCAGACCAATCAACCCGCTGGATTGGCCATATTGGGTAGTAGTATTGCTATATTTGGGGCAGGTATTGCTCTAGCTATATTAAGTGTACGAATGACTCAACTATCTGTCAAGTTTGCTAAATGGGCGGTATCTAATATTAGCAAAGGTACAACCAAATTCATAGGGTGGGTCGGGACTATCTTCAATGGTAGGGCTCAATCAGTTAGGAGTATATGAAAAAATCTAATATAATATTGTTGATTGTTAGTGGCGGTATCTTCTTGGTGGGTTTAGGTATATTTGCTGTGGGGTTGAATATGGCAGATTGGAATTGGGTCAAATTGGACGATACTCAATTGGTATCACAACAGTATGTGGCTACATCTCAAGAGATTGATAGCCTAGATGGTATAGAGATAACTAGCAATGTCAATATCAAGTTGCAATATGGAGAGGGACTGACTGTGGACTATTGGGGCAATCCTGACATTAGCAACAAGATAGCCTTTGTCAAGCAAGGGATACTAACTATAGATGTCAACTATAGCAAGTCATGGGCAATATGGGGCAATCCGTTTGAGGGTATTAAGGTTGCCAATGCTGAGATAGTCGTCACAATACCACAGAGTGTTGAGCTCAATATGTCCATAAAGACTACCAATTGTCGCTTGACAGTAGACCAATTGAGAGCCAAAAAGATTAGTCTGAGTAGCAAGGATGCCAAAGTATCACTCAACAATATAGATGCTGACGATATGAGTATTAGTGTCAAAGATGCCAAAGCCGAGCTCAACAATATAGATGTTGACAATATGAGTATTGATATCAAGGACGCCAATATGCAACTCAACCTTGTGGGTAAACATTCGGACTACAATATAGCTGTCGTAGTCAAAGATGGCAAGAGCAATATATCCTCACAGTATTCGCCAATAGCGACCAAAAACCTATCCGCAACAGTCCGCAATGGCAAACTCAATACCCAATGGAATGCCTAACCAGTCGTATATGTGCCAAATTGAAACATAATATTGAATGCAGTATTATTAATATATTGTTAATATACTTGACATAGACATTGATTTTGTGTTATACTTGGTATAAATTGGAGTGTTGAATTGTGGACAATCAATCTTTGGCAAGTAGGCAAGTTGGCGATGTGATAGAGTTTGGTACTTATAGCCATACCAAAAAAGGCAAGGACAAAACGCCTATAGAGTGGATAGTGTTGGATAATAATGGAGAAGATATCACTCTTGTATCCAAATATATATTGGATAGCGTGCCTTACAACGCCAAAAAAGGCGACATAACTTGGGATAAATGTACGTTGAGACAGTGGCTTAACAACGACTTCTATAACAATGCTTTTGATCAATCGCAAAAATCTATGATACTCAATACAGAGTTGTCAGGCAATGGCAAAGCCAGTGGGGACAAAGTAGATACACTTGTAGGGACAGAGAAGTTTAGTGATGGCAAACAAATAGAAGCTCCAACCAAACAAGAAGTTGATGCCCCGATAACGCAAGACAATGTATGGTTGCTCAATACTAACGAAGCCAAAATGTATTTTGATAAGACAGTTGATCGTGTGACCAAAGGGACTGAGTTTGCTTGTGGCAAGAAGAGTTATACAGGCAAGTTGGATGTGTACAAAGACCACTCATGGTGGTGGCTACGCAATCAAGGGACATATGCTCCCAATCTAGCTGCGTTGGTGGATAATGCGGGCAATGTCAATCCAATAGGGGACAACAGTCACTTTGAGCATGGTGGTGTTCGCCCGTCTATCAAAATCAAACTAAGCTAGTTGACCCAACCACAGTATGTATTGCCCCTAAAATTATTCCCCTTATTATTCAAACAAGATATAGAGTTGCGTCAATTGGGTTGTAATTGATGCAACTTGCTGTCTATCATGACAATATATTTGAGTTGTATACTGTGCATTAGTCTTTGTAGAGTATACAACAACACATATTAACAAAAAAGATCAGAATATGAACGGAAAAGGTGATAAAAATACTAGCACTATCACAAGTGATTGTGCTATACTAGCACAAAAACAATCTTAGAAAAAATATATAGTAGTATAGTGAAT
>JAISDO010000005.1 GCA_031264755.1 Clostridiales bacterium
TTGTCTATGTATACTATGTCAAGACTATACATCTCCTCAAACTCTACTAGAGCTCGCCTTATCTCTTTTTCCCTTTCACTCTTAAGATCATATGTCACTAACCAAAAATGATACTTGTATTCCCTACTAGAATTCTTCAGTACCGAATACATCACTACCGTCGCTTGCTTGATATAACCATCATTGAACGTCAATGCTATATCTATATTATTCATATATAATATCAAATGTATGATGTATTGCTTGCTATACTACAACTATTACACCAATGTTTATGCATCAATAACATGTTGTTTGGTAGGACTGAATGGACTCGAACCATCGACCCCCACCTTATCAGGGTGGTGCTCTAACCAGCTGAGCTACAGTCCTATATTATTTTGTCAAAAAGGTTTGTGCACACCCATCTAGTTGACCCTATCCAACCAAACCATAAGCAATCCCATCACCACAAAACAAGCTCCAAGTATAAGAAATATACCTGGCAACATCTCATAGTACCATAATCCCTGTTGTGGAAACCCACCCATACTTATGGCACCCATCATACCAAACCCTAACAATAGACAGCCTGATATAATCAAACTTGATCCAATAATAATAACTTTGTAATTCATCAGTACCTATCGGTCAACAATACAATATGGTGGAGGTAAGCGGATTCGAACCGCTGACCCCCTGCTTGCAAGGCAGGTGCTCTACCAGCTGAGCTATACCCCCAAAAATAAACAAAAAACAATGGTGACCCCACCGAGGTTCGAACTCGGGTTACCGCCGTGAAAGGGCGATGTCTTGACCACTTGACCATGGGGCCACAAAAACGGTAGCGGCGTCATTTGAACTTACTAAAAACAACTAACCAAACACAAACAGCTTAAGTGGTAGCGGCGAGTAGATTTGAACTACCGACCTGTCGGGTATGAACCGAATGCTCTAGCCACTGAGCTACGCCGCCTAACAATAAAGTATCACAACAACTCACCAACCAAATATCTCAATCACAACAATGCCAATTATACCACATTAATATATCTTTTGCAACTATTTTTGCTCAAAAATATACAAATTCGCCATCTACAAATATAGAACTGGACTTTGAAGATGCTCTAATCTTAGATTGATAAACAGGTGATATAAGTTTGCCTATTTAATTATTTTGTGTTATATTTTGTAAAAATGATATCTAACAACTCAACTACTAGATCACATCATACTGTCAATACTAAGATGATAGCCAAATGCAGCATATTGGTAGCTTTGCTTTCCGCATCATCACAAATACTTATACCCATACCACCCAATCCTGTACCCATCAATTTGGCTGTCGTTGTAGTGCTACTGGCAGGCAGTCTATTGGGTAGCTATTGGGGGGCTCTTAGTGTTGTTGTATATTTGTTGTTGGGTATAATTGGGTTGCCTGTATATTCTAGATTTGGTACAGGAATTGGGCATTTGATTGGTCCTACTGGTGGATTTTTGTTGGGTTATGTGCCGGCAGCTTTTGTAACTGGTCTAGGGACATATAGTTTGCAAGGCAATAGCACGCACACAAGTCAAGTAATCTTCTTGGCTTTTGCAATGCTGATCAGCCTAAGTATAATATACGCCGTAGGTACATTGATGTTTATATATACTACCCAACAATCACTCAACAATAGTCTATCATTGACTGTAATGCCGTTTGTATTAGGGGATCTACTCAAAATAACTTTGGCCACTATACTAACAATCAAACTTAAAAAAATAAATCATTATCAATATAGGTAAATTACACAATGAAATATCACACCAACAACACAGCCGATCTACTCGAACAAGCCAAGTCGCTAATCAGTGCTGACAAAAGTCAAGTACTATCCAATATGTCTAACTTGAGCAGTTGGATATATCATCAATTTGACAATATTAATTGGGCGGGTTTCTACTTGTACAATGGACATCGTTTGGTACTTGCAACTTTTTGTGGCAAGGTAGCGTGCACCAAGATAGACTGGGACAAGGGAGTGTGTGGCAATGCATTAGCACATAATAAGACACTAATTGTCCCCGATGTGCACAAATATCCAGGGCATATTGCTTGTGACAGTGCTAGCAATAGTGAGATCGTTATACCTATGTATAATGACAAAAATCCTATTGGAGTGCTAGACATAGATAGCCCTATACATGATAGATTTGACACAAATCACCAACATCTATTTGAAGAAATTGTCAAAACATTGTTGTCCTCTAGTGTAGAACATATTCTTCAACTCAACAGACTACTGGTCTAATCGCAGTGTCTCAGTTGTACATATATCTAGTAGTTTGCTCTCTTGACACACCATCTGTATAATATACAATCAATATCTATTTGTGACATCTATCTGTGATTATGCTTGCAAAAATCTTCATAATATGATATAGTATTGGTACTGTGGTATACGAGTAGCTATTTTATTTTCCTACTTTATATCAAAGGGATTGTTTGTACAGTATATTATGTCAAGGGACTTAGTCTTTGACGCAAGCTGCGTTATAACAAAGATTGCTTGGCTTAGCCAACCACAAGTGTGATAGATATATATTGTCAGCTTGCCCACCTCGCAGTGCGGGGAAAAATAATTAGCCAACCAACGGTATCGCAGTATTTTTGCCGCATTCGTCTAAAGGTCAGGACGCTAGCCTCTCACGCTGGAAATAGGGGTTCAATTCCCCTATGCGGTACCACTATTGCACTACAGACAACACTCATTATTGTCTGTAGTGCTTTTCATCTCTAATTTGTCACTCCGGTCTCTCACGCTGGAAATTGCGTTCAATTCCCCTATGCGGTACCAATCTCATTTGTCTATATGACCAAAACTACATCACTAGCAAATGTGGATTGGAAGAGCACCAATACATATTTTGGATTAAGAATATACCCAAGATACCTTAGGCAGATATCTTGGGTATATCTATTTTTTAACACTACTTATACTAGTTGATTGTATTGCGGCTGCTTTTGTACCAATGGTAAAATATCTTGATAGATATTGCTATACTAGTACATATTGATATACCCAATAACCACTCAAACCAAACTGCAAACTCATTAATATCAGGCTTATCTTGCATCACTAATACAACAATATACAACACATATACAATCAAAAGATTGATGAGTATTATAGCCATATATCTAGGAATAGTGTAGCCAGCATACATTGTGCGTACAAAAGTAACAATAGCAACTAATATCGCAGCACTAACAAAATATAATCCCATTCGTCACACTACCTCCGTCACACTACCTCTCTCTTGTTGTGCAACAACTTGTGCAATACTAGTCCAATCACAATCTTGAGTGCAATCGCAAGTATTGCTATTAGCAATATCAATCCAACTATTTTCAGGCTCTTATTAATAGCCTCATCTCCTGCCCCCAAACCAAACATGCTCCCTATTGTCAACATAACAATGAACAACAACGAAGTAGTCAAGAACAAAACATAATCCAACTTGCTTATACTCTTGTCTATCCACAATAGTTTGCTCAACCACACAACTACACTCAATATAGCAATCGTTATATCTGCGAGATACATACATCTCTACCCATTACCTAATACTTTATTTGCCCAATATTGCACGTCTCGCCACGCATTGGCAACCCAAGCAGAACTAGCAACAAAAGCCACAGCAGCAGCTGCCGCTATCAAAAATGCACCTATACCAATACCTGTCATAGCAGCACCCGAAGATGCAACCATCGCCGAATAAAGTGCCCATCCAACCATCTTAGCACCCCACCAAAGAACATTAACTGCAGCGGCTACAGCAGCAATAAGATTGCCTATTGCACCCGCAAGATTGCCAAGATCACTCAACCAATCTCTATTGAAGCCTGTAGTCTTTAGAGTTTCGACACCTTCAATATCCAACAACTTGCCACTTAGATATATGTCGTTGACTGTATTAATAGTATCATCAACCCAATGTATCACTTGTAGACTCAAATGCTGGGCAACTGCTACAGGTATGTTGACACCAAAACCATTAACTTCATCAAATACAAAATATCCTGTCAACAACACAAATCCATCTAGACCAATTGGTTGTTCTAGACCATAATCCACAGCAACAGTGTCTCTAGATTGTTGAGTGTTTTGGTCTATGTTTTTGGATATAGTTATCAACCTATCCACGTCATTGTTGATTGTAGTAGCTTGTCGTGTTGTATTAGACGCAATGCTATTGACACCACGCTCACTACGCAATACCGCTATCATCAAGGCACCGATTGGCAATATGACTACCAATGCCATTATGATAGACAACTTGACTTTGCCTACCCTATTAAGGGTACGGCTACCATAAGTATTTTCTTTCATACT
>JAISDO010000006.1 GCA_031264755.1 Clostridiales bacterium
TTTTGCCATCATTATACATATACAACAAGGACACTATATCAGTGCCCTTGTTGCTATATGTTGTCGTCGTATCTTGTCTAATCAACTTATTTGCACACAGTGCCTACTTCACTATTGTACTGTGATATGCTACTCTACACCATGTTGATACGATACTGACTTGGTATATCTCTTGCTCATCTTATACAATATTGGGACTAGTGTAGGCAATACAATAGCATTACTCACTATATGTATCACAAAAAAATATATACCAGACAAATATCTAATATACACAAGATACCAAAATCGCTCAAAGTCTACAATACTATATACCATTGCAACTTCTATAATACTAGACAATACCCCAAACAAAAGTGTAAACACTATTGCTATACCTACTGCAATCCACACCCTGTATTTGACTTGTGGTATCAAGCTAACACTGAATGCCAACATTGGCCAATATATTAGATATAGTACAACCCAATACCAAACTAGTCCGTATATCAATACCTCAACCAAAACAAAAAGAACGCTAACAATTATAGCGTCCCTCCTATCGTATATCAAAGCATACAAGACTACCAACGTACTAACTAGCTCTACATTGGGCACAAAACTCAATGCCAATTTGACAACACTAAGCAATGCTGTACTAATAGCTATATTGGATACACGTCTATTAGAAATTTGTGCTACACCTCTTCTTCAGTATCAATCTCAAACAAGCTAGACTCAAGTTGTTGCAACAACAATTTGGTCTGTTCTTCTGCACTCAAAACATGGTCTTGTTGACTCAACTCCAACAGATCTCCGTCTACATTGACTATATCAAAATCTAGATTTGTGTCTACTTGCTCAATCTCAACAATCTTAAGCTCTTCTGGTTGTGTATCTTGTGCATCAACAAGTTGAAACTCTTCTTCATCTTGTTGTATTGCTTGAGTATTATGTTTTTGTTGTTCTTGCATCTGCAAGTCTTCATGCCTTTGCTCTATAGATTGAGACAATTCATCTTCAGTTATACCATCTTGTGATAAATATGCCAAATCTATGTCTTGCTGAGCCAACTCCTTGTCGTGCAACGATTGATCTACAACTTGTAGATCCTGATTGATTTGGGCATCTGAGACAATTTCTATATCATTTGATTGCAATGCAGGTGTTGCAATCTGTACTAGAGGTGCTGCAACATCTTGTGAAATTGAGGATTGTATCGGTTGTACTACACTTGGCTGGGCAACTATATTGTCCGTTTGGGTAGATTGTTGTATAGTCTTGTATTGTGGTTGATATTGAGATGGCTTGTATACGGTGCTCTCACCCTCTTCTAGTACAACTACAGACGTAACAACTCGCCCTACATCTTGTTGAGTGGTCACACTACCACTCATTTGTCTAGTGTACAATCCAGCAACTCTACCATTGTACAAGAAGATACCTGTCATATTGCCATAAGGCTTGGTATGAGGGACACCATTGCTATTAAAATATATATTGGTAGTCTTAAAAGGCGTACAATATTCCTGCAGTATATAATCACTATCTATATTGTCTCTAATCAACTCTCCAAATTTGTCTGCACTGCAATCTCTGCCTGCCACTACACCATTGCTACCATATCTATCCGAAGGCTTGATAAGCCATCTATCCTTATTAGCAACTACATCATTGTAGTCAAATGCACCTGTACGCAATCCAACTGTAAACGGCACATGCCTATCCACAAACATATTCTGTTCGGGTGTAAAAAGATTGCGAGTATAAGGATGACGCAAAATCCTAAACAAATTCTTGTCATGCACAACTTGAGTACGGAAATGCCCTACTAGACATACCGCCCCTGCTGTTATACCTTGAACAAATGGCTGTATACTAGCTAGCTTTTGCATACATTCACTAGTTACTGCTCTACGATATATAGCATCTATAGCCACACCTTGCTCATCGTACATCCTGTAACCATCAAATTGTATACGAGTTATGTCTACAACCACAGCATCATAGCCATGTCTTGCAAAAGCTTGCCTAAATACTTCAAATTCGCTCTTAGTGCCAATATCAAGAAAATCCACAATAGCTAGTCTAGGGCTGACAGGTTGTGTCAACCCCTTGTTGGTTAGCCACTCAGTGTACAACTTGCCAAACTCTAATACCCAACTATCAAACAACTCAAAACGTTTGAGATTTTTGTCACCAAAACAGCTCTTCCAAAGAAAGCTATCCCCAAAAGCATTGCCTATCTCACGGTCTTCGTTCATGGCACTAGCACCATCAGCATTAAGCTCGCAAAACTTGAAGTCAAAATTTGACTCATCAAAGAAGATATCAATCCTGGCTATAGGCAACTTGCGACCATAACCACTATCTAACATGATAAGTCTCTCTAGTTCTTTATCAAAACCAAAAAGTTGCCTAAATTGTGAATCTACTAGATACTGCTCAATAACCTTATCAAGTATAGTATCAAACACTAACATATCCTGTTCTAATTTGTGATATGCTACACTATCAAATATTTTTGGTATAATATTGAGCTGCAACTGTCCACCACTAAATACCGCTGAACTCTTCTTGATATACTGTACAGCATTAGCAAAATCATCTCTTGCTTTTTGAGCATTTTGTTGTATTTGGGTCAAAAACTCAATATTAAGTTGTATCATCTTGTTGTGCACAATTGTCAACCTTTATAATATATTAACTACTTAGATACCAACAATCTAATCAGACAAGCAAAGTTGACAAATTGACTTGTATCCTAATAGCGTGTCTTTATAGTATACTACATTTTGTGTCCATATGTTGTTAATACAATTCAAATTTATGTTAACAATATTTGGCAAGCACAAATTAGCACTTATTGTGTGTACGCAATCCGTCCTGTAGAATTATATTGTCTATATATCTAGCGTCAGCATCTACACCAGAACCCTCCTTAGCCAAAGCAACCAAATAATCACACAGCTCTTGTATATTTGTCCCATACACAACAGCATCTTTGCCATGTTGTTGCAACTGTATAATAGCCTCTTCGGCATCGCACAATCTCAAGCCTTGAAATCTCTCTAGCAACTTGGATATATTGTCACTATTGTAAAATATCCCCTTGATCAAACTCACATAGCCTAATGCTTGATGTATCGGAAGACTATCTGCCGCCCTAATCTCTAGATACTTTTTGACCCTTACATGAGGGAAGACTATACTCAATACGTGTGATATTGTATCCTCATCTTCAAATCCATGCTGACTGTAATAATCAGCTACACTACCAGACTCCAATTGCAACTTGCCTTCAATATAGACAAACATTGGAGACATATCTAATAAATACTCACTATAATCATTCAATCCAAACGTTGGATCAAAACTATGAGGAACAAATCCCGAACGAGGCGTATCTGTGTGTTGCCAGATCTTCATACGTGTCATAATGCCCGCACTAGCACCCTCATAAGCGACACAATTGTCAGTCAAGTATGCAAGTATAGGTACCAACAAGCTAGCCAATCTATACTTATTGCCAAAGTCTATGCTATCTACATAGTCTATAGTCACATGTGTAGCACAAGTAGCACGCATCATCTGCATACCAAGCCCCCCCTGTGCCCCAAATCTATCATCCATATAGCGGTATCTCAATTTGGGCAGCAGTGGGATATCTTGAGCTCTAGCAGTAGGGTGATAGCCCAAATTGACAAGTTGATAACCTAGTTGATCCAATATTGGATTGATCTCTCTACAAAACTTGTCATATTCTATAGCTATTTGCTCTACAGTCTCAAACTTGCCTATGGATACTTCCAATTGAGCACCAGGCTCTAGAGATATAGTAATATTAGGTCGCCCTAATCCTAGCAAGTATCCATCTTCCAACATTGTATCAATATACAACGGCTGCAATTGCTGCAAAATATAATGGACACCATAAGTACCAAAGTAACTTACAAATTCGTTAGTATCTCTCTTGACTACAAAATGCTCCAATTCTAGACCCAAGTACTGACTACTTGATGCATCTTGCACAAAATACTCTACTAGTTGAGATCTTAGAAGATCTCTAGTCAAATGCCCCTTGTGTGGCTGATCAGAAGTCCCCAAACTCCTTGCCTCCCAATATATGTATGTGATAATGCCACATGGTTTGCCCCGCTTCTTTGCCTTGATTGACTATCAATCTATAGTCATGCAATTGCAACTGTCCTTTGATCTCAGATATTTTTTTGAGTATCAATCCTACTATTGTAGCTTGTTGCACACTAGCATCCAACATAGTAGCAAAATGCATCCTTGGTATAGCTAGATAATGCAGCGGAGCTTGAGGATGAATATCTTGTATTACAACAAAATTTTCGTCATTGTACAGTATTGTGGCAGGTATATCCCCACTAGCAATCTTGCAAAACACACAATTGTGTGACGTGACTGCTGTATCTATATTGTGTTTGTGTAGTGACATTATATCCTATTTACCGTCATATATATCTTTGTTGACACCAAATATCAACTTGGATCAAAGAATTGACAGTGTGTCCTTTATAATAAATTGTTTTTGTGTTATACAACAAGATCGTATACTCATCTATATTTGCACATGAGTTGCGTTGTATGTAGATTATATCAATTTGCCTATCAATATATCACCTTGCAAATGCGTCGCCAGTATATTGCACATTGTATTGGGCAATGCGTCGTCACATTCAACTTTGCAATAGTTGCGTGTATACCCTGTTGGCGTTTGTCCTTGTGTAGTCTTCTCAAATACTACTTGATGTTGCCGTCCTACTTGCCCCTGCAAGAACTTGGATTTGTTAAACTGTATACGTTGTCGCAACCGCTCAAACCTATCGTCTATTATATCACTAGCCAGTTGTGGCAATCTAGCGGCTACTGTCTTGGGTCTAGGACTATACTTGAATGCATGCACGTCAGCAAATGCAACTCTATCTACAATATCCAAAGTCTCCACAAAGTCCCTCTCAGTCTCGGTTGGATAACCGACTATTATATCTGTAGTGATTGCGGTATCCTCACCCATCATACTTCTTATCAACTGTACCTTATCTTCAAACTCTAGCTTGGTATACTTGCGATTCATGGCTCTCAATACTCTATCACTACCACTCTGTAGAGATAGGTGCCAATGATTGCAGGCATCTTTGCGTATCATAGCATCAAGCAACTCCCATGTTATGGCATTGCACTCTATGCTACTCATTCGTATCCTAGCATGCGTATCTATATTGTCTACAAGTTGATGCAATGTAGTATTATTGTCACGACCATATGCGGTGATGTTGATACCTGTCAATACTATCTCATTGACATTCGTATTAGCAATTTCGTCAACTATATCTTGTATATGTCTACTACGACTACGTCCACGCAAATAAGGTATAATGCAAAAACTACAAAAATCATTGCATCCATCCTGAATTTTGATATATTTGCGTGCCATCTTAGTAGTATTGTGAACAAACCTAGTCCGGCTAGCGATATCACAGACATTGCAACTTTGACAAGCAAGTGTTGTGTTGAGGGGAGCATTGGTTGCACTATGTACAGTTGACAACTGATGATTGTCTACTATATATTGCACAATTTTGCTCTTGTCCATAGCTCCCGCTATGACTCGGCACTCAGCAAAACAATCAGTCTTGCAGTCAGCTACTGCACACCCACATACATACACGAATGCATCAGGATTGATAGCCTTAACTCGTCTACAAAATTGTCTAGACTTGCGATCCGCCTCTACCGTAACACTACATGTATTGACTATATATATATTAGCTAATTGCACACGATCGCTTGCTCTGATACCCATCTTGCCAAATTCGGATATCAATGCTTCGCCTTCGTATTGATTGGTCTTGCATCCCAATGAATACACGACTACATCTATCATAGCATCAATCTCATTAACAATTGGATTGATTAATTGAATTGTTGCTGTATTTGTTGACATTATTTATATATGAAGTTGCACTCAATTGCTGTAAGTTGATCGTGCTGCCAATCAAAATTGCATAAGATACATTGCACAACTCAATAATACAATATTTGTTATACAATAGTCAATACACTCATCACTGCTATAGCAGCAGTCTCAGCTCTCAATATCCTTTTGCCTAGACTGACGGGTGTGATTGAGATATCATATACTTGCATTATTTCCTCTGCACTAAATCCTCCTTCGCTACCTATCACTACATTGATAGTTTTAGCTTTGGCAATCTTTTGGCTTTGGAGTGCTAGTTTGATAGGGGCAACTGCCTTTTCATAAGCAAATATTGCGGGATCACTTTGTATATCTATCAGCACTTCGTCCCAAGTCTTGATAGAGCTTATCTCTACCAATCTACTACGACCGCACTGCTTAATTGCATTGAGTGCTATAGCGTTGAGTCTATCCAAATTAATCTTGCGAAACGTTGCATATTGAGAGACAAATGGTACAATCTTGTATACACCTAGCTCTATGCATTTTTGTACTGCTAGCTCAAATCTATCTATATTCTTGATTAGTCCAAGATATAGTACTATATCCTTATCCAATTCAGCAGTGTTAGGTTGCACACTAGTCACTTGTAGCAACGTGCATTGTTTTTGTATACTTTGTATAGTGGCATAGTAGTCCAATCCATCTCCACACCACAATACTACCTCTTCTCCTACACTACACCGCAACACATTAGATAGATGAAGATGCTCTTGCCCTTGCATTGTAGCCTCATTGCCACGTATATCAATACAAAAAAACCGCCTTAGAGTCATGTATCAATCCCAAACACTAGACATGCCCACTCGCCTTCTATAGTTTGATCAATCAATTGGCAATTGCAATCAATGTATGTGTCCTTAACTAGATCAACCTTGTCCAATATGATACCACTCAAGATTAAGATACCATTAGGCTTGAGATTGTTGTGGACTGTACTAGATAATTTTGTTAGCAAGTCTGCGGTAAGGTTGGCAACTACAATATGATAGTTGATACTATCACCATCCAAAAAACTTCTTTGATCAATAGTATAGTATTTGGAGTCAATATTGTTGATATCTAGATTGTATCTAGTTGTGGATATTGCTCCACCGTCCACATCACTGAATGATACTAATCCCGCTCCGAGCAACAACGCTACCAATCCCAATATACCACTACCACATCCCACATCAGCTACACTCAACCCTGGTTGTACATACTTTTGTAGTGCCTTTATACACATACTAGTAGTCTCATGCTTGCCAGTGCCAAAGGCACTAGCTAATTGCAATCGTACAACAGGCTTAGTGTATTCGGTGACAACCCACTCTGGCACAACAACAACCTGACCATAGTCCACAGGTACAAAACTATCCCTAAAGTCTTCAACCCATTGATTGGGATCCACAATCTCCAACCCCAACTCCAGAGTACCAACTTGCCACTCACACTTGTGTTGCCAATCATTGAGCATTGATTGAACATCCGTCAATGCATCATAATCAAAAAAACCACTAACAACAGCCTCATCACTCTCAGTCATATCTAGACTACTATCCAAATAGTCATAAGACAAATCACCAATGTCCTTGTCTATGATGAGCACCCCTGTAGTGCCAAGCTCCCAAAGCAATCCAGACAATACATCTATGTTCTGTCTAGTTGTACTAATTGATATCTTGTACTGTCTATCTTGCATTATATATAGCCCAAATTATCGCCAAACTTACCAATAAACATTTGTTTTTGTCTAACCAAATCAATTGTACATTGACACACAGTCAACTGTCCAAAGTCATACCCAAATTGGCAACCCAAAGACTGTACCACCAAACATAATACGTACTACAGCGATAGCGTGATGCTTTGGACAATATGCTAACCATTCATGAAGTCTCTGGATTTTGAAAATTGTTCGGGCTTGAGAGACTTATTGAGTTCTTCTACTAGTTTCTTTTGTTCTTTGTTGAGCTTCTCGGGCATTTCTATCTCTATTGTTATCAACAAGTCACCTTTGTTGCGTTTGGTCTCTATCCCTTCACCCCTAACTCTAAAGGTAGTATTGGTCTGTGTACACTCAGTAAGCGTAATTGTTTTTTTGTCCTTTAGTGTTGGGATATTGATTTTGCCCCCTATGAGTGCTTGTACAAAAGGTATACTAAGTGTAGCATGTATATCCAATCCCTTGCGTTTGAAGATCTTGTGTGGAGCAACATTGATCATTATGATCAAGTTGCCTGCGACCTTACCTATGCGGTCACCCTCGCCCTTGACTGTCATGGCTTGACCTGGCTCTACGCCTGAAGGGAATACTACACTCAAATTGACAGTCTTGCGTATGGATTGTTTGCCATTACAAGTACTACATTTTTCTTTGATTATGTGCCCACTACCACCACAAGCACCACAAGCACGCTGCTGTACAATCCTACCAAAAGGAGTATCTTGAGTAGCTCTAGTTGATCCGCTACCACCACAAGTACTACATTTGCTAAAGGCAGTACCACCCTTGGCTCCTGTACCGTTACACGGATTGCACGACTCATACCTTGTCACAGATATATCCTTGGCGACACCAAAGGCCGCTTCTTCAAATGTCAAAGTTACGGTAGTTTGTATATCGCCACGTGACGAATTGCCACCACTCCCTCCATTGAAGATACTAACAAAGTCATCAAAAAAACTACTCCCAAATCCGCCACCAAATCCGCCAAAGTCAAATCCACCACTACCGCCAAATCCGCCAAAAGCACTAGGATTGTCGTACTCCGCCCTCTTCTGTGGATCTGACAACGTATCATATGCTTCGTTAATTTCCTTAAACTTCTTAGCAGCTTCTTCGTTGCCTTGATTAAGATCTGGGTGATACTTCTTGGCCAGTACTCTATATTGTTTTTTTAGCTCTTCGTCACTTGCGTCCTTGGAGACACCTAGTGTTTCATAAAATGATTTAGCCATAATTTGTTACACTCTCAACAAACAAATTTTTTTGACACTCAAAACGAGTTTGAGCCAAATTTTTGGAGCTGCTTTCAATAAGCGTACAAATTGGCAATGCACAAATCAAGTCTAGCCATATTTGTACATTGTCAATTGTACATTGTCTTTATTCTTCTACCTTGGCGTCCTGAACATTGTCTTGAGGCTCAGATGGATTAGCACCCGCATCTTGATACAATTTGGCAAATATATCGTTAGAGACCGCTTGCAATTTGTCCAATGCTTGCTTGATAGTATCTACATTGTCAGACTTAACAACCGCCTTGAGTGCTTCTATCTCTTTTTCTAGCTTGTCTTTGTCTTCTGACGATACCTTGTCGCCACTCTCTTTGAGCACTTTCTCCATATTAAAGACAGTGCTATCAGCTTGATTTTGGATTTCTACTAGCTCTTTGCGAGATGCATCTTCGCTAGCAAATTTTTCGGCATCCTTGATAGCTTGTTGTATTTGTTCTTCTGATAGGTTGGTAGATGCAGTAATAGTTACTTTTTGCTCTTTGCCTGTGCCTTGATCTTTGGCAAAGACATGAACTATGCCGTTAGCATCAATATCAAAAGTAACCTCTATCTTAGGGACCCCTCTTGGTGCAGGTGGTATACCAGTCAACTCAAACCTAGCTAGAGTCTTGTTGTGAACTGCAATATCTCGCTCACCTTGTAGCACATGGATATCAACTGACGGTTGGCTATCTGCCGCTGTACTAAATACCTGCGACTTTTTGGTGGGTATTGTAGTATTGCGTTCTATTAGCCTAGTGAAGATTCCACCTACAGTCTCTATACCAAGTGATAACGGTGTAACATCCAATAGTAGCACATCTTTGACTTCGCCACCCAATACACCACCCTGTATAGCAGCACCTATAGCTACACATTCGTCAGGATTGATACCCTTGAATGGATCTTTGCCTGTCAATTTGCGAACTGCTTCTACAACAGCTGGGATACGAGTACTACCACCTACTAATATTACTTTTTCTATATCGGCAGCTTTGAACCCTGCATCCTTGATGGCTTGCTCTGTAGCTTTGGTAGTCTTGGACACAAGTGCACTAGTCAATGCCTCAAACTTGCTACGTTGCAACTCGTACTCCATATGCAACGGACCAGCATTGCCTTGTGATATAAAAGGTAGACTTATAGAGGTCTTCTGTAGAGTTGACAACTCTATCTTGGCCTTTTCGGCTGCTTCTTTGAGTCTTTGCAATGCTATCCTATCTTTAGACAAGTCTATACCATTGTCATTTTTGAATTGCTCTATCAACCAATCAATAATTTTTTGGTCAAAATCGTCTCCACCGAGCCTATTGTCACCAGCAGTTGCCAACACTTCAAATACGCCGTCACCTATCTCTAGTATAGAGATATCAAAAGTACCGCCTCCCAAATCATATATCAATATTTTTTGATTTTGGTTTTGAGCCTTGTTGAGACCGTATGCCAATGCTGCCGCTGTAGGTTCATTGATAATACGCAAGACATCAAGACCAGCGATCCTACCAGCGTCCTTAGTAGCTTGCCTTTGGCTATCACTAAAGTAAGCGGGAACTGTTATTACCGCTTGGGTAACTTTGCTACCAATATACGACTCTGCATCCGCCTTAAGTTTGGAGAGTATCATGCTAGATATCTCCTGAGGACTATATTCTTTGTCATCTATTTTGACTTTGCGATTGGTGCCCATATCTCTCTTGATTGAGATTATTGTCTTGTCAGGATTGGCTACTGCTTGACGCTTGGCTACTTGTCCTATCAATCTCTCACCATCTTTATTGAATCCTACAACAGACGGTGTAGTACGTGCCCCTTCGGAGTTGGATATTACAACGGGTTCGCCCCCTTCTAGTACAGCTACACAAGAATTGGTAGTGCCTAAGTCTATACCTATTATCTTACTCATATATTTGTATTCCCTTTATATATTTATATATAATCAATCTTAACATTAGTTGCAATACACAGCATTGTCAACATGTGTTTGCAATTGTTCCCATTACGCAAAACAAGGCAGTTTTGCTTTTGAGTTATAGCTGATTTGGGAGTATGCATCTCATTAGAGAGTAATTATTACCAAGCCCTCTTAAGAAGCCACAACTACTAAGCTTTATAACCCACTTTGACCTGTGCATGTCTAACTATCTTATCGCCTAATTTGTAACCTTTCTGAAATACATGAACAACTTTGCCATCATATGCATCGTCATGAGTCTCTACACGCATTATGGCATTATGCAACTCAGGATCAAAATCTTGTTGCAAACAGTCCAACTCTTGTATCCCCATATCAGCCAAGACAGATTCCATCTTTTTGGCTATCATAACCACCCCATCTTTGACAGATTTGTCTTGTATCATATCTATAGCGTTGTAGACTACGTCCAACACAGGTATCATAGATATCACAGCTTCGGCTTTGCCCTGAATGACGACACTTGCCATCTGATCTTCTGTGCGTTTTTTGTAGTTTTTGAAATCTGCCTGTATACGTTCCAACGATGTAGTGAGTTCTTCTATACGCTGCTTGTCTTTTTGGTTAGCGGCTTGCATAGCTTGCAATATAGTTTTGGCGTCTTCTAGATCTTTTTGGTGTTGCTCTTTGAGTTTGACTATCTCTTGTTCAAGTCCCTTGATACTTTCGTCTATATCTTTGCTTTCACTTTTGGCTTGAAGCTTAGGATCGTTATTAGCCTTAGGGACTGGGTTGTTGTATTGACTGTTTGTGCTTTTGTTGTGCACTACTTTGATAGGATCTTTTGAACTATTGTTGTTGTGATTATTATTATTTTTATTCTGTTCCATTGGTCAAACCCCTATTATATTTCACTATCGCTCTCCATTATACCTTTGGACATCGCACTATTGATAGTTTTGCCTATATAATCAAGCAAGGATACAATCTTAGGATAATCCATCCTCATAGGTCCAATAACTCCAGCATTGCCTATACTCTTGCCACCTACGGTATACGTAGCTGTGACTACGGCATATTCGGGCAAGTCAACATTCTGCTCTTGCCCAATCTGGATATTAAAACTCATCTCACCTTTGCTCTGTAGTATAGGCACCAAGTCACGTTTAGCTTCCAACATTGACAACATAGCCTTAGCTTTGGTTATGTTAGCAAATTCGGGCTGTTCTAGTATCTTGCTACTACCCTCTAGCACTATGTCACCAAGATTACTCTCATGAGCGTACTTGTTGAGCACATCTATAACAGTATCAAAAAAACTACGAAATCTCTGTTGAATATTGGCAACCACATTTGGATTGCTTGTTATTTCACCTATGCTATACCCGCAAAACATCCCAGACACAAACTCAGATGCCGCCAACAAATCCAAATCAGACAAGTGTGGAGCAATACTCATAGTGGCATTGTTGATCAGTCCACCATCAGTCACAATGACTACCAATGCCTGAGAGCTATCAATCTTGACAAACTTGATACTCTTGACAACTAGACTGTCAGACTTGTGAGCATACGCCACGCTAGTCAAGTTGGTTATCTCGCTTATGACACGCACCGTAGCCTTAAGCATGTCGTCTATCTCTACAATCTTGTGGTCAAAGTAACGTTTGACCATATTCAGCTCACTATAGCTAAGCTTGCGTTTGGGCATCAATTTTTCAACATATAGCCTATAAGCCTCAGCTGTGGGTATACGTCCCGCACTAGTGTGAGGTTGAACCAGATACCCCATCTCCTCCAATGCTGCCAATTCGTTGCGAATTGTAGCACTGCTCACATCGGGCAAATGTTTGTCACGTATTTCTTGACTACTAATAGGCTCGCAACTTGTAATATAACTATCCACGACTGCGGATAGGATTTTTTCTTTACGATTAGATAGAGCCATAATACACTTCTACGCTCTAGCCGCATTGTTATTTTGCTTACATAATGGCACTTAGACCACTAATCTACAAAAATAATGGACGACTTCAAGCAAAACTTGTTTGTCTTGTACAACTGTCTTGTCTTGTATAGCTACTAAGGTAGCACGACTTTGAACTGAGCCAGTTTGGGTCCTTGTCCAAAATTGCACAAGGATTGGTTGACAAATAGTGTTAGCAATCTATCAACTTGATTGCTAACACTATTATAACACTAGTGCTAAACATTGTCAACTATTTTGATACAAAAAAGCATACCAAAACTTTGGGTGGGGATTGCGGCTGATTTGCAACGATTTGACCAATTAGTCTATTATATCTCACCATACCAGCACCCTAATCCTATTATACAAAAAAATCCACATACAACTAGACAACGATCAATTGCACATGAATCTTGTTATCAAACCAAACTATCAATGTCTATTGACTCAACACTACATTGGGCTAAGCACCATAATACCAACCTATACTCAATATCAACCCAAGTATTGACAAGATTAGTATAACACCCATCACTATTGCGTTGACCCTAGCACTCTTATATACTGGCGAACGTCTGTTGATATTGCCAAATAGGATTGTCAAACATTTGGATATTGCCAACACACTACCCAAGATATACAATACCAGAGCTATAGTCATTACAGTCTCATTGGTATTAATACCTACAATAATCAACATTGACGCCACAACTATCAAGAGATCGGCTAGCTGCTTGAGTCCAAATGGAGTGAGATAACGCATCAATATATTTTGTCTCTTCGCAATTGCCATGTTAATAAAACTCCCCAAATCTTGTCAAATGTATATACGGAATATATACAGCCTTGCTTGACCCAAATAAAGTTTGTGGTTGTGGACGCATGACATAGTATATTCTTCACAACTCTCTAAATGAGCTCTAATGCACTAATTAGACAATTGACTATGTCAATCCTCACAAACCTTGAACAATCCGACAATAGTATATCACTATATGATGTATCTAGTCAATTCTACTACACAATATTGACTATACACAACTACAATCTATAGCGATTGAAATATATTGACAAACTCTAGCACCAAGAAGATTACCACAGCACAACAGGCAACGATATAAGCTATCAACCATCCACGTGACTTAAACTTCTTGATACGGTCAAAAGACAAAAACAACACTACAGTAATAGATATCGTAGTTGCTATCTGCTTGATTAAGTTGGCAATATTAGAAGAACCCTTTGCCAACCCCATTATCGCTGCTATCCCTATAGCTACCGCCAATATAAATATTGAGATAACTGCTATATAAGACAACGTACTCTTGCTGTCACCATTAGACATAATACTTAACCTACCTCTACTCTAATATTATAGAATATACGGATACTATACACAACATATTGATATTATGCAACCTTACCATAGATAATATCCATTATTCATGCAACTAATGATACACTATTTAACAATTTTTGTCAACAATTATACTGCAAGTTGACACAATTTGATGGCAAAAATTTAATAATTAGACTAGATAATGAATATATCTAATCAACTAAGATGTTTTGCCAAGAACTGTCCTGTATAGCTATCCCGCACCTGACATACTTGCTCTGGTGTACCTATCGCTATAATATTGCCACCCTTATCACCACCATCTGGTCCTAAGTCTATCACATAATCCGCAACTTTGACCACATCCAAATTGTGCTCTATAACTATCACAGTATTGCCACTCTCTACTAACTTGTCCAATATTGTGACCAACTTGGCTACGTCATGAGTATGCAATCCGGTAGTAGGCTCGTCCAATACATACAGAGTACTACCCGTCTTGCGTTTGGACAATTCTGTAGCTAGTTTGACTCTTTGAGCTTCGCCACCTGACAATGTAGTTGCCGGTTGTCCCAACTTGATATACCCTAGTCCCACTTCCTTGAGTGTAGATATCTTGTTGTATATACTAGGGATATTCTCAAAAAATACACAAGCATCTTCTACAGTCATATTGAGCACATCGCTTATGTTCTTGTCTTTGTATTTGACTGCCAATGTCTCTCTATTGTACCTCTCTCCCTTGCACACTTGACAAGTCACAAATACATCGGGCAAAAAGTGCATCTCTATCTTGATTATGCCATCGCCGCTACAGTTTTCACATCTACCACCTTTGACATTAAAACTAAATCTACCATTGTTATAGTTGCGCTCTCTAGCATCTGTAGTCTTGGCAAACAAGTCTCTAATAGCGGTAAACACGCCCGTGTAAGTAGCGGGATTGCTACGAGGAGTACGCCCTATTGGTCCTTGATCTATATCTATAATTTTGTCTATATACTCATGCCCCCTGAGCTGTCGGTACTTGCCCACTTTGCGACGAGTACCCGACACTTGGTTGGATAGTGCAGGGTATAATACATGGTTGATTAGACTAGACTTGCCACTACCAGACACCCCTGTTATAGCCGTAATACAGCCTATAGCAAACTTGACGTCCACAGATCTAAGGTTGTTGTGTGTCACGCCTATCAACTCTATCCATTTGTCATTATGCTTGCGTCTAGTTGAAGGCACCGCTATCTTGTATTCGCCTGACAAGTATTTGCCCGTCAATGAGCTTGGATTGCTAGCTATCTCGCTAGCAGTACCAGTAGCTATAATTTGTCCACCGTGTACACCTGCTCCTGGTCCTACATCAACAATATAGTCACAAGCTCGCATAGTATCTTCGTCATGCTCTACAACTATTAGAGTATTGCCCAAATTGCGTAATGCAAAGAGAGTATTGAGTAGTCTCTCGTTGTCTTTTTGGTGTAGTCCTATGCTAGGCTCATCTAGTATGTACAACACACCCATCAATCCACTACCTATCTGCGTAGCCAAACGTATGCGTTGAGCTTCGCCACCACTCAATGTAGCACTACTACGAGACAAGCTAAGGTAATCCAGCCCAACATCTACCAAGAACTTGGATCTAGATATCAACTCTTTGAAGATCGGCTCTGCTATATTCTCTTGACCAGGCTTTGCTCTAAACTCACATACACTAGTATAGAACTCTGCTATACTCATACAACACATATCTACTATAGACTTGCCTAACAAGAGCACACTCAATGACTCGGGTTTGAGACGCTTGCCATGACAATGCGGACAGGGAACATTGGACATGTACTTTTCTATCTCTATCTTGACATAGTCACTTGTAGTCTCTCTATACCGTCGCTCTAGATTGCTTATTACACCCTCAAAACTCCGCCTAATCACACCACTAAAGCTACCGCCTTGATATTTGACTTCTACTTGTTCGTTGTTGCCATACAACAATATTTGTTGCACACTAGAAGACAACTCACCAAAAGGTGTGTCCAAACTAAACTTGTATCGTCTCGCCAAAGCGTCAAAGAACGACGCAGCATAATCCCCCTCATTGCTCCAACCAGATACATTCAGTGCACCTTCGTTGATACTCTTAGTACCATCACCATATACAAGCTCGGGGTCTATCTCTTGCTTGTAGCCCAACCCCGAACATGACTCACAAGCTCCAAATGGACTATTAAAACTAAACAATCTAGGCTCTATCTCTTCTATACTTATACCACAGTCCTGACAAGCATACTTGGTATTGTACAATATAGGCTCGCTCTCTACATCATTGTCTACTTTGACTATAGCAACCAGTCCGTCGGCATGGTGCAATGCTATCTCTACACTATCTGTCAATCGCTTGTTGATACCTTCTTTGAGTACAAGTCTATCTACAACTATGCTTATGTTGTGTTTTTGGTTCTTGTCTATGTCTATCTTCTCTTCTAGATTGTACATTATGTCGTCAACTCTAACTCGCACAAATCCCATCTTGCGGAACTGCTCCAACGTCTTGTTGTGTTCACCTTTGCGTCCACGCACAATTGGAGCCTCCACCATGATACGAGTGCCAACGCCCATAGCCTTGATAGTGTCTACTATGACATCTATAGAGAGTTTGGATATCTCTTTGCCACACTCATAGCAATGCACGACTCCAAGCTTGGCATAACACAATCGCAAATAGTCGTATATCTCTGTGACAGTACCTACAGTACTACGAGGATTGCGGCTAGTTGTCTTTTGGTCTATAGAGATAGCAGGACTGAGACCTTCTATGCTCTCTACATCTGGCTTTTCCATCTGTCCCAAAAACATCCTAGCATAAGCAGACAAGCTCTCTACATATCGCCTTTGTCCTTCGGCAAATATAGTATCAAAAGCTAGGCTAGTTTTGCCACTACCACTGAGCCCCGTGAAGACAACCAACTTGCCCCTAGGAATAGTTAGGTTGATATTCTTAAGATTGTTCTCCTTAGCACCCTTGATTGTAATAAATTCATTCATATGTATCAAAATTGCAATATAACATAGCAGCGTCTAATGTTGCATACAACATTGCAACTAATATTATAGCACAGTTTGACAAAATTTGCTAATCAAGTATACAGGATTGTTGGATATATTCCACAATTATACACAACAACGCCACAAAAGATACGATGTCTTGTGGCGTTGTTGTGTCGTATTACAATTAGTTTGACATGCTTTGCAACAGATCTAACAATTGCAATATTTGGTACAGTGTACTTATATCTTCTCTACTCTAATATTGTTAGTAGAGCCTCTCTTGCCTGTTAGACTGTTCATGGGGACTACTACAATATCACCTTTGGCAACCAATCCTGTAGCGACAGCTTTGGCTAATGCATCCTTGATAATGTCATCATTAGTTGAGGGTTTGGTCGTCACTGTACTGACAACGCCCCACGCTATAGCTAGTTGATCAGCTACAAATGGATCAGAGCATACCGCAATGATTGGCATACTAGGTCTGAACCTAACTATCTCACGCACTGACCTACCTGTGTCAGTAGGCACTACAATAGCCTTAGCATTCATGGCCATTGCACTACTTACTGCTGCTTGAGATACCACAATACTAGGGTCACTGTTGTGGAGTGACAAATAATCAAATTTGGACTTGTAGTCTATGCCGTTTTCGGTATATTCGTCTATACTGACCATAGCGGCGACTGCTGCTACAGGATACTTGCCCGCAGCAGACTCGCCGCTAAGCATGTTGCAATCTGTACCATCTAGCACCGAATTGGCTACATCTGATACCTCAGCACGAGTAGGACGTGGGGCATTGGTCATACTCTCTAGCATATGAGTAGCGGTGATGACATACTTGCCCGCAATGTTGCAGTCGTGTATCATCTTTTTTTGGATCAATGGCACCTCTACAAAAGGTATCTCTACACCCATATCTCCTCTAGCTACCATAATACCATCACTCGCTTGTATTATCTCAATTAGGTTGTTGACTCCTTGACGATTCTCTATCTTGGATATCAACTGTATGTGTTCAGCTTTGTGTTGTTTGAGTATAGCCCTAACATCCAACACGTCTTGAGCCATGCGGACAAAACTAAGTGCAATATAGTGCACACCTTGCTTGATACCCCACTCTATATCCTCTCTGTCTATATCAGACACAAAAGGCATATCCAAGTCCACGTCAGGCAGATTGACCGCCTTGTTGTTGCTCAACTTGCCGCCATATTTGACTTGTGTAGTCACCGTAGTATCCGTCGTACTCAATACCGTCAAGTCAACTTGTCCATCATTGATTAGGACCGAGTCACCTTTTTTGACTTTTTTGGGTAGATTGAGATAACTCACCGCCACCTTATCCTTGGTACCTACTACACTTTGGTCTGTAGTTAGGACAAACTTGTCGCCCTCTTGCAAGACTACTTCGCCACCTTCAAATGTACGCAAGCGTATCTCAGGACCCTTGGTATCCAACATGATACCAATATGGTTGCCTAGTTCTTTTTGAACTTTGCGAACTAGCTCAATCTTGGTCAAGGGAGCGTCATATTCGCCCTTTTTGGCATGTGACATATTGAGTCTGGCTATATTCATACCAGCCTGCATCATCTTAGACAACACTTGTGGGTCTTCGCTAGCAGGACCCATAGTACATATTACCTTTGTCTTTCTCATCAATTGTCCTCTCTTTGTAGGAGATGCTCTCTTGTTTGGCATCATTCCCCGAACAAGCCAGATTAATTATAGCGAAAGACTATGGCAATTAATCTATTCTTGTCTACATGCTGTATCAACATGTAGATTACTACCATACCACATTTTGCCAATTTTGTCAACCAAGTATAGCAATACTATATCAACAAACATAGTCAAGTAATTGATCTACATCAACTACTTGACTATTTGCCAGAGGACTATACAATAGATACCTCAAAACACAACTGATATATCTCTTGGTCAATCACACAAACAATATTAAGATCAAAATACAGCCAATACAAACGCCAATACCCACATACCTATACAAAATGCCAGTGTGATACTATATACAAGCACTGCAGTAGACTGACTATGATAACTCACTCTTGGATTGGAAAGTGCCGGCTCTACATGAGGATTGCCGTACTTGCTACACAACTTGCCCAACTGTACTATAACCAATCCACCCAACACAAACAGAGCAATAGCTACAATCACAAACCATCCTTGATTGAAGAGATCAACCAAAGTATCATTAAACCATACCCAATCTTGCACAAATAGAGAAAATAAATTGTTGCAAGCATGTATAATGGACCCCATCAATATACTCTTGGATTTGTATACGGCTATACCACACACCACCCCTAGCAAGAATTGATAAAAAGTTTGTTCGGGATTCATGTGCATTAGTGCAAATGCCAACGAGCTAAACAAGATAGCTTTGACATATCCAGACTCTCTCAAACCTTCCAGCAATCCAAATCTAAATACCAGCTCTTCGCATATAGGGGCTACGAGCACTATCACTATTGCACCAAGTATCCTATCACCTACGGTGTCCATGACTAGCCCGCTACTCTCATATCCAATATGCTCCAAAAATGCACCAAAGTACACATTAGTGGACAAAAATGCTACAAAAGCCACTGCCCACATAGCCACGCCTAGCAGTACTAATCTGTAATTGAGATACAATCTATGCCGTATTAGCCCTAAGGGTCGGCTACCGCTAGACCACACCGCTACAAAAAAAGCAACCTGCATAAAAAACATTATGATAAGCTGCACTGACATATTTTGCAACAAATCAGTAGCATCAGACACATCAGCCCCCACTGCAAAAAATGCCACCACAAAACCTGCCAATATCTGCAACCCCATAACAAAGCCAATGGCCTTAAAGAAGATCCAAGCCCCTTGAGTAGGCGTATATATAGAGTTGATATACTTAGATTGTCCTGTCTTCAAACTGAGCGTGCCACCAGTTGCTCCACTTTGAAGATTGTCAATAGCTAATGCTTGTCCACAATTGGCACAAAAACTAGCATTGGAACGATTGTTGTAGTTGCATATTTTACAATTCATAATTGAAACAAGCTAGAGAGCTTGTGCTGCTCGGCCACTTCTACGACCACATCCTTGCCTTCTACTATACCATTGCTATCAAGAGTATCCACTATACTACTAAAAGCTAGTTCGGGATAATTGTTGTTTTGAGATAGATGTGACAACACAAACTGACGTGTTCCCATATTTGTCAATTTGGCAATGACACTACCACAGTCAGTATTGGACAAATGCCCAAAGTCTGACATAACTCTACGTTTGAGGTGTGTGGGATAGTTACCATTCTTTAGCATATCTTCGTCATAATTGCTCTCTATAAATACTAGATTGCTACCACTCATGGCATCCAACACTCCTTGCGTATACTGACCCATATCTGTCGCTATACTCAATTGTTTGGTATTTGATAGCAAACTATAACCCACACAATGCACATCATGTTGAACCAAGAATGGACTAACTGTAATATCCTGTATATAAAAACTATTTTCTTCAAACGAATGCACAGCAATAGACCTGGGTACAAGATTGCACACATGCTCTGTTATGGCCCGATGACAAAAGACAGGTATGCCATATTTGCGACAAAGAGTAGCCAGCCCCAATATATGATCACTGTGCGTATGTGTAATCAAAACCCCGTCCAACTTGGCTATGTCACTCTTGACAATCTTCAACGACAACTCTAGTCGCTTGAGATCTACCCCTACGTCCACCAAGATATTTGCCTTGTCAGATGCAACAAAGAGACAATTGCCTTTGCTCCCACTAGCTATACTACATGCTCTCAACACATTGACCCCTCAAAAATAGCAAGTATGGATACAGTACCTAAGTTCTTCCGTGCTTGCTATAGTACAAATATATTTTGCAATACAAGCAAAATCCCCAATATATTGCACTATTAATACAAGGTCCATTATAACAAAATACACAAGCCAATGCAACTTTTTGATCAGTGTATAATACTACTCAATCCCAATTGTATATTATATCTAGTTGCATTAGCACAACGCAAAAAATGATCCGCTAATATAGGTACAATACCACTCACATTAGTATTGTGTACTATGTTGCTAACAACTTTTGGTATTGCCAAGATATATCTGTCCACATTAATATTATTGGACTTGAACCAATCCAAAACATCAATCTGTGTCCCGCTACTTGCCAATTGTCCATATAAATACATAGCCTGTATTGACAAATTATTGGGAGACACATAGAAATTGTGCTGTCCTTTTTCCATTCGTTGTATCCAATTGATATAGTTGTATATTGTGCTCTCAATATATTTGAGTATCTTGATTGGCAGTGCACAGTATATCTCTTTCATATAGCTGTCAACTACATAAACCACTATGGACAACAACTGCTCTATAGCGTCTTTGACTGTCTTATTGAGCTCAACCCAATACTGATATATCTTGTGCAGCCTTCCCACCACGTTGCTATGCGTATGTAGAGCCTGATATAGATTGTCCAATGGTACCGCATTAGCATTGAGCATTTGCATAGTTTGTTTGATTGCAGTCTCTGTATACTCGGTGACAAATATACCACTGTCCACAGCCTCCAATAGAGTATAATTGTCCACACAATCAAAGACGACACATCGCCATCTCTCTATATGCCTATACAAGTCAAAGTACAATTGTCTATTGCCATTAGATATAGTCAATGCTAAAGTTGCGGCAAAGTCATGCATAGTTGTCGCATAGTATAAGTGCCCCACTGTCGCCACTTGTATGTATTGTTGTCGCATGTAATATATATATTACCGTACAATCACATATATGATTGTACAACCAAACACGGACAACCATTGAGATCTGGTTGTCCGTGCTCACGCCATTGATGCTCGCATATACCTGTGACAATTGTAGTTGTATCGCAAGACTCCTCATACTTAGAATTAAACACAACAACCTAATTCAAATATTCGTACAACTCTGTCATACTAGCATTGTATATTGGGTGCACAGTATAAGGGGATATATCTAGCATAGGTTTGAGTACAAATGCTCGCTTGTGCATGTGTGGATGTGGGATTATTAGATTGTCACCACTATAGACTTCTTGCCCATACATCAATATATCTATATCAATTATGCGTGGACCCCATTTTTCTACTTGAACTCTGCCCATAGCTTGTTCTATGTCTTTGACTTGTTTGAGCAATCGTAATGGTACCACATGTGTCTCAAATTGCACAGCCGCATTGAGATAGTCGTCTTGTGGTATAGGACCTACTGGCTTGGTTTTGTAATAATTGGACACTTTTTTGACCGTACCTATATCACGCAACTGTGATATGGCTCTTCTAATATTAGACAATTTGTCACCTATATTGCTTCCTAGTCCTAGGTATACTGTCTTCTTGCTTCTGGTCACCGCAATTGTCCTATGTATGTCATCTTGCATATGATTGAGTGCAATCTCTACTCGTGCTACATGTGGATAACTATCAAACACAAGATTGACAAACTGCTCCATAGCTAAGTTGATATTGCTAGTCTTGACAAAACAACACTTGACCAATCTCATAAGAGCTTGTGCCCCTATATATGTAGAATCATCCAATTCTATGGACATACCCAAATATAGATCTACTTGTATATCATACTCCAATTCACAGCTCTTGTCGTCATCACCACACTCGCAAGAGAGCTTGTTATACCTAATAGATAATTTATCCAACAACTCATTCATACCTTAATCTCAATTTAAGCAAGCAGAGTTCAATATCCACTTTAGCAATCCAATACTTAAGTAAGCAATTTGTAACATTATATCTTGTACAATGCATCAGCCACCACTAGAGCTCGCTTGTTGGGCAATACATCATGCACCCGCACATAGTCAAATCCACAAGCACTTGCATGCACACTACTAGCAATAGTACCCTCTAATCTTTGATACTTGTCTAATCCAACCAATCCAAATAGTGACTTGTTGGATGCTGCTAACATCCATACATAACCAAACGACTTAAGCTGCTTTAGATTTTGCATCACATTTAGACTTTGCTCTGCATTTTTGCCAAACCCAATACCAGGGTCTAATATAATTTGGTCTGATTGTATGCCATGTGACAATGCTATCTTTATACTACTTTGCAAGTCACGCAAGATATCTTGCACAATGTCGTCATATTGACAATTGTCCCTGTTGTGCATTATACATACTATAGCTCTATGCTTGGCTACAACACTTGCCATTGCTGCATCATGTTTGAGTCCCCAGACATCATTGACTATGTCTGCACCATTGTATAGCATTATGTCCGCTACATCAGCTCTAAAAGTATCTATGCTAATCAAAACATCAGACTTCTGTCTTATAGCTTGCAAAACAGGCAAAACTCTCTCTATCTCCACTTGAGGTGAGACATCACTGTGACCTGGTCGTGTAGAGTATCCTCCTATGTCTATCACATCTGCCCCATCTTGCACCATTTTGAGAGTTGCATCCACAGCACGAGAAATTTCGTTGTACTTGCCACCATCATAAAACGAATCAGGTGTCAAATTTAGTATGCCCCATACGCAAGTTTTTTTGCTAGATCCTAGTACTGTGTCTGATATCTTCATTAATTATTATATTATAGTATTGTTAAGACAAGGTCATTGTTCTGTATTGATATATTTGTATCACACATCAATTGAGCGACCAATGTCAATTGTCAAGTCTTGTTTGCTATATACAAGACACTTGTGCAAGTTGTTGTACAAGCAGTTGTTTGAGATATCCCACCATATACAGCGATCCAAACACTACAACTATCTCACTTTTGGGTTGATTCAGTGCGACAGTAGATGCCTGTTGCAAATCTTGACAAGCTTGAGCTTGGATACCTACTGACTGCAAAAATTCTGCTAATTCGGCGGCTTGCAATGCCCTTGGATTGTCTGGTGTAACCGTATACACTATATCTACAATAGGTCTAATCAACTGGACGATTGCTTGCCAATCTTTGTCTCTAAGCATACCAAACACAAATTTGAATTTGACGCCTTGATGTTGATATATCAAATAATCTACCAAAGCAGTTGCTCCATCTATATTGTGTGCTCCATCTATATAAATAATTGGATTTGATGATACTTGCTCTAGTCTACAAGGCCAATAAGTGTCCGCTATACCTTGCACAATGTCTGATTGAGTTATGCCAAACATATCAGATAGTTGCAAACCAACCGTGACAGCCGTTGCTGCATTGTCAATTTGGTGTATACCTTTGAGTGACTTGCTTATATTGGCAATATTTGCACAATCAAAAGTCTCATCCTCATGCACAACGACCGAATTGTCCCCTACATAGACTACTTGAGCATTCTTAGAATGTGCCACACTCCTCACAATATCTATCACCTCATCATACTGTTGTTTGGCAACAACTACAGTAGCATTGGGCTTGATTATGCCGGATTTTTCTAGTGCTATGGACTGTATAGTATTGCCCAAATACTCTGTATGATCCAATCCTATCTTAGTTATTACACACATTATTGGAGAGTTGATCACATTGGTAGAATCATACAATCCACCAAGACCTACTTCTAACACTACCACATCACACTTGTCTTTGTAATACAACAATCCCAATGCTGTCACAATCTCAAACCTACTTATGGTAGACTTGAGTTGAGTATCCTTGTCTAGCGCCTGAGCTATCATTGTCATACTCTCAGCAAAATCAAAATCACTTATATCTCGTCCATTGCATCGTATATTTTCGTTGATTTTGACCAAATATGGCGATGTAAAGACCCCCACACGACAGCCCGCCTTAGTCAATATACTCTCTATATACTTGCATGTACTACCTTTGCCATTAGTGCCAGCTACATGTACATAGCGTTGTCCCAAGTGCGGATTGCCAAGCAAACTGAGCAATCTCTCCATCCTTTGCAATCCAGGTTTGATTCTGCTTCGGTTGTAGTTGTCTAGGTACACAATAGCTTGCCCATAATCCATATTTGATCCCCCCCCTCAAAATTGCAACCAAATTGCATGCAGCACTATACATTAGTATTCAAATAAGTACAGTACTCTACACAAAATCCTTGCGTATTGCTAGATCTGACATCACTCAAGCACCAATTGTCTATCTCATCCAAATTGGGCATGTATACATCTGCAGTCTTGATGCTATGCACCTTAGTGATATAAGCCAAGTGACAATACTCCAACATCAAACTATATATAACACCACCACCTATCACAAATATATCTCGAGATTTACCATACTTGCCCTGCTGTATATCACTCAACAAGTCCTCAATATTAGTGTACCAATTGTCTTGTAGCGACAGGATGTGATTGCTAGATAGAACGATATTAGTTCTGTTTGGCAAGGGGTGCATTGGTAGACTAGACCAAGTATTGTACCCCATAACAATAGTCTTACCTGTAGTCATTTGTCCAAACCAAGCTTTGTCCTCTTTGATATCAAACAGCAGCTTATTGTTCAATCCTATCCCCCACTTGAGATCAACACAAGCTATTAGGTTCATATATATAGTATAACACAAAAAACAGTTAACGTCAATTCGTTTGCAAAATATTCACAATACATTTGCTATGAATTAATAATATTCCTAATTATAGCAACAAATTGTATACATCATTACTCAGATGTATACAATTTGTTGTGTAGTTTGGTCTGGGTAACATGATTTGAACATGCGACCTCTAGGACCCCATCCTAGCGCGCTACCATCTGCGCTATACCCAGATAGCTGTCGGATATAGTTGTACTAATTCATCCAATTGGTATGTATTATAGCACAATATTGTAATACTGTCAAAGTCTCAACAACACCCAATAGGTCAATCAGAGTTTGGCGTAATACGATATCATTGTGCAGAGACAATAGACTAATAGTGTGCAACTATCATTCTTGTTGTTTGACAATATATTGCAATAAATAGTATATTTGAATCATGCCAAATGATGCATTACACTATCATCTATTGACCAAAGAATTGAAGACAATATTAACTGGGGCCAAAATCAACAAGATAATTAGCCCCAATAATACCGACATTGTACTGTTGCTGCGTGCCAACAACAGCAACTGTCAATTGTTGTTGTCTTGCAATGCTAACAATAGCCGTATACAACTTTTGTCCACCAAACACGAGCACAACAACACCTCCAATACTTTTTGCACACACCTTAGACGACACCTAACCAACAGTACTATCAATAGTATAACTAGCACTCAATTTGAACGTATCATCAATATACATTGCACAACAACTAATGAGTTGGGTGATAGATACAACAAACTACTAATATGCGAACTCATGGGTAGACGTTCTAATATGATGTTGGTCAACTTGCCACAGGGCACTATATCTGATTGCTTGTACAAAGCCTCTATAGATGTATCTCCCAATAGACCATTGTTGCCAGGTTTGGGCTACCACACTCCCCCTAGTAGTCCCATGAGAGATAGTATACAATCACAATTTGAGCAATATCAGGACCTAATGCTCAATCCTTGTGTACGCATACGCAATGATTGGTGTGTAGATTTTTGGGCTAGTCCTCAATTGATACACAATCAGATTGACGACTGCACCTTCAAACACTTTGATACATTACATCAAGCTATCAATTATTATTACGACAGTATATTGGCACAACAAGATTACAACAATCTACATACTCGCATTAGTACAGCTCTCAGCAACGCTATCAAAAAGTCTACCAAAAAGCAATCCCAATTGCTCAATCAACAGGCTCAAGGGCAAGACTACGACAAGTACAAACTATATGGCGAACTATTGCTCACCTACATATACATGGTCAAATATGGCGATAGCCAAATTGACGTGTACGACTACAACAACGAAAATCAAGTCACAATACAACTCAACACAACCAAAAACCCCTCGCAAAATGTAGCCGATTATTTCAAAAAATACAACAAAAAACGCAAAAGTGTAGAGATGTCTATCACTCAATTGCAACAAGTCAATGCCGATTTGGCATACTATCAATCCTTGCAAGAGACACTTGCGACCTCAACCAACAAAGATGATTTGGACAATTTGTATCAAGAACTTGTATCTTGCAAGCTAATAGACGAAGTCACCAAGTCTAAGTCTAATGTCACAACTAGCCAACCCAGAATGTTTGAGATAGATGGCTTTAAGGTTCAGATAGGCAAAAACAATATACAGAATGATCAATTGTACCGCAAAGCAGCCAGTACAGATATCTGGCTACACGCACAAAAAATACACGGATGTCACGCTATAATATCCACTAGACAAAAATCCCCCAACCTATCTACAATAACCAAAGTAGCGGGTTTGGTGGCATGGTTTAGCAAACCAAAAAATGTAGACAAGATACTAGTGGACTACACAACCATCAAAAACGTCTCCAAACCACGTGGCTCCAAGCCTGGTATGGTCAGTTACGTCAACCAAAAGACATTATGGGTTACACCTGACAATAGTCCAATCAAGGATACTTAAGCAAGTTATATTTAGTTTAGTAGCTACAACTTGAGTTCTGTATTAATACACCCCAACTTGTATGTGTACAAGTTGGGGTGTATTGCTATCTTAATGTTATTTTGCCGTTGTCAATTTTGATTGGGTACACGCACATAGGCAGTCTCAAAATTTGTTCATGCATTGTCCAAAAAGACTTGTATTGTGTATATCTCCCCAAACCTACTACTTGCTACCTTGTACCACTATTAGATTGATTTTTTCTCCGGCTCAACCAATCTACCAAACAAAATATCCAAAAAGCCAAAACAAAAACCATAGCAATACTAAGAATACCTATTGTATTAGCATTGATTCCTCCTCGTGTAAACTGGCTTGCATATTGAGCATACTCATCCCAAAATACAACGCCAATCCAACCAAGCCAAATATACATCACAATCACATCATAGCTAGTTCTATACAATCCTACATCTGTGCCACTACTACACAATCTATACTTTTTGCTAATTGTGCTATCAACAATACCCCTTCGTTTGACAATTTGTTTTTTGACCCACAAATATACAAATCCTACCAATGCACACATAATACAAAGATGTCTTATACCTTGTGCCTGTGCCCAATCTCCCACACTACAACTTACAACAAACCAAGTAGTCAGCAACACAGCCAATGCAAACCTAATCACAATCCAAACTATACTACTCAATTTCGCTCCAGACTTTGGTAGGCTGTTTTACTTTAGTCTCCATGAGACCCTCCTAAAATATAATATATTATTTTTTATTACACTAGGATAGCCTACTCATTACACACACTCATTCTTATACTACATACACTACAATACAATGTTGTATACCACTATACCAATATATATATTATCCAAGATTGTTTTTGTGCTAGTATAGCACTATTACCTGTGATAGTGCTAGTAATTTTATCATCTTTTCCGTTCATATTCTGATCTTTTTTGTTCATAGATGTTTGATAATTTTATTATCTGCTAAAGATGCTATACATCGTTGAGATTTCTAATATTATTTTGTTGTTATACTATACCTATTAGGATACGAGAGTACAACAATAGGGCGACCAATATGAGTGTTGGTCGCCCTATTGTTGACAAGTGTTGTAATTAGATACAGTTTCAACAACCTCATCAACTTGGTCAAGAGAAGTTTGCTACTGTGTCTTTGTTGCATATCACCTGTTTGTTGCTGATAGACACAATCTTTGACCTATAACAGTACTCAATCTTTGATTGATTGCAATACTCTAGCACTATAGCCTATAGGCCAAATCATAGCAAGACCATAACCTATCATCAACACATCCCGCAATTGGTCACTCCATACTACCCATTGTAGATACATATATACAACACTTGCTAGACCAAAGTTGGCAAGCGTCGTTATTGCAATCATCTTGTCTGTACCCAATTGTACAAATTTGACACAACAAACAACTACATACACCGCACATACTACCACCGCTATTGCAACTTTACCATCACTCAATACAGCAGGCTTGTGCCACACAACTAAAATCAAAGTAGAAACTGATATATACTCTACTACTATCAATGTAGTTACCAAATTAGGGCTTGCAAACTTCTTCATGCCTATTACTCTACGCTAGCCCCAAATCCATAAGGCATACCAAACCATGTATACTTGAGACCTATCCTTATACCCTTGCCTTGCAATATGGCCTCTACAAATGTTGTTGCAAGCTCTCCAAAGACAGCTAGACCAACCAACGCAAATACAATTGCTACTACAGGACCACCCCAGCTACCTAGCATAGCGCCTAGCTTGGCACCAGCGGCGGCTATCAAAGCACATACCTTGTGTATACCTATACCAATCAACACAGCAGGTATAGGATTGAGTGCAATAGCAAGAAACATTTTGCCAATATTTTCGTTGCTTATATAGACACCAGCTCTTGTCAATCCTTTTGCATTAGGTTGTTGCGTATCAATGTCAATATTGCCATCAACTAATACATCTATCAATTGCAACATCACCTCAAATTCGCTTTCTTCAAATTGACCAAACAAGAATTCGGATATGGCGTCAGGGGTCTCACCATCGTCCAACAACTGATAAAATTCACCAAACCAAACATCATCGTACTTGTCAATATTATATTGACCATCCCTTGCATTGGTAGCAAGATTTTTGGTTGCTTGACTCAACTTTTGCAAGTATGTTTTGGTCTCATTATACACCACCTGTCTCTCTTGTCTCTCAACGGACAAGATATTGACATCATTATTATACCTTGTCTGTAGTACCGCTACCATCAAGGCAGATATTGGCAATGTTATTACCAATAGCATTATGATAGTCAACTTTACTTTGCCTACTCTATGTATGGTAGGTTTATTTGTTTGTATCATGTTTACTCCTCTATGTCAATACTCTATAGATTGACTCGTATTAGATTTTACCAAACATGACCTACGCCTATCTCTATCTCTCATGATTTGCATACTATATCTTTTGATACAATACCTATAGTGCGATTGTATATTCATCACAATGTCTCCGGATACATTGCAACTCTTCACTCTCTCACCTCTATACTATATCAACCTCTCTAGCATTCAACTCATCCAAGATTTTGATAAACATTGTACAATGTTTAGTATAAACATTGCAAACATTTTCACCACCTTTTCCGTTCATATTCTGATCTTTTTTGTTCATATTCATATTTTGATTGCCCAAATACACTCCGAAACTCATAAACAGGCACAATCATCAATTCAACACAATAGCCCTCTCTCAAACTTTGATAAAGCTTGAAAGAGGGCTATCAAGTCACGAAGATACTTTGGTGTATATTTATATCACATAGCTTTGGCTATTGCAATCTTGCCGATCTTGTGCATGTTTGTACAACTTGAGATTGCGTAAAGTCAAATTGACTTTTTCTCTATAAAATCCATAGTCAAACTTCTTGTCGTGAGTCTTACAATAATGTTGTACTCTCTGCATTACAAAGTCTAGCTTCTCGTGTCCTTCTTCATAGTTGTTCTCTGCTTCGCACATCCACTGCAAGAGTTGTCCATTGATACTAGTCTCTGTCTGCAACTCTTGCACTTGACTTTCAAACTCTTTGTCTTTCTTGTTTATCACTGCAATCAATGTTGTGATTGCTCCAATGATTGCTACCAGTGCTGTTACAACTGCACTTGCTATCTCGCTATTCATTGTACCTATCTCCTTTTTTGTCTTGTATCATTATCTCTCTCAGAGAACAGTCTCTGAGAGAGATACGACAACTACACTCAATTGCCCAACACACAACTTGCATTGAGATTGCCTTGTTAGGACTTTTTGGGTTTGGCTGATTTGTTGACTAATTGTTGAGATACCAATGTGTGTATATCTTGTAGACATGTCTCACATGCATGCATGTTGTGCTCAGCTCCAAAATGCTCCCAAGTTAGGCTGTGTTTGGCCAATCTTGTACATGGACCAATCTCACACTTAATATCATACAATGTACTGATTAGTTTCATAATTTTGCTTATTCCTTGTGCGTATTTGTCATTCCTCTTGGATTACGTGCCTTGATTGATATATCTCTATCAACTTTTGTCTCTCTTGTTGCAATTGTTGTATACTCATGTTGACATAGTCGTCAGCAACATCAACCCACTCTAGTACTATCTTGGCGGCGTTTATGTCTGGAGCATTGTGTTTGGTGGATGTCTTCTGTTTGACCAACTCCATCTCACCTTCGCTGTTCTTGACATATTCTTTGACAGTCTCTTCGCTCTTGTATCCTAATGCCTTTTTGTATATAGCTTGATTTAGCTTTTTGGCTTGTTTGGCGTCCAATTGCAATACATATCACCTCCCATTGTCAATTATATACAACAAACAGTGTCACCGCTGCGACACTGTTTGTTGTAGTATTGAGATATATATTGCAATTGGTACATTTGTCTTATTTACCACGGAGTAATGTATACAAACACCCACTCGCCATAGAAGACAAGTCTAAAAATAGCCGCAAAAAATTGAAGCACATTGCCGCCAAAAAATTGCAAATAAGTCCCCAACAAGTCAAAATAGGATGGCATTTGAGGTACTCTATTGACAACTATACTAGCAAGTATCAAAAACACCAATATATAGCTACCATACTCTTGCATAAACTGTACAAACTTGTTGCTAGCTCTCGTCAAAGACGAAATCAACCTAAATCCATCTAGAGGGGCTATAGGCAACAGATTGAAAAATACCAAGAAAATATTGACAGTAGCCAATATAGAAAAGAATTCAAAAAAGAAGACCCAAATATCAAAAGCACTACCGTAACTATCAAAAGCCATCTTTTGACACAATGTCGCCAAAAACACACTCACAATCATGAGTGCAAAGTTGACAGTTACGCCTGCTATAGCAACACAAAAACTCCCTAATCTGCGATTGCGAAAGTTGAGTGGGTTGACCTCTACAGGTTTGGCAAATCCAAACCCTGCAATTATGAGTGCAACAAACCCAATAGGATCTATATGTGACCTAGGATTGAGCGTCAAACGCCCTTGTACTTGGGGAGTTATGTCACCATTGCGTACTGCCACCCAAGCATGAGCAAACTCATGCAATGTCAAAGATACAATAGCAACTACGCCAAACATTATGAGTGTGCGTATATCTACAGCCCCATTAATAGTAGGAATCATATATACATTATAGCATAATCAATCAATAAGTCAATTGAATATACACTACAAAAAACAAAATAATATCAGACAACAATTTTTGGTTACCAAATCTAAACAAGCCCTATCTACAGGACTTGCACCTGATTGCTTGACAATACTACTAAGGCAGCTTGATGGTTGGACAAGGTTGTGCCTGCACAAGCCTTGCTATCTACTACAATCTTGATATCAGGCAGTTTGGCTTTGAGTATCAAGGCATTGGACACTACGCATATATCTGTACATACACCACACACCTCTATAGTGCTACAATTGTGTATCTGTACCAACTCGGCTACTTTATCTGCCAATTGTATACACCCAAAAGTATACTTATCTATCACAACCGCCCCTTGAGTATCTAGCTGAGGTATGATGTCATGTCCATTGGTACCTAGCACACAATGCACAATAGGTAGATATTTGCCTTCTTGAGTTGACATATAATTGTCTGTATGGGTGTCTCTACTGTAGACTATAGGATACCCTAACATACGATACTCTTGCACCTTGTCAACTACACACGATACTATATCACTAGCTTGATTGCTCCCAAGCACACCTGTCACAAAGTCATTTTGCATATCTATGACTAGCAACATTTTTTTGTCTTTCATACACAATTACAATTCACAATTTAGAACCATTTTGGATTGGAGTGAATTAACACCAAATCAAGTTTGCTACTTTAGGTCACTGATGACTTTGTTAGGTAGCAATGAGGTGCCTTTTAAGACCAAATCACATTTGGAGATGCTAGACACTGTCTCTATTCTACAACGTCCGCTAGCACAAAGTCACTGTCATCTTTGATACCCAATGATGTTTTGGCTTGCTCTCTTAGTTTGAACTTTTGTATCTTGCCTGACGCTGTCATAGGATACTTGTCCACAAAGAAGATATACTTGGGTATCTTGTGTCTAGCTAGCTTAGTATCCAAAAAGCTTTTGACATCATCCTCACTCAACTTGGCAGTGTCCTTAGGCTTGATGAAGACGCATACTTCTTCGCCCAAACGTGCCGAAGGTACGGACACTACTTGAGCATCTTGAACTTGACTATGAGTATACAGTACTTCTTCTATCTCTCTTGGTGAGATATTCTCACCACCCCTTATTATCATATCCTTGATACGACCTGTAACTCTAAAGTAACCATTGGGGTCACGTACCACCAAGTCCCCAGTATGCAACCAACCATCCTTGTCTATAGCTTTGGCAGTTGCTTCGGGATTTTTGTAATAACCGAGCATCAACTGATACCCTTTGGTTACAAATTCGCCAGGTTGTCCATCTGGCAGATCAGCACCTGTCTCTGGGTCTACAATCTTATTGGTTATGTGCTCAAACGAACATCCAACTGTACCAACTTTGAGATCTATACTATCTGTACTCAGACACTGAGTACAAGCCGGACTAGCTTCGGTCTGTCCATAGAGACTACTGATCTCACTCATATACATCTTGTCAACTACCGCTTGCAACACATGCTTGGGACATGGACTACCTGCCATAATGCCACGTCTCAATGTCCTAAAGTCATACTTGTCAAAGTCTCTATGTGTCAACACGTTGATAAACATAGTAGGCACACCATGTAATGCAGTACACTTCTCAAACTCTACTGCATGCATTACCTTGAGTGGCGTGTAATACAACAGAGGTATCATTGTACTACCGTGCGTGACACAAGCAAGTATTGCTACAACTATCCCAAAACAATGAAAAAATGGCACTGGTATACACAATCTATCCTTGTCACCAAAACCTAGCCTATCGCCTATTTGTTTGGCATTGTTGACTATATTATAATGAGTCAACATTACCCCTTTGGGGAATCCAGTCGTACCACTAGTGTACTGTATGTTGATTAGATCGTGCGAGTCACACATATTGCACGCATCAATATATTCTTGTTGAGTTACCAACGCTCCAAAACTAGCTATGTCCTTCCAGTTGTAGAATCCATCATAGCTATTGTCATCCATACTAAAGACCGCCTTCAACTCAGGCAATGCTTTGGATTTGAGTTTGCCCACTTTGCTCTTCTTGAGTTCGGGGCATATGGTGTACATTATTTTTTGACAGTCTATATCCTTGATACCATTGGATATGAAGAGTGCCTTGCTGTCTGATTGTTTGAGCAAGTACTGTATCTCATCTTGCTTGTAGTTGGTGTTGGCGGGCACAAGCACACAACCTATCTTAGCAGTCGCAAAAAAGAGCACCAGCCACTGTGGATAGTTGGTAGCCCATACTGCAATATGGTCACCCTTGACGAACCCTAATCCCAACAATCCTTTGGCTATTGCGTCCACGTCCTTGTTGAGCTCATAATAAGTCCGCTCATAGTCACAGTCTATATACTTGACCGCTTGTACTGTACCGTACTGTTGACTTGCATGCTGCAAGAGTTGCCCTATAGTGATATCTAGCAATTTGTTCATATAGTCCCCTTTGTGTAGTATACTAGTTGCTCAGAGTACACACCACTAAATTAAGCAACAAATGTTGTGGCAAACAATGCCAAACTTAGTTATGCTAAACATGAGCACAAGAAGTGCTTGCTTAAAAGTATAAGATAGTATAACACAATTTGTGTAGTTGTACAAGCTCAACAAACACAATTGGCATACACATACACAATAAGACAATATCTGCCACTTGACAATACAACAATCAAGTGGTAGATACTGATTTTGGCATGATATATGACTATGTTAGTTTTATTTTGCTACAGATTTTGATTGATCAAACTGTGGCAAATATTGCTTGTGTGCAAGGTACAACTTGTCAAAGACTTGTACTGCCAATGAGTCGGATTGTACAAGCGGATTGAGATTGAGAGCGGTTATTGCTGTATCTCTACACCCAGTCACAGCGGCCAGTACACACATATAATCAAAAGTTTTGATGTTGGCAATAGTCCCCGCTATCTCAGGTTTGAGCCTCCCTATATTGATAGGCTTTGGACCACTTGCGGTCACAACACACGCACACTCTATCACAGCGTCCTCACTAAGATTGGATATGGTACCATTGTTGGGCACATTGAGATATTGAATATCACAAGTGTCGTTGTATATACTGCATATCAAGTTGCAAGCAGCGTCAGAGTACATTGCCCCGCCTCTCTTCTCCAACTCTTTTGGCTTCTCTTTGAGGTCTAGCCTCGCATACAACTGAAACAAGTCATGCTCAACTTGTTTGACCACTTCGCCCCTAACTTGGTTGTCTTTGTACTCTTTGAGTTGCTTGTCTAATTGCTCTTGAGTGTGGAAGTAATAATTGTGATAAGAGCAGGGTATACACCCAAGCCCTCGTATCAACTCAGGCGAAAAATCTATGCCATGGATATTTTTCATGTTGACGTCTTCGGTCTTGTCTAGATACACTTGCAAAAACTCAGGCATTATGCTCACACCGTCTAAAAATACATCTGTAGCAAATACAAAATGATTGCTACCTTGCAATTCTAGCCTTATGCGACCAATGTCTACTTTGAGTAATTTGGCAAAATTGCTAACCATGCCTATGGGGAGATTGCATAGCCCTATCGCTTTTTTGTAATTGGTATATCTATGTATACTCTCTGTAACAATGCCTGCTGGATTGGTAAAATTGAGCAACCAAGCATCTGGACACAATTCTTGTATATCTTTGACTATATCTAGTATTACAGGTATAGTACGCCAAGCCTTGAACGCCCCTCCTGCACCGTTGGTCTCTTGTCCTATTATGCCAAGACTATTGGGTATACGCTCATCCAATATACGGGCGTCAATCTGCCCTACACGCATTTGGGTAGTGACAAAGTCCGCTCCTTCAAGTGCTGCCCTACGATCTAATGTAGTTAGGATCTTCATGTCTATGCCCGCTTTGTCTACCATACGCCTCGCAAGCTGTGACACTATATCCAACTTTTGCTTGCCTTCGGGCACATCTACTAGCCACAATTCGCTCACGGGGAGTTGCTTGTGTCGCAATATAAAGCCCTCTACAAGTTCGGGCGTATAGCTAGATCCTCCACCTATAGTGACTACTTTGATTTTGTCCTTTTTGGTTGTCTTCTTCATATATTATCCTTGTTGATATTGCAATAGTGCTATTGCTCCCCATACGGGGTCTTTTTGGGCTTTGATTACGTTGACTGCGGGATAACTCTCTTGAATTGTCTTGACAAAGTTATCCATCAAGATGTAGTTGCCCAATATGTTGCCCCCATTGACCACAACATTGGCGTCTTGTGTATTGAGTCTTCTCAATAGACTAGTCGCCAAGATTGACAGTTGCTTCGCCGCCTGTACCAAGATATCATTGCATATAGTATCACCTTGCAATGCACCTTGCATAACTAGTCTTGACAGCTGTGCGACTTTGGATTTGTCCTTGGAGTACTCACCATACACAGTCCCAATACAATCTGCCAAGTCTTGTATACCAAAGTGACTAAGCAACATATCCGTCAGTACTGTAGGTTTGCCCCGCCCGTCATAAGCACAAAATGCACAATGCAATGCCTGTATAGCTATCCAATATCCCGACCCACCATCGTCCAATATATGCCCCCAACCACCAACTCGTATCGTATTGCCCATCTTGTCCATTCCATAGGCTATAGACCCTGTACCCGATATCAAGACAATACCTAGTTTGCCCTTGTCCACATAGTTGGCAAGTGGCAACAATCCATCATTGACTACCACAATCTTGCACTCGTATCCCAGTCCACGTATTGATTTTTGCATCATCTTGACATGCATACTACTATCTACACCCGCACTACCAATACATACACCTAGACAATCTTGACGAGACAAACTTGTCTTGGCATAAAATCCATCCAACAGTCTATGCAAATTATCTTTGACATAGTCGCAACTATTGGATGCTATATTGGTGCCCCCGCCGTATACTATATCACCAATCTGCTTTTGGTGCTCGTCTACACACAGCAATCTACTGTTTGTACCTCCACCATCTATACCTATGTAATGTCGCATTGCACCCTCCAACAGTAGCACACATTGCCAAGTACCAACCAACCTTCACTGCCCAAATCAAATTTGAACCAAAGTCTAAACTACGACTTGAGGTAGTTTGCTATAATATTGACAGTTGTCAACTTAGGGATACTTGTACAATATACAAGATGTATCAACCTAAGATTTCAAGTAACTAGCTAGACTCCAATCGTTGGATTGTATCCAACTCTTGAGCTCAATGCTAGTCAGTATATCCAACTCTCTAACTCTAGGGGTATTGTATCCACTAGTCTTCAATAGATGCACATCTACATAAGCTGGGTGACACATGATCTCTATACTCTTAGCACTAGCGTTGTTAGATATTATACTTTTGACGCATTCTAATGTAGCGTCGTCAGCATAGAACTCACTACTGTACTTGTCAGTACTACTCCCACGCAAACCTACCTGATACTTGGTTGCCAACTCTTGTACAACCTTGTCTACACCTTGCAACATATGTACATGGTGATGACTATCAAAATGAGTTGGCTGGATACCCGCATCCAATACCTTGCGTATCTGCAATTCAAATTCGGCATTCACTTCGTCCAAATCTATCTTGCTCTCAGCAGCCATACTCTCTACTTGCAACAACTTGCAAAAATTGCCTTGTGTATCTGTTATGCACTTGTGTGTGCCTATACTCTTGCCTGTACTGAGCGTAAGATGTATACCTACCTTGATATCATACTGCCTGCTCAATTGCACCGCATGACCAAACCCTACTCCATTAGGCATAATAGTAGTAGATCTCACTACTCCATTGACAAAAGCATCTATTATCCCATAGTTGACACCTTGACTGTATCCAAAGTCATCAGCATTAAAAATAATCTTCATAATTCAATTGTTATCCATACAATATCATCAAATAATATTGCCAATATAGTCAACCTATCTGTTGTCTCAATGAGATCAAGTTGACTATATTGATCAATTTGTACTTGTATTAATCAACCTGATTGTTGAGGGATATCTTGTTGTACAAGTCTACAATCTCTATAGCCAAGTCCTTGGCTAGTATTGCAGTCATAACATGGTCTTGAGCATGCACCATAAAGAGATTGATCTCTATCTTCTCGCCAGTAGCTGCTCTACCTATCAATCCAGTTTGTGCATGATGTGCTGCCGAGATAGCTTGTTCGGCTTGATTGAGAGACTCTTGTGCCTGACTCAACTCGCCATTTTTGGCAAAGTGTATAGCCTCCATAGCATAACTCTTAGCACTACCCGCTTCTACAATAAGGTTCATTATTGTCGTCATCAAATCTTCGTTGTCCTTGCTCATATACTTCTCTTATGCTCCAATAGCATCTGACGATGCTTGCAATGCTGCCTCAGCCTCTAGTCTCTTTGCTTCGGCTTCGTTGCGTATATCTATATTGTCGGCTATCTTGATAAACGGGAAATAAATAACTACACACGCTGCTAAGTTGATCAACTGCAATATTGGTGCACGCCAATCAAATCCCGTAGCAAACAATCCTGACAAGATAGGAGGTGTCGTCCAAGGGGTAATATACGCCGTCGGATTGACCCAGCCTATTGCCGTCGCAATATACGCCAGCGTAAAGCAAACAATAGGTCCTAATATAAATGGTATAGCAAATATTGGATTAAGTACTATGGGCAGTCCAAATATTACTGGCTCGTTGATATTGAACGCCGCCGGTGCCGCAGACAGATTGGCGAGTGTGCGTTTTGCTTTGGATTTGGAGGCTACAAACATAGCTATAACAATACCCAATCCAACCCCAGATCCACCCATATAGACAAAGGTATCCAAAAAGACCTTGTTCATTATTATCATCTTGTCGCCAGCACCTTGTATAAAAGCTAAGTTGGTCTCAATTGCTATGAATGTGAATGATGTAACTACCGGGTCGGTAATATTGGCACCATGCAATCCAAACAACCACAAAAAGTGAGTCAAAAAAACTATAATAAAACCAAATCCATAGCTACCACTGAGACCCAATAATCCCTCTTGAAGGACATCATTAAACCAACCTACAATATTGACCGCTACTTGGACAACTTCGCCTTCTATTGTCTTGCTATATGTAGCATATGTTGACAACAATGCTGATATAATACCAAATATAGCCACCGTAATCATCGTAGGGAACAATGCCGCAAACGACTTAGCAACAGCAGGTGGTACACCTTGTGGCATCTTGATTAGCAATCTATTGTTCTTGGAGAGTCGTATGTAGATCTCACCTGAGATTAATGCTACAATAATACCAACAAACAGTCCAAGACTACCCGAATATGCACCACCACCGATAGCGATAAAAGACGCTAGTGAAGTTATACCAGTGCCCAACGCATTGGCACTACTATCCGTGACTTTGGCAAGATTGTACCCTACCGCTGCCACAACATAAAAAGCCAAAAATCCAAATGATGCGTCCCACAATGCTCCATTCATAGTTGGGATCCACTTGAGTGCGTCATACTGACTAAGCCATGCCGACAAGTTGGGTATAGCTGCATCGGGGTCGTTGCTAAGCGGGATACCGTTGATTAGTACTGCTATACTACCCAGTATCATCAAGGGCATAAGAGCCACAAACCCATCTCTAATTGCACCAAGTTGGCGGTTGCGTCCAATTACGCCTGCTATGGAGGTAAATCTCTCTATAGCTTTGTCTTTGAAGCTTAATTTTGCTTCTTCCATGTTAATCACTCCTTACTACACAGTACACTTCCAATATACCAACTTTGTTAATGCCCAAACGAGATTGACCCAGAAGTCAAAGAAGTGACTTGAATATATATATTTTTTTATATAAACAATTATTTGATTATATCAACCTTATGTACGTGAATAATTCATATTGTGGATACTTCATATTTTTGTGATTGCGGTATATTGTACAGTACTTGTCACAATATATGCCTACCACTCATCTCAATCCATCTTATTGTATCTTAATGATATCATCATCTATATTGACTTGGGGCTGTGATATGTCAACAACAAAGTCATCAGTATTGGTTACAATTACTGGGGTCTCTACATTGTACCCGGCTTCTACAATCTTGGATACATCAAACTCCATCAACAATTGTCCAGCATCAACTCTATCACCTACCAACACATGAGTCTCAAAGTATTGACCATTTAACTCAACAGTATCAATCCCCACGTGTATTATTATCTCTGCACCATTGACTGCCTTGAGTCCAATCATATGCTTGGTATCAAACACTACCGTGATAGTGGCATCACAAGGTGAGTACAATTTGCCTTGTTCGGGTACTATTAGTACACCCTTGCCCATTGTTTGAGTGGCAAAAACTGGGTCGCTAGAGCAACTAAGCGGCAATACTCTACCCACTAAAGGACTCTTGAGTACCAAAACATTGTCTTGTGATTGTGTACTATTGGATTGAAGTTGCGGCGTGTTGTCAACTGTATCATATGTTGCAACTCTGGTCTTGCTTGATTCAATTTTGCAAAACATCAACACAAGCACAAGAGATACTCCAAAAGCTACAGCCATACCAATCAACGCCCCAAAAAATGCTCTACCAAAAGCTGGTCCTTGTAGCCCGTCCTTGTCTATACCACTCAATAGACTCAGTATACCCCAACCACCCTGTACAAAGATTCCACCACCAATGATACCTACAAAAAGACCACCCAGCAATCCACCTACAAGACCCATCACAAAGACTTTTTTGCGAGGGAGCGTAACGCCATACAACAATGGCTCAGTTACACCAAATACACCAGTGACCACATTGGCAAGGGTCATACCTCTTGTTCTCTTGTCCTTACATTTCAAGTACACACCTGTTGCGGCACCTGTCTGGCTCATCACTGACATCTCTCTATAAGTCCAAAGAGAAGAGAATCCTCTTGCATTGATATTGATCTGATCAACCGCATTGAATGCATGATGGAATCCAAACATAACCACGAGTTGCCATATAGCACCCACAATCATACCAGCCAACCATCCAGGTATATACTCGTACCCTTGTGCAAGCCCGTCGCTAACAGCCATAAAAATTGGACCTATAATACCCAATGTCAATGGTACAACTACTATCAGAGCTATAATAGGCACCAAAAACGATCGTACAACCAGTGGTATAATCTTGTTGAGCAATCTCTCCACCCACATATCAAGATAACAAGCAAAGAGTATAGGCAATACCGACTTGGCATAACTTATTATCTTGATATTGACAAATCCAATGTTGAGACTACTACCTGCCTGTGCTATTATATCAGGATACACTAACACGGCACCTATACACATAGTGATATATATATTGCAACCAAACTTCTTCCCCGCACTGTGCCCTAACAATATAGGCAAATAGTACAAAGGCACATCTGCAATAGCTCCCCACAACTTAGCCAAGTCGCTTGACTCATCCAACCAATCCAATACAGTAAAGATATTGTACAATCCCCAGAGTATACCGCTACTTGCAATAACTAGCATTATGGGTGTAAAGACTGCACTACAAGTGTCAATAAATCTACTAGGCAAGCTCCTAATCACTTTGAGTACAGAGCTCCAACTCAAGGGTTGCTTGTTATTGGTAGCATTGGTAGCAATAGTATCAGTATCTATGATTTTGCCCAATCTACGCAACTCAGCGTTGACACTCTTGTACACGTCGCTCACTTTGTTGCCAATTACAACTTGTATGACCCCCGCCTTGTAGAAGGCACTAATAACGCCATATGTAGATTTGAGCTTGTCTATATCAACCACATCATAGTCTTTGAGTGTGAATCTCAACCGAGTAGCACAATGAACAACTTTGTCTACATTGTCCACCCCTCCGACCAATGGTATGATCTCCTTTGCTATCCTGTCCTTGTCTACAGCCATAACTACCACCCAATCCTAACTAAGATGCAATGTCCAAACCAACTAGTATCTTAAGTTTGTCGTTAGATTTATTTTTGAGACAATTCTAGAATTTGTGCTAGTACCTTTTCGCCATCCATGCGTCCATAGGCTATCATGTCTATTTTGCCTAGTTTGACATTTGTGCCTTCTAGCTTTTTGCGAAATTTGCTCTCAAGGTATCCCACTTGTGGACCCAATAGTAGTATTTGGGCTTGCGTAAGGTCTTTTTCGGCTTCGGACTGCCCTACCGCATACACATTGAGCTCCGTACCTTTGGCAACTGCTGCCTTTTTGACATTCTCCACTAGTAGACTAGTGGACATACCAGCACTACATACAAACATTACTTTCAACATTATCTTGTCTTCTCCTTTTGTTTGGTCGTTTGATTTGTTTATTTAAGACTGTCTAATACACTATTAGCAAAGTCGTCTAGATATCTCTTGGCAAATTGTGCTAGGGTCATATCTTGCTCTGTCGCTAACGGTGTCATATCTACACCATAAGACAATGATGTATATTTGTCAACGCCATGAGAGTCATAAAATGTAGCATTGGATATCCACCTACCAATCACTGCGTTGCCATAATTCTTGCCACCTTGTATCTGAGACTCAAACACCCCAAACAATGCCTTAGCAAAATCATGATTGTCAGAGGTATCCATTGGGATTTTGTACTGATCCAACATCCAATCCAAACCACGCCATACCTCACACCCTATCAATCTCTTGGGACGAGATAATGACGGCAAGCTTTTGATAGCTGCGACGACCGCTTTGCACACGGCTACATGAGTAGGATGCTTGTCAAATGGATTGTGAGTATACACAACAACATCTGGATCGTCAGATATTATGTCTGCCAATTGCTGTATCAATTGTGGACTACAGTCCTTGACAACCCAAGATGGATACATCAACATTGTAGTCTTGCTGTATTGTGCCAACTGTGCCGCATGCAATTGCTCTTGTATACGCAACTGCACCATATCTTGGTCTGAAGTGTCTGCATACTTGCCTGTCCTAGGGCTATTACCACCATTAGTGACAATCACTGCGGCAATACCATCCTCACTACTGATACTGTGAGCAATAGCCGAATAAGCCATGAACTCTACATCATCAAAGTGAGCGGCAACAACTATAGACTTGACTCGCTTGTTGCTGTACGATTGTTGTATTATTGAAGCGTCCTGCATAAATTAATCCTAACTGTCTTGCATTATGAGTAGACAACTATATATTTTATGAATTTGATACCATACTAATGACTAGTATATGTATCATTGTACTCATTGTGCAACAAATAACATCCTAATATCCTAATGACAAAATCCAACCTTTGTGGTATAATCAAAGACTACTTGGTCAAAGTGACTTTGCTAAGCCCTCTAGGATTGTCAGTATCTATGCCTTTGGCACTTGATACATAATTGGCAATGAGTTGAGCAACTACAATATTATAAAATGGCGTCTCTATCTCTGTGCCGTCAGGCACCACAATATCTGGGCTCACCTTGTATGTTTGATCCGCAAATACGTCACCTACCACAATTACTTTGGCTTGTTCAGCCCGCAACTTGTCTACCATTGCCAATATCTCCTGTTGCAAGCGTCCACTAGGTGCAAATATCAGAGCAGTTGTATTGCTATCCACCATAGCAAATGGTCCATGTCTAAACTCAGCTACAGACCAACCAAAAGCCTTGATATAGCTAGTCTCCGACAACTTGAGTGCACTCTCCTTAGCTATAGCCAAGTTAAGCCCCCTAGACAACACAAACATATCCTTGGTGTTTACTAGTTGCTTGGCTACTTCTACTATATCTTCGGCATATTTGAGTAGTTGAGTTACACCTAATACTATATTCTTGGGAGCCTCCTTGAACAACGAATCATCTGACAATTTGCGTACAATTAGCATCAATAGATACATACTAGCACTAAAACTCTTAGTAGCAGCTATGCTCTTCTCCACACCGGCATTGCAATACAGATGATAATCTGCTACCTTGGCTATGGGGCTATCCAAATTGTTGGTGATAGATACTACTATACTCTTGCACTGTACGGCCTTTTGTAGACACATCAACACATCGGGAGCCATTCCACTTTGTGACACACCAATAACTAGACTATTGTCTAACGATACTGAGCCATCATAGCTAGTAACTATACTAGGATTGAGATCTTTGACAAGATACTTAGTAAAAATCTCTGTCAAATACACAAAATAATCACACGCATGTCCACTACTACCCCTACCTACCACCACAATATGCTTGATATCATTAGCTTTGACTTGTATAGCTATCTTGTCTATGATAGCCTGATTGTCCTGTAGTAGACCAGACAAGACGGCAGGTTGTTCAAAAATCTCTCTATACAATATAGTCTTAGTATACATATCCCAACTGTAACTCCCAATATATAATAAATGCAATACAACCAAATCAACTTTAACTATATAAATTATAATAAATATATCTAACAACAGCTATCAAAATGCATCATATTTGGGCATTTTGGGACAGTGTACAACAAGCTAAGTCGTGTACACAAATTCAGTACACTCGTACACAACCCAATATATCTTAAAAAAGACTATGGATTTTTACCAAATTATCAGTGACAAGAGGTCCAATCTCAATGCCAACGAAGAAGATTTGCTCAACTATATGCTCAAACATAGCAACGATATCGGCAATATCAGCATAAGACACATAGCCAAAGACAACTTTACAGTGCCCAATAGCATAACACGAGTATGCAACAAGCTCGGCTTTAGTGGATTCTCGCAATTTAGAGATAGTTTGATCAAGTCCAACAATAGACAAACGTCTCTAGAGATGAGCAATCTGTGTCAAGATCTAGTTAGGACTCAGACAATGATCAACGACAATACACTCAACATCGTCGCCAAATGCATACATATATGCGACAAAATCAATGTATTTGGGTTTGGACTGTCTAGATTTGTATCACAAGAATTTTTTAGTAGACTTGTACTATCTGGCAACAACGGACAATTCTTTGACGATGTTGATGTAGCTAGTTCTACTATTAATATGATACGACGCAACGAAATCGGTTTTTTTATTAGCAATAGTGGCGAATCCCCTGAGATACTACAGATAGCTAATCTCGCCAAATCCACACCACTAACTATCGTGAGTATTACAGGATTCAGCAACAACCAGTTGTCCAACATATCTGACCACCAGTTCTATGGTATCAACAATCCCTTGCTACTACATGGCATAGATATTGCCAATAGGATATCCCTATCTTACATATGTGACACCATAATCAACAAAGTCTTGCAACACAAGATGGACAACATAGCCCAAGTTTGATCACAAGTGTATTTGCTAGTAGCATAATTCTGCCATACCTTAAGTATCTCACTCGTGCTCACAATCTCAAATATATTGCACAAAATACCACAAAACATTTGACTAACACACAAACAATATACTATACTCTCACATATATTAATACTATGCATCGCATAATTATTGTCATACAATTAGCAGGATGGTGTCTATAGCTCTCAACAAGCAGTGACTTGTGTCATTCTATTGAGCTAAATACATTTATTGAAGAGTACTGTATGGATACATTACAAGCTATGTGTCTTATTAATTAAAGCCAATACGGATCGGATATCTTGTCTTGTGCTTGCTTAATACCAATTACTAACACAAACTCCAATTTGGGGTATTACTTGTTGCAGTACTTGCTGCTAATTTGCAGTTGATAGATACACAAATATTAGATTGATGTATCAATCAGTTGCATGTCAATCAAAGATTGTACCAACTAATTGATTTGGTACAATTTGCAACGACTAGTATCACAATTGATATATAACCATTCATTAATGAACAACTTTTATATATTTCTTGCTATACTCGTATTTGCAGTATTTGTTGCATTCATGGTATTGACAAGCAAGAAATTCGAGCTTGGCTTTACTCTAAGAGTAGTCATTGCTCTAGGTCTTGGACTACTATATGGTGTATGCATACAGTTGATATTTGGAGTGGCAGATGCTAACAATCCCGACAGTCTAGAGATTGCACGATGGGTCAATATCATGGGCAGCGGATTTACACGAGCACTGTCTTTCCTGGTAATACCTCTAGTCTTTGTATCTATAGTGAGTGCTATTGCCAAGCTAGGACAACCTAGTCAAGGGCTCAAGCAAGCAGGACTAATTATCGGATTCTTGCTAGTGACTACTGCTATTGCGGCCTTTATCACTATGGGGGTAGTGTATGTGACGGGGCTCAATGCAAACGATCTCATAGAGTCCAATCCGGGGACTAGTACGCCACAACCCCTACCTACAATAATACTCAACTTGATACCCAACAACTTGTTTGCAGCATTTAGTGGTAGCAATGTATTGCCTATAGTGTTTATATCTATTATTGTAGGTATAGCTTATTTGAGTATATCCAAACAAAAGCCGGATATAGGTGCTAGATTCAACTCATTCTTGACTACTGCATATGAGTTTGTACTCAAGTTAGTGGACTTTGTGATTGGATTTACACCTTACGGAATCCTAGCAATAATAGCATATAGGTCGTCGTCGGCAGGCTGGGACTTTGTGTATCAACTGGGATATGTAGTGCTTGTGTCTTATATAGCTATGGCTATAGTGTTTGGATTGCACCTAATTATTATGGCTTGCTTGGGAGTCAATCCAATACGTTATCTTCGCAAGACAGGTGCTACACTACTATTTGCCTTTACCTCTCGTAGTAGTTCGGCTACTTTGCCACTTACTATACAAACTCAAAAATCATTGGGAGTACCTGAGGGTACTGCCAACTTAGCAGGATCTTTTGGCACATGTATAGGACAAAATGCATGTGCAGGTATATATCCTGTCACGGTGGCCTTGCTAGTAGGTCTAGTACAAGGGTGGGATGTGTGGTCTGCGGGATTCTTGCTACCGCTTGGACTGTATGCTGTGATAGCTAGTATAGGGACCGCAGGCGTAGGTGGTGGGGCTACCAATGTTAGCTTGATGGTATTAGGTCTGATGGGCTTGCCTATTGAGTTGGTAACAATACTAATATCTGTGGACTTCTTGATAGATATGGGACGTACGGCAGTCAACGTCAACGATAGTATACTGGCAGGATTTGTAGTAGGCAAATTACAAAAAGAGATAGACAAGTCTAAGTTGAGCAACAACTTAGAGCAAAACAATTACACCTCCATTTCCACTTCTACAAATACAACACCAAACATAGATCAAATTCAATAGATGAGACACAGTTGTGTTGATACAATAATACTACACAATGTGATACACAACGACACGCTGCATAGTCAAATATTGTGGCGTGTCGTTTTTGGTACAATTTGCCAAACAACTATTGACCACCGAGTTATTCTGATGAAATATTGCAAATACCGTACTAATCAAGGACCCAGCAGTATCCATAAGAGCTCCATTGCTACATACAGTATAGCCCCTAACAACAAACAAAAGTAGCCAACACATTGCGTATATTGCGAGCTACTTTTGTCTTTTGTTTGTCCATCTATATTGACCGCCAAAGGGGTCTACACATAAGTACTGTTTATTTGCAGTCGCGTCCGCCAAAGCATGACATAAGCACTAGCATCATAACAAGATCACATATATCTATACTCTTGTTAATACCGCCGCCGCATCCATGATTGCAATTGCTGTTGCCAAAGCCACATAGCAATAGCAAAATCAAAAACATATCATTAGATCCGCCACCGCAACAGCTGTTGTTATTGCCAAAGAACATCCCTAATCCTCCTGAATTTTGTTGTAATCAATCACTATTAGCAATCTGTTGGCCAAACAGATCACCAATGTTTGTCTTATAGTACATTCGCCATCTTCTGTTGTTAAGATATCTTTAGTCCATAATATGCAATGATACGACAAGTGTGACGACTTATCCAATTGCAAACCAACAATTCTCAATATCAACTTGGCAAGTATTGGTTGGTATGAGACAAATTGACTCATATTGTCTCACTAGCTATCTCACTATTGACAAATTGTATCCATTCTTTGCAACCTACTGTGTATAGAGTATTTGCCCACAGTACCTTAGCAAATGTACTCTCTAACGAAACATTGCACAATTTGATAATATCATTGACTATGCTATTGTACCTAGGAGCATCAACCCTACAGGGAGACAAGATCAATGGGATATTGTATTGACTGCACTTGTCATAGAGTACTGACAGGCTTTGAGTGTTGCCATCCTCAAGCCAACAATATGATGCCGAATGATATGGATTGACTATCACCGTATCAACTTTGCTGACATCAAACACACTATAATCCAATCCTACATGTGGCGTTATCACAAGTATGTTGCTATCTAGTTGAGTTGTATCTACAATGGTCTCAAGCAAAGGTGTGGAGCCTGACAATTGCCGCTTGATATCATACAATTGTAGATCTTGCGGTACTAATGCTCCATCTTGTTGTATATATCCAAAGTCTATCCCACTACCAAAACTCGCATATCTATCTACAAAAGATTGCGACTGCAAGACACGTTCGGCCAAATATATCTGCGTGTTGATATTGTCATACGAATATGCTACAAATGTACCCTTGCAACTAGTATTGACAATCAATTGCAATGCCGCTACAAAATTGACTATGCCATTGCAATTGTTGTGTCCTATAGGCTGAGCGGAGGCTACAAGCACAATAGGTATATTGTACCCCTGTGTAGACAAAGCTATCATGCTAGCGGTATATGCCAAAGTGTCCGATCCATGTGTGACAATTATGCCATCATACTTGAATGCATTGTGTCTAATACTAGCTAATATTGTTTGCCACTTAGATATAGTCATATTTTCGCTAAAAGTGAACAACGGTGATACTGTCTCTATGTGCACATTGTCAAATATACTATTGGCAATCTCGTTGAGTCTATCTCCAAATCGTTGTGTATCTCCAAGCTCTCGCACGCCATCGGGTCTCTCTATGGCAGCAAATGTCCCGCCAGTGACTAGTACAATAATATTTTTCATTTTTTGTCCTTTGTATACATAGCTGCATACTTGCCTTGTTAGGTGCAATTATCAATCACCAATTCAGTTCTTAATCTTGTAATCCACATAGTCAAACCAACTCAAGGGCATGTCATAAGATACCAACACCAATTCGGTATCCACTTCAAAAAACGAATTGTCAACTATTTGTACAGCTTGATAATATGGTATTGTATGACTTGATCGCAGTATATCAAAGTTGTACAGCATCTCTTCACCAAACTTGCTAAGACTGACATTTTGCCCTGATATCAATATATTAACACTCCCAAACAATTGATAACCCATAAAGATACCATCAGTTACAATCGCACCTATGCTAAATTCGCCCCAATCTACCAAGTTGCTATCTAGTATCTCTACATGGAGACCTTCTTGTCTCATGGCGACTATATCGCCTACAGACATAGTGATAGGAACATAGAATGTCCGTACACCAAATGTACGGCGTATAGCACGCAATGCCTTAGCATTGACAAAACTATCGTCAGTGACAAACAGTACATCTATGCGAGTTATCCTGAAGTCTAATATGTTGTAGCTCTCTGATGCTCTAGACCCTATAGAGCCAAAGTACATTGTAGTGTCTAGAGATGTCACAATGGTCTGATTATTGGACATAGGCACTACACCATTGCGTACAGAATTGTACGGGAGACCTATTGCAAACACACCGATATACATAATTAGGCTAGCTATACCCGCTAATACACGCACTCTATTAGACAACAAAAATCTACTAGTCAGCACCAAAGCTACAATCAATGCCAAGACCAACGGCAACCAAGGCCAAACAAAAATATTGCTATAAGGCAAATCAGCCGCCCAATGGAGTACATACATAAATATATTCAACAACCAATCTAGACCTATGAGACCATACCCAATCAATGGTATAATCATAGTCAATGGCACAAGCAACATCATCAATATAAATATAACATCCACTAGTGGCTTGAAGACAAGGTTGAGTATAGCAGAGTATGTTGCTATACGCCCTATCGTCAATGCAGTGAGAGCTATAGATATGACTTGCACAGACAATACCAATGCTATTGCCTTGCTCAACTTGTCACTCACTTTGAGCAATAGCTTGTCTAGCGGGCGGGGGTTGGTGAGATATATTGACTTAGTATTGTTAGGTGGTGTGGCAACTCTACTCGTAGAGGTTGTTGCAAGGATTGCTACAGAGCTCGCATTTGTAACGAATGTACAATTTGCATTCATTGTAGTCAATGCATATTTGCGAGACATAATCTTGTTGACAAAATTATACAACGATATATGTATAGATTTGTAGAAGAGTACAATACTTAGCACTGCACCAAAACTCAGCACAAAGCTAACCGAAAATACAAAAAACGGATTGTATAGCAACAATACACAAGCTGCAAACCCTAGACTATTGAGTGTATCATACCACTTGCCACGCAACGATGCTACACTATACACGCCAAACATTATGGCAGCACGTATCACTGGTATCTCAAAACTAGAGAGCCAAGCATATATCAGCACGACAACCATAGTGATACCACTAGCTACAATTCGCTTGCACTTGAGCTTGAGCAATATCCAACCCAACACAGCAGCAAGTATAGAGATATGAGCACCCGATACGGACAATATATGCACAAAGCCAGTATTGACAAATATGCTATTGCCATCAGCATCCATATCAGTACGATCCCCAATTAGCATCGCTCTAGCTACACTAGCATTGCTAGGTGACAAGAATTTGTCCAATATATCGCTCAATTGCAACCGGACGAGAGCCATCCCAGTCGTAGCCCTAGGTATGTGTATTGCCTGTGCATTTGTGTCTACAATCCTACACAAATACTGCACCCCACTAGTCAAGCGATCAATATCAAATTTGTCTTGCAATATGTCATATGTAGTCACATACCCTTCAAATCTTAGCTCGTCTCCCACATTGGCAAAGTGCAAATCACTCTTGTCGTCTCTGATGCTTATGTTGACTCGCATCTGTCCACTGACATGCGTGCTATCTATATACAAGTTGCCTAAGGTGACAGATATGTAGTTGCTATCGTTATAATTGCTCACTCTTACAATTGTACCAGACACTCTATGATCACCTTGTATTGAGGATCCTTGCCAATAGACAATGCGTCCAAAAAATCCAACTATGCTTGCCACAATACATATACTAGATACAACCCAACAAGAAACTCTAGCCTTGTCCCCCACGTGATAATAATAGCAAGCAAAAACTATAGGCAATACAACAATCCCAAATAGCAATACTATCCCAATCAACGGATTGAGCATAAGCATAGTACAAGATAGTATAGCGGCGATCATCAACACTGCCGCATACAAGAAGACTCTCACATTGATAGTCCTATCTCTTGCAATTTTGTTTGGATTGTTGCTACATTTGACCAAATCAGTATCTCGTCCTTAGTGATTGCCACTATTGCATAATCATTGCACATATGATACACAATACCAACCAATTGTACATTAACACGCCCATATTTGGCAAATGTATACTCGTCATTGCAACCAAAATACACACAAAATTGGCATATACTCAATCTTGTGTGTATTTGGTTGCTGGATACAGATCTTCTAATTTGGCAATTTGATACTCAATATTATTTTGCAATTTTTTGTCTCAACAACTTAATGACCAAAGACTATTCAGTACTATCTTTGGGTTTGGGCTTGATTATAGAGCCAAAGACATAATGCCCTTAAGACTTCCTATACTTGAGATACTTAGTCGTACTGACAATAAGTCCCACAACAATGGCGAGCCAAAGGATAGTGCGCGTTATTATATTTGTTTTGTCTGGTGCGCCAACGGCAACTGCTATATTTATCACCAAGAGACTCACATATAGTATACTATAAAACACAAATTCTAGATGAGGATGTTTGGACTTATAGAAGAAGAATGTCATATGGATTAATGGTAGAGTTGCATATACTATATCAGTCGCCAATGTCCTAAAAGATGTATCAAACCAATCTATTGCAATAGTATTTAGTATCAATATCTTATCCATCCGCTACGTCCATCTGCGTCAAATATATCCAATATATTGGCAATGATACCACCTATACTCAACCAACTCAACAAGTCATTGTCTGATGTTTGTTGCAACACCACCGAAAAATTTCCCAAAACAGAATTCAATCCATTGATAAATGATAGGATCTTTAGCCCCGCTGGTACACCTTCTCTAATTGCCTTAAGTGCTAGCTTTTTGCCTACAAAAGGTATAGCTTTAGCTGCAAATATACCTGCATTGATAGCAAGCAATGCTACATCTATAGTCCATTGCACCCAACTTCGCTCTATCTCTAGCCAATATCTAGCAAGATTTGGATACATTATATCAATATTATCCCAATCTATAGTATCTATAGCATTGAGTAGCTCTGTATATGCTTGATTGGCTAAGGTCTCAAGCTCTGCTATATACTCTACTACTCGTGCGTCTAGATATCTCTCTACTTCTTGCGGTATGTCTATTGTGACAACATCACTCTCAACATTGACATACTCACCTAGCAACTCTGTATCTACATCGTCACCTACATTACGCTCACCAATAGGTTGATTGAGATACTCATTGATTGAAGTATTGATATGTCTTGCTCTAGCTACATTCAATGGTACATTGACATCACTATACCTTGTCTGTAATACCGCTATCATCAAGGCACCGATTGGCAATATGACTACCAATGCCATTATGATAGACAACTTGACTTTGCCTACCCTATTAAGGGTACGGCTACCATAAGTATTTTCTTTCATACT
>JAISDO010000015.1 GCA_031264755.1 Clostridiales bacterium
AGGTAGATAGGCTCGGGTTGATGGGGCGTGATATATTGTGTGTTAAGATATTGGGAGATTGGGATATTGGCGAGTTGAGAAGTTGGTGTATTGGGATAGAGGTACATAAGGACAGATAGAGATAATGTCGTAAGAATATTCTGCAAGGAGAATTTTGTTATGACATTGAGAGACAATCAACCATTAAGAGATATTGATAGCACGACGCTTATCAATATCAATAGTGATGACACTATTGTAAGTGTCAAATTGCACAAGCATCGTGGCATAGTTATGCTAACTTTGATGCTTGTTTTTGCAATGTTGTCAACGACAGTATTGCTTGTAGGAGGCAATATCAATCTGCCAATCGGCACACTTGCTACAGCGAGTCTCAAACCAAATACTAATAGTGTCAATACTAGAGTACTAGACGACATCAATGCCAGCTATGATATCCCTACTGAGATACTAGAGTACAATAATGTGCTAGAAGAGGATTTGCAACCAAGTGCATTGACCAAAGGTGTCACAAGAATTGCTATGTCAGGATACAAGGAAGATTACGTTACGTCCAACATATCAAGCGTAGCTCAACCTGGTGACATAATAATTCAATTTGATGGACTTGCAATTGGCAACAGATTCATTTGGACACGCTGCTATGGTAGTAGAAGTATCACCTAACAAAGTCACAACTATAGAGGCTTTTGGTGATGGGGTAGACGAAAGTCAGATAGATAGTTTTAGATTTTATGAAGGCAAATCTCACTTGTACTCAGTCAAAGGAGCTACGCAGTTGCAAAAAGATAATGCTATAGCATGGATTAAGCGACAAATAGGTAGAGGATACAATGCTATATCACCTACGTGGGATCTTCATTATGACGACAATCCAATCAATTGTTCTACGCTTGTGTTTGGTGCTTATTACAAAGCAGGTATAAATCTAACAGGAAACAATATTAGTATATTGGAGTGGGTAGCGCCTGCGAATATAGCAAGAAGCAACAAGTTGGAACGCAAGCCGGTATATTTTAAGGCTTATGAGTTTGAGAGCGAGTTTTCTGGCAAGGTGCTAGATGTACCCAACAGTAGTACGAGCGATGGTACGCAGTTGATACAGTACCAACGTAATGGACAAACCAACCAAAGATTTATTCAAATACCTGCTGCTAGTTATAGCCGATATTCGGGTAGGCACGAAGTGCGATTTGTAATGCCATATGTAAGGACTAATTGGTTGGGTCAACGTACAACTCTAATGTTGGATATCCATCAACCCGGTGGCAATGCAGGTGGCAACAACGGCAACAAATTGCAAATCATAGAAGCCAAAGATTCGGCCAATTACAATACCTTTTGGTATGACACATCAACTAGAGAACTCAAGACCAAGGTTAGTAATTGGGCTAGTTCTATACACTTAGCTACATCTGACTCCAAAGAAAACGGCATAGGTGTGCATCAATGGGAGTTGCACAATACCAATAGGAGTAGGTGGTATAGATACCATACTTACAACTATAGTTAAGCTAAGGACGGATTGATGAACACGCATATTTTGTCTTCAATTGGTGGAAGACAAAATATGCGTTGCAATGGAGATGAGTATGAACAGACGGTTGTTTAATATATTATTTTGGACTGAAGTGGCGATATTTGGTTGTGTTGTTGCCCTATTTGGAGTGGCGGCTCTATTAGTATTGCCATTTGGACACGTCAATGTATCAGTTGTAGTTGTGTCAATAGTGTTTGTGTTGATGTTTGGGGATCTTGTATTGTTTTGGACCTTTAGGAAGAGCAAAATAATAATTGTGCCCAAGTATGTGTACACAGTCTTCAAGTCAGTTGGGATAATGATATTTGCACTCATTGCATTTGCGGGGTTTGTATCTTGGTATTGGGCACCTAGTAGTCTTAGACTTGGGGATAGCAATATGCCGTATATACCTAGTGATACAGTTGGGATAGTGTACTTGCATGGTCAATTTAGTATGCAGGATAGAAGAGTACTGCCCGAGCAAGTAGAATATGTCTTGATAGAGGATGTTGATGAGATCAATACAATTGTATTGATGATGCAAGACTTTGTATATGCCAAACAAGACTATCGCAATGGATTTGAATACACGACACAACAACGCATGCTGTACTTGTTGACAAGTCAGGACAATATACAAGAGATCAATGATAGCTTTTGGAAAGACAATGAGGACGATGAGTATTTGAGTGTCAACAATGGTCGCAATAGGATTGACTTGTACTGGCTATACCCTAATTGGAATAATAGTGCTAGGTACTATTTGAGTAATGGGCAGGATTGTATTGATTGGCTAATAGACAATTATGGCAATATATAATTGTAAGGAGATATGCTAACCAAACGCAAAAACAATTGTCTGTGATAAGATCGTTTTGCACATAGAAGCAAGGCGGTCTTTGTTTTGCCGTTAAAAGCAAAAATGAGGATCCTACGTACCTAAATATGATTAGGTGATTGGTTGACTTGTGTGTTATACTTGGTGTTGATATGGAGGGGTGTGATGGGCGACAAAGTAATACATGTTAGTAATCTTACCAAAGATTATGGTATGAGTAGGGGGATATTTGATATATCTCTTGAGGTGACCAAAGGTGAGATCTTTGGATTTTTGGGTCCTAATGGTGCAGGCAAGTCTACTACTATTAGGACCCTACTTGGGTTCCAAAAGGCTGATCAAGGCAAGTGTGATATCATGGGATTGGATTGTTGGACCAAGCCCTCACAGGTGCAGCACTATCTTGGCTATGTAGCAGGCGAAATCAATTATCCTGATGTTAGGACGGGGTGGCAGTTTATCAAAATGATAGCTGGTATGCGCAAAACAAATCTTAAGGAAGCCGAGCGACTGTGTGAATACTACCAACTCAAACCACATGGTATACTCAAACGCATGTCCAAAGGTATGAAGCAAAAGATAGCATTGGTGGTGGCGTTTATGCACAATCCGCAGATAATAATATTGGACGAACCAACATCTGGATTGGATCCGTTGATGCAAGCTAGATTTGTAGACCATGTATTGAGTGAAAAAGCTAAGGGCAAGACTATCTTTATGTCTAGTCACATATTTGAAGAGATAGAGAAGACCTGTGACAGATTGGCAATAATACGCAATGGCAAGATTGTAGCCCAAATGCCAATGACTGATATAATACACAACAAGGACAAGCAATTTGAGGTGAGATTCAAACGTATAGATAGTACAGTTGCCTTTGCTCGTTTGGCGTATGACTTTGAGGAAGTCAATCTAGACAAGAGTCGTGTCAAAGTCAAAATACATGACAATCAAGTCAATCAATTTGTACACGACCTTGCCAAATTTGAGATAGAGTACATTAGCGAAATCAAGTTGACGCTAGAAGAGAGATTTATGCAATACTACAAGGACGACACAATGAAGGGGGCAATGTAGTGAACAAAGCTATAATCAAGCAAGCTATAAGCAGCAATTGGAAGTTGTGGACAATCTTGACGGGCGTATTTTTGGCTTTTATCGTGTTGATACTTTTTGCTATTATATCCAACTTTGATGATATATCGTCAAGTGCGAGTACTGAGGTTGAGATAGGGATAGAAAATATAATAGCAGGAGCTTTTTTGACGCCTGTGGGATTGGGGGGTATACTCATGACTGTATTAGCTGTTGTAATAGGCAACAAGCTAGTAGCAAGAGAGGTAGATAGTGGTAGTATGAGCTTTGTACTCAATACGGAGACTACACGCAAGCGAGTGTTGTTGAGCAAGGCTTTTGTGTATTTTGTGATGTTGATACTTTTTGCTGTATTGGGTGGTGTTGTGTCTATCATTATGGCAGCTACTGCCAATAGTGCTAACATAACTGTAGATATGGGCAAGCTGTCTACGTTGTTGTTTGGGTTTATACTGTACTCTTTTGCTATTAGTAGTATATCTTTTTGTGCTAGTTGTTGGTTTAACAAAGTTAGCTTTTCGCTAATGATTGGGGCGGGCATCCCACTCTTGTTCTTGATTATGGGTATGATAGCACCCGCTTTAGCTAGTCAACCGGACTTGCAGAACATAATCAAGTCTTTGACTTTGACTACATTGTTTGATGCTAGTGAGATAATACGACAAGGTGCTAATGCATGGCAGTTCGTAGCATTGGCAATCATAGGACTTGTGCTATATACTGTAGGCATAATTAGATTTCTCAAAAAAGACCTTCCGCTCTAGGCAGATTTGTATTGTACACACAAGTTGATTGAAGAGTGAGTCTTCAAAATAAATATATTGTTAGGAGCTCTCCCAATAAGTTTGACAGTTTTACACATATTGGGATTGTATAACTAAGTAGAAACAAATAGTGCCTGTGTATTGGCACTATTTGTTTTGTATATTGATACTATACCAAATATGAGAGGGCAAATTGTGAAAAAACATATGTATAGTATTGCGACAACAGAAGTTGCAAAATTGGAAGAGAAGGATACTCAACTACAGACCGACCAAGTGCTTGATACAAGTAGCCATAATATAGATCAAGAGAGTGGTGTACAGTGGCAAGAGGATATAGTTAGAGATGTACTGCAGGATTTTGATAAGAGACGGGCTAATAGACGTTATATGGAGTCTAAGTGGCAACTCAATACCAATTTTTGGATGGGCAATCAACATACCTATGTCAATCTAAGAGGGGATATACAGGATATTGATACGGAGTACAGTTGGCAAGAGCGAGAGACATACAATCATATAGCACCCATAATAGAGACACGTCTTGCCAAGTTGGGTAGAGTGCGTCCCAAAATGAGTGTGAGACCTTTTAGTGGTGATGACAATGATATTAGAGCGGCGACGGTTAGTAGCAAGATATTGGACAGTGCTTGTAGCAAAATCAATCTTGACCAAGTGGTGAGCAGGACTACTACATGGAGTGAAGTCGCTGGGAGTGCTTTTTACAAGATAGGCTGGGATAGTATGGCGGGCAAGAGAGTTGGTGGAGATGATGACAATCCTATATTTGAAGGTGATATATTTATAGATAGTTGCTCGCCATATGAGATCTTCCCCAACAGTCTAGCTGTGGATAGTATACAGGACTGCAATAGCATAATACACGCTAGAGCTATGCATGTAGATGATATAGAACATCTGTGGGGCAAGCATGTTGAGCATAGCACCAATAATGTGGATCTAGATATAGTAGGATTTGTAGCACAGAGCAACAAAGGACAATTGAGAGATAATAATACTGAACAAGATTATTGTATAGTGATAGAGCGTTATACTCGTCCAAACAAGCAACACCCAAACGGCGAACTAGTCATAGTTGCGGGCAATACTTTGCTACACTATGGAGACTTGCCATATGTGATAGGTGACGATGGCAAATATGACTTGCCTTTTGTCAAGCAGGATGCACTGTTTGTACCTGGTAGCTTTTATGGCGTGAGTATAATTGAACGTGCTATACCTATCCAAAGGGCTTACAATGCAGTTAAGAACCGCAAACATGAGTTTCTCAATAGATTGGCTGTAGGGGTATTGGCAGTAGAGGATGGTAGCGTGGATGTGGACAATCTAGTGCAAGAAGGCTTGGCACCAGGCAAGATTATTAGTTATCGGCAGGGAGGGAGTATCCCTCGTATGTTGGACAGTGGGCGTGTACCACCCGAATTCAACTACGAAGAGGATAGGTTGCGTAACGAATTTATTACCATCAGTGGAGTATCTGAGATAGTTCGCAACTCAGATATACCCGGTCAAGTGTCTAGTGGTGTAGCTATACAATTGTTGCTGGAGCAAGATGACACTAGACTGAGCTTGTCTGCTCAGTCTATAAGGGTAGCTATAAGACGTCTAGCACAATATGCTATCAGGATGTACAAACAATTTGCTATGACTACACGATTGGATAGAATAGTTGGTGAAGATGGCGAAGTTGAGTTGTTGACATGGCGAGCTAGTGATCTCAACTGTGATGATGTCGTATTTGATACTGTCAATGAGTTGTCAAACACGCCAGCAGCCAAGCAGAATATGCTATTTGAGCTCTTGCGTAATGGTCTATTGTACAATCAAGAAGGCAAGTTGAGTGACTCAATGCGTCACAAGATGCTAGATGCTTTAGGATATGGTGGGTGGGAGAATTCTCAAAGTCTAGACGGCTTGCATATCAAACGTGCTACACTAGAGAATATCAACATACTCAAAGAAGATTCGCAAGTAGAAGAAATAGACAATCACGAAATGCACATTGAGGTCCATACGTCTTATTTGTTGAGTGGGAGTGTACGCAACTCTAGAGATTATTCTAAAGTCAAGAGGTCTCTACTAGCACACATCAAACAACACAAACAATATGCCAAACTACAAGCTCAAGCAGTAGTAATGGAGAACAAAGAAATCAACAATTAGATACATCTTGCAAGTGTCGCATCAATCAAATTGAACGCCTTGTTTTTGTATATTTAAGGGTGCGTGCAAGTGTAGTATCAAATTGTTGTGGCACTTGCAACAGTGTGAGATCATTTGAAAAGGGTTTATACTTGCCGATGAAGTAGGTTTAGGCAATTGGCAAGCATTTACAATTTGGTCGTTGTATATTAATTTGTAATTGTTTGTAAATTAATGGTATAATATTATATCTAATACTATTTGAAGAGGAGTTGTGCGTTGAATACCATTAATATTTGGAATGCATTGGTAGATTTGTATGTTAGATCGACAACTTCTGAAGTAGAACAACTGAAAGAAATCTTCAATACTATTATAACAGCGACATTTGGATATAAGGTTGATAATAATGAGATCTTGATCAATCGTATGAAGGGGTTGAATTCCCCCTATGATTTGGTTGATTTTTATTTGCAAAAAGACAATGCTAATAGTTTTGTGATGTATATTCATCCTCGTGTATCCAATGTAAGCCAAAATACAGCCAAACAAAAGTTGTTTGATGCTTTGAGATATTTTAGGTTGGATGTTGGTTGTATTATATCAGACAGGATATATATATATGACTATTCTGGGTTTGTAGAGAATAGTTGCATAACTGTGTCGTTCCTTAAAGACAACTGGGGTGGGGCTAAGTTTGTAGAACTATTCTGTAGAAGTAACTACAGCACAGTAACAGTCTTAGATTGGATATCAAAATACAAAAATGCTCAAGTCAACATAGTAGACAGTCTCAAATCAGATATCAACAAAGCCAAAATAAAAGACTTGTTGATTAATAGCATCAATACCGAACTAGTGCTAGAATTGCTAACTCAACATTTTAGTGGACGAGTGACTCACAAAGAATGGATAGAGATAATATCTCGTTTTGATATCCAAGTATCAAAAAAAACAATCGCAAGCACACAACTTGGTCAAAATGAGGTGTCCGAGACCAAAAAGATGGTCACAAAGCCTAGATTGCTTACACGCAACGACGTCGTCAATCTAGTCTACTCTAACAATATCAAAGTAGAGCCATTGTTGTTGTACGCCACCGAAAACAAATCTATAGGTAGATATTGCCTTAGTCTGGAAAAATATGTATTAAAGGACAAATTTACTATATTGCTTAATGATAAGGATATAAGCAAAATACATGTACTAAATATCAATGGTAGAGATATAAATAAGATAATGTTTGAACGCAGCAACAAGGGCAATATTAGGCTCAATCTAACCAGTCGGGGTGGCAAGTTTGAAGATATGTATACCAAATTGTCCTTTGCAAGATTTGTAACAGCTACAATATCCTATTAGAGCTGTTATCAAATTACTGGAGACTTTGAGCAATTTGTTTTGACCTAAATTGAGACAATTGCAATTGTGCATTGGCTCAAATTGTTGCACGGTGTTTGTTCAATAGTTTGACTATTTGGTACACGTCTACCCATATTTCTTTGGCACCTTTCTCTTGCGAAGGATCAAATATTATTTGTAGACCTAGGTGCAAGTGAGGATTGCAGCCTTTCATTATTGTGCCTATTTTGCCATATCCTGTGTTGCCCAAATACCCAATGACTTGTCCCGCCTGTATGGTATCACCTTTTGACAATTCTGGCGGATATGGTGTTTTGTTGCGTAGGTGAGCGTAGTAATAAAATCTCTTTGTGTCAAGACTACGTATACCTATGCGCCAACCCCCATATCTATTCCAGCCTAGTTCTTGTACTGTTCCACCCTCTATAGCTATTATAGGAGCTCCTATACTTCCAAACATGTCATTGCCCAAGTGTAGTCTCTTGTACCCAAATGATCTACTATTGCCAAAGTCGTCATAATTGTTGTACCAGTGTCCCTTAGCAATTGGGTGATATCCTATTATACCCAATTGGTTGGTGTTGACTGTGTTGTCGTCCTTTGCTATTGTGCCTATTATTCCGCTCAATACTGCTCTATATGATTGTATATAATAATCAAAGTATTTGTTGAGTTTGTATTGAGGTATAGGATTGGTGTCTTTTTTTAGATTCTGTTCAAGCGACTTGAGTATCTTGGTATCTTCGGTGCGGTCAAATTTGTTAGCATTTTTTAGGGATATGTATGCCATAACATCGTACAAGTCAAGGTCATTGTGTTGGGCATTGTATTGATTGACTAGACTTATAGCTCTATCGATTGTATAAGCAGTGGCATTGAAGTCTATCCATTTGATATAGTTGCCTTGAGTGTTGGTTGACATGACATGACTATACATGCTACTACTGTGTGTAGATATGGCAATTATTAGTACAATGATGTACACCAATCTTGCGTTAATGCTTGACTTCATACTATAGTAGTTTTTGCAAAGATTGACAAGATAATACACAAACATTAAATAGTAAAAATAAGTAATGCAAGTATATGGACATTGTGTTAGTATTTGGTTGTTGACTATATTTGTCCAAATCTTGCATGTGCTAATTGCTTTACATTTTGGTGGTTGTGTGTTATCATTGTGATATGGACTATTGTCTACTATGAGCGGTCTCCTCGCCGATAAGTAGCTCTGGTCGTTGACAATAATTGATGGAGAATTATAATGAATAAAGACACTAAGGTTGAAATAATTAACAAGTTTGCTAGGTCACAAGGAGATACTGGTAGTCCCGAAGTTCAGATAGCACTATTGACTTACCGAATCAATCATCTCACAAATCATCTCAAAATACACGCCAAAGATCACCATAGTAGACGTGGGTTGCTTCAGATGGTAGGATCTCGTCGTAGTTTGCTTAATTATCTCAAAGACAAGGATATAGAGAGATATCGCAAAATTATAGCTGAGCTAGATTTGCGTAAATAGTATTATACTACACACAACCGCAGTCTAATATGCAATATTGGATTGTGGTGTTTGTGTAACTAAATGCTCCCGCTGCTAAGACACAACCATTGTCAATACCCAAACAGGTTTGAGTTGGATTTTTTGGTGAGGGCGTTGGGCAGTGTGCTTTGGTTTTGAGCATCAACTAGACAATGTACATTGCGGTTTGTGTATTGTTTTTTGGATTGAATATGAATTTTATAAAAAATAAGCCAAGTGTATTTGAGACCACAATAGGTGATAAAAAAACAACAGTAACTGTAGGTAAGTACGGTGGACAAGCTAATGGTAGCTGTTGGGTGCAGTGTGGTGATACCATAGTTATGGTTAATGCTACTATGTCTAGTAGTCCTAGACCAGGTATAGATTTTTTTCCTTTGGGGGTTGACTTTGAAGAAAAGCAATATGCAATGGGACGCATACCAGGGGGATTCAAGAAGAGAGAGGGACGTGCTAGTGACAAGTCTATACTTACATCTAGATTGATAGATAGACCTCTTAGACCTCTTTTTCCTAAGGGATTTTTCAATGATGTATCAGTTGTAGCAACTGTATTGTCTGTTGATACCAACATACCACCAGAAGTCTTAGGAATGATTGGTAGTAGTGTAGCTCTCTCTATATCTGATATACCATTTGGCGGACCCACTGGGTCTGTGGTTGTCGGTCTGTGTGAAGGCAAGTATATCATCAATCCCAACACACAGCAACGAGCTGAGAGCAAGTTGCACTTGATAGTTAGTGGCACCAAAGATGCTATACTGATGATAGAAGCAGGTGCCAATATGGTGACCGAACAGGAGATGTTGGACGGCGTCTTGTTTGGTCATGAGGAGATCAAGCGGCAAGTCAAGTTTATAGACTCTATTGTGCAAGCAGTTGGCAAACCCAAATTGCAAATAGACTATTACAAAGTAGATGAGGAGTTGGATAGACAAGTTGTAGCTTTTGCTAGCTCCTTGCTAGATGAGGCAATAGATATTGTAGACAGACATGCAAGAGGTGTTAAGGAAGACGAGATTCTGCAAGCTACTATAGCTCATCTATCTGATGTCTATCCAGACAGTACCAAAGAAATCAAGGACGTATTATATAATTTGACTAAGCAAAAGGTACGTACCAAAATAATCCAAAGTGGCAATAGACCAGACGGGCGCAAATTGACAGAGATACGTCCCATATGGTGTGAGGTCGCCACGTTGCCTAGGACGCACGGTAGTGCTGTCTTCACACGTGGCGAGACTCAGAGCTTGACTACTACTACGTTGGGTATGATTAGCGAAGTCCAAAAATTGGAAAATCTGGACGAAGAAGCTACTAAACGCTACATGCATCAGTACAATTTTCCTCCTTATAGCACAGGTGAAGCCAAACCTATGAGAGGTCCAGGTAGACGTGAGATAGGACATGGAGCATTGGCAGAGAGGGCATTAGAGCCTGTTATACCGTCAGAGGCTGATTTTCCGTATGCTATACGCACGGTGACTGAGATATTGTCTAGCAATGGTAGTACTAGTCAGGCTAGTGTGTGTGGCAGTACATTGTCGTTGATGGATGCGGGTGTACCTATCAAAGCTCCAGTTGCAGGCATTGCCATGGGTCTAATCAAAGAAGGGGACAATGTAGCTGTCTTGTCTGATATCCAAGGATTGGAAGATTTTTTGGGCGATATGGATTTCAAAGTAGCGGGTACTAAGGATGGTATAACTGCTATACAGATGGATATCAAAATCAAGGGTATTGATAAGAGTATATTGCATCAAGCACTACAACAAGCTAATGTGGGTAGACAGCATATACTACAACATATGCTACAAGCATTAGATCAACCTAGACCTCAACTCAGTAGATATGCACCCAAGATATTGAGTTTTGGGATTGATCCCGAGAAGATTGGGGACGTAATAGGCAAAGCTGGTAAGGTAATCAACAAGATTATAGAAGAGACAGGTGTCAAGATAGATATAGACGAGAAGGGTACAGTATTTATTGCGACGAGTGATGGAGACATGGCTGATAGAGCTAAGCGTATAATACTCTCTATCGTAGAAGATATAGAAGTAGGCAAACAATACGAAGGTGAAGTTGTACGTGCTATAGAAATAGGTGCTTTTGTCAATTTGTCCCCAGGCAAAGACGGAATGATTCATATTAGCAAACTCAGTGACAAACGAATAGCCAAAGTGACTGACGTAGTCAATGTAGGAGACAAAGTTGTTGTAGAAGTCATCAAAATTGACGAGAGAGGCAGAGTAGATTTGAGACTTAAGAGCAAACTATAAATCAACGTATGATTGTTGTAAAGTAGTCCTATGTCGCTCCCACATTAGGGGGCGTGGATTGAAATGACAAAATGAGAGCGTAGCAATATTGCATAAACAAGCCTATCCTTGAATATGATGACTATAGATTGGTTGTACAGTCTATAGTATTGTTGAGAGGACAAGTATTGTGAAAGAAAAGCTTTTTAGAAATGTCTTGACTAACGTAGTTATTGCTGTGGTTGTGCTGAGTGTGTTTGGAATAACCTACCTTAGTGTAGAGACGCCTGTGCGTAGCAATCCAGATGGAGCTATCAACCGTGGCAATAGCACTGACAAAGTGTCGCTAATGTTCAATGTGTACAATGGCACAGAGTATATAGATGATATACTTAAGGTCTTAGATACTTACAAGATTGTTACGACTTTTTTTGTTGGAGGTAGTTGGGTATCCAACAATGAAGAAACATTGCAGCGTATAAGTCACTATGGTCATGAGTTGGGCAATCATGGATATTTTAGACAAGATCATTCCACAATATCTGCTCAACGCAACAGAGAAGAGATTATGGCTACGCACAAGCTCGTTCAGGCTATACTCAATATAAATATGACCAATTTTGCTCCGCCTTTTGGAGTTTATGGCAAGCACACTATACAAGAGGCTTCTAATCTAGGTTATAATACTATCATGTGGAGTATAGATAGTTTGGATCAGAGAGATGGCGATCCCAATTTGATACTCAAGAGAGCAACTGAGCGTGTAAGCGCAGGCGACTTTGTGTTGTTGCATCCCACACAAGCTACATTGCAAGCATTACCCAACATAATACAAGCAATCAAGACCAAAGGTTTGCTTGTTGCCCCGGTGAGAGAGTTGATATAATGTCTCTATCTTGCCACTCTCGTACATGATATATGCAATAGTATGAGTAGGTAATAGACGTCTTTGAGCAATCAATGGTTTGGTTTTGAATATTTAAGTCTTGACGCAATCAACTACATATTGTAAATTATAGTTGAGATGGATATAATAATACGACATGATAAAATTAATAGAATACCCCAATGGGATTAGAGTAGTACTCAACCAAAATTCTCATGTGAGATCGGTATGTGTGGGCATATGGGTAGGAGTGGGGAGCGTAGCAGAGAGCTTTGAGCTCAATGGTATATCTCACTTTACAGAGCATATGTTGTTCAAAGGGACAGACAAACTCAATGCATTTCAAGTTGCTGATAGTTTTGAGCGGTCTGGCGCTATGGTCAATGCCTTTACAGGTAAGGAGAGTACGTGTTATTATTTTAAGTGTGTTGACGAGTATTTGGATCATTGTTTTGGTGTGTTGTCACATATATATTTTGATAGTGCATATCGCAAAGAAGACCTAGACAAAGAACGTAATGTTATTGTAGAAGAGATCAATATGGTAGAAGATGCACCAGAGGATATAGCATTTGACCTCTTGTCACGTGCCAACTTTGGAGATCAACCGTTGGGTCAAACTATCTTAGGGACAATTGACAATGTCAAGCGTTTTGACAAATCTACTATTGATGGTTTTGTAAATCAATTTTATCAGGCTAGCAATATAGTTTTGTCTTTTGCAGGCAATTGTGACCAAAAACTAGTTGACAATATTGTATGCAAGTATTTTGTAGATAGGGTTCCCAATCAGCAGGTTGGGGATATCAAGCCTAGTGTATTGCAATATGGCAATGTCAAGAGTTATTTCAAAGATTTTGAGCAGTCTAATATTATTGTAAGTTTTCCTTCAATTAAATTCAATGACAAATTGTCTACTACTCAATCTGTACTCAATACTATATTGGGAGGGGGTATGAGTAGTAGACTGTTCCAAACTATAAGAGAGCAAGCTGGATTGGCTTATTCGGTATATACTACACCGTCAGCTTATAGCAATTGCGGGGTCTTCAATATTGTAGTCAATACATCACCTAACAACACATCGCAGGTGTTGACTAGACTTCGTGCCGAATTAGATAGTTTTGTCAAAGAGGGGGTCAAAGATGCTGAGTTTGAACGTGCCAAAGCACAACTCAAATCTGCCTTTGTATTTGGGCAAGAGAGCGTGCAGTCATGTATGATATCTGCAGGCAAGTTGATGATATCAGCTAATGAGTTGTTTGATCACAACAAGCGAATATCAGATATAGACGCTGTGACTACTACTCAACTCAATGATTTGTCAAGCCAAATATTTGACTTTGATAGAGTATCTTGTGCTTATGTAGGCAAGGATACAGGGGTGGACTTGTTGCAAGTGCTAAAACTTGGGTGAGGGCAGGTTGTAATTTGGTTTGGTGATGCTATATTGCATAGACTTAATATATTGGAGTGTGGGTATTCATTGATATTGTGTACATTAATAAGATTAAATAATACTACAACACGAGACTAGATATTGTGGCAATGCGTCAAGTGAGTGACAAGATTGATTGGCAATAGGGTGATATATGACCAAAGATAAAGTAGATACAATGCAGGACAAATTACAATTGATATTTGAGAGACAGCAAGCTCTTGATGCGTTTATATATGCTCAAAGACCCAAACTTGACTGGGATATAAGTCAACAGTTGCAAAGATTGGCTATGGCGACGATTGTAGAGACTACAGAGCTAGTGTCTGAGACCAATTACAAATGGTGGAAAAATCCTACTCAATTAGATATGGATGCAATACAAGAAGAATTGGTAGATATACTACACTTTTTTGTCAGCATGTGTATAGCTGCAGGTATGGATGCTGACATGCTGTATAACTTGTATGTGAGCAAAAATCAAGAAAATTACAATAGACAGATTGGTACAAGCAAAAAACAGGGGTATGTAGCAAAGCATACTCAATAGCAATTTTATTGTTGCATTGGTATATATACCAAACTTTGTCTCAAAAAATTTATTTTGACAAACCAAACTTGTGCAGCATGATTGACATATATTGGGTAATTTGCTGGATTGTATATTGATACAACTTGCCAAAAACTGTTAGTTATGTTAAACTTAGGTTGTTATGATGCAACTTTTGGACATACTTGTACCAATTTGTGTGATAATATCATATTCTGTATGATTTTCAAATTTCTAAGGGGATTCAGTTAAGTGTTAGATCAAGATGTGGGTGTAGTTGCATCTCAGCCAAAGAGGTCCAATGTCAGGTTGGGCATTATACTTGCGTGCTTGTCTGGTTTTGTGTTGGTGTGTTTGGTAGCACGCAATGCTTTTTTTGCTTTTGATGTTATAGCACAGTTTGTTAGCGGATTGCTGGGATTGAGTAGTTATCCTACATTGTTGGGGTTGGGAATGTATGGATACTTTCTTATCAGACAACGCAAGCTTACAGTCAGTCGGAGCAAATTTGCTATATTGCTATGTGGTACTGTAGCTTTGGTGTTGTTTTTGCATGTGTTGTCCACTCTTACATTGTATAGTCCCAGTATAGATTTTAATAGTTATTTGCAACAAGTTTATGAATTGCAATTGACAATAGGTGGTGTATTGTGGGGTATAGTTGCCTTTGGTGTGGTTGCATTGTTTAGTCCAATTGTTGCATCTGTTGTTTTGTTTTTGGCATTTTTGTTGTGTGCATATATCTTCAGTGATTATGGCAAAAGCCCCAAATTGGGCAAATGGGGTAGAAAAAAAACTATTGCAACGCCATTTGTCAAGGGTACGGTAGACAATGCCAAACTAGTTGTACCTAATGCCAACCACAATTCGTTGTATGTAGCGGATATTATCAAGACACAATACAACACGCAGCACAACAGTATAGTTGCAGATGTTGTGCATGAGGGTCAAGTCAACGATCGTATATTGCCTATCCAAATGAGCAAGCAGGAGTATGTCAATATACCTGCTCAACAACAATACATTGTTCCTAATTATGACAGTTATAATGCGGAACAATATCAGATGCCTAATCAATATACAATGCCAACTAGTACGGCACAACTATACGACAACAATCCTGTAGACAGTCGTACCAAAGCACAACAACTATTGTTTGGCAATTCTCATCCATTGGGCAAGTCGTCCAACAATAGCTTGTATTCTTATTCTACAGTAGGCACAGGTTATAAGCCACCCAAATTGTCCAAGATTGCTCCTCCTATCAAGATATTTGAGTTTCCAAAAGCTCCAGATATTGAAGACAACTTTGTGCCTGGTGAGATAGTCAATGGAGATCAGATATCCGAAGGCTATGACAAAGTAGGAGGCAAGACCAAAAAAAAAACCAAGACAAGTAGTATTATGGATAGGGCATATGCTAGTGTTGAGACAGAAGATTTTGGGTTGCCACCAATAACTAATGGCGAATTGTTTGGCAAATCAAAAGCTAGTGATCCAGCTATGTTGGGGCAGGTAGACGTTGAGTCAAGGCAGCAGACGCCAATTGTCAAAGCATCCAACTTTGATAAGATGGGTCAATCTACAATTCAACAACAACCTATTGCTACAACCAACAAGCCCAAACTTGATACCAACACACACAACAACTACAACTCAACTCTCTCGTTGCAAGATCAAGATATTGTAGATATAGATAGTGTAGGTAGCTTGGTATTAGAGGATGTATACAATCCAATTGCCAAACCTAACGGATCAGGAATCATCAAAGGTAGTAGTATTGGCAAGAGATTGTATGATCCTAGCTTGCCCTTCAATGACACATCAAGTGACTACAAAGAGCAGGGCAATAGTGGCAGTATTTTTGACAATGTCTTTAGTAGCGGATATGTAGAATACAATCGTGACAATCAAGATACAAGTGGTATATTTGATGCTGATATATCTATTGAGGATGTACACTATAGTGCTGACACTGCTGCTCCTAAAATAGACCAAATTGAGATAGAGGACTATGCTTCTAAGTTAGCCAAGAAGTCTATTAGGAAGTCCAAACGCTATCTTAGACCTAATTTGTCACTACTAAGCAATAATTCTACAGATCCATTAGAACATGCAGTGGATAGTCAAGCCAAAGGTGAGGCATTGTTAAGTACGCTACAAAGTTTTGGATTGGATGCAACTATCAAGGATATAGCATATGGTCCTGCTGTAACTAGATTTGAGTTGGAGATGCCGGCAGGCGTGCCTATCAAGAAGATAGAGCAGTACACTCACGACTTGGCATACAATCTTGAGAGCAACGGTAGTATTCGTATAGAGATGCCTATACCAGGCAAAAAGGCGGTAGGCATAGAAGTCCCCAATCTCAATATAGGTGTAGTGGGACTCAAAGATATACTAGATAGCAAAGAATTTAAGAATGCTAACAGTCCGCTAACATTGGCTTTGGGTAAGGATATATCAGGCAATACGATTGTTGCCAATTTAGAGAAGATGCCTCATCTACTAATAGCAGGTGCTACCGGTAGCGGTAAGAGTGCTTGTATCAATGCTATTATCACTAGCATATTGTTCAAAGCTAGTCCAGACGAAGTGCGATTGATATTGATAGACCCCAAACGTGTGGAGTTGTCTGTGTACTCTAATCTCCCACACTTGATAATCAAAGATATATTGACCGAGCCCAATCAGGCTATCAATGCGTTGTCATGGGCTATCAATGAGATGGAGCGACGTTATAAGTTGCTTAGTCTTCATAGAGTACGCAATATAGGTGAGTTTAATGAATGCAAAGCTGTTGTAGATGGGACTGAGACCAAATTGCCTTTTGTTGTTATTATTGTGGACGAGCTAGCTGACTTAATGATGACCAACAAGAAAGATGTAGAAGACAAGATAAGATCGCTAGCTCAAAAGGCACGGGCTGCGGGCATTCACCTTATTGTAGCTACTCAAAGACCATCTGTAGACGTAATAACTGGCACAATCAAAGCCAACTTGCCTAGTCGCATAGCATTCAGTGTGACCAACTATCAAGACTCAAAGACAATATTGGACGAAGGTGGGGCTGAGAGCTTGTTGGGTAAGGGTGATATGTTGTATTCGCCTATAGACTATAATACGCCCAAAAGAGTGCAAGGTGCTTATATCACAAGTGCCGAAGTTGTGGCAGTAGTAGATTACTGCAAGCACAACAATCTATCTAGATTTGACGACAATATAGAGAAAGAAATAATGCACCAAAAAGAGCAATCTATAGATGCCGAATACGTGGATTATGACGACATAGATACATTGCTCCCTGAAGTGTTGCGTAGAGTTATAGAGACAGGACAAGCGTCTACTAGCATGATCCAACGTCATTTTAGAGTAGGCTATGCTAGAGCGTCACGTATAGTAGACCAAATGGAACAGCGTGGATATATAGGTCCACTAGACGGGAGTCGTCCTCGTGAGGTCAAAATAACCAAAGAGATATACGCAAATGACTTTGGCGATGACCACAAAGATTAGCAGCAGGGCAAATTAGATTGCAAATGTACAATTTGATTTGTATGTTGTCTATATGCTTGACTTGACATTGAGGGTTGTTGTATAATAGGCATTGTAACTAGAGAGGTTGAGATATCTAGGCAATATATTTAGGGAGAGGATACTATGGCAGTTCCAAAGCGAAAATTATCTAAGAGCAGATCACGCAAGAGATATGCACACTTCACAACTACAGCACCTACACTATCGGCGTGTTCACATTGTCACGAACTCAAGGTCAATCATAGGGTTTGTCCTGCTTGTGGATATTATGATGGTGTACAACGTATAGTTATAGGGAAGACCAAGAAATCATAGTATTGTGATATCAACACAATTTGATGTATTGGGTGTATTGATCGCAATTTGGGTGTTGGTGTTGTATGTTTGTATCAAGGTACTATAGCTATAGTTTGATTTACAAGGAGCTTTGTTGTGAGCAAGGCTTTTTTTGTTGTGTGTAGAGTAAGTAATGGTGAGTTAATATGAGTTTGAGCAAAATCAATCTTATATTTGTCAAAACAATTATTTGATATGACGTAGGGTATCTTTTGGGCTACAGGTTGATTATAGTTGCACTGTCTTTATTGTTGTTGTTATGTGCAATTGTGCCAATTGATAGTCTTACTATTTGTTTTTATCTTGACCTAAATTAATACATTCTTGCTTAGGATTTGATTTGGATTGTGGATTGTTAATAATGGTTGATTTCTTGAGGGGGGGGGAGATTGATGATTCCCAGTATTATTATAGATGTCAATGGTGGAGACAACTCGCCAAATGCATTAGTTGAAGGTGCAGTTTTGTCGTTGCACAACAAGGGGTTTGAAGTTGTGCTGTTGGGTGGGCAACAAGCAATTGAGCGAGAATTGTCCAAATATATATATGCCAAAGAACGTCTGCATATAGTTGATGCTATTGATATAGTGTACAACACCGACAAGCCTACTGATGTTGTACGAGCCAAAAAAGATAGTTCTATGATCAAGGGATTGACTATGCTTAGGGATACCAATAGTTGTATAGGTATGGTTAGTGTGGGCAATACCGGTGCGTATCTTGCGGGGGGAACTTTTGTAGTTGGTAGATTGCAAGGTGTGTTGAGACCATCGTTGTCTGCACTTGTACCTACTATAGGAGGGCGCAAGGTCTGTATATGTGATGCTGGGGCTAATGTGGATAGCAAGCCAGAGTACATCAATCAATATGCTATATTGGCTTCTTGCTATGTGAGAGCCTTTGTTGATATTGATAATCCAAGGGTAGGATTGCTCAACAATGGTGTAGAAGAGACCAAAGGTAATGATACGCTCAAGCTTGCTCACAAGCTACTTAGTGACAATCAACATATCAATTTTGTGGGCAATATAGAGGCTAGATATGCTCTAGATGATATTGTTGATGTCATAGTTGCCGATGGTCTTTTGGGCAATGTGTTGCTCAAGAGTATAGAAGGTACAGCAATATCTATGTTTAAGATGCTTAAGAAGAATATAATGCAAAGTGGTATAAGTGGCAAGATTGGGGCCTTGTTACTCAAAAAGGCTTTTGGCAAGTTGAGAAGACATATGGACTATCAATCCGTAGGTGGAGCTCCACTATTGGGTCTCAACAAGATTGTCCTAAAGGCTCACGGTAGTAGTCAAGCTGTATCCATAGCCCAAAGTGTGTGGGATATCAAGAAGATGCATGACGAACATATGATAGACAATATTAAGGAGTTGATTGCACATGAAAGATCAAAGTGATATCGTATTGATACAAGACAGAATAGGTTATATATTTGGTGATGTACAATTGTTGAGGACAGCATTTGTTCAACCGTCATATGCTCACGACAACGATATAGATAGTTATGATAGGCTAGAGCACCTAGGAGATAGTGTACTAGGATTGTGTACTACCAAATATCTATACAATGAGCACAAACAAGACAAGGTGGACAATTTGACAGAAAGACGCAAGGAGATAGTATCCAACAAGTCATTGGCTATTGTGTTTGACAAGCTTGCACTAGGACAGTTTGCTCAATTGTCAAAGAATCAGCAACTCAATGATACTATCAAGTCTGATATTGTAGAGGCATTGATAGGGGCTATATATTTGGATAGTCAACAACAGCATGATACTAGGTTGGTGTATGATTGGATAGTCAACAATGTTATAACTGTTGAGCTCTTGCCGTAATACGTGAGTTGTGCTAAACGATGACTTTACCAAAAAACTGAGTGTGACTTCTTTTAAGTGAGTTGATTTGTGTTGTGTGAAGAGGTTGATAGCAATTTTGGGTCTTAATTGTCGTATACATCTTGTATATTAGTGCCAAACTAACATTGATATGTATAAGATGTTTATGGATTTTGGCATTGTATTTGTTGTGGGTGGAGCGGTATGTAGTGTTGCTCAATTGTTGATTGTATACACCAAGTTGACACCTGCTAGGATATTGATAATATTTATGATTGGTGGCATGATACTACAAGTATTTGGATTGTATCAACCTATCTATCAAGTCGCTAAGGCGGGTATAAGTGTGCCTATTGTAGGATTTGGAGCAGCATTGGTCAAAGGTAGTATAGAATATACCGAACAATATGGGATAATGGGTGCTTTTGCTGGTGGGTTGGTTAAGACGGCGTTTGGTGTAGGATTGGCAGTAGTCGCTAGTTATCTAGTAGCATTATGTCTAAGGTCACGGACCAAGTACTAAGCGAATGCACAAATATATGACAAGGTTTGTTGTAATTTGACATTAGGCTATTAATGTGATACAATCTCAGTCTAAGATGGTCATATGGTTGCGTGGCATCAAGTCACGAGGAAAGTCCGAGCACCGTACGACAAGGTGCTAGTTAATTGCTAGTGGAGGCGACTCTAAGGAAAGTGCAACAGAAAATTACCGCTATGCAATGTTATATTGTGTAGTAAGGGTGAAAAGGCAGTGTAAGAGACTACCACTGTCTAGGTGACTAGACAGGTTATGCAAACCCCACTTGGTGCAAGATGTGAGACATACAAGTTGTCAGCTTTGTCTCCTATATCGCTTGAGCATACTGGCGACAGTATGCCTAGATAGATAACCATACAATACAGAACTCGGCTTATAGATCATGCTTTGGCAAAACACTCTTTGTAGAGTGTTTTTTGCTGCAATCAAACTTGTGATTGCGTCCCTAATAATCAAGCAAGAATTAGTCATACAATGATATATACATTATCATATCAACAGAGCAGCCCAAAAAATAATTATAAATAAAAGCAATAAAGTTATGCAAGATTTGTTGACAAATATACAGGGATACAATATAATATACACTATCATTAGAGCTAGTTTTATACTAGCATAAAAACAATCTTAGAAAATATATATTGTGGTATAGTGGTGTACAACATTGTACTGTAGTATGTGTAGAGTATGAGATTGGATAAGTGTAGAGGCGTAGGCTATCCTAGTGAAATATACAAACATATATTTGTTAGGAGGACTTGATGAAATCAAGCGTAAACACGCCTATGATACATAGAGTAGGCAAAATTAAGTTGTCTACCATAATGGCATTGGTGGTAATACTGCCAATCGGTGCCTTGATGGTAGCGGTATTGCGTAGCAATACCAATTTGGCAACAAAACAGCCCTTGCCAGAGCAAAGGTTGTTTTGGAGAGATGAAGCCAATACCAACACAAGAGTATCATTGAGAGATATACAAGATTTGGCGAGTAGCAATAGTGAGTATAGTGCGAGAACTACTCAAGAAGACTACGAGCTAATGATGTGGGAGATGTTGGTGCAATTGCAAGCTACATACAATAGTGATATGTGGAGAGAGATAGACAGTAGCAATGCAGTAGACTTTGTCAATTGTCAGAGCGAAGAGTTGCAACATGTGGAGCAAGAATATATAGATAGCATACAAGATAGTTTGGTTGTTAGAAATGATGGCGAGAATAAGAGTTATACTGAGGCTAGAGGGTATAATAAAGACGGAACTGAGCAGCATGCCTTTGACCTTAACACAGGCAAGCGTAAAAGTGGAATTTTCTTTTGGCACTATCATCCATTGATTGGAACGCCAAATACTAGTCATGCACACTCATGGTTTGGAGCTGCCATATGATTTCAGATTTTGAATCTAATGACATAGATCCTCTATCTGTATTAAAATACTCAGAAGACGACGGGTATGGTTTGGGCACAACTTGGCTAATAATGTTGTCTACCAAGCCAATGCCCAAGTTCAAGAATTTGATTGCTGTATGCGATTTGGACGATATACAACATATGCCAAAAGAACCTGTAGATGACGCTGACTATGTTATATATGACTACATGGAGTGGATAGAATACTACAACAATAGATACAATGCAGCAAAGTATGCAGTATCTCAAGAACAAGAGCTTGAGATGCTTAGATATGGTCCAACAGTTAGGCACGTCCCACCCAAATTGACAGAGCAAGACAAGCCAGACGACATGTATCTATACTATATCCATACCAAATACAACCCAACTTATGGTGGTGGACAGACTCATGGGTTGGATAGAGATGCTGCTATTGATTTGATGAGATATCTCAAACGCAACTTGTCAAAGCACCACGGTGTATTCTTGATAAAAATTGGAGATTATCTAACAATAGATTGGGACAAAGGCAAGTGCAAAAGCTTAACTTTTGAAAAATACTCCAAGTCAAGTATAGCTCCTAATAGAGTTGACTTTGATACTTATGTTAGGAATGCTCATAGAGAGATTGTCAATCTCAGGTATTGCAATATTGAAAAAGACAGTGATATTAGTGATATAGATATAGATAAATTTTGTAATAGTGTTTTTATCATGGGGTATGGTAGTTACGATATCAAGGATAGACGTATAACTATTGTAGTCAATAGACAACAATAGTCAAAAACTGTACATCGTCCCTCGTCTATATTGAGTGCTACAGAGTGACAATTGATACAGTTGCTACAACACATAGCCCCTAGATGATTGTCTTCAATCATCTAGGGGCTATGTCTAATATATAATTAGGTATGGTTGTACAATAGAGAATATTGTTGGCATGTTTTGACATTTTGTACTTTGTGTGTATAATTATGGTATATGCCTATTATCACGGATATTGCAATACAACAACGTAACAAAAAACGTGTCAATATATCTATAGATGGGAGCTTTGTGTGTGGACTTGAGAGCATAACAGTGCTCAAATACAATCTACAAGTAGGACAAGATATAGAGATAGAGTATTTGGCAGAGTTGCAACTAGATAGTGACAAGCATACAGCATTTGACAAAGCAGTCAAATATCTATCCATACGATTGCGTAGTGAACTAGAGATGAGACAATACTTGCGAGATAAGGGATTTTTGCCTTTGACTATAGAGTACTGTATAGCCAAATTGTGTGAGTACAAGTATATTGACGACGAGGCTTTTGCCAAATGTTACGTAGAGAGCAAGTCTAATAAGAGCGGTATACGCAAGTTAGAGTATGAGTTGAGGCAGCTGGGTGTAGATCAATCCACAATATCTGAGTGTCTTGCTCAAGTGGACGCTAAAGAACCATTGACCAAGCTTGTACGCAAGATGTACAAAGGTGATAGACGCAAAATCATAGATTATTGTCTAAGTCGGGGTTTTGAATATAGTGATATCAAGAGCGTGGTAGAAGACTGTATTGTTATGGATACGTTTGAGTAGGGTGTTGTATTTGTGATAGGGATAGATATATTAGATATAGATAGAGTAGACAAGTTGATTAGTCAACCATATTTTGATAGACGCAAGATCTTCAATGATTGTGAATGGGCGTACTATGTCAACAATGGTTGCAATATATCTACATTGGCAGGATTATGGTGTGCCAAAGAGAGTTTTGGAAAGGCACTAGGCTGTGGTATTGTAGGATTTGGGTTGTGTGATGTGTGTGTATTGCATACGCAATTGGGACAACCATACATAGAGACCTACAACAATGCGTTGACATTGCTAGGGACAAGGACGCCGTATTTGTCAATTAGTCACACAGATAGTACAGTGATTGCAGTATGTGTATTGCTCTAGATGTGGTATTGTTGATATATTATATGCTAATACTACTAATATCCAAATTGTACAGACATTCAAAAATAAATTGTCAAGGTAGTATAATTTGTACAAAAAAGGGAGATAAATCATGGGTAAGTATCAAGTGGATATATCTAGCACTCAACAAGAGATAGCTCTACGCAAAGCCAATAGTCTAGGATTGGATGTGCAAGATTATATTGTACAAATTGTTCACAATCATTTGGATGCATTGCATAGTATGAAAGAAGAAGATTTTGAAAGAGCCTATTCGGATAGCAAGTATTTGGAGATAAGCGATTTTTAGGGTTGATGCAATTGTATATGATTGCAATACTCGTATAGTATATACAATCTTGCAAGATACAAGTGTCACAAAAACCTATTGTGGATTGCTATTAAAGGGTCTTTGGTGAAAAAATATTTGGTGAATTAATCTTGAGCAGCTAAATATTGATGGAGAGTGAGTTGAAAAATTTGAATGACGAAATACTGAGGGGCGAAATATATTATGCAGATTTGAGTCCTGTTTTTGGTAGCGAGCAAGGTGGAATGCGTCCCGTATTGGTAGTGCAGAACAACATTGGCAACAAGTTTTCGCCTACTATTATAGTTTGTGCTATCACTAGTCAGTTGACCAAGGCAAGATTACCTACTCATATAGAAATAGCCGAAGGGCAGTTTGGATTGCCAAAAGATAGCGTGGTGTTGTTGGAGCAAATACGTACAGTAGACAAAAGACGCCTCAAAGACAAGGTTGGTTGTCTGGATCAAATTTACTTAAACAAGGTAGACAAAGCATTGATTGTCTCTTTGGGTCTATAATCTAACTACAAAAACATTATAATTGATAGATTACATTATTGCACTACAGACAATTGAAGGTTGTAGTGTTTTTGTCAAATAATGTATTGGGTTGGATATGAAGATAGATGGATTTTGGTATTTTGATCTATCTGTAGTGTGATTGTTGACAATGTTACAATAGTTTGTAAATACTTATTTTAAGTATTTGATATAGTTGTTTTAATTGCAATTAATCAAACATTAGTGTTGATATATTGTTTGATTTGAGTATATTTGCTTTTTGTCTTCAATGTAGTACAATTGGACTATGCATAAGTATGGGACAAGATTGATATTGTGTATATGTTGGTTGGTTGTAGTTGGGTGTGCCTTGGTAGCTTGTAGTATTGCACAAGATGATCCCAATGACAAATTGCCCAAACCCAAACAAAACCAATCTCAATTGGAGATTGTAGGCTTGCCCAACGAAGTAGATATAGTTGACAAGTATATCTACTTGCAGATTGTAGGTGGAGATACCAACAATGTTGTAAGTTGGAGTATAGTTGATATTGATAGAGAGATTGCAACTATAGATGCCAATGGCAAGGTCTCATTGCATGGCGTTGGAGTCTTCAGGGTACGAGCAATTATGCCGGGCAATGATCTATATAGGGATGTGAGTACTGTTAGTGACTTTGTACGTATAGTTGATACTAGTGAGGAGACTCTTGTAATTGAAAAACAAGATCAAGAGCCACTTGTGTTGTGTGAGTTGAAAGATGAGTATGAATATGATGCAACCTTTGGGGTCAGTGTATCTGGTGGTAGCATTCAGGTGAGTTATGCTATTGAGCTAAGTGTTGTGGGTAGTGATAGTGTGGCTATCTTAGTTGGCAATACTGTACATATTGTGGGTGTAGGAGACTTTAGGATAGGTGCATACAAGCAAGGGGATGAGTACTACAACGATGTCTTTGTCACAAGCAATCCAATAGCGGCAACACCCAAAAAGGTGTCTGTGGTAGATGTAGTTGCTGTAGACAAGTATTATGACGGTACAATTGATGTAGCAACTCAAGGTGGAAGTCTAGATATAGAGATACCAAGTTTGGACTTTGAGATAGAGTATGCTCGTGCTGTGACAGCTGATGTGGGGCAAGATATACCAGTTGAGATAGGTGTACAACTAGTCAACAATGATAGCAATCTATATGTGTTGGCGTGTGATATTGTGTACTCTACCGTCAATATATTGCCTGTCAAGTTGGATGCTCCTATTGTGACGCAATTGCAAGATACTAGATGGATAGAGTGGGATACTGTTGCCTTTGCTACCCAATACAAGATAATAGTAGATACAACACAAGAGTATATTGTGGACGTTGCCACTAGATATATGCTAGATGCTACTAGTGCAGCCAAATATACCATAACAGTTGTAGCCACGACGGATAGTGCCAACTATATAGATAGCGAGGTATCCAATGAGATAGTGTTGCAACTTGTGAGGTTGGATGTGCCACAATTGACGTTGGACAAAGATCTTGCTTTGGTAAATGTATTGTATGATGCTGATGTGTCAATAGTGGAGTGTAGTATAGATGGCATCAATTATAGCACTGATGCGTTGCCCGTACTTGGTGATACAACTAATTGTGTATATGCAAGAGCATTGCCAGTAGATGCAAATAGCTTGTATGTAGAGAGTGATGTTGTATCGCATCAGGTGATCTTCTTGCCTCGTGTAGATGATGTAGGAGTGGAGCAATATGGCAATGATTTTGAGTTGAGTTGGTCTCGTCTCCAAAATGCCATTGGATATAATGTATATGTTGATAATGAGTGGATAGGATACGCTGATTGCAATACGTATCATTACAACTCTACACAAGGTTTTGTGCTCAAGATACAAGCGGTTGGCAATGATTGGACAGTGTCTAGCGTATCACAAGATTGGACTATTACACATCAAGGGCTAATGGGACAAGGTACACAAGACGATCCTTATGAGATATATTGCTACACTGACTTGCTATATATCAACGACGACAATTGCAAGTACTATGCATTGATGCAAGATATAACTCTACCTGATGGGTTTGAATTGGACGGTCTAGATATTGTGGGGTTTGATGGGGTGTTTGACGGAAGGGGCAATAATATATACAATATTGGTAGCAATAGAGGGTTGTTTGGTACAGTTGGGCACAATGGTGTTGTTGCCAATCTCAATGTGCATCTCAATATTGATACGGACAAAGACACCAATGTAGGTGGTATTGCTAGTGTCATCTATGGTACAGTGCGTGACGTGCGTATACATGGTAGCATAATAGCCCAGTCAGCTAGCAATGTGGGTGGTATTGCTGGTATTGTAGAGGGGGCTACTGTGTACAATGTTGCCAATCATGCGGTCGTAGAGGGCAATGGCAATGTAGGTGGTATCGCAGGCAACGCTCGTGACAGTATAGTTGCATTTGTATACAATCAGGCTAGATTGACAGGGAGCAATACAGGAGGCATACTTGGATTGTGTGACAATAGTACTGTGCTTGGTAGCTATAATACAGGTGATCTGTATGCTATGCACGAAGTGGACAAGGTAGGTGGCATAGTTGGCAGTGCTATAGGCAAAAGTGTGATTGTTGGCAATTATAATTTGGGACATATATTGTCTAATAAGAGTGTCAAGTATACTGAGGGGAATGGCATATTGGGATATAGTGATGATGCTGTTGCCAAAAATGTAACTGTAGAATTTAATATCTATCTACATCAAGACAACATAATGCTACAAGGTATGAATGACTCGTTGGGGGACAATTATAGACCTATTGAATATTGGGAGTGGACTACGTATTTGCCTCAACTCAATAGTGCTATCTTGAATTGTCATGACAAGTACACTTGGGTGGAGATGATTGGCGAGTGTTTTGACAATAGTGACAAATTGTGGTGGGAAGAGATATAAAATAATCACAACGTATACAACATTGGCATATTGTAATTGATATGAAGATGCATTTTGTAGGTTGCAATGGAGCTAGTATGTCACAGCTTGTCAAGATGGTGCAAGCACAAGGTATAGAGGTGACTGGTAGCGATATATCTATCAATGGGCACAATCCTATCAATGTTATGCAAGTGGACGCAGTTGTGTATACAAGTGCAGTTGCCAATGACAATGTAGAGTTGGTAGAGGCTAGACGGTTGGGTATCCCAATTGTAGAGAGAGCGGCTCTATTGGGGCAAATAAGCCAAAACTATTCCAATGTGATTGCGGTAGCTGGCACGCATGGCAAGACCACTACTACTATTATGATTGGTGCGATGTTAGCTAGTCGCAATCCTACTATACATGTAGGTGGTGACAGTATAGGCGTAGGTGGCAATCGTATAGGTGGCAAGAGTTATTTTGTGACCGAAGCTTGTGAGTACAGACGCAATTTTCTTTATTTGAGACCACATATTGGTGTTGTACTCAATATGGATCTAGATCATGTAGATTGTTATGCTGATCTTGAACAATTGATACAGGCTTACAATAGTTTTGTGAGTAGGTGTGATGTGTGTGTGGTACATACTAGTGTTGTAGACAAGATACATATAGATACTGACATAGTTACATTTGGTCAAGGTGGAGACTATACTGCTATCAATATAGTCAACGACCGTTGCAAGACTACATTTGATTGTTGTTATAGAGGGGTGTACATGTGTACTTTGACGGTCAATATGCAAGGGCAACACAATATAGACAATTGTCTAGCAAGTGTAGGAGTGTGTAGATGTCTTGGATTGGACAACATTGAGCTGGAGCACAATATATTAGGCTATGAAGGTGTAAAGAGACGCTTTGAAATATTGTCAAGCGACGACAATTGTACAATTGTGTCTGATTATGCTCATCATCCCGAAGAGATTAAGGCAAGCCTAACTACCGCTAGAAGTATGCGTCGGCATGTCAGGGTGCTCTTCCAACCACATACATACAGTAGGACAAGAGCTTTTTTGCAAGAATTTGCAGATGCGTTGAGTACGGCAGACGAAGTGGGGATTGCACCTATATTTGCCGCTAGAGAGATACCAGATGGTACAACTAGTTTGATGTTAGTCAATATTATAGAGGGTGCTATACTGGTGGATAATGTAGATGATATGAGGGACTTTGTATATGGAGATGTGCCAGATGACAGTTGTACGATAATTATGGGAGCGGGCGATATAGACAAGATATTGAGGGTATAGTTGTTGATTTTGTCCTAACCATTGATATCTTGAGTTGAGTATGCATCTCAAGCACTACATCTTAGAATCATGGCAATATAATATGTCTAGCAATCACTTTGGATGTCACAAGTGATTGTTGTATTGTGCAGGATAATTTACATAGTGGCTACATATGACAATAACATCAGAGATAGTATATTATTGGATGCATTTGGCATCTATATCTAGATCAAAACAGAACGCATTGCTGCAAGAGTGTGATAGTGAGCTGGATTTGTGGTACGATTTGGACAATATTGCATTCAGGAGCAAGCTACAGGACAAGCTAGATCTATTGCAAAGATTTAGAGATGTCAACTACATATCCAACAAGCTAGACCAACTTGATGATAGGGGTATACAGTTGATATCAATCAAGCACAAGTCGTATCCTGTATATTTGCAAAATATATATGACCCACCCAAATTATTGTTTGCACAAGGTGATGTACAGTTGCTAGAGAGCAACTGTGTAGCTGTTGTGGGTACACGCTATTGCACAAGGTATGGCCAACTTATGTCTAAGAAGATGGTCAATGATTTGGTAGATTGTGGTCTAACTATAGTGAGTGGATTAGCTACAGGTATAGATACCTATGCTCATAGAGCAGCAATTGACCGCAACGGCAATACTATAGCAGTTATTGCTGGTGGGTTTGACAATATACATCCTGCCATCAATACTAATTTGTCCACAAATATAGCTAGTCAGGGATTGTTGCTAAGCGAGTATGCTCCTCATATTGTACCTAAGCCTTATATGTTTGTAGAACGCAATCGTATAGTATCTGGATTGTCTCACGGGGTGCTAGTAGTAGAGGCGGGTATTAAGAGTGGTGCAATGATAACTGCCAACCTAGGATTGGAACAAGGAAGGAACATATATTGTGTCCCTGGCAATGTCAATAGCTCACAGAGCATGGGTACTAATCAACTCATCAAACAAGGAGCTATGTTGGTCACAGATGGCATAGAGATAGCTAGAGATCTAAGGCTGATATGTGAAAGTGCTACACTACATAGTACGCAACAGGTCAAATTGGATTTTTTTGAACAGCAGGTATATGATGTATTAATGCTCAAAGGCAAGCTATCTTTTGATAGTCTAGTAGATATCTTGCAATGCAATGCGAGAGAGTTGGCTGTAATATTGACCAATATGGAGATCAAATCTATAATTGTCAAACACCCCAACAATTTGTATAGTTGTGATTGAGCAATATCAACAACTGCAATCACCAATTATAGGTGTTTTGGTGGCTAATTGCCCTGATGTTGACCAATCTCGAGAGTTATACTCGCACAATCGTATCAATTGTGATATTGTATTATCCACCCTAACTCCACACTTTAGTTTTTGGTGTTTTGTTGACAAGCCAAAGTGCTTGTGCTAAAATAGCATTTGTGTAAGAGACATATTTTGGCAATGTTTTGTGTGATTGCATAGTGTTGTTGATTGGTTGCTTACGAGTATTAGGGGATATGGATGAAACTTGTCATTATAGAAGGTGCCGGCAAACAAGCAACGATAGAGAAGTATTTGGGTAGTGGGTACAAAGTTTTTGCAACTAAGGGACACATAAGAGACTTGCCACTCAAAAGAATAGGTGTAGATATCAAAAAGAATTTTGCACCTAAGTATGAGATAATGCCTGACAAGCAAGATGTAGTCAACAAGTTGCAGTCAGCTGCCAAAAAAGCAGATCAAATATATCTTGCAACAGACCCTGATAGAGAGGGCGAAGCTATAAGTTGGCATTTGGCTAGTATACTAGATATTGGCTTGGATGCTCCTGTACGAATTGTCTTCAACGAAATATCAAAGAAGGCTATCAATACGGCACTAGACAATCCACGCTCTGTAGATATCAATCTAGTGGACGCTCAACAAGCAAGGAGAGTGTTGGACAGATTGGTAGGTTACAAGTTGTCGCCTTTGCTCATCAAAAAGATACAGAGAGGCATGAGTGCTGGTAGAGTGCAGTCAGTTACTCTAAGGTTGATAGTAGACAGAGAGAGAGAGATTAGGGCATTTGTGCCTGAAGAGTATTGGACATTTTTTAGTGTATTGCAGGTATTGGACGCCAAAGGCAGTCAATCCAAGTTTAAGGCTGAGTTGCATAGTATAGGTGGCAAGAAGATCAAACTAGGCAACAAAGAAGAATTGGACGTGGTGAGGCAAGCAATAGCGGCACACAAGTATACAGTGACCAATGTCAAGAAGTCAGTAACGACCTCCAAGTCCCCCGCTCCATTCGTCACTAGTACTATGCAACAAGACGCACTCAACAAGCTGGGTATGTCACTCAAACAGACTAGTTTGTCCGCTCAGGCTCTATACGAAGGCGTTGAATTGGGCACAACAGGCAAGACCGCTCTTGTCACATACATTAGGACGGATAGTCCTAGAGTATCGCCAGATGCTCAGGCTGCTGCCAAAGAGTACATTATTGCCAAATATGGTGATAGATATTGTCCTGCCAAACCCAATATCTTCAAATCCAAAAAAGCCGCTCAAGATGCTCACGAATGCATACGTCCTATAGATATCAAGTTGACTCCTGATAGTGTCAAGCAACACTTGCGACCTGCTGACTTCAAGCTATACAAGTTGATATATGAGAGGTTTTTGGCTAGTCAAATGAGTATGGCTCAGTACAATAGTGTGTCTGTAGATATAGATTGCAACAACTACAACTTTAGGGCTACGGGTAGGAGTGTCTTGTTTGAGGGCTACACTGTAGTGTATTCTAATTATAGTGAGAAGAAAGAAGAGCCTGAGGACAATGCATTGTTGCCAGATTTGCAAGTAGGTGACAAGCCCGATTGGATTGAAGACAAGTTTGAACAAAAATTCACCAAACCGCCTGCTAGGTACAATGAAGCTAGCCTAGTCAAAAAGATGGAAGAGAGTGGCATAGGTCGTCCCGCTACTTATACGCCCACAATCGCTACAATCATAGCCCGCAAGTATGTCACCAAAGATGGCAAGACTCTTGTACCTACCGAGTTAGGATTCAAATGTGTAGATATGCTTGTCAACTATTTTCCTGACATAATGAATGTAGAATTCACCGCTGATATGGAGCAGAACTTGGATGACATAGAAGATGGTGGCAAGAATTGGCAAAGTGTGATAGGAACATTCTACGGGGAGTTTGAGCCTAAGCTCAAACAAGCACTTGGAGATAGTTATACTCTCAAAGAACCCGACGAAGAGACAGATTGGGATTGTAGTCAGTGTGGTCACAAGTTGGTAATCAAAGATGGCAGATATGGCAAATTTTTTTCGTGTAGCAACTATCCAACTTGCAAGCATATGATGGTAATAGGTCAAGATGGTCAACCTATAGACAAGCCTAAGCCTGTTGTCAGTGACGTCAAGTGTGACAAGTGTGGGGCCGACATGTTAGAAAGACAAGGGAAGTACGGCAAATTCTTGGGTTGTAGTGCTTATCCTAAGTGTCGCAATCTAGTCAAGCTAGTTACAGAAGACGACACACAATCGTTGCAAGATGTACTCCCCAACAAATGCCCTAAGTGTGACAAGCCACTCAAGAAGATAACATATGGCAAAGCCAAGCAGCCTTTTTATGGATGTACGGGATACCCTGAGTGCAAGTATACCACTAAGACATTGCCAGAGTAAATTTGCAATTATTTGTAACTTGTGACCAATCAATATTGAATTGATGTCATATTTAAGCATATTAATTAAGTCACTACCCACATCGTGGGTAGTGACTTAAAATTATGGCAATATTTGAAGAGACCAACTAGTTTCTACATGGTTTGTGACGAGCCCATAAGGATGCACTATACTAGTTTGACACCAAATTCGGTCAACACAGTATCTAGTTGTACTATATAACCTAATAGTTGTGGAAGTCTCATGAGTTGACCATACCAAGGTTGAAGACTCATAGGGTCTTTGGTGTCCATCAATTTGGTTAGGTATGATTTGTTGATTAGTTGACTAGTGGTTGAATTGGTGGACAATATATCTTGTACTTTGGATTTGACATAGTTGTAGTATATCGGACTGAAGGTCTTAGGATAAGGGCTCTTTTTGCGATTCACAACACTATCAGGCAACAATCCTTTGAATGCTTGACGCATTATACCTTTTTCTCTACCGTTGAGAGATTTGAGATTCCATGGCAAGTTGTATGCAAATTCTACAAGACGGTGATCAGTAAAAGGCATTTGCACTTGCAACCCAGCAGCTCCGCTCATCATCTCTTTGCGCTCTAACAAGCTAGCTCCAAACCAGTTGAGATTGAGTACAAATAGCTCTCTTAGTCGTCTATCTTGCGACTCTTCGTTGTTGAGATAGGATACTGCGTTGAGTGTCTTATTGTAGTGTTCAGAGATATATTTGTTGGCTTTGGCAGAGTCTATGTCAAACACGTTAGTGCGTATAGACAGATCCATAGCCCAAGGGAAGCCATCAAGTTGTCGTATGGATTGGTCGTGATACCAAGGATATCCACCAAATATTTCGTCAGCACATTCGCCGCTCACAGCTATATCAAAGTGTTTTTTGGTAGTTTGACACAATAAGAGTAGAGAACTGTCTATATCAGCCATACCGGGTAGACCTCTATATATAGCTGCATCCTGTATAGCTTTGGCAAGTGTCTCATTGTCTAACACAATATCAATATGTTGGCTATCTACAAAATCACGCATGATTTTGATGTACTTTCTATCATGTTCGGGTTGAAAGTTGTTGGGTACAAAGTCAGTATCGCTATCTTTGTAGTCTACTGAGATAGTCGTTAGAGGAGCTTTGCGTGTCTTGCTAGTATTGGCTATAGTAGTCAATACGCTACTATCTATGCCACCAGACAGAAAGCATGCATATGGCTTGTCTGTATTGAGGTATTCGTTGGTACGGTTGATGATAATATTGCGAGCATACTCTACAGTATCCTCTACATTCATATCCCAATCAATTGCATGCAAATTGTAGTAAGGGTAGTCTTTGATTTTGCCATCTTGGTATTTGATATAGTGTCCACTAGATACTGCGTGTATATCTTTGTACACACCACTATTGGAGGGTCTAGCAGGTCCTAGTACGAAGATTTGGTTGAGACTCTCTTGGTCCAATTTGGCAGGGATATCATAATCTACAAAGAGTTGACGCAACGTGGATGCGAAGACGAGTCGCTCTTGAGAGTAATGATAGAAGATATTCTTGGTGCCTATGCGGTCTCTAACTAGCAACAATTGATTGAGAGTCCCGTCATATATAGCAAAGGCATAGCTACCTTCAAAGTCTTCGAATGACTTTGTGCTTTTTTTGAGATAGTGGCTTAGTACAATTTGAGCGTTATTGGTTGTATTGTATTTTTGAGACAATGCACTTTGAGCTACTAGAGTGCCAAAGAAGACAACACTTACTTTGTTGTCACCCAATCCTGTCTCAGCTGTAGATGCTATGCCTTGAGATTGTATGACGCAATTATTGAGCTTGATGTATCCTGAAATCATTGTTTGATATCCTTTACAAAAAAATATATTTGTGTTTATAAATACACCTATAAAATATATTTGGTATTATATATATATAGGTTGAATTTGCTTTTTTTGAAGTGCTTGATCTGCAGCGGGTATTAGTTGAGCTAGATTGGCAACCAAGCTGAATGGCTTAGAGATATGATTGTCTTGAGATAATGGTACTACAAAGATATTTTTGGCATTGAGTAGCAAGCCAATGTTTTTGGCTGTATTAGACAATCCGTCATTGGTGCTAGGAGCTATTAGTACAGGTTTGTTGTTGCGCAGAGTTGCCTTGGTTGCCATCAATACAGGGGTGTCTGTGATACCATATGCTAACTTGGATAGGGTATTGCCTGTAGCGGGAGCAATGATGACTAGGTCTAGCATGTTGCTAGGACCTAATGTCTCGGCTTGTACGATTGTATTGATGACTTGGTCTGCATTGCTAGCTCTCAACAAGTCAGCCCTGAAGTCATCAGCTTTGTAAAATCTTGTATCCCAGCTAGCTACGCTGTTGGATATTATGGGTACTATTGTGTTGTGCTTGGCCAGTTGAGATATTATGGGCAATACGGCAGATAATGTACAGAATGACCCCGTAACACAGAATCCGATAGTCTTATTCTTCATGAGTTTTTCTCCACATGTTAGGCAAATTTGTCACAAAACGTCTGTATTAGAGTGAGGTATGTACTCAATCTAATATTGATTTGTTTTGTCTTTTGTAATATCTTTTGGATAGATTGGTTAAGTAAATGTTGTTTGGTGATTGTCATTGGACAAAATACTTGTGGCAGTGATAAAGTTGCTTAGTTGATCTTCAATCTCTTGAATATGCTTTGTATAATATATGATGCAGCCGTCAGTGGTGTTACTCGTGAGGGTATTGCCAGGTAATGTCTAGTGTTGATATCTAGTTGCTTAGCTAGTTCAAAGTCAACACCGCCAGGCAAAGAAGCTACATCTAGCACAAAGCAATCTTTGGATAGATAGTGCAATTGGTAGTCTAGTACCATTGCTGGTACCGTATTGACTATGCAATGGTACTTGTCCCATGGTATGTTGTCACCAAAATTATATTTGGTGATAGATTGGTTGCTTGTATAGGTCTTGTCATCCTGCTCTCTAGATAAGATAGATACACTGACATGATTGTGACTTAGCAATTTTGTCATAGCGGTGGCCACTCGTCCATTGCCTATTAGCAATACATTGAGATGTAGGAGGCTAACTTTGGTATTGTCAATAATACTAGCTAGAGCACCTTCGGCAGTTAGATCAGCATTGAGCAATGTTAGATTTTGGTCATCAAAGTATCTGTGCATTGTTATGCCTTTGTCCTGCCAAATATCTAGAGTAGCCTTGTCCAATTTGCCATAGAAGACTATACTATCACTTGGCATATTGATATCCTTGACTACGCAAGCGGGTGTGTATGTAGGGCTGAGTAGCAATACTATAGGTTGATCAAGTTCTGAATTAGATGACAATAACATGGGCAGTGATACAACATCACTACCATCATTAAGAAGTAGCTCTAGTACAGCTTGATTGCGAGGATCTGATGTGTCTACAACCAGTTTTTTGTCTATCTTCATACCCAATTTATGTATGCAGATAGTGCCAATATGGTTACAATGTGTTAGCAATTGCAACTATATTGATACATTATCTCTATCTCTTGCAAGTCAATTTGGGTTATGGCAAGTGGACTATACAAGATCTTCTTGTGCAAGTCTAGTCCAAACCATATGTAGTTGATACAGGTTTTGTAATATTTGCCTATGACCAAATCATTAGGCAAAAATATCAATTTTGGTATATAATGGTACTGTGGAAAGTAGTATTGATTTGAAAGCAAAACGCATACCAAAGCCTATGGTGTCATATACCAAGATTGAAGAATATTTTAATATATTTACTCACTTGGTAGGATTTGCCTTGTCTGTTGTAGGGTCTATCTTTTTGATCTTGCGGACGATAGTACTACAATACGATGCTTTGGCTATATTTGCGGTGAGTGTGTATAGTGCTACTCTAGTGTTGTGTTTTGCTATGAGTACTGTATATCATTGGATGCCCAACAACAGCAAATCTCGTAGGGTGTTTAGGAGACTAGATCACTGTAGTATATCACTGTTGATAGCAGGCACTTATACTCCATTCATGTTGATTGGTATAGGTGGTGTTCTTGGGGCTGTGTTGACATTTGTCAATCTGAGCTTGGCAGTGTTACTTGTGACACTCAACTCAATTGACGTGCATAGGTTTAGATTGCTTAGTATCATAGGATATTTGACTATGGGATGGCTCCTGATAGCCATAATTGTGCCAGCCTGGCACAATCTAGGTGCATTAGCATTTATTTGGCTTTTTGCTGGTGGGTTGTCTTATACTATAGGTGTGGTCTTCTACAAGCTCAAATTTATATCCTTTAATCATGCTATATGGCATATCTTTGTATTGGTTGGTGCAGTGCTAATGTATATTAGCATGTTTGGATATGTGGTGTAGTGTACAGCATATATTGTGATTGTTTAGAATTGGGTCAAGGTAAATTAATAATGAGCAAAGATAAAAAAATATATGACAAAGTCAACCCTTCTTTGGACTTTGTACAAAAAGAATTAGATATCATCAAGTTTTGGCAAGACAATAATATATTTGACAAGAGTGTACAACGCAACAATGATGCTCCCGAATTTAGCTTTTTTGATGGACCACCTACTGCCAACGGCAAGCCACATATTGGACATGTGTTGACTAGAGTGGTCAAGGATGTGATACCAAGATACAAGACAATGAAGGGATATAGGGTACAACGTAAGGCGGGTTGGGATACACACGGTCTCCCTGTGGAGCTAGAAGTAGAAAAGAGTTTGGGATTGGATGGCAAGCAAGATATAGAGAGATATGGTGTGTCAGCCTTTATACAAAAGTGCAAAGATAGTGTCTTCACTTACAAATCCGAGTGGGAGAGAATGTCAGAGCGTGTAGGTTATTGGGTAGATATGCAAGACCCATATGTGACATATGATGACAAATATATTGAGAGTGTATGGTGGAGTCTATCACAAATGTACGACAAGGGATTGCTGTATAAGGGACACAAGATATTGCCATATTGTGCTAGGTGTGGGACAAGCCTAAGTAGCCACGAAGTAGCACAGGGGTACAAGGACGTTGTGGATCGCACTGCTATTGTGGCTTTTGATATTGGCGACAACCAATATATAGCGGCTTGGACCACTACACCTTGGACTTTGCCTAGCAATGTAGCATTGTGTGTGCATCCAGACTATGAGTACAATTTGATAGAAACTAGTCAATATAAGGTAGGCAACAATAATACTAGAGTATGGATGGCCTGTGAGCTAGTATCTAAGGTCTTTGAGGACTACAAGATAATAGACACGGTCAAGGGCAGTCAACTATTGGGTAAGAGATACCAACCATTGTACAGTGTGGAGCAATCTACTAATGCTGAGTCAGAGCAACACTCATATGTTGTAGTGGCGGACAAGTTTGTTACATTGGATAGTGGTACTGGTGTGGTACACATAGCACCTGCATATGGCGAAGATGATGCTAGAGTAGGTAGAGACAACAATCTAAAATTTGTACGATTGGTTGGGGACAACGGTCAATTTGAGTCTGGACAGTTTGGCGGACTCAAGTTTAAGGAAGCGGACAAACACATACTGAGAGACTTGAAAGCTCGCAATCTATTAATCAAAGAGTTGCCTTACAGTCATAGTTATCCGCACTGTTGGCGTTGCGATAGTCCATTGATGTATTATGCTCGTAGTAGTTGGTTTGTGGCTATGTCTAAGTTGCGTGATAGACTAGTTGCTAGCAACAATACTATCAACTGGGTACCTAGCAATATAGGTACAGGCAGGATGGGCAACTTCTTGAGTCAAGTCATAGATTGGGGAATCTCACGAGAGAGATATTGGGGGACGCCATTGCCTATTTGGCAGTGTGAGTGTGGCAATATTAGAGTTGTAGCGAGTAGAGCTGAATTGGTCCAATTGTCTGGTTGTGCGGTAGACATAGAGCTACACAAGCCTTATGTAGATGATGTGACTATATCTTGTGACAAGTGTAGCAAGATGATGCGTAGGACGCCCGAAGTTATAGATTGCTGGTATGATAGCGGGAGCATGCCTTTTGCCCAATACAACTATCCGTATGCGGGAGAAGACAACTTTAGAGCTACATTCCCCGCTGACTTTATATCCGAAGCTGTAGACCAAACTCGTGGGTGGTTCTATACATTGAGTGCTATCAGTGTTGCATTGTTTGACAAGGCTCCATTTCGCAATTGTATAGTGCTAGGTCATGTATTGGATTCCAAAGGTATTAAGATGTCCAAGCACAAAGGCAATGTGGTGGATACTTGGAGTGTGTTGGACAAGCAGGGTGCGGATGCTATTAGATGGTATTTTTTGAGTACATCGGCTGCGTGGTTGCCCTCAAGGTTCTCTCACGAATTGGTAGTAGAGAGTAGTCGCAAGTTCATAGGTACATTGTGGAATGTTTATAGTTTTTATGTATTGTATGCCAATATAGACAACTTTGATCCAACTAGACACAAGCTGAATGTTGATGAGTTGGGATTGATGGACAAGTGGATACTATCTTGTAGCAATACGTTGATAGAGACTGTAGATGCATACCTTAGTGAGTACAAACTGATTGAGTGTACTAAGGTACTCAGTGACTATTGTGATCAACTATCCAATTGGTATATTAGACGTAGTAGGGATAGATTTTGGAGTGACAAGTGGGACATAGACAAGTGCAATGCCTATATGACGTTGTATACAGTTTTGACAGATCTAATCAAGTTGTCAGCACCATTTGTGCCTTTTGTATGCGAGAGCATCTATCTCAATATAGTCAAACGTGTAGACAGTACTGCTCCTCAGTCAGTCCATCTATGCGAATATCCCTCGTCTAATAGTGCGTATATAGACAAGCAATTGCAAGATACTATGCGTACTGTACTCACAATTGTAGAGAATGGTCGTGCTGCACGTAGTCAACACAATATCAAGAATCGCCAACCGCTATACAAGGCTTATGTAGGTGGGCAGCTCAATCTATCTCAAGAGTTGACTGATATTGTCAAAGAAGAACTTAATATCAAAAATATAGAGCTAGTTGTACAGCAAGGTAGATTCCTAACATATGAGTGCAAACCACAGTTGCGTACTTTGGGGGCAAAATATGGCAAGAATCTCAATGTAGTCAAGCAATATTTGTTGGACAATAGTGCCAAGATTGTGCAGTGGTTTGGCGACAATCCAGACGGTGTCTTCGTAGATAGTGTGGGTGATGTGAATATATCTCTTAGCAAAGATGATGTACTGACTACGGTCAAGTCCGCTCCCGGATATGCTAGCGTTGGACACAATGGTGTAGTTGTAGCACTAGATACCACATTGACTGAGGAGTTGATAGCTGAGGGTTTTGTAAGAGAGATTGTGAGCAAAATTCAAAACATACGCAAAGAGAGCAACTTTGATGTGACAGATCGTATATCCATATGCTACAAGACTAGTGCCAAGTTGGACAGTGTAGTTGAAGAATACAAGGCAACTATAATGAAGGATACCCTATGTCAAACTCTAACTATGGATAACTGTACAAGTGGTGTTATGCTAGATATCAATGGTGAGAAGTTTGAATGTCTAGTTAAGGTCGTTGGATAAAAAGTGCACTAATATTAGTGTGTTTGATGAGCTGATTGTTGGGTGTTGCTGTGGACAAACCTCTCGATTGACATTGTTTTTGTGTACTTGTATCCATAATTTGTAATTTGATACTATGCCACCTATACCAAAACTAAATAGACCATTATTTTTTGTGTTGCTTGCTTGTCTAATTGTGCCAGGATGCATATATGCATATATCATCCAAAAAAAACAAGAGACATGGTACAAAGAGTGTGCTCAACTCAAGCTCAAACAACAATTGAGTGAGAGAGACAAGCAATTGTTGTTGAGTGTCACGAACTTGGATAGAGGGACAGAGTTAGAGAGACAATGTATACTCAAACTACTCAAATCCAATATTGTTAGTGCTGGAGATGTGTATCACGACATGTACTTCAAGCGTTGGGATGACAACTTTGTGCGAGTACCATTGATTGTTGTTGCCAAATCTGGATTGATAGTACTGTGTGTACAGGAGTGTCAAGGTGAGATATATGGCAAGATTGACCAAAAAATATGGGACAATGTATCATACAGTACCACTAAGAAGATTAAGATCTTCAATCCAATTGTCCACAATATAGAGCTTGTAGATATTGTCAAGGACAACATTGCTACAATTGACTTGCCTAAGTCTCTCAAATATCAAGATATACGTATATACAGTATGACTGTGTTTGGCGGAGACTGCCAATTCAAGGATATACTATTGACTCAACCAGTATCTAGCAAGACCAAAAACAACAAACCACACAAGACGTCGGACAAAGACCAATTTGTAATTAGAGATTGGCAAATATTGGATGTTGTACGTGATATTGTATATAGTCAAGAGCCTCTTCAACAGTATGATAGTATATTGTACCAAGCACTTGTCACGGCAAGACAATATGCTCTCAATGATGATATTGTGCTCAACTACTACAAGCAAGACCACGACCTCCGCAACAAATATCTAGTGTAGTCAACACCAATGTATTGATGCCAAAATATTGCAATATCAATCTGCACTTGTTGAGAGAGTTATGATCAAATTAGCAAACAAATGGAAAGATTACGTAGTATTAGCTACAGGTGAGAGCAACAAGCTAGAACGTTGGGGCAACACAATGTTGCTCCGTCCCGATCCTCAGGTAATATGGGGGGAGCGGACAACTCTAGCCAAATACAATGGATTGCATGCCATATATACTAGAGATATTAGTGGTGGGGGCAAGTGGGATATATTGCGGCAGTTTGCACAAGAGTGGGTGATTGAGTACCCTTTGGGCAAGCACCAACTCAAGCTAATAGTCAAACCTATGGGGTTCAAGCATACGGGTGTCTTTCCGGAGCAGGCGGTCAATTGGGACTTGATGTACAACTTGATTAGTAATAGGTCACAATGTGCGGATTGTGTACCAAGGGTACTCAATCTATTTGGGTATACTGGAGCAGCGTCTGTAGCATGTGCCATAGCTGGAGGCAAGGTTGTGCATGTAGATGCAGCCAAGAATATGGTACATACATGTAGACAAAATGCTCAGCTCAATGGTATTAGTGATATACGGTATATTGTAGATGATTGCAACAAGTTTGTGGAGCGGGAGATACGAAGGGGTAACAAGTATGATTGTATAATAATGGATCCGCCTAGTTATGGGCGTGGTCCCAACAACGAACCTTGGAAGTTGACTGACAATATATGTGGCTTGGTTAGCAATGCGGCACAGTTGTTGAGTGACAATCCAATATTTTTTGTTATCAATAGTTATACTACTGGTCTACAACCATCTGTACTTCAGAATCTTCTCAATATATATTTGCCAAGCGGTCAAGTGCAGGCCTACGAATTGGCATTGCCTACACAAGAAGATCGGATAATATTGCCATGTGGGTGTAGTGCAATATGGACACGGTAGATTATACTACTTCACATATGGCTGTAGTGTAGTGTTATACAAATGCATATTAGTTGTCTTTGTATTGATAGATATAGGCTCATGTTGCCAAATTGTGGTAGCATGGGTGTTTTTGTGTATACAACAATTATATTATATTTTTGGTATGATGGCATAAACTATACAGTAAGTTAGTATATTTATGTGTAGATAATTTGTCGTTTTTTGTATGTATTGCAAATATACTATTTATAGGGGTGATGATTGATGAAGCGAATTGTACTTGCAGGTGGTGGGACAGGTGGGCATATTATGCCCAATATAGCATTGATACCACATCTCACGCAGTATTTTGAAGTGCACTATATGGGTATAGAGAGTGACAGGGAGATAGTCTGCAATCATAGTCCCCAGACTATCTTTCATACTATTGACAGTGTCAAATTAGTGAGACCAGTGTATCACTTGTCTAATGTCCTTATACCATTCAAGCTACATATGTGCAAAAAGAAAGCGATCAAGGTAATGCAAGATATAGATCCTAGTATAGTATTTAGCAAAGGTGGATTTGTAGCTTTGCCTGCTGTATTAGCCGCAGAAAAATTGAAAGTGCCTTATATATTGCATGAGAGTGATTGTAGTCTTGGGTTGTCCAACAGACTTTGTGTCAACAAGGCCAAAGCAGTATTGGCTTCTTTTGATATTGCAATCAAAGGAGTAAAAAATGGTCAACATATAGGCAGCCCTATACGCAAGCTCAATGGTGACAAAACAAGATTGGATCTGTCCAATCTCAATCCTCAACTACCCAATCTACTCATAGTGGGTGGAAGCAAGGGTGCTAAGGCTATCAACACTTGTATAATACTCAATCTAGATACATTGCTACAAGACTACAATGTGATACACATCACAGGCAAAGATGGTATAGACAATACCAAACGACGTGGATACTTGCAGATCGCCTTTGCACACAACATGGCGGATTATATTGATGCTGCAGATTATGTGATAAGTAGGGCAGGTGCCAATACTTTGTTTGAGCTAATACATCAATCCAAACCAACATTGGTTATACCATTGCCCAAGTCTACTAGTAGAGGTGACCAATTGCAAAATGCCAAATACTTTGAAGACAAAAAATGTATATTGGTACTACAACAAGAGAGCCTCAATTGCAACACGCTCCTCAATAAGTTGCAAGAACTCAAGAAGAGCAAAAATATCCTAATCAACAATTGTGGCTCGCAACACAATATAGATGGTACACAACGCATAGTCAACAAAATACTAGAGATAGACAAAGCAAGCCATACTGTTTAGTTGTTTGTTGTGATAGACAAGGTGGCATATATAGTCTCAATATAGAACATAATATTTGTATGTGATTTTGTACTTTGGTGTTGCCAAAATTATACAAATATGCACAAGTTAGTTGCGTTGACAATTGTGTCCAAATTGGGTATAATATATGTATATAATATATCAAGGAACTGCTAGCAGATTAAAGGAGATAAAAAATGGAAAATGGATATTTTGAGATACTTGTTGCTAACAACACCAAGTTGTTGGATAGGAATGGCAAATCTCAAATGGAGCACACAGATGATACTACTTATGCAGATTATGACGAGGCATTTGAAGTACTGTGCAATTATTACAAAAAACAATTTGGTGACAAGCCAGACAGGGTCAAGTTGCGTCTCAGTAGTGGCACTTGCTCTATCAACTTTGTAGATCTTGACGCTCCAGTTGAAGAAGAAGAGCCTGCACCAGATCAACAAGCCGTTGACGCTCAACCAGAATCAGCACAAGCATAATATTAGAGATATGCTTGTGGGTGAGAGTGTGGGCTAGCAAGTTGCTTGATGTGTGTGATGAGTTGACCTGTTGTGCAAGTTGGCTTTGTGCTTTGGTTGCGTAGTCAATCGTTGTATGATATAATATTGGCTATGTTTGTGCTCTCTCAAGTATTTGTAGCTTTGGCTATAGTATGTATATTGATTGCATATCAGCAACACAACAAATATATATTGTTGACTTGGATGATTGGTGGCAATATATTTCAAGCTGTGGCACTATTTGTTGTTGGTGGTAGCGTAGGCGGATGGATGGCTATAGTTGGGGCTATACGTTCGGTTGTATTTGCTCTCTTGGATTACAGAAAGATCTCATGCCGTAGTTGGATTAGTCTAAGTTGTCTAGTCATCTTCATGTGTGCCTCTGTATTGGCAACAGTGTTGACATACAAGATGTCGTATGAGATATTTTTGCTATTTTGTGTGCTTGTGTTTGCTCTAGGCAATTGGTTTAGAGGAGTGCATTATATTAGGATAGCTACGGTTTTGTTTGCTATAGGGTATATAGGCTATGCCATAATATTGAACAACTGGTTGGATATATTGCTGAGAGTTGTATATATTGCTTCGGTTGTTGTCTTTTATGTCCGTTATTTTCAAGCCAGAAAATATACAGACAACAATACTGTAACTCTTCCTATATTGGACAACAATACATAAAAGGCGTTGTTGTCTGTAGTTGCAACAACACCAAATTGACAATGAGATCACAAAATAATACACCTGTATTACAGGTGTATTATTTTGTAGTTGGTTGAGTACTTGTGGACTTGTGTAGATTGGCATTTTGTGTAGATTTGGCTTGTTTGAGTATGGCATCTATCTGGTTGTATGCATCTTGTTTCATGGGGCGACATTTGCCAAGATTGTCTTCAAATGTAACGAGAGCCTTGGTATATCCAGCACATCCAGCGTATCCACACCCACCGCAATTGGTATCACCTATTATAGATTTGACTTGTTCAAACAAGGGATCTTCCTTGACAGCAAATTTGATAGACGCTAGACATAGAGCCCAAGCTATTAGTCCAGCAATGGTAGCAAATATCAAGATAGGCAATATGTATTGTACAAACATAAATTGTGTCCTCGCTAATATCTAGAGTCAACCATTGACACACTTTGTAGGCAAGGCAGTGTGACTTGTTGCTAGATTGGATTGATCAAAGGATATTAGATAATAATGTCCGCTTAAGATCCTTATTGCTTAAGTATAACATACATGCATAGACATGTCAAGTTTGGGTACAACGGAGTATATGGATAGATAGAGTTGATTAATGTGACAAATATATTAACAGTATTGTCAAGTGATGACAATACTGTCACAATATATGGTATGGTTTGATTGATAGAAGACTACATATTGATAAGTTAATATAGTAATTATTTGGACACTTGTCAATGGTTTGTTGGTAATATTGTATCTACAAACATATGGCAATCATTACCAAACTTGGTGCAAATAGCTGTATATGTAAAAATATTGCATAAAATTGTTGACAAGCAATATAACAATATATTACTATTATAACACAATACACAAGCATTATTGCGTGACGATCTCTACAATTAGCACACAGTGATGCACAAACAAAACAATTTTTTGAGGAGAAATATGTCAAAAACATTAAAACGGTATGCACTAGCATTGGTTTTGTTGTTGATTGGTGTCTTTGCTGTGGCTTGTACGCCCGATGACCCCAATGGCAATACCAATGCCAACAGTGTAGGTTTTGGACAACAGTCGGAGTTCTTGGTATTGGGCAACAGTGAGCACAATCATCAACAATTCACTGCTACAATTACCCCTGCCAATGCTAGACAACAGACATTTGATTGGTCTTCGTCTAACGAGAGCATAGCTAGGGTCAACCAAGTAGGACTGGTAGAGGCTGTCGCACCTGGCAAGACCACAATAGTAGCCAAGTTGCAGGGTACTGAGTTGTCAATAGAGAGAGAGATTGTTGTATACTCAGCGGCGGAGACTGTCAGGATTGGGGATGTAGCCAACAAAAAGCTAAGGATAGGGCACAACACATTGGGACGTGCAACTCTTGAGGCTAGTGTACAACCAGCTACAGCGGCTCAGGTGGTCACATTTAGCTCTAAAGATCCACTCTTATTGTCAGTCAACCGTGTTACGGGTGACGTCGTTGCAAACCCCCAAAACGCCAACAACTTTGGTTATACTGCTACTGTTGTAGCCACTATATTAGGCGATTATACGGCCGATGGAAAAGCTATAGAGACTGAGATTGACTTTGAGTTGTACACTGTACCTAATGGTGTCAATGTTGACTTTGCTAATGGTAGTATCGACGAGATATATGTAGGTGGTCCTACAACTACATTGCATGCCACTGTATTGGCTTCAACAGCTGAGCAAGTGGTAGATTGGTCTGACGATAGCAACTATCTTGTTGTCAATCAAGATGGTGTAGCTGCCGCTCAAGATATCGGAGACAGAGAACCACAACATGTGACTGTCACAGCGACTGAGCGTATTTTTGGTACTAACAGTGCTAGTAGAGCTATCACAGTATATCAAGCTCCCGCTAGTATCAAGATACAGACACCTTTTGCTCCAAGTCAAGAGATAGAGACTCTAGATGATGAGACTGATACAACTGTTGTGACTCGTAGATTGGTCAAAGGTAGCGTACTGCCTCTTAGTGCGACAGTTGAGCCATACAATGCTAAGCAAGATATAGTGTGGAGCGTTGTCAACAACGACGACACTAGAGCTGAGATTGCTACAATAGACCAACAAGGTATATTGACGACTACAGGTGACGGCAACATCACAGTAGTTGCAGCAGACTTCTTTGGTGTAGTCAAACACTCAATCAACTTTGTTGTAGAAGATGCCGAGAGAGCAAAAATTGATATAAAAGGTATTAATGATGGTAGTGTCGTAGTTGGTAACGAATATGAGATAACAATTGGTGCTGGCAATCAGTATCAAAAGCTCCTAATAGACAATAAGAGTCCAGATATTGTTGATACTTATCAAAATGGTAGAATAGGAACGATTACAATAGTTGGTGAAGGCTCGGCTATATTAGGATTTGCAGTGCCTGTTGTTGACAACGAGGACGACAATGATCTCTCTGACGATGCAGTCCTGTTTGATGCTCAAATGTTTGCTTTTGGTACAATAACACGTGCGGCAGACTTTGTCAACAAGTACTCACATCTCAATGATATCAATGATATAGATGTACAAGACATGGTTGGTCAAGCTCTAGTAGACTTGATGGTGACAATCACCGATGCTCAACTATATAGCTTTGAGATAGCAGGTCTAGAGCCTGAGTCTAGTATATACAATACCGAATACCAAGCTCTACTAGTCAAGATAAATGAGCTAGAAGAGTCAATAACTAACCAATTGCCAAACAAAGTTGGTGAGGACTTTGCGGACTTCTTGACTCAAGTTGAGACAGACTTTGGGCAATTGTTAAGCGGTTTTGAGACATTGCTCAAAGAGTTGCTTGTATTGGTGGTAGACAATACTCTAATCACTCAAGACAAGTTAGACCAACTCAAGGATTTGAGTATTGATTTGGCTGCAATCCTACAAGGGTTGAGTGACTTGACTCGACAAGTAGGGTTGAGTGATGACCAAGATGAGCGTATCTTGCAAACTTTCTTGATAGATAGTATCAATCAAGGTATAGAGACGTTGCAACAATTGATGATTGATGCAAATCTAGATCTAATACTTGACGAGCTACAAAACATACTAAACAACGCCGAACAAGCAGAGCTAGCAGCCTAAATTTGTCGCAACATGTCCAGTGCCGCTACGATGCAGTGTAGTAGTACACAATACACAACTAGACACACTCTCTATTGTAGGGAGTGTGTCTAGTTGTATTTGTGTCCAATATATTGATTGGGTATAAAGACTTAGGCAAAAGTTGCCGCAAAACTGTTGTCAAATTGTGTAAAAAATAGTATAATCATATTGTCTATAGTTGCATAGTTAGTATATTTGCATTATGGATATTTTGAATTCGTGGAGATACCATATATGTTGAACATAAATACTCTAGGTATCAATCTAGCTGGGGCTATTACTTTGGGTATAGTCTTTGTAGCGGTGTTGATAGTACTAGCTATCTACAGTGTATGGGGGCTTAGTCGTGTGTTAGCCATACCCAACAATCGCAACCACATCAATGTGCGTATAGGCAAGGCTAGTATCAAGACGGCTTTGGCGTTTATATTGGTGCTGGGTATTGTTGTGCGTATAGTTGCTAGTATACTAGTAGCGGGCGATGATAGTTTGACTTTTACATTGGTGCAGCAGTACAACAACTACCAAGACTTGGGTCTTGGTGGATATTTGACCAATGGTATTGCTCTATACCCTGTATCTTATATTATCAATGGCGTATTTGGACAGATAGGTGATGTGTTTGGTGATGCCGAAGTGCTTAGTTTCTTTTTGAGATTGCCATTTGTGTTAGCTGATATAGCATCTGCTCTAGTCTTGTATAGCATAACTCGCAAGTATGTCAACAAGCAAGCAGCTATCATAGTCACTGCGTTGTTCTTTTTCAATCCAGTTTTCTTCCTCAACAGTAGTATAGCGGGACAATACAATAGTCTATTGATACTGACATTGTTGCTTACATTTTATTTTTTGACTTTGCGTAAGACTGCTTGGATGATAGTCATGTATGGATTGAGCTTGCTAATCCATAGAGATGCACAAATATTTGTTGCACCTATTGCAGTGTATGTGATATATCTAGTTGTGCGTAGCATTATTATGCTAAGGAGAGAAGGCAAAAGTGGTATGTTTAAGGATAGAGCTCGCAATAGTGTGATAGTAGTGCCTTTGTCTATTGTATGCGTTTTTGTTGGAATGTGGTTGATATCATTACCTTTTGTTGCTAATACTTATGGTTACAATCCGTTTGTCTTCCTCAATCGTCTATATATACAGATGATACAGTACTTTGACAATTATGGTTACAATGCACTCAATCTGTACAACCTCTTCAATCGCAATGGCGAAGTTACAGCATATACCTTTCCTTCTTTGACCTTTGGTATTATCTTCTTGTTGTTGGCAACAGTTATACCGTTGGTACTCTTTTTGTCCAAACGCAATAGGGCAAATATGGTGCTGATAGCTAGTTTTGTCATGTTGACACTAGGATTGTATTTTATCAACTTTACGCATAGTACTCTAGTGCCCTGTGTAGCATTGTTGTTGTTGGCTTATGTCTTTATCAAAGATCGTAGGATACTCAAAGTCTTGATAGCTCTAAGCTTGGCTATCTCTATCAATCAATTAGCTAGCTTGGCACATGGCACAACTCTTAGCAATGGTTGGGCATTGGGTATTAGCATTGTTACTAGTATAGTTGCTATCATATCTCATATATATTTTACAATCATGATATTGGATATATGTATGTCTAGCAATATACTGACGCTCAATGTAGATCCTGACGCAACTATAGGTCAAGCCAATCGCAACTGGCTCAAGTGGCACAAACAGCCTAGGATTGTGCAATAGCAGAGTATTGCAACGTGAGTACACACAACAGACCCATATAGATATTCTATATGGGTCTGTTGTGTGCAAAGCAACTCTCCAATTATATTGGATGTCAGCCTGCAACACCATATCAATAGAGAAGCCCAAAAATAATTATAAACAAATGCAATAAAGTTATACAAAAATTGTTGACAATTATACACTAGTGCAATATAATATACAACACTAGAGATAGTGTGCTATACTAGCACAAAAACAATCTTGGATAATAATATAGTAGTATAGTGAATGGTACTGTCTCTATCAACTTGCATACAACACAACAGCTATATGTAAGGTTAGAGTCCATGTGTGATTGTCGTCAATCACACATGGATTTTGGTCATACTTAGCCAAAACATATCAAAGTATACACAAATCTTGATTGTTGTGGTATAAACGAGATATGATTGGGACATTATTGTTGCATGTGGTGGATTGTGCCTACAATTGTGTTGGTGTGTGTTGTGTTGATGATATTGTGTGTGACATTGCACAAAGTGTTGCATATGACTACATTGCCATATGATACTGTTGAGATATATGATATTAAGACACAGATAGATATATTGATGCAGCAAGATACTGTACTCAAATACAGCAAGACACTGTCTCATGTTGTCAAGTACAAGTATATTGGCAAATTGGCAGAAGAGCGTCACAGTGTCGCACAAGATACCAATGACACAATCACAATTGCATCTACGGCCAAAAAGATCATTGTAGACAACATGACTATACTCAATGTAGCCAAGCATTGCTTGTGCAAGCGTATCAAGCTATGTGGAGTATTGCCTCATGTAGGTAGATACCCTAGAATATACAAGATTTGTCAATTGTTATGTGATGCTCGGGTCAATATGTCTACAATAGTAGAGGCAACACAGTTGTCTACTAGACTAACTATGCAAGAGTATGCACAATTAGATATAGTATATTTGGCTGTATTACTACACAAGATTGATAGTATAGCTAATATACTTGTATGCAATATGACAGTGCGACAGTTGGGTTGGAGAGATAGTATCAACAAATATGTAGATATAATATTGATGCTAGATAGCAATTATGCTTTGGGCTATGGTCAACAGACAGATATAGAAACTAGACACAAGTACAACCGATTGTTGCTTCAACAAGATACCAACATTGATAAATTGATCCAACAATCTATCATAGATGATAACAATCTCAGTAGAGATGCAATATATATACTCAATCAATTAGCAAATATTTTGTCTCAATTTGGTGTGCGGCATTGTTTGGATATGCACGGTCAATCAGTTGCAATGCATTATAAAACTGTTCAATATTCGCAATATCCCAGTGTCAATTTGATATATAGTGATAGATATGTGAGTGTAATAGACACGACGGGTTGTGGCTATAGTTATATCGATGGTCTACGTATATTGGACGGTGCTAGATATATTGGTGGGTTTGGGTTGTATGCCGTAATAGAAGGCAATGTATATAGTGTATATGACAGAGCTATACATACTCACAACAAGAGCATGTATACTATACAATATGGTGGCATCAAAGTAGAGACTACTGCTACAGTTTTGCAAGAATATATGAGTGATGTGCGTCTAATGAGTATTAGCAACACTACATCTAAGGCAATTGATCTAGATATTGTGCTAGACTGTAAGGTCGCTACGACTATAAAGTTGGGCAAAACTATACAATTGTGGAGCAATGGACGTCAAGTTGCATCTATATCTATGTTGGGGACTCGCTATGAGATATTGGATGATAAGATTGTAGCAAGAATTGGTCTAAATCCACATTGTAGCACAGAGATTGCTACATGTATAGACTGTAATGATTCTCACAAGTTGAATATTGATGCTATAAGACAATCATGCCTAGTCAACAATGCTAGGTATATTGTATCTCAAAGAGTTTTGGACTTGTTGAGTAGGTTGATATACAAGAGCGTTATGCCCTATCCTCAAGATATAGCACAGCTAGGGATAGATATATCAAATCATACAATCGTTGTGCAGTTGCACGGAGTGGATTATACCAGTTTGTTGGATAATATTGCACAGCTTGGACGGCTATATCCTATTGTCAAGTATAATTTGATTGTACTATACACGCACAATCCTAGCGTGACAGACTACATCAAACCAAACATACTGAGATTGTTGGATACATGCAGTATATCACACAACAGTAGTATCAACATCAAAGTATTGAATACTCTTAAGATTTCGAGCATTGAATTGGATCAATTGTATAAGCATGCCGAGTGCTTGGACGCAATATATGACAATCTTGCAACACATGTAGTATTGCCTAGTATTACGTCACAATTGTCTTGGGATGTATTGCTAAGAGTGCGGAGTATATACAACACTAATCATTGCCGCTCAACAATGGTGCGACCCAAAATAGAAGCAGAATGTGTGTCGTTTGTACCTATGTTGATGGATTGTAATGAGAGATGGTACAACAATATATCCAATGGTTTGATCAAGCTAGATCAATATGGCAAAATGTACAATGGCATACAGGGTAATATCATCCTCAAGATAGGGGATAGGATAGTATCTCCATGCTATAGTATGTACATGACTCATAGTACAGTACAATATGATAGCAAACACTATCTAGATAAGAGCGTATACACATGTAGCTATCGGGATATACATTGTACTCTAGAGGTATTTGTTGTCAAGTCCATAATATACAAGTTGAGTATACGCAACAATACAGACAACATCCAAAGTATAGAAGTCTTCTTTTGGACTGATGTCCCTTCGTATATGCAGGGTTGTCAAGTGTTGCGGCGGAGCAATAGTATATCAGTAGCAGGCAACAACAACCAACTAGTCGTCACTAGTAGTAGACCTATGAAAGGATTTTGTGCTAGCAAAGAGAGTTTTTGTAATCAATATGGAGCAATAGACAAAATATCTAACTTGGCAGAATGTAGTGGTGTGACGCCTTGTATAGCATTTGATAGTCTAATCAACTGTAGACCCAATTCAACTGTAGATATGCAAGTTGGCATCAAACATAGTTGCCATGATTATTTGTCATCAAGACGTAGTCATATTAGTATCAACAACATACAGGGCAACCAGTTGCTGGCAGATGTTGTTAGATGGTTGCCTAGGTATTGTGTGTCAGAGCAAGGATTGTATGCAGTGTTTGGGACGGTGTATCAAGACTTGTCTTGTGCTAGACAACTATTGATAGATAATGTACAACACAAGCTCAACTATATATTAGCTTTGTGCAAATATTGTCAGGTCGTAGGCAACAACGATATATTACATCAATATGTAAAGGGTCGTAGCGACAGGTTGACTAAGTTGTTTGATTATTGTATAGATATTTTGCGTAGTGTGTATATAGTTGACAATAGAGGATTGGTAATAGGGCAAGATGACAAGGTGTCACTGTATGGCAATATAATGTTGATATGGTGCATTAGACAACTCACAACAGTAGTGCAATACCAATCGTTACAGTATTGGGAGAGTATAGCTGACAATATACAAGAGTTGCTCAATAGATACTACTGGCAAGGTAGTCACTATGGTGTAGGCAAGAAGATAGATATCGTCGTGCAATCACTCGCTATACTGTCGGGTGTCGCTCAAGATAGAAGTACATCATTAGCTCGTATGTTGTCTCAAGCAGTCAATATCTCCAAAATCAACTACAAGTCTATAGGAGCGGTATATTTGATCCAAACATTTTTGATGTTACAACAGCCCGATATGGCATATACTATACTGCAGAAGATGGATTTGTTGGACAATAAGGATGGCGGATTGTTTGGTTTGCAGTCGTGCAATTGGCAGCCTATACTGTATAGTGTGTTACTAGAGAATTTGCTTGGGTTGAAGATAAGTGGCAATAAGATACACTTTGATCCACAGTTGCCCTCGTTTGTAGACAAGGTTGTATTACAGTTGGGTGTAGACAGGTGCAATATAGATGTGCAAATATACAATAGACAGTCACCTAACAATTGGTGTATGAGCATAGAGCAAGTGAGACACAGCATCACAAGTATACTAATACAACCCAATCTACACAATAAGACAATAACTTTGAGACGCTAGACAAATTGCAAACAAGTATATTACTATTGCTTTTGTATATTGCAATTGATACAAGTATCCTGCATCTCTACTTTTTCCATATTGCTATGGTTGACAACAACTACCATATTTTGTTAGACTTACTAAAGAGTTGTAGTATAACTATATAGACTTGTTCTAATATATCTTGAGTTGAGCGAGTTGCACTAAGGAATTGGTCTAGTTGTGTATTTGCTTGAGTCGTATAGTATAGGAAAGTTATGAATAACAATCTAGAAATTAGTTGTGTTAATTGCAATAGTATAATGGTAAAAAATGGCAAAACTATAGTAGGAAGCCAAAAGTATTTGTGCAAGCAGTGTGGTTGTAGATGTACTCCTAACAAGAAGAGGTATGATACGACATTCAAGTTGCGGGTATTGGATAGCTTGCATTCTGGGTTGTCTCCTAGTGCCGTAGCTAAGGAGTTTGGTATAGACAACAAGACTGTCGTAGCATGGTCTAGAGACAAGGCTATTGTAGATTTGTTTGGACAGTTGTAGGGTATTGTTAAATGATGATTGTTGACAACGATAATAGTACACAGATACAAATACAAGAGGATCCAAACGGCAAGCATGTTGTGATGAACCAAAAACCATATCAAAATACAAAAAGATTGCTTTGGATTGTATGTATTGCTTGGTTGATGGTGTTGATTGCTTTGCCTTTGTTATATTTTGTGGGGTATGTCAACGCCAAGGACAAGTACGCCAAGGACAAGTATGCAATCAAGGCTAATAGATACAACATAGTCACCACTTTTGCGTCATTGCCCCCTCTCTATGCGGTCTTAGCCAATCTAGATCACAATGAGCCCGTATATGTGTACAATGATAGAGTCAATACATTTGATATTGACAAGATGCCTAGCAATTGGCACAAGATCATTGATTTTGGTCTGTCATCTGGCGAAGATGGTATGCGTCAAGTAGCTGAGGCTACTCTACAGCTTGTTCAAAACATAATCAGATACAATCCTCAAGCTACATTTAGATACTATGTAGATGACTTGAGAGTGTTGTTGCCCTTGTATGTCTTTGAGACTGCGGGTATATCTATGGATAGAGTGAGCATAGTTATGCTCAGTGACGGGACTTATAGTTACAATAGTGCATTGACCAAGTTTCTGGGGCAGGATGGGGTAGACAATTGGTCAGTTGTATATCAAGAGTTGAATGACTATATAGCCAAATTCCGCAATGGGGACGAGTTGACACAACAAGACTACAACAAAATGTGGCTTGGATGGGATTTTGCTTATCCTGCTAGTGCTTTGGACAATGTCACATATTGGTTGCAATTTCCGGAGTATTTGTATCTACATAGCGATATGAGTAGTGATATGCTTAGTCAATTTTTGCGTCTCAATATCTTCAAACAACAGCCGTATTCACTACTCAACAATCTAAGCTTTGATGCTAAGGATATCTTCTTTGATGTGACTATCAACAACAAAGCCAATCAGGTAGATGGTCAGGACCTTAGGCAGATATTGGATGAGTATTTTGTCTCAGATGATGGTATGCCAGTTATGATAATTAGTGGTACCAATCCCAATCCGTCAACTTTTGTTGCTGATGGTGGTATTGTGGATACATTGATAGAGATGTATAGTGCCAATTATCAATTGATGTTCAAACCTCATCCTGCTTATACAGCAGACAATGATGCACTGCAAGCCAAAGGCATAATTTCGCTCCCTGCTCAATTGCCTATGGAAGTGTTGATGATGGCTTATCCTAATATTAGGATTGGTGGGTTTGGTAGTACTCTCTATATGTCTACTAGGTCTGAACAAGTAGCGTTCTTTATAGGTAGTTTGGCAGCACCACTTGATTGGTTGGCTGGACATGGATTTTTTGATCAAGCGGTGTTTGTGTAGTTGTATTGCAATTTGTCCACTTGTGGCTATCTTGAGTGTTTTTTGAGATAGCTTTTTGGTTATTTTTGTGTTATAATACAATCATTATATCTAATTAGCGGTAATGCAATTGGTTGCTGACGGATACAACGATTGAGTTGTATCTGTTGTATAACGGTGCTTGATCCCTTGCGTTGTATTAGGAGTACTCGTACCGTTGAACAAGATTACGTCCGTGAGGGGATAACTTAGACTCATATGATTGATGCCAAATATATACAAGAGTTGTTGATTGAGTGTGCAGGGTTGCAACCTCAGGACGTGCAAGTTGTAGAGATGCCCGTAGATAGTACATTGGGTGACTATAGTTATCCTGTGTTTAGACTGTCCAAGAGTTTGCGTCAACCGCCTAGTGATATAGCCAAAGATATAGCATCCAAGATACATGATGCTAGTCTATCTCAAGTAGTGGCAGTTGGTGGGTATGTCAACTTCTACTTGGACAGGGACAAGTTTGTACAAGATGCACTTGGTAGTATAGACATGTCTAACAAGACTATAGGCAAAGGTAAGACTATATGTATAGACTATAGTAGTATCAACATTGCCAAACCATTTCATATAGGTCACTTGTCTTCTACTGTTATAGGTGGGTCTCTGTACAAGATGTATCAGTACTTGGGGTATAACGTTGTTGGTATCAATCACTTGGGTGATTGGGGGACACAATTTGGCAAACTTGTGTATGCGTACTTGCAATGGGGCGATAGACGAGATGTGCAAGAGCGAGGGATACAGTCATTGTTAGAGTTGTATGTCAAATTCCACACTTTGGCAGAGCAAGATCCACAGTTAGACAATTATGGTAGAGAGTGGTTTCGCAAGATTGAACAAGGTGACAAGCAGGCTACCGAATTGTTTGAATGGTTTAAGGAGATCACTCTCAACGAAGTCAACAAGACTTATGACCAACTTGGTGTTAAGTTTGATAGTTATGCGGGTGAGAGCTTTTTCAATGACAAAATACCGCCCGTTGTGCAGGAGCTAAGAGATAAGGGTCTATTACAAGAGAGCAAGGGGGCTATGGTGGTAGAGTTGTCTCCTAGTGAGTCGCCAGTTTTGATATTGCGTAGTGACGGGGCATCGTTGTATATCACTAGAGACTTGGCAGCCGCTATATATCGCAAGCAGACTTATGACTTTGACAAGTGCATATATGTAGTTGCTTATCAACAGAATTTGCATTTCAAACAATTGTTTGGTACATTGTACAAGATGGGGTACGAGTGGGCTAGTGATTGTGTACATGTGGCTTTTGGTATGGTTAGTCTCAAGGATGGTACATTGTCTACACGCAAAGGACAGGTGGTCTTCTTGGACAAAGTATTGCAAGACGCAGTGTCCAAAGCATACAAAACTATAGAAAGCAAGAACCCAAATCTCCCCTCCAAGCATAGAGTAGCCGAGATGGTCGGGGTAGGAGCGGTAGTTTTTGGTGCGTTGAGTAGCGGACGTATCAAAGATGTGGTATTTGATATTGACAAAGCTCTAGAGTTTGAGGGCGAGACCGGACCTTATCTACAGTATACTTATGCTCGTTGTTGTAGTATATTACGCAAAAGTACATCAAAGTCAGTTGAGAGTCTACAAAGCACGGCTATACAACACGACAATGTAGACTTGGATACTTTTGAGCTAGTCAAATTGTTGAGTAGATTTGATGAGACTGTTGTGCTAGCGGTAGACAAGTTTGAGCCTAGTATACTCGCTAGATTGATGTTGGATATAGCACAAGCATTCAACAAGTTCTATATTAGCAATCACATATTGGGAGCAGAGCAAGAAGTGGCGCGAGCTAGATTGCAAGTTGTGCAGTCTACATCTGTAATAATTAGCAAAGGTCTAGAGTTGTTGTTGTTGCAAGCTCCAGAAGAAATGTAATAGAGATCGCAATTGCAGTGTGCAAATATTGGGATAACAACTGCGTATGTTGGTACAATAGATCACAAACCATTGTTTGTCCGCAAAGTAGATACAATTGATTAATATTGTGTTAATCAATGGAGTTGCTCTATTGACATATAACTGTCAAATATTGTATAATGTATCCAATAATTGTAAAATAGGAGTGACTATGACTGCGACTTTTGTGATTTATGGATTTATTGTATTGGGGACAGCGGGCGGAGTAGCTAGTGGGTTTGATGGACAAGTACGCAAGCTTGGTAGTGGTGTCAAAAGCATGATTATTACGTTGGTGCTTGTATTTGTGTTTGGTTCTACAATACTAAGTACACCTATTGTTAGCGATGTGTTTGATGATATACAGGCTAGCTTAGGTGATAGCTTGTTGGGACAAGATGGGATATATAGGTTGTTTAGATATGTTATACTGTTCTTTGTTATGCTATTGTTGCTAAAAGTCGCTGCTGCTACTTTGGGGGCTTTTACCACTACTCAAGATGGCGAAGCGGATTGGCTCAACAAAGGATTGGGTGGAGCATTAGCTTGTGCTCTGTGTGTTTGTGCAGTTATGTTTGTTATATGGGTCATGAGCATACTACCTAGTGCAGAGATAGCAATAGCTCAAGTCAAAGATAGTTCGGCGAGTATTTTTTATAGTCACAATTTTTTTCTATCATTGTTTGGTACACTGTAGAGATGTGACGGCTTGGGCTGCGAAGATCTTCTTTTGTATGCATAGCGATATCATTGATTATGACAATTATTATTCTTTGACTTGGTGCAATTAAATAATCAAAAAAGCCTTTGGGTGTGATGCATATCACCAAATCTCTTCAAACACATTGCAAGTCCTTTTGGTTGCTTGGTAAGTCAATATTAGGCTTTGTTAGGATTAGACCAATCAATGAGCATAGTCAACTTTGTTTGTACAGTTGACATATTGTATTTTGCAATTTGAATCAAATTTTATGGAAATTAAGGACAAAACAATAGCACTATTGATAGATAGTGACAACATCTCTAGAGAGTATTATAGTGTCTTGCTAGAAGAGCTAAGCAAGTACGGACGTGTTACATATAGGCGGTTGTATGGAGATTTTAGCAAACCTAAGCAAAATGGTTGGCAAAGTGTCTTGTTGGAGCACAGTATAGAGCAAAGACAACAGTCCAACTATACCAAAGGCAAAAACTCTACAGATAGTAGTATGATTATAGATGCCATAGACATATTGTATACTGGCAAAGTAGATTGCTTTTGTTTGGCTACTAGTGATAGTGACTTTACAGGATTGGCAGTGAGATTTCGCAATGACAACCTTATAGTCATTGGTGCAGGCGAGAAGAAGACTCCGCAGTCATTTAGACATGCTTGTGATAGGTTTATAGCTATTGATGATTTGTTGCAAGTGCATCGTTTGAGTAGAACAAAAGATATTGCACAACAGACAAAATCCGAATCCAAAACAGAACCTAAAGCCAAAGCTAAACGAACAAAAAAGCAAAACAATAAATCTACTCAGACATCAGGTGCCAAAATTAATGATGATATAGGTGAGCGTAGTTTGTCAAACTTGATAGAAGATGCTGTCGCTACATCAGCATGTACAACTCAGCACAATAGTGATTGTATTGAGCATATCGTTGATATCGTAGATGATATAGAGCCTAGTGTTGCGAGCAAGCAAGATATACTGGATTATGCTATGTATATATTGAGCGAACGTGCAGACGAAAATGGATGGATGTTCTTCTCTGCTTTTGTAGATGGAATATATCGCAAGTACAATGACTTTAACCCCAAATTGTATGGTCAAAGCAATAGTCAGGTAGGGGTCTTCTTCAAGTCTCAACAACAGGACGGCAAGCCTATCTTCAAGTTTGACAACATAGGCAACATACTCAAGATAGCCAGAAATGATTAGTTGGTTGCTGGGGGATATCAAAAGTTTGACAAAAAGTATATTTTGGTAGTGCATAATACAAGGACACCTAGCAACAATCAAGCTACTAGATGTCCTTTGTATTTGTATATTTAGTAATGTGTTATAGCTTGTTGCCAGGTAGATTGACCAATATATCTTGTAGTGTTTGGTCGGGTAAAGCAGCAATGGCTATTGTAGGTAATACTAGTATGAGGGATATGATTAGAGTAGTTTTGCCATATTTGGCACCCATTGCAATAGTTGGAAGTATACAACTAATCAATACTATAGCTCTTATCCAATGTGGCAAATCATACAAAAACTCTCCATGCATTATGAATTCGGCATCGGTATTGAATTGATAAGCCATATTGAGAAAATATATAGCAACATATATACTCAAGGCAAGCCCCAATAGCCCAGACAGTGTAAGTATAGTTGTACTGAATCCATGTCTGAGAGTACTCCTATTGTCACTAGTAGTGCGTACGTCTATTATTTTGCTGTTGCCATTGTTCTCGTCAGGCAAAGTGTATCTAGGTGGTCTATAGTTGCTGTTGGGTCGATATGGAGTTTGAAGATTTGTGTGATCATGCTGGTATGACATAATTGTACCTCATGTTGCACTCCATGATAGAGTGTATGATTGTGAGTTGATTGATAAATAATATTTTGTTTATAATTTGACAACTATAGTGTAACATTAAATTGACAAAATGTAAACAGTTTTGATGTGTTTGGTCATGTCAAGAGTTGACAATGCAATTGACAAACCAACCAATACAATGTACAATATTAGGGTATACGTTGTATTGGTATTGTTGAGTGTTTGTGCAGGGCAAGTGTATACTTCTACTAGTGTAGATCTTGTCTAATCGTAAGTATAAACAAATTAAGTGTACTTGCAAGTCAAAGCAAAATAATATCTGGGTATGAGAGTATTAGGAGAATTATGATTGAGTCAAAGATGATACATGTCAACTTTCATGTTACTGATTTGCAAGCTAGTCTGGAGTTCTATAACAAGGCATTGGGGCTCAAGGAGGTGCGTAGACATGCTCCCGACCATGGTGAGTTTGTCTTAGTGTATCTTAGAGGCAAGGGTGAGTTTGAGTTGGAATTGACATGGAACCGTGACAAAGTAGGCAAGTACGAACTTGGTGACAATGAGACTCATTTGGCTTTTTGTGTACAAGATTATGCCCAAGCACATAGTTTGCACCAAGAGATGGGGTGTATATCATATGACAATCTAGATATGGGTATATATTTTATTACAGACCCTGACAATCACTGGTTGGAGATGCTGCCATCTAAATAACAATATACAAATAAAAATTGGGAGCATGAGTCAATGTTTGTAGATAAGACTGTTATATGGGTTAAGGCGGGAGATGGCGGTGATGGTCACACTTCGTTTTTTACTGAGAAGTATATAATCAAAGGTGGACCAGATGGTGGCGATGGTGGCAAAGGTGGCGACGTCTATTTTGTAGCATACAAGGATGTATCTTCACTTGTAGATTATAGCTATGGATCCAAGCATATTGCCAAAGATGGTACAAGAGGTGCGAGTAGATTTAGTACTGGCAAGAGTGGACAGGACTTGTATCTTAAGGTACCAGTAGGGACAGTTGTGAGAGATGTGGAGACAGGCGGTGTTCTTGCTGATATGACAACTGATGGTCAAACTGTACTTGTGCTCAAGGGTGGCAATGGTGGCAAGGGCAATGCTAGGTTCAAGTCTTCTACACGTCGTAGTCCATATTTTAGCCAAACGGGACAAAAATGTGAGTCTAAGCAAATTAGTCTAGAACTCAAATTGATAGCAAGTGTGGGATTGGTAGGGTTTCCTAATGTAGGCAAATCTACGTTGCTATCTACCATTAGTTCGGCTAGACCTAAGATTGGCAACTATCACTTTACTACACTTACTCCTAGTTTAGGAGTCGTCAAAGTGTACGATGATAGTTTTGTGGCTGCCGATATACCTGGGTTGATTGAAGGGGCTGCTGATGGAGCGGGACTTGGGATTGAGTTTCTTAGACACATAGAACGTACAAGGCTAATCTTGCATGTGGTAGACATAAGTGGTTGTGAGGGACGTGACCCAATACAAGACTACAAGACTATCAACAAAGAACTCAACAAGTACAGCGCCAAATTGGGCAAAGTCAAGCAAATTGTAGCTCTCAACAAAGCTGACATTGCTACCGAAGAGAGCATATGTGCTTTTAGGCAAGCAATACGCAAACCTACAATATTGATTAGTGCAGCAACTAGGCAAGGGTTGGAAGAACTCAAGCTCAAGGTATACGAGATGTTGCAGACTATACCAGTGGACGATACACCACTTGAGTTGTATGTATATCCAGAGCGGGATACATTGAGTTTTGATGTATTTAGGCATGACAGTGGTATGTTTGAGGTATATGGTGGTCTGATAGATGAGTTGGCTCGCAATGTGGTGTTGGATGATATAGATAGCAACAACTACTTTCAAAAAAAACTCAAAGACAATGGTATAATGCAAACACTCAAAGACAATGGTGCAAAAGATGGTGACAAGGTACAAATATTAGATATAGAATTTGATTATTATGACTAGGATTTGATTTGCCCCAAATGCACAAACACTGTCAGTGAAGTAGACATGTACCTATATTTTTGTGCTAATCAATCCATGCTTGCTTAGGCAAATAGCGTCTAGGAGACGAGTATGAAAATAGCTATGTATGGCGGATCTTTTGACCCTGTACACATAGGACACGAGCAAGCTATAGAGTATCTGGCCAAACGATTTGATAAAGTTGTAGTACTATTAGCCAAACTTTCGCCATTCAAGACAACTATGCATGCCAATGATATGCAACGTCTGTGTATGCTCAAGTCGGTCGTCAAGTATGACAATGTATATATAGATACTCAAGAGCTTGATAGAGCTTGTCCAAGTTATACGGTATATTCGGTACTTAGTCTTCGGGCACAGTACAAAGATGCCGAATTGTGGTTGTGTATTGGGTATGACAATTTGAGCAATTTGCATGAGTGGTATGATTGGAAAACTATAGAGAGCAATTGTAGACTGTTGATATTTGGACGATCTTATTATCCCACTGAGATGATGGTACAGTCCGTTGATATAGATGACGCTACCAGACAACATGTACTCAATGTTGTCAAGAAGATGGAGAGTGAGATACCTATACAGTCAATAGATATCAAGTATACTATGGCTGATGTTAGACTCCCTAGTGTGAGTAGTAGCTTGGCTAGGATATCTACTAGCATGAGATGTGGGCATTGGTGCTTGTCTGAGCCGGTTAGGGATATAATTGGACATCAATTGTATCAAGAGTATAGCCAATTGTCGTCTAGTCTAGAGTTGGAGATGTTTGGATTGACCGTTGGTCGTATAGCACACATAAGACGAGCTACACTCAATGGAGTTGCACTAGCTCAAGTGTGTGGAGTTGACAAACACAAAGTAGCAATAGCTATGTTGCTGCATGATATAGCCAAAAGTCTAGAATTGCAACGGCTTGAAGAATTGTCAAAGTACTATGGTTGGGATGTAGATATAGATCGTATATCACAGTTGCCAAAGCCTATACAACATTCATTGGCGGGTAGGTATATTGCCAAATCATATTTTGGAATAATTGACGCCCAAATACTAGATGCTATAGAGTATCATACTACAGCAAGACCCAACATGACTAGTTTGGACATGGTTGTATATCTTGCGGATGCTACAGAGTGTGGCAGATTGTACAAAACATACTCTCGTGGATTGTCTTGTGACAACAAGCTATTGCGTATTATACAATTAGCATACAGTGGAATGCTAGAGCGTGCTATGAGTTGTGCGTTGATAGATAGTGTAGACAGTCTAAACGAACGCAAAGTACCTATATACTATTTGACTCAACAAGCATTGGATTGCTACGCAAAATACAATGAGACGTAGTTGGAGCACAAATATGATCAAAGCAAGTATGCAACAAACAAGAGAGAGGGTTATGCTAAACAATACAGAGCCAAATGTTACTAGACCTGAGAGTATAGTGTTGGCTAACATTATAGCCAACACTATACTAGACAAAAAAGGCATAGAGGTAATAGCTATTAGTGTAGCTCATGTGACTACAATAGCAGATTATTTTGTTGTGGCGAGTGCTTCCAATACTACCCATGTTAGGGCTATAGCTGAGTCTATAGATCAAGTGTTGAGCAATCAATATAGTATAGAGCCATTGAGACGAGAGGGTATGCAAGAGTCTAGGTGGATAGCACTAGACTATAGCACTGTTATTGTACACATATTTTTGTCCGAATCTAGGCAATATTATCAGCTTGAAAAATTGTGGATAGGTGACAATAATGTGACAAAATACTAGTTGTTTGGGTTGAATAAGATCTAGATAAACTCTGTAGAGGCAACTTGATTACAAATCAAATAAGTCTATATCATAATATAAGAGTTGTCTTCTCTTCTAATTGATTTGCCAAATTTTTGAATATAATGTATAATACAACTAGGTGTATAACAATTTATCAAAAGTTAATACGATCAAAAAATCAATGGCAAGCAAAATTGTATATAGTCATAGTGTGTTACATGATATAGTAAGTCTAGCAGCCAAGGAAGTCAAAGGGATAGTCTCATTGTATGGACGTGGAGTTAAGATCAGAACTATCAATCAGGAACTTGTTATTGATGTATATGTCAATACATTGAGTACAGTCAAGTGTGCTAATGTGGCTTTTTTTGTGCAAGAAAATATCAAAGGCAATGTAGAGGCTGTCACTGGCTATACTGTAAGAGAGATCAATGTCAATATACTTAGTGTGACTATACAAAAAACAACTCAAGATCAATCACAAGATGATACTCACAATGAAGAATAACACAAGCTACACACGTACTGAGTTGAGAACTATGGTGTTTGAACATATATATCAGTACTTGCTCAATTCAGAGGGCGAAGTTGAGTTGAATATTGGTTATGCCAAAGACACATTTGAAGGTATAATCAGCAATATATCTGATATCAATCAATTGATATCAAAATATAGTATTGGGTTTGAGTTGAGTAGAGTGTACAAAGTGGATCTGGCAATCTTGATGCTCGCTACATATGAGATAATGTATACTAGTATACCTCATCAAGTAGCTATCAACGAAGCTCTAGAACTGTCCAAACTATACTCCACCCCCAAGAGTTCAAAGTACATCAACGGAGTGTTGGCAAGCATAACCAAGACTAAATTGGAGACCGATTAGTGATATTAGACGGCAAACAACTTGCAACTCAGATCAAATTAGACTTGCAACAACAAGTTAGGTCTAGTGGCATAGTTGACAAGGTCGGACTTGCGGTGGTGTTGGTAGGAGATGATTTTGCTAGCCAAACATATGTCAACAACAAAGTCAAGGCATGCAATCTCATTGGTATACAATCTGTGGTTCATAAGTTGCCTGCTACTGTATCACAAAATGAGTTGATACAACTTGTAGAGTATCTCAACAATGATGACAGTGTGCATGGTATATTAGTGCAATTGCCACTGCCTTGTCACATAGAGACCCAAACAGTAATCAATCACATATTGTATACTAAAGATGTGGATGGTTTGGGACAACGCAATGTTATAGGCGTGCTAAGGGGATATGATTGTCTTGTGCCATGTACGCCACAAGGTATAATTAGGCTTGTGCAGTCTACAGGTATTGATATCAAGGGCAAACATGCTGTAGTTGTGGGGCGTAGCGATATAGTAGGTAGACCTATTGCTCAGTTGTTGCTCAATGCCAATGCGACAGTGACAGTGTGCCATAGCCATACAGTTGATATGGCACAAATAGCTCGTACGGCAGATATATTGATAGTAGCAGTAGGCAAATCAAAGTTGGTGGATCGTAGCTATGTCAAATGTGGTGCGGTTGTTGTAGATGTAGGTATCAACAGGGTAGACAATAAGCTGTGTGGGGATGTGGATTTTGATAGTGTGGTTGATGTAGCTGGTTATATTACACCTGTGCCAGGTGGTGTAGGACCTATGACTATAGCTATGTTAATGCACAATGTACTCAAAGCATACGATATATCTATACGCTCTCGTTCACAAATATAATTTGTCTTGACTGCACAGTGCATTGGACAAGATGTTGTGCGACTTTGGGTGACTGATGTATCTTATTGCAATTTAGATACATCAGTTGATCAAAATAATATTATACAGTTATTTGTTGTGTCTTCGTCCGTATCAATACACGCTTGCTTAAATATAGTGGTTATGAATTGTAATTGGTCAATATCAATTATCAGCTGTAATTTGTAGTTTGCATGAAAGAATATACAGTGTCACAGCTCAATACATATATCAAGAACGTCCTAGACGATGAGTATGTGCTCAACAATATACAATTGGTAGGCGAAGTCGTAGATTGCAAAATATCCAAGGGTCATACATTCTTTGTTATGACTGATGGTGTAAGCAATATTGAATGTGTGCAATGGGGAGCGGTGCATGCTTATGCCAAAGGTGCCTGTCTCTCTACTGTAGGAGCAGTTAGGTACTATTCTAAGCAAGGACAAGTTAGGTTTGTTGCTAATACAATTGTTCAAGTAGACAATGTAGGACTCAAGCAATTGGCGTATCTTCAACTTAAGACACGGTTAGAGCAACAAGGTCTAATCCCCAACAAGTTGGAGTTGCCCGCTCGTATACAACGTATAGCGCTAGTAACTAGTAGAGAAGGTGCTGTTATACATGACTTTGTGAGTGTTGTACGTAGTATGAGTGTGTTGACTGATATACTTGTATACTCAGTAAGAGTGCAAGGAGAGGATAGTCCAGCTGAGATATCGCAGGCCTTGTATGCAATCAACAACATGTTGCACAAACCTGATGTGATTGTATTGGCAAGAGGTGGAGGTAGTAGCTCAGATCTTGATGCCTTTAACAATGAGATTACCGTATTAGCGGTAGCCAATAGTGCTATACCAGTTGTGTCTGCTATTGGGCATGAGAGTGATTATACACTATGTGACTTGTGTGCTAGTGCTAGAGCGGGGACACCGAGTATAGCAGCACAAATGGTAACAACCAATGACAATGTATTGTTGCAACAGGTCATGACTTTGACAAGCAATATTGGCGATCTAGTGGACAACAATTTTGCTAAGTCTTATAGCAATGTATCACGCTTGTTGCAACGAGTGTGTCATGCGACCGATAGCAATATCAACCAACTGTATAACAAGATCCAAACGTCAATCAATGATATTTCTCACTTGACGCATAAGATATTTGATAGCAATGCACTAGTATTGGAGCAGCTTAGTATGCAGTTGCATCACAACAATCCTACCAAGATATTGGCACAAGGTTATGCTAGGTTACGCAACAATCAATTGGCAATACAAAGCATACGTGACGTGCGGATTGAGGACAGTATAAGAGTTGATTTGAGAGATGGATCATTTGAGGCAACAGTAACACGAATTGGAGATATTTGAGCAATGAGTACAAAAAAAGATCAATCTATGGATACTCAAATAGACAATACTGCAGTATTGCAACGCAACATAACTCAATTGAAATCTATAGTACAACAATTGGAAGATCACAACACAAGTATAGAGTATGGTATAAGTGCCTATGCTCAGGGGATAGAGATAGCCAAACAATCACTAAGTATCCTAACCAAATACAAAGGGCAGCTCAAAGAGCTTCAATTGCAAGCGGATGAGTTGATAGAGAGTGATCTGATACTATAAGGCAAGTGCAATGTGTGGTTGTAGTCTTTCACAAAACAAAGCCACAATTCATAGATAAAAAGAATTGTGATATCTCTAACAAATAGGGTCCCTAAATTGTGCACATATGTCAGAACAAAAGAATAACAATTATTACAAGCAAATTTTTGCCAAACAACATCAAGGCTACAACATACGCATAGACAAAGTATTGCAAAATATGGTACAAGACTTGCAATACCCACATAGATTGTTAGATGCCGTCAAGTATAGTTTGATGGCAGGGGGCAAGAGAATAAGACCTGTTGTATTTTATGCTACGTTAGCAATGTTTGGCAAGCCTATAGATGACAAAGCAGACCTGTTTGCCGCTAGTATAGAGTGTATACATACTTATAGTCTTATACATGACGATTTGCCTTGTATGGATGATGATGATATTCGTAGGGGTATGCCTAGCAATCACATGGTTTTTGGATATGGTACCGCCATGCTTGCTGGCAATGCTTTGCTCAATCTAGCTTACGAAAATCTATTGAGCTTGTCTACCGTTAGACCTTACCAAAGTGCTAGTGTTTGCTTGGCACAGTTTAGTGGTGGAATGGGTATGATAGGCGGTCAGACCGAAGATATCTTCCTGGATGATAGTCCTAATATAAGCAAGCTAGAGTACATATATACAAAAAAAACATCAGCTTTGTTCAGTGCATGTTTGTTGAGTGCAGGATTGATAGCTAGAGCTGATAGCAAATATCTCAAATATTTGTGTGAGTTTGGCAATAGTTTTGGCTTTGGTTTCCAGATCAAAGATGACTTGGATGACTACATCAATGGCAAAGTTACGGACAAACAAACATCCAAATTTGATTGGATAGCAGCATATGGTGAAGAATCAACTCTCAAGGAGCTAGATAGACACAAGGAGGTGTGTAGAGAGGCATTGATAGAGTTGGGGACTGACTACAATACTACATTTTTGAGAGGCTTGTTGGAGACTTATCTTGCTAATAATGAAGCAAAAGTCTGATTGGTGACATTGTGCAAACTTACACAATTTTGCGAGTATAGAGTCTTGTATTGTTAGCACAATTTGTTTTGGTGGTGATCAAAAATGATTATACTAGGTATTGACCCAGGTATTGCTACATTGGGATATGGATTGATTGACAAGCGAGTAGGTGGTGTTGTGCTTGTGGACTACGGAATAATATCTACCCCAAAAGACGAAGCTACGCCCAATAGGTTGGCTATGATAGATGAGCGTGTCACTAAGATTGTTGCCAAATACAATCCAGAAGTAGTCGCTGTAGAAGAATTATTTTTTAATACTAATGTGACTACGGGTATCAAAGTGGCACAGGCAAGGGGCGTGGTGTTGGTGTGTGCAATCAAACACTGTGGATTATTGTACGAATATACGCCCTTACAAGTCAAGATGGCCTTGACTGGCAACGGTAGAGCAGACAAAAAGCAAGTCCAATTTATGGTGAAAGCAATACTTGGACTAGACCATATACCCAAACCGGACGACGCTGCTGACGCTATAGCGGTAGCTATATGTCATGCTAATACAACACAGTTGCAGCATAGAGAGATCAAGTGAGTTATATATTGATACTTTGGATTATATCCCCAAATTTTTTGATACAATTGCAAATTAGCTAGGGGTAGATCTGATTTTTTGATGCAATCAATACATCAGTAATAGATTTGGTTGTCTTGTTTGATATATTATTGTGATATGAAGAGTACAAAATATTATGTAGGGTTGGATATAGGTGGGACTACTATCAAGTGTGGTATAGTTGATAGACAGGGTGCTATACTATGTCAAGACAAAGTAAATACACGTGTCAATCTTGGTATAGATAGGATATTGGATGACATATACGACTTGATAGATAGATTGTGCAAGTCTAACGATATCTCAATGTCTAGTATAGTAGGTATAGGTGTGGGTAGCCCTGGTATAATCAACAACAAAGGTGTGCTATTGTATAGCAATAACCTAAAATGCCAGAATGTAGATATCAAACAACACTTGCAAGACAGATTTGGAATGTCTACATATGTAGCCAATGATGCAGATGCTGCGGCATTGGGCGAGGCTTTGTTTGGAAGTGGTGGCAAGTATGATAATGTACTGTTTCTTATAGTTGGCACTGGTCTGGGTGGTGGTTATGTATCACATGGTAGATTATTTAGTGGTGGCAATGGCATAGGTATGGAATTGGGACATACTGTGATATACGAGGGTGGTAGACTATGTAGTTGTGGATTGCATGGATGTATGGAAGCATATTGTTCGGCTATATCATTGATCAATATAGCCAAGCAAGAATTGGGCAAGACAGAGCTTGACTTGATGGATATATGGAGCAACTATGAGGACTCTAGCATGCGTGCTATTATAGACAAGTATATACAACATTTTGCTATAGGGGTAATCAACTTTATCAACATATTTAGACCAGATATTGTGTTGATAGGTGGTGGGGCTAGTCATACTGGAGATTTGTTTTTGCAGTTGTTGGAGAGAGCAGTAGGTGATAGATACTATGGAGCCAAAGTTGGCAATCGTGTCAAATTTGCATACGCTCAGTTGCAGAATGCTGCTGGTATTATCGGGGCAGCTTGTTTGGCAATGCAAGATACGACCAGATAGTCTAGTATTGCTGCAAAATTGGATACGAACATAGCTTATGTTCAATTTTGGTTTGCAATATGTTTGTATTGTAGCCAAATTGTATTTGTACATTATACATTTTATTTGGCAATTTTGGTTGTAATTGCTTGACAAAATTGGCAAATAATGTTACAATGCAAGTATTATAGGCATAACAAATCTAAATAAACAAAATAATTTGTAGGAGAAGATAGGATGTCAATCAAAATAGGGATCAATGGTTTTGGAAGGATAGGTCGTCTTGTATTTCGCAATGCACTATTGCACAAGGATGTACAAGTAGTTGGTGTCAATGATCCATTTGTGGATATAGAGTATGCCAAGTACTTGCTTACTCATGACTCTATACATGGCAAACTAGACGCAACTGTAGAGGTTGTAGATGGTGGACTCAAAGTAGATGGCAAGGTTGTCAAGTTTTTTGCTGAACGTGACCCTGAGACAATTGACTGGAAGTCATGTGGTGCAGAGTATATTGCCGAGAGTACGGGTGTCTTTATTGATACTGAAGGAGCCAAAAAACACCTCAAGGGTGGAGCCAAAAAAGTAATTATTACCGCACCTAGCAAGGATCCAAAGACCGCACCTATGTTTGTTATGGGTGTCAATCACACAACATACACCAAGGATCTTACTGTAATAAGCAATGCTAGTTGTACAACCAACTGTCTAGCTCCATTAGCTAAAGTAATCAATGACAAATTTGGCATAGCTGAAGGATTGATGACTACTGTGCACTCTACGACCGCTACACAATTGACAGTGGACGGAGCTAGCAAAAAGGACTGGCGTGGTGGACGTGCTGCAAGTGGCAATATTATACCGTCTTCTACAGGTGCGGCTAAGGCTGTTGGCAAAGTTATACCCGAGCTTGACGGCAAGTTGACTGGTATGTCTTTTAGAGTACCTACATTGGATGTGTCGGTTGTAGACTTGACTTGCAGATTGACCAAACCTGCAACATATGCAGATATCAAAGCCGAAATCAAACGTGCATCTGAGAACGAACTCAAGGGTATATTGGGTTATACCGAAGAGCAAGTTGTATCTACAGATTTTATAGGTGATACTCGTACAAGTATATTTGACGCTGGAGCAGGCATTAGCCTTAATGATGGGTTTGTCAAACTTGTATCATGGTATGACAACGAATGGGGCTATAGCTGCAAAGTAGTAGAGCTAATAAGCTATGTTGCAGGCATAGACAAGAAGTAGTCGTTAGACTCTAAAAAATATATATAATACAAGATAGGCAATGTTTGCGTCACTAAACATTGCCTATCTTGACAATCTTAGTGGTGAGTTGTGTGTTATGCTGATGTAGTAGATAATGCGTTCAAAATATATATGAACAAAAAAGATGATAAAAATACTAGCGCTGAAGGCTCTGTAGACCAATTCCATGAATGGTCCAGTATATATGCTATTACACAAGATGAAGAATACAAGTACTTGGATTGCGACAAGTTGTGGGACGAGTGGTTGGGGTGTGAGTATCCCAATATAGACCTCAAGTCTCATAGTTGTGGCGTGGCAATGATAGCTCTATGTTGTATGGAATAGGTGGTGACAACGCATTGAGCAAGCTCAACTATGGACTAGTCTCTAGTATACTATACATTAGGGCTTTGGAGTGTCTGTATGATTTGCTCAAGCGTCACTTTGCCAAAGGTGCTTCATATGTCAAGATTGTGTCTAGTGTATATAATATGCACGATCGCAAGCTAATCAACATATACTCAGTCAAGATGAGTGAGCTCAAGCAAGGCAACAAGTACCAATCTCTATATGCCAATTGCATACAAAAAGCAACTCAATCCAAATTACTGCACCCCGAGCACACAGGTCTCCAAGTCTTTGTAATAACCAACGATTGACAATCTAATACATTGGTTTGACAATAGATATGCACAAGTACCCACAAGCTTGATAGATAGTCTTGTGGGTGCTTGTTGTCTCAATCCTGGTCGATTTGTCGTGCTAAGTTTGGGTTGTAGTAGCATAATTGCATACCAAAATTGACAAACTAACACAATGAAAACCAGACTCAACAAGGTGATAGCGGGTGTCGTTGTATTGTGTACATTGCTATTGATTGCGGCCTTTACACAGTTGCCATTACAATTTGTGGATGATTTGCCTAACTCCGCTATTATTTCTTGGGAGGATATAGATAATATACATCAAATCAATCTTACTTGTGAATATGATATGTTGCAATCCACCTCTATAGATGGTTGTGCTTATGGCAATATCAATATCAAGGCTTTTGGATTTTTGCCTATTAGGCGTGTCAAAGTCAAAGTAGAGCCCAATCGCAAAGTATTTTTGGGTGGGCAACCATTGGGGTTGATGCTCAACAGTGACGGTGTTATAGTTGTAGATACGGGCAATATTAAGACTAGTCAAGGAGTAGTGGGTAGCAAAGAACTCAGGAAAGGGGACATAATCAAGAAGATAAACAATATTAGTGTGCTCTATCCACAAGATATAGCGGAGTTTTTTGACAAGCACGATGGTAGTGCTGTAGATCTTCAAGTGCAGAGAGAGGGCAAATCTATTGTGGTCAAGACGATACCATTCTATGATGATGTCAACAAGGAGTACAAGCTAGGCGCTTGGGTCAAAGACAAAATTGCTGGCTTGGGTACATTGAGCTATGTAAGGCTAGACGGAAGATTCGGAGCATTAGGACACCCTGTAATAGACAATGATACTGGTTTGGTTTTTCCTGTTTATGACGGCAAAGTGTATCAGGCCAAGATAGTATCTGTAGACAAAGGCAATCCAGGCAAGGCAGGCGAACTCAAAGGGGCATTCAACTCTCAAGACAAAAATATAGGGGATATATATTCTAACAACAAATATGGCATATTTGGCAAGCTCAAGTCCAATCTTCCAGACAAAATTATGCCTGTAGGTAGTAGACTAACTGCACGTGTAGGCAAAGCCAAGATTGTAAGCACTGTAGACAACAACGTACAAGAGTACGATGTAGAAATAGTCAAAATCAATAGTCAAAAAAAGAAAACAGACAAGAGCATGGTACTCAAAATAACAGACAAAAACTTGCTAGATATCACGGGTGGTATAGTACAGGGTATGAGCGGTAGCCCTATAGTACAAGACGGCAAGGTGATAGGAGCGGTTACACATGTCTTTGTCAACGACCCTACAAGGGGATATGGGATATATTTGGATTGGATGTATGACAACTAATAGCATCTAAGACGCAATTTTTTTGACTTTTGGTTGGTTGTATGATACGCATGTATTGTACATGCGTTGTTTACAATTTGTTGACATTTTGATTGCAGTGTGGTATAATGTGATATAGTATTGTCAAATACAATAGTATCATATTTGTACATTGTACTATGTACAATGTACTTTGCTTAGAGGTAAGATGAATCAGCAAAAGATATTCAAATATGACGAAGAACTCTCATTGCAGCTCAAATTGCATAGAGAACGTTTTGAATTGACTCTATCTATATTTGCCAAGAGCTACATTGTAGACGAAGGACGTGTCATACATGCTGACTTTATGGACATGGGGGACACCGTATATATAGCTTATGTAATATTTCTTGGACATACCAATATAATCAAACTAGCAGAACTAACCAAACGTACGGGTGCAGTGAGATATGATACTGCTCTATACGGCAAGTTTAGCAATCCACTATTGATGTGGTTCCAAAATGAGTGTCTTGTATTTGCTGAGATATACACCGACAAGTCCAAATTTTGTTGTATTAGACAGGGTAGGTTGTTTGACTTGTCAGCGGGTGGCAACAACCGTCTAACTAGTATAATAGACAATGGTGATAGCCTTATTGCGGTATTGGATTGTGATCACTTTGCCAAGCAAACTGAGCCTATCAATGGCGGTATAATGCCTTTTGACTGTACTGGTCTGCGTATCAAACGCAAACCTGCACTAATGACCTACAGATTCAAGAATGAGGACGAAAAAGGCAAACCTATCGTAGGTATGGAGAAAAGTGATACTGATGCATTTTTGGAAGGTGGTAGTGAAATAGTCAAACTAGTAAGTTTTAGAGGATATATATACGCCGCTTACATGCGATTTGAAAAATTTAGCTATGTTATCAAGGTTACTGACTTTGGCAAGTCTCAGGTAGTTGTAGATACTCATCGTATAGTTAGACATTTTGACATGTATATTGATGAGAGCACAAAAGAGTATGTAGTCAAGTCAGTTGATGCCACATATCGCAAGCCGGTATTGGGTGGCTTGGAGTTGGAGTTTTTGGTTGGGGGCGATTGTGACCTTATGGATTGCAAAAAGGCTCCATTGGGAAGACATCAAGACTTCTATAACCAGCCAAAAAGACACAAGACACTGCAGCATTATTGGGGCGATTTGAGAGTTAGGACTGACATATCTATCAACAGTCATAGTACGGGTTGGCATTGTGGTAGTCCTGACGACAAGTTTATGGAGGTCAAACACCTCAACGGTTTGGACTTTTGTGCTTTGTCAGATGTGGACACACATATAGAAAACAAGCATTGGGACGAGATAAGATTTCGCAATGAACAATACAATATAGACCATGAGTTTGTGGTCTTCAATGCTTATGAGTGGAGTCTAACCAAAGAGTTTGAGAATGTAGGCAAGTACAATGTAATATTTCGTGGTCGTGGAGACATAATGCGTGGCAATGAGCCCGGTAGTGATAGCATAGATGGATTGTTCTATAGGTTGCAAAATCCCATGCGAGAAGGGCTCATTGTAGTTGCTGATCCTGCTGAGAAGATTAGGGGTGTCAATTGGGACAAGTTTCCTAAAAACTCCGTGCCACTTGTAGAGATGTTTAATGCTAGAGGTTGTTTTGAAAGTGAGGATGGACCACACAACCCCGAATTGTACAACCGCAAAATCAAACAAGAGAGCTTGCTTGATAAAGCACTTTTGAGATTTCCATTGGGGTTTGTTGGTGGTGGTGGACACGAAGGAGTGGGGCTTACTTGCATACTATCTGATGAGTTGACTAGAGAGGGACTGTACTTTGCACTCAAAGAACGCAAGTGTTATGCCACAACTGGTGCCAAAATCAAACTCAATCTAGTGGTCAATGGAGTGTTGATGGGTGACTTTGTGCCGCATAGTTATGATGGATATAAAGTATCAATATCTGTAGAGGCTGAAGGCAATATAGATACTGTAGAGATTGTGACCAATCGCAATATCATTCCCATAGATTTCAAAAAAAACAAAGCTAAGGCTAGTCTAGTAGTGCCACCTGGGTGCAACTATATATATTTGCGAGTGTCTCAAGAGGATACTCATATGGCTTGGTCAACTCCTGTGTATATCAAGAGATAATGTTGAATAAAATGTGATTGTTTTTGCAACCTTTGTAATAGTAGAATTATTGATTTGATTGAGTTGACTAGTTGCAAGACAATTAGTCAATTGTACATTGACTAATATTATGCATCACCAATTTATGAGAGCTGCTATAGATGTTGCCAAAAGTGCTCCTGATGCCGAAGTGCCCGTTGGTGCTATAATCGTATATGACAACAATATTATCTCTATTGCACACAACGAACGTGAAACCAGCAAAGACCCCACAGCTCACGCCGAAATATTGGCGTTGAGAAGAGCGGGGCAAGTATTGCAAAGGTGGAATTTGCACAAGTGTGATATGTATGTTACGTTAGAGCCTTGTGTCATGTGTGCGGGAGCTATAGTCAACTCTAGAATAAGTTCGGTATACTATGGAGCTGTAGACAGTAGATTTGGAGCTGTGGATACAACATACAAGATAGGTACAGACAACAAACTCAATCACAAGATAACTGTGGTAGGTGGGGTTTTGCAACACGAATGTAGTGCGCTGCTTACCAACTTTTTTGGACGCTTGAGGGCTAACAAATAGTTGTCTACACATATGATACTGTCCAATTGCAATAGGCATCACACCAAATCAACAATATTAACCAAGAGATTGCATGATAAATATCAACGATATATAATTGAGTTGTTGACTTAGTATGATGTCAACACAAATATAGAGAGCATATCTCACTAGAGTTGTCATATAAATATAACAAATAGACTGACTTGGTTGCATATATATTTTTAACTACTTAGTAACAATTGATTTTTGTTTGTTAATAGACAGTAGTTGTGCTACAATATATAGATGACTTTTGTATTGTGGTCATTGTGGCATCATACGCAAGTTGAAGGGATTGTCAAAATATATATTAGTGAGTTGAAGATAGTGAAAGTAAGTGTATTGGGTTGTGGGCGTTGGGGGTCATTCTTGGCATGGTATTGCAGCCAAATCAAGAGTTATGATACCTACTTGTGGGGGAGGGCTGGTGCTGTTAGTCTAACACAGTTAGAGAAGAACAATGGCAAAAATGACTATCTACAATTGCCAAGTAGTGTAACAATAACTAGTGACTTGCAATTGACAATCAAAGATACGGACATAATTATTATCTCCATATCCGCTCAACATTTTAGAGAATTTTTGAGCAGTATAGATGTGACAATCTTTGGTGACAAGCCAGTAATATTGTGCATGAAAGGTATAGAGTGTACCACTGGCAAGAGATTGACACAAGTGGCTATGGAGTGTGGTATATTAAGACAACAAGTTGCGGTATGGGTAGGTCCTGGTCATATACAAGATCTCGTTCACAACAATATACCCAATTGTATGGTTGTGGATAGTTATAGTGAAGATTTGACAAGATATCTTGCTAAACAGCTCAAGTCTAATTTGGTTAGATTTTATTTTGGTCAGGATATAATAGGCACTGAGATAGGTGCCGCTTGCAAGAACATAATAGGTATATTAGCAGGTATGTTGGATGGTGCACATCTTGTGTCACTCAAAGGACCGTTGATGTCTAGAGGTGCTAGAGAAGTTGGACGTCTTATAGAGAGTTTGGGGGGCAATAGCATGAGTGCATATGGATTGTGTCACTTGGGAGACTATGAGACTACGTTGTTTTCGCAATATAGCAACAATCGCAAATGGGGAGAGAGCTATGTACTAGGTCACAAGTTTGACAAGCTTGCCGAAGGTGTAGATACTACAATAGCAGTATACAATATAGGCAAGATGCTCAATATAGACTTGCCTCTTACCTATGGACTTAGGGATACTTTGGACAACAAGTATAGCCCACTAGATTTGATCAAGAACCTCTTTGGGAGACCGGACAACAAAGAGTTTTATTAGAATGTATAGTGTGTCATGTGGAGGCACACATTATCTCAACCTGAGAGCTTTTGGGTTGAGATAATATTTTGTACCATGTGCAATTGGTTAGCTTGGTTGTATCGTATGTATCAACTTGTTGTTTTTTAGCACTCTGGCAACAAGAGTGCTAAAAATAGTTGACAATACGCCACAAAAGTAGTATATTGTATATATGGTTAATCACAATGAGATACAAGTGGGGGATATTAGAGTATGATGTGTCAAAATTGTAATCAAAGGCAAGCGACTTATCACAGTCTAAAGAATATCAATGGACAGGTGACGGAATCTTATCTGTGCAATGATTGTAGGCGTATTGTGCATGATAGCATGGGCATGAGTAGTCTAGCTCACAATATGAGTATATTTGGGGCAATGGATACTCTATCTGATTTTTTTGGTATGTTGAGCGCTAAGACCGAACAACGACCCAATACAGTGGTTGCTTGTGATCAATGCGGCACTACTTATAGTGAGTTTAAGAAGACTCTCTATGTGGGTTGTCAACATTGTTATAGTGTATTTATGGAGCCTATGCTCCCTATCCTCAAAGGATTGCAGAATAGTACAAATCATGTAGGCAAGATACCCAAAGGTATGGAGCATGTACAAGAGTATCACAATATACAAGCTCAACTCAAAACAGCTGTAGCCGAAGAGAGATATGAAGATGCCATAGCGTTGCGAGAGAGACTCAAACAATTGCAGCAATAGGAGATTGAGATGGACAATGTAGTCAGTAGTTGTCGTGTGAGGTTTGCACGCAATATCAATGGTGTACCATTTGTCAAGAATATAGATCAGACTCAAGTGGAGAGCATAATTGATAGAGCGTACACTACAGTAGCCAAGTCTAATTATGGCAATTTTATCAAGCACCGCATCAAAGACATGGATATACTAGATGCCAAAGTGTTGCAAGAGAGGCGACTTATATCCGAAGACCTAGTGCAAAATAGAGAGTATGGTACTGCTATTATAGATGACTTGGAGCAAGTGAGTCTTATGATAATGGAAGAAGACCACTTTAGGCTTCAGTGCATTATGGATGGATTGGATTTGTACAATGCATATGATAGACTGAGTGCAATAGACGAGGTGATTGGGCAAGAGTTTGGGTATGCTTATGATTTGAGATTGGGTCATCTTACTAGTTGTGTCACCAATGTAGGTACAGGTATGCGCGCTGGAGCATTGCTCTTTTTGCCTGGGTTGAGCATAACTCAAGAGATAGAAAAAAACATTAATGTGGCGTCCAACTTTAAGATAGCCATACGCGGATACTATGGCGAAGGTAGTTCTAATGATGGTTTTTTCTACCAAATTAGCAATCAATGTACATTGGGGCTTACTGAGAGAGACATATTGCAATCAGTCACAAGTACAATCAATCACTTGTCCAAGTCCGAACTTGCTGCTAGACAGATGCTGCTAGATAGGGATGGTGTTGCGTTGCGAGACAAGGTAGGTAGAGCGTATGGCGTACTGACCAATGCTTATACACTCAACACCAAAGAGTTTATGTCACTTATAGCTATGGTCAAATTGGGTGCAAGCCTAGATCTACTTAGATTCAAAGATAATACCAAGATAGACAAGTTGATTGTGGATTGCCAACCAGCCAAAATAATGTCTATTTGTAATGGCAAGGATGCATCAGAACGTGATATATATAGGGCAAAAATCGTAGCTAGAACACTCAAGATATAATAATCTCCCAAATATGGCTTTGGCATAACTGGATTGCATCAAGGATTTTGGGGAGATTTGGAGTAGTTGCTAGGAGTTGAACGTAGTCAATTTGCCTATAATCAACAAATTCAAACATACAGCTAAGGTTATGCCTATATTTGTCACTATTGTGATAGACCGTAATACAAATCAAATATAAGGAGAAGTACTGTTGTGTTAAATTTTCCTACATCAGATTCGTTAAAAAAAGTATTGGATACCGCACAAGAAGTAGCTAGCAAGTTGAGCAGCGGAGAGATAGGTACAGAGCACATACTATATGCTGTAGTATTGACCCAGAACGAAGCTAGTGATATACTCAAGGAGATAGGTATCAACAAAACTAGTGTAGAAGGCATACTCAAACAAGAGAATGTGCCAGTGAGTATAGTTGGGCAGTTGGATTTTACTGATAGAGTTAGACAACATCTATTTAGTGCTCATAGATTGTCCCAAACTATAGGCAATGGAATGGTCTTTCCCGAACATGTATTGTATATTATGCTGCAGGATGTGGGTAGTATGGGATACCATATACTCAAAGACAGTGGTGTGGATATCAATAAGATACTACACAAGTTGACTTCGTTATTTGAACAGAACAACAAAAATCCCAAGACTAGCAAGCTCCCTGCTCAACTCAAAGAATTGGGTAGTGACATAACTCAAAAAGCCAAAGAGCACAAGATAGACCCTATAATTGGACGCAAGGACGAGATAGATCGCATCATACAGATACTTTGTCGCAAGACCAAAAACAACCCTGTGCTTATAGGTGAGCCTGGTGTAGGCAAGAGTGCAGTGGTCGAAGGACTTGCCAAAGCGATAGTTGAGGGTAATGTGCCCGAAATATTGCGTGACAAAATAGTATTTAGTATGGACTTGGGCAATCTCATGGCGGGGACCAAGTATCGTGGAGCTCTAGAAGAAAAGTTGAAGAACGCCATAGAACTAATCAAAGAACAGAACAATATCATTGTCTTTATAGATGAGATACACACACTAGCACAAGCGGGTAGTGACAAAGGCGAAGTGTCGCCGGCTGATATGCTCAAGCCTCATCTAGCACGTGGCGAGTTGCAAACAATAGGTGCAACTACACTTGACGAATATCGCAAATATATAGAGACAGACAAGGCTCTAGAGCGAAGATTCCAGCCTGTATTTGTAGAGCCCCCTAGTCCAGATGATACTATCCAAATTTTGCAGGGTTTGCGTGAGAATTACGAAGCTTTTCACAAAGTCAAGTTGTCTGATGACGCTATTGTAGCTGCTGTGCAATTGAGCGATAGGTATATAGCCGATAGGTTTTTGCCTGATAAGGCTATAGATCTCATAGATGAGGCTATGTCAGCTGTTAAGGTGTCTAGCACTTTGGCTCCACCCAATCTACAACAGATGTATGACAAGATCAAAGAGCTAGAGGACAGAAAGAGAGTAAGTATAGACAAAAATGATTTTGAGACTGCTGCAAGAGTGAGAGATGAGATCAAGTCAGTCACTGACCAAATCAATGTAGTAAAATTGACTTGGAGCAAAGAGAATGAGAAGCTTAGTGCAGTAATCAACGCTGACAATATAGCTACTATAGTATCCAAGTGGACTAAGATACCTGTTGCCAAGTTGACAGAGTCCGAGATAGAACGCTTGAGTACGTTGGAGAATACCTTACAAAAAAAAGTCATTGGACAAGACAAAGCATGCATTGCCGTGTCCAAAGCGGTGCGAAGAGCAAGAGCAGGACTCAAGGATCCTAATAGACCTATAGGTTCGTTTTTGTTCTTAGGTCCTACGGGAGTGGGCAAGACTGAGCTGACCAAGGCTCTTGCAGAGGCTATGTTTGATAGTGAGAGCAACATAATTAGGCTAGACATGTCCGAGTATATGGAAGCTCACAGTATATCCAAGCTTATAGGTAGTCCCCCAGGTTATGTCGGGTATGACGATGGTGGGCAATTGACTGAGCAAGTGCGTCGCAAACCTTACAGTATAGTATTGTTTGATGAGATAGAAAAGGCACATCCGGATATATACAATAGTCTACTCCAAATTATGGACGAGGGGCAATTGACTGATGCCACAGGACGCAAAGTAAGTTTTAAGAATACTATAATCATACTTACTTCTAATGCGGGTGTAGATGAACTCAAAAATACACCTAAGGCTATTGGATTTGGTGCAAGCAACTCAGATATAGACAAGTCTCGTACAGAAGAGATATTGACCAACGCTCTCAAAAAGAAGTTCAAGCCCGAATTTCTCAACCGTATAGATGTGGTAGCTATCTTCAATCATTTGACCAAAGACAACGTACAACAAATATCTCAAATAATGCTACGCAAAGTACAAAAGAAACTCAACGACAAGCATATAATAATCAAGGTATCTACTAGATGTATAGAGTGGCTAGTCAACAATGGATATGATGTTGAGTATGGAGCTAGACCGTTGCGTAGGTTGATAGAACAAACCATAGAAGACGGCATAGCCGAAGAATTGCTCTTGGGGCACATCAAAGAGAATAGCACAGTGATAGTAGATATATCGCCAGAAGGTACGGCAGTCTTTAGGACACAATAGATCAATTGCAATTAAGGCACAATTTTGGGACTTGTGTTTATATATAGCTTGTTAGATAGATGTCATGGTAAATACAAACAATACCATGACATAGCTTGAAAGGATTGCAATACCCAAAATAGCAGTAAAAAACAATAAAAGAAAAAAATAAGAAGACAAAAAATGTCAAAAAGTAGTTGACAAAACTAGATATATCTAGTAAACTAGATATCAAAAAATTGTCAACTTAGATAAAGATGTAGGATTGGGGAAGGGGTGTA
>JAISDO010000001.1 GCA_031264755.1 Clostridiales bacterium
TTATTTTTTATTACACTAGGATTGTCTACTACTCTACACTTAATCCAATCTTATACTCTACACATTCTACAGTACAATGTGGTACCATTCACTATACTACTATATATTTTTTCTAAGATCATTTTTGTGCTAGTATAGCACAATCACCTGTGATAGTGCTAGTATTTTTATCATCTTTTTCGTTCATATTCTGATCTTTTTTGTTCATAGATGTTGCATGTTACATATCATGAAAATTCTCACAAACTAAAGAAGACTATTACTCTCACTATGCTCTTTTTAGTTGGCTATATTGTATCAAATCTCAATATATTAGACACCACGTTGCAAAGTTGCAACGTGGTGTCTTGCTGTGTGTATGACACAATCACACAGTAACTCTTACTATTAGTACGTTTAGTACGTTTTTGATCTGACTTTGTCTCTATAGTATTTGCAACCAAACAATACACACAACAATTGTACTACAACTACAAAGATTGCCAATATACAGGCTGCCAACTTGTCGCCACCAAAAAGCTTGTACATTATCTCACCACACATACCAATACAAAACCAACATATTCCGACTTCAACTAAAGTTGCAATACCTATCAACATTATGTTGACAACCTTGTATCTATTGGTGTCGTATTTGTCTTTGTGCGTCTTGTTGTTGAGCAATGGGTATTGCATCAAGTCCCAATTGACTAGAAACATTGGCAAAATTGTATTGAGTACCACATCTACTTTGCTAGGGTTGTCACCAAGCATGCTTTTCCAATTGTACCTTCTGTTGACTAGTGTAACTACAGTGTATACAACACCTACATACAACCCATCAGCATATGTGATATAGTACATGTTTAACCATACACCTACTAGCACAACTGCAACTAGTATAGTCCCAACAGACAACCGTTGTACCCAATTCATTTAGCGTTGACTCACCCACACACTCCTATTGAGAAAGAGTAGATTGGTGTCTATCTCAACCGTGTTTTCTTTTCTAAACAAATTTTGTAGACCTTCTTTCAAGAAGGGATCTCCTAGTGTATAGTATATAAATGAACCTAGCAATTTGACAATAAAACCAACCACAGCCCCACCAATACCACCAGTTGCCGCACTCAACGCAGCCGACACGACCATACCACCTACAAACACGCCATAAACTACAGCAAAAACCACTTCCGAATTATCATTAAGCCATGTCTCCATAGCTCCAATACCTACAAAATCAACAGCTTTGATCAACCATTTGACAAATTTAGATGGTGTATTAACACTAAGTATTGAGGACCCTAATAGTGCAGTAACTGCTGTAACCGCTCCAAACAATATAGACGCTAGTGTACCTAATGCAAAATGATAACCTACAGGTATACCCAAAAACCCTCTTCTTACATAACCTTCATGAGCCCCACCAGAAATATATCGCAAAGATGTCTTCTGATTGCCACCAAACTGATTAATATACTCTACCGTCAACTGATAATCACCATTGGCATCTATATACAATGTACCGTCATCAACCAATGCGTTAATTCTATCTAGCATCTCAGCATGTTGTTGCAAAACTTCAAAATCTTGAGGCTCTATTGCTTGAGCTCTCGTTGTACTAGTACCCAAATCTATTGATACGGTACCATTGTCATTGAAAGTATACAAATATCCATACTTGTATACCAATGCCTCAAAATCTACATCGCTTGATACACTTTGCTCAGTATTGGGATTGCCAATTGTACCCAATCCTTGCATACCATACTCACTACGCAATACTGCTACCATCAACGCACCAACTGGCAAGATTACCACCAACGCCATTATGATAGATAGCTTGACTTTGCCTACTCTACTGGTAGGCTTGCTTACACTTGAATTCATCAAGTCCTCCTAACAAATATATGTTTGTTATATTTCACTAGGATAGAGCTATGTCTACGACATATACAATCTCTTACTCTACATATTCTACAGTACAATGTGGTACCATTCATTATACTATTATATATTTTTTCTAAGATCATTTTTGTGCTAGTATAGCACTATTACCTGTGATAGTGCTAGTGATTTTACCAACTTTATCGTTCATATTCTGATCTTTTTTGTTCATAGATACTTTGGTAAATATATTATCTGCTAGACATACTATACATTGTTGAGATTTATAATTTATTTTGTTGATACATTGCTACAAGAGTACAACAATAGGGCGACCAATATGAGTATTGGTCGCCCTATATTATTGACAAGTATTGTATTAGAAGTGGATCTAAACTGTTGCTTGTCCAACCCTGTCACCCAAAACCACAATTGTGCTATGCATCTGTATCCTTATCTTGTGTTGCGAATAATCGTGTCACGCTTGAGAAAAGTCCCTCCAGTATTGACGAAAGGCCGCAAAAAGCTCTCATGCATAAACTCCATACGAGACATACAAGCGAGCATAGCCAACAACCCAAGTACTAGACCATAAAATCCAGTCAAACATGCCAACAACGCCAATACCATTCGCCATATCTTGATAGCATTACCCAAATCCTGGTCAGGTGTAGTATACCCGGCTATTGCCGTCAAAGCTACAATAACAACAACACTACTACTAATAAAACTAGCCGTCACCGCTGCTTGCCCAACGACGAGTCCACCCACTATAGACGCCGCCGGTCCTACTGCCTTGGGCATACGCAAGCCCGCTTCTACCAATATTTCAAAAGCCATAAGCATAAAAAACACTTCAAAAGGCGTAGGAAAAGCCACCCCCTCCTTGCTAGCTATGAGAGAGATAGCTAGATCTCTTGGTATCATCTCATGATGAAAGAGCATAACAGCTATATAGAAGCTAGGTAGTATAGTAGCTATAAAGAATGCCGAATATCTCAAAATGCGAGTAAAGCTAGCCACAATATAGTTGCGACTGTAGTCCTCTACCGCTTGCATCATCATAGAAAAAGTAGCGGGGACAATATACACATATGGCAAATTGTCTATTATGATAGCTATTTTGCCCTCGTTGATATTGGCCGCAACCTTGTCTGGACGCTCGCTATACGTCATATGTGGAAAGACCTTGTTCTTGTGTCTGGACAAGTGATCCTCCAAATCTGCACTACTAAATATACCACGCTTGCCAAAAGCTTCTATTTTGGTCTTGATTGCATCCACCATATCTAGATCGGCATGCTCCCTATTGTAACACAACGCAACTACGGTCTGGACACTTTGCCCCACTACTATCTCTCTAATGCTCAACTCAGTAGAGCGATAGTGTGCCCTCAAGAGTGCAGTATTAAGTCTAAAACTCTCTACAAAACAGTCCTTAGAGCCCTTGATTATGTTCTCACTAGACTCTGATACCCCACGCATCTGTACTCCACGCAAGTCAACACACACAGCGATATCACAATTGGGCAAAGTCAAGACAACACAACCCAACAACAACTGCATCAAGGCGTCATTGAGAGTATCTACAACTAGTACTTTGGCTTGGGGCAACACACGAGTCTGTATAGTCACAAGTATATCCTTGTTGTCTAGTCCACTGTATACAGAGGCCCGCAATATTGGCGTCAACACAAAGGACATTTGGTCACTAGATACCAAGCCTTCTATATAGACTATGGTCAACTCAATATTGTCGCCTATCACAACTTGCCTACTAGCTAAGTCAGATGGGCTATCCAAATGCTGCCGAATACTATCAAAATTTATCATATATCTAAAGTGTATGTAAATATGACAGATTTTAGCAACTGTACTATTTGTTGTTGTGCAATCTTGCTAGCAATAGGGTCATATCATCATTTGGTTGAACTGCTGTGAGTATGTCACTGTATACTATCTTAGCGATATCTTGCAATGTTAGATTGTGCATACTGAGCAATGTATACAAATACGACAATTGAAGTCTATCAAATATGCCGTCACTCATCAAGACAATTGTATCACCTGATTGCATACACATTGTATCCAATATAGGCGTATATTCGGTAATTATGCCCATAGGGAGATTGCAACTTGTGGCAATATTGATACTGCGATTGCTCATTAGTATGGTTGTAGGAGTGCCATTTTTGGATATACTCACTTTGCCCGTATTGAGATTGATATCAACAATATCTAATGTTGCATACATGTCATCATCACTCAACATCAACTTGTTGACATAACGCAAAGCTTGCGGTATATCATAGCCATGCTGCAACAAGTCCTCAATCAAGCATACAGTATCACAGCTAGCACAATTAGCACTCTCACCATTGCCCATACCATCAGACAATACCAAATATGCCTTGCTATCTTTGTACAATACTTGACATGTATCACCAGATACGCCACCTTTGGCGAGCGATGCTATACAATATTCTATATTATATACTGTATCTTGATGTGTCCCAACCACTGGTACTACACTATGTTGCTGTAGACCAATTGGCTGCATTGTACTGGATATCTGTATGCTTGTATTATTGTATCCAAATTGCACTTGTAGTACATACAATACATTGCAACTCACACTCAACAAGATCACAACTCCAATTGCTGCAACCCATACCACATAGATACTTCTCAATTGCATCAGCCCAAACCCAAATATGCATACTATACTCATTAGTGCTATTGAATTGGACAGACACCAATTGTCACTACGGCAACAACCGCACCAATTGCAACAATGACAAATACAATAGACCACGCCAATTAGCACTACATTGAGCACCATTTGTATAGGCAAAGCGTGCTGACAATACAAATCCAATGTAGACAGAGCGAGCACAATCACAACAACACTGCACTTGACAATTTTGGCTCTATCTACACATTTGTTGACAATACAACCACACACAACAATTACCACGCTACAAGCCACACCTATAGCCACCGTATCCCTCGTATACAACACTGTAGTGTACTGCATACCATATAGGATAGCAACTGCATATATTATTGCCACAATACTTGCACGTCCATGATACAAGCAATACAGCATCACAGCAATCCCAAACGGCATAGTATTGTATACACGCAACAGACCACATATCAATACAAACATGCTCAACAATATTGTACTGTATACTGCATTGTTATTGCTACATATTGAACTAGGACAGTCTGATTCAACAAGTACCTTGTATGTAGAGGTATCACGTGTCCAATTATACACATTATTGTATTCACAATTTACATTTAGTTTGTTAATCATGTATACATTTTAACACAATACACAGAGTATGTTTTTGATAAGTTGTGTAGTATTATGACAGCATTTGTACAAACAAGTCAATAAGTATTAATACAATATGTCTTGTATAACAAAATATTGAGTGCCAATCCAAATCAAGGTGGACACTCAATATTGATATGTTTTGCAAAGACGGCATTGGCAACAACTACGGGTATATATCTCCGTAAGACACAACCGGGTCAAGCTTGCTTAAGTATCAAAGGCTAATTTGTACATTATTACGCTAGCGGCGACTGCGGCATTGAGAGACTCTAGGTCATTGAGCATAGGTAGAGATATGTTGTAGTTGCTTGTCTCTAATATGGCTTGCCTTATTCCGTTGGCTTCGTTACCTATTACTAGACACTTGTTGCCTTTTGGCAATTGTACAACACTACTATCATATATATTGTCACCTATTGGGGTTGTACATACTACGCTATAGTGTCGTTTGATTTGGAGGATATCGACTGCCATGCGTACATCTAGCCCAAACAATCCAGATGCCGCACTTCGCACAACTTTGGGAGAATATACATCTACACAATTGTTGACCCACACTAGTCCAAATCCTGTTGCCCTAGCAGTACGCAAGATTGCTCCCATATTGCCTGGGTCTGCCACCCTATCTAGATACAAACAATGTTTGTGATTGCTTGCCAATATATCAATATCTACAGTCACATTGCTAGGCTTGTATACTATTGCCAACATTCCTTGATTGTTGACAGTATCGCACAAAGCCCCAAATACGTCATCTTGTACGATCCGACATTCAATATTGACAGTTGTCAACCAATGCACTAGTTCTGCTTGCCTATCCACAATCTTGCTACTCAACACAATGGACTGCACTCGCTCTCTATGTTTGAGAGCTTCTTGTACACCTCGTTCGCCTTCAATACAAAAAACACCGTACATATCACGGTATTTTTTGTGTTTCAATTTGGCTACTTTCTTGACAAATTCATTGTTGCTACTTTCAATCAATTTCAATCCACACCACTAATGCAAGAGAGCGACGACCTTGCAAGTTGCACATATCTACATAGTCGCCTTAGCCCTGTCTACTAATGCAGCAAATCCTTGAGGATCAGTTACCGCAATATCCGCCAATACCTTGCGATCTAGGTCTATCTGGGCTATCTTGAGCCCATGTATCAACTTGCTATACGACAAGCCATTGAGTCTAGCTGCCGCATTGATACGAGCTATCCACAACTGTCTAAACTCTCTCTTCTTGTGTCGTCTCCCAATGTATGCGTACATTTGAGACTTCATCACTGCTTCTCTAGCTATACGATAAGTCTTGGACTTGAGCCCCCAATATCCTTTGGCAAGTCTTAGTATTTTTCTTCTTTTTTTGACTGCATTAACTGCTCTTTTAATTCTCATACCCTATACCTCGCATTGTACATCACAACAACATACATCAACTATACTAGTTATCCATATCTAACATCAACCAACATTTGTCCCATGATATCAATGTCTCTTTTGTATCATTATACGCATTGTTGCTGCTTCTTTGTTGTTGGATAGATATCCATCTTGACGCAAACCTACCTTGCGTTTGGTTGCACGTTTGGTCAATATATGTGCCCGGTTCATCTTGCGGTATTTGACTTTGCCCGATGCACTTGTTCTAAATCTCTTTTTTGCTCCGCTATTGCTCTTGAATTTTGGCATTTGTGCCCTCCTCATTAACTGACCACTATGCTTATTTGTTGGTAGGTGGCTGTTGTGTCACATTGCTCAATTTGTCACCTAGACTCTGCACACTACTGTTGGTGCCGTCTTTGGGTGGGTTGGGATTGATTTTTTTGGTTTTGGGCATAGTTGCCTCATTGTCTGTCTTGCTATGCTTGTCTTGCCCTTTGGTTGGTTTGTCTGGTTTTTTGGGTTTGAGTATCATAAAGATATTGCGACCTTCGGTGTGAGGTTTGATATCTATCTCTGACACTTCTTGACACAACTCAAAAAAACTATCCATGACACCTACACCCAACTTGGCATGTGCTTGCTCCCTACCACGCATACGGATACTAACTTTGACTTTGTCCCCTGCTTGCAACAATTTGATTGTTTGTCTAGCTTTGGTCTCTATATCATGCTTGTCTATATTCATGGATAGACGCATCTCACGCAATTCGCTACTTTGTTGTTTTTTGCGAAGCTCCTTGCCTCTTTTGGCAGCATCAAATTTGAACTTGCCATAGTCCATGATTTTGCAAACTGGAGGTTTGGAAGTTGCATTGATCTTGACCAAGTCAAGCCCCTTGCTCTCTGCAAGTTTGTTGGCATCATAACTTGACATCACTCCCAATTGTTCGCCATTTTCATCCATGACCCGCACTTGAGGATCTCTTATTCTAAAATTAAGTTCTACTCTTTGCCCTTTGATAAATTACGCCTCCAGATATATAATACTCATCATCCAACACCATCAGCTTGTGATAGTTTGATACACAAAACAATGTCAATCTCTAACCCAAAATTAACAAGCTTATGTAGCCATCGCACAACCAATATACCACACAAGTACATTTTACACTATATTGTCTATACTAACAATGTCAATCTTCATCTAATATTGATGTTCGTATTTGTGTTGTATTGATATGATAATCGAACCGCACCAACTCGCTACTCTACACGCCAACTAGACCCAACAACACAAATCCACACAACTACTACAATTGTTCAATCATGCAATACAAAACAAAATTGCTATTGCATCAAGTCTATGACGCAATAGCAAGTACACAACATTGCTACAAGACCAATCTAGACCACCACAATACGTAGCAATACTATACGAGTCAATTATTACTGCGACTAGACCAAACAAACTCATTCGTTTGGTGGGATTACAACTCCACTTGACATCACATAGTATAACACGGCACAACAATTCTTGTCAACTATCTTGATTGAATTGCACTACAATCACATAATTTGGAGACAAAGATACATCTAAAAGAATGCAACATTAACCATTGCATTCTTTTGTTGATATCATTGAATACACAACTAAGTACCATAACGTCGGAACAAAGTATATTAAAGAGAATACAAAAAATTCAGAATCAATATCCAACAATCAATATCCAACAACAAAAAGCACTGCCAAAAACAATCCATAGCAGTACTTTTTGTCAACTTTGATATCAATGCTAGTTGATATCTTTTAAGATTTCACTTTTTATATAGTGATTTTTTGCTAATTCATAACTCCAAGATATCACAAGCAACACAATAGCAGGCAATAAGACCCAAACGACATTGTCGCTATCAACAATAGAAATCACCACTAGTACAACCAACAATGCTACAACAAAAATAAATCTAATAACAAACTCATACTTAGATAGCTTTTTGTTGATTGAATTGACTACTTGCCTTTGATTCTCTGACAATTGCCTATTGTGATTGGCAACCCTTCTTATCACTACTGCAATAATAATGGACAAAACTAGTGCCAACGTTGCAATGAGACCAAAAGCCAATGGCATCAGGACTTGCGTGCCATGCACTATTATATTTGACAATATACTTGTTGTCATCAATTATCTACCTCTCACACCACAAAAAACCAAAGCATAAAAATCCAACTCAACACCTTTGTCTGTTATGTTGTTGCTTATTAGACTTCCAAAGATACCCATCATCGCTGCAAACGGTACAGATACAGGAGCAAGCACAGGGAATATAGATACAATAGTACCTATCGCCGCCAAACCGTAGCAAAGATTAGCCAATCTCACGGCTTCGCTATGCGAAAGATAAATCCTAATTCCAAGACCCAAAAAACCATAATTGCTTGAATGTGCTCTACTCGCAGTACCAACAACCGAATCGCCAATATTAGCAAAGGTCACAAGAATATTAATGTTGTTGGAAATATACTCCATCAATTGTTCACCAGTCACATTACCGTCCAACAAATCAAAATATCCCAACAAAAACTTGTCTTCTATCATTTGGATTTGTTGTTGCTCTGCTGCACTTATACCGTGCTTGGCTATATCTAGCTCTTGTTGTATGCTGGCTTTGTATTGCATATAATTGACATTATTTGTATTCCTCACATCTGCCAATCCTGCGTCAGACCTATTGCCCCAAGCCACATGCACCACCAAGGTACCGAGTAATATTAGACAAAGTGATATAGCTACAACAGTGATTCTCTTGCCTACTAACTTGGTAGGCTTTCTATTATCATTGTACATAATAAAATATTATCTCCTTAATAAATATATTTGTTATTATCTATTAGTGAGATAAACTACTACACTCCGTTCCTCATACACTATACAATCTCCCGTCAAGCCCCTCCACATCACAGCTCAATTCCCTTATTAATCATAATTATGTATTCATCCCAAAATATACCAGTGTATCACACTGGTACCAGTGTTGTCAATCACTTAATCTCTTTTTCCTTATACTTTTTGTATGTACTTTAGGTTCTATACACACACAATATGTATTTAGTTTTTGTCTTGAAATATACTTAGTTGCACAACTGTTGATACAGTGTATAATTGGGCGAATTGGACACATTGAGATACTTGTACTCTCTACCTATCACGTCTTGTACATCTTCTATATCTAGGTTGTACCTGTGTCTATTGACCCAATCGGCACTTAGCACTACCTCATCTCTCTCTTGTGGCGGATTGCCATACAACAAGTCCTGAGCATTGTACACTGCATAGTCTGTACTTTGCATCATATAAGATTGCATAGTCAGTCGGCTATTGTGAGAGTGCATTACGCCGGGCAATCTCAAGCGTTCGGACGACAATGCTATCCCCTCATATGTAGTACGACTAATGTACATAGCACCATAGCTACTACGTATACGGTCGCTATACGTCTCCTGATTGTGCAATATATTGTCTATCCCTAGTTGCTCGTAGTCCGTTTCAAAAACACCGCTGACTACAAGAGTTGCTTCTCTACTCAATACATAGTTGCCTAGCTCAAGTGTGATCTTCCTACCTACAGTATCAACCTCACCAAATACTACCATACTCACTACATCGCTTATTAGTATCTCACCCTCTGCCCAATCGCCAAATATATATTGTAGCGAGATATCTATACCATCTACAATATTGACATTGGCGTTGAGAGACATATAGTCTTGATTGGTTGATTGATTGTATACACTAACCCCCACATAGGGCACGACTCTATCAAACCGCTCTGCCAAAGTATGGTAATAAGTCATGCCTATAGACACATTGACATCTTGATTGGTTAGGCTATTGTGTTGACTTTGACTGACGGGCAACAATCTGTCACCCTGTTGAGAGATGGCATTGTACAACAAGTCCTCTTGGCTAGATAGCATGATGTTGCTCTGAAAGAAGAGCAACGCAATAGACAGTGTGATCAACACAACACTTACTGTAGTCCTTGCCCACTTGTTGCCAAGTAGCTTGAGAGCGTATCTCACACAAAACCAGCAAGACAACCTATACTTGCTATCACGACGTGACCGTTCAAGGCAAGGCGGAAGATTGATGGTATCTACATTGCTAAGATCACCCTTGCCTGTATAGCATGTTATCAATACTTTGCAACGATTGTACTTGAGACAAGCGTGTACTATATGGTCTAGCAATTGGCTTGTCGGCACTATTGCGATATCTAACGCATGCGGGCTATGTGTACGATCTACCTCTACAGTCTCAATATCAAGATACTCAACCTGCACCTTGACACTGTCTCCAACGCTATGCTGTGTAGCGTATTGCACCAATTCGCCAACGGCATTGTCTATGTACCCTGCTCTATCTAGTTGCACACTCTTGTAGTTGATAGACCTAGCCCAGCTCTCTAGCTTGCCGTCATGCAATCTCAACACATAGTCCGCATACTGTCTAACGATGCTGTCATCGTGACTTACTACAACTATCAACCGACTTGCAGACAATTGTTGCAATATACTCAGTATCTCTTTGGCATTGGCACTGTCTAGACTGCCCGTAGGCTCGTCCATCAATAGCACTCGTGATTGCTTGACCAAGCTACGAGCTATAGCTAGCCTTTGTCGCTCACCACCCGACAAGTATCTTATAGACGTATTTTGTTTGGCGTCTAGACCTACTTGCTTGAGTATACTTGATATAGCTAGTGTATCACTAGACACAAGCTTGAGATTGTCCAATACACTAAAATCATACACAAGGTTGAATTCCTGAAATACAAAACTCACCTCTTGCCTATATTTAGTCAAACGGTGCATGCTCAACTCGGTGATATCTATACCATCCAACTCAATCTGTCCACTAGTGGTCTCTCTATACCACCCAATATATTGAGCAAAGTAGACTTGCCACACCCCGACTTACCAGTGACAAACACCATACCACACTTGGGCAACTCTACACTGACATTGTCTAGAGCATGCAATTGAGTATTGGCACCATCTCGGTATACTTTGGTTATATCAATAAGTTTGTACATAATGGGATTGTGTGTGATATGATTAGCAACCCATACCAAGTAAGCATGGGTTGCTCAAAACATTGCAAGGCAATTATTGCGATTGATTGTACTCTCGGATACGACTAGCCAACACCTTGACTAAATGCTCATCAAAGTCCGCTGGAGTACCTTTGATATCAACTTGCGTATCACGCATAGCAATATCATCACCCCAATTGTCCAAGACCCTAGCGTAAGCGCTACGTTCAAAATAGCTCCTGTAGTCCTCCGGATATACATATCTCAAAAATTGGTAATCCTCAAAGTCAAACAATCCAACCAACACCAACTTGCTAGTCTTACTAAGTATATCAAACAAGCCAATCACATCTTGCTCTGTCAGATCTCCAATTGTACCATGTAGAGCTATAAGACTAAATTGATTGTCAATATCTATCTCGTCCACAGACTGCACTGTAGTCACATTGTCAACCAAGTCTTGCAGTTGGGTGTCCTGATACTTGTACAACCATACCTTGCTATCATTATTGTTGATCGTATATATATCCTGTTGCATACGCTCTAGCTTGGTAGCATCCGTCGTGCAAGCCATTGCCCCTAACATCAACACAATGCATACTGCTATTGTTATCAATTTTTTCATTATAAATTACCTATTACCTACAGTATGCAATATTCGTGTTGCATACAATGACCTACTTGTGTTGGATAGACACATTGTATACAACACGCAATTGAGACACTCAAATTATCAAAAAGATTTACTAAAAGTAAACTTAACGTCACTATACCCACCAGGATTAAGCCTATCTGTAAAGCTCATCTCATTCACAACATCTACCCAAGCTGTCACACTAGCAGTAAAAGTAAAAAATCCATAATTGACTACACTACCTTTGAGATAGTCAGGTGCATTTGACCAAAATAATCCCAAGCACTTCTTGTATAATCATACTCTGTTTCGAAGTATCTATTGCCTACATTGGTGCGAGATACAATATTGAGCTCACTGTGATTGTAGTCAATGCTAGCAGAAATACTACACCCGTCAATTTCCTTTTGTTGTCTCTACTACTCACTCTCGCCATAGTATGCAAACTCCCTATACTTGCAATATTTGGTTGATTATACCTATATCACTAACCAAGTTAGCTTACATACTATTATATATATCTTGTCAAACATTTTTATATACTATTTTGACAACATATTACATTTTTGGGCATATGCAACTTATGATTGCATACAGTCAACAATACAGTTGTACAAATAATGCTACGCAAAATACAATACAATTCAACTTGCGACTTTGATGATCTCTACATATAGCAACAATCAACTATACACTACAATCCGACAATACAACATACCCGAGTATGTCACACAATACGTCTAAACCATCGCTCTATCTCGTGTCTTGTGATAGTGTATATTATTGGTCTACCATGTGGGCAATATAGAGCACTATTGTTGTTAGCAAATTGGGTTAGGAGCAAGTCTATTTGTTGAGAGGTTAGGTATTGATTGCCTTTGATTGCCGCCTTGCATGCCTGTTGTTGCAATCTCTTGACAAGAGTGTTGGACTTGCTCAATTTGCGTCCGTCGTGCAGACATTGTATCATATGCCCCACAAACTCTTGCAATACTATATCACTACATACCAACGGGACACTGCACACCGCCAACTCTCTCATACCGTACTCTCGCACCTCAAACCCTATCTGTTGCAATATATCACTCTGACTTAGTATCAGATCTTTGTCTATATCACTCACCTCAAATACATAAGGTACCATCAACTCTTGTATCTCTAGATCACCCTGATCTATCTGCATACACAACTTGTCATACAGCAACTTCTCGTGTGCAGCATGTTGGTCAACCATATACACTACATTGTCATCTTGCAATATTATATAGGTATCAAACAAGCTACCTACAAGCAAGGCTTGCCGCCAGTCAATCTTAGGACCCTCTACAGTATCCAATGTTGCTTGTGTAGCATGCGACTTGAGGTTGAGTTGATTGGCAATATCAGACTTGTCCTGAAGAACGTCAAGTTGCGTCTCAATCTGCATATTGTGCTTGTTGTATATCTGCTTGGCATTGAGCAATATATCAGTATCATTGTCTGTGTTGTGTACAATATACTCATTGACTACATTGAGGGCACTAGTTGCATCAGTGTCAAGCACGCCACTCAACAGTCCACCTTCTTGCATCACAGTCCCCGATCCAAACATATGTGCAAGCTTGACTATATCAATGCCTTGTGTACTACTATTGGATACATGTTGATATCTAGTATACTCTGGTTGTGTTGACACACAGCTAGGTTCAACGGAGGATACCACCTGATGCGAGCTAGGCACGTCAACCTTGACAACTTCAATTGTGTCCTGCTTGTCTACAAAGGGCTGCAAGACATTAATGCTTCTAGATACCGCTCGTCCCACCACACCACAGACCTTGTCCCTATGCACAAACCTGACTTCTAGCTTGTTGGGATGTACATTGACATCTACATCTTGAGTATCCACACCTATATGCAACACAAACACCGGATATTGCCTAGACATCAGGTACTGTCCAAAACAGTTGTATACTACTTTAGCTATAGCTATATCAGTCACAACTCTACCATTGACGACGACAACTTGCTTGGTATTGTTGTGCTTGGTGTATCCCACTCTGCTCACCCAACCTGTCAATTGTATATCATGTAGATTGTCTTGTATATACACAAGGTTGTCCAACTCTTGTCCACCCCACACACAATATATAGCGTCCTTGAGTCCAGTACCACTACTCTGATATACAACTTTGCCATCTACTACATACTTGATAGAGATATGTGGTTGTGACAATATCAACTTGTCCACATAAGTATTGATATGCCCAAGCTCTGTAGAGGACTTTTTCAAAAACTTTTTGCGAGCGGGAATATTGTCAAAGATATCACTAACTTTGATAGTTGTACCCAATGCTATACCACACTCACCTCTACCTACAATCTCACCATTGCACAGTTCGCACCAACAACCCAAACTCTGGGACAAAGTCCTAGAGACAACATAACAACGGCTGACAGACGCTATAGAGGCCAGAGCTTCGCCCCTAAATCCCAATGTGCCTATGCTATCCAAATCCGTCAATTGCGATATCTTGCTAGTAGCATGTGCCGCAAAAGCCAACTCCAAATCCTCACTCTCTATACCACAGCCGTTATCTACTATTTGTATACTCTTAATACCACTTTGTATCTGTATTGTTATCTTAGTTGCACCTGCGTCTATGCTATTTTCAACCAATTCTTTGACTATATTAGCGGGACGCTCTACAACTTCGCCTGCGGCAATTCTATTGTATATCTCGGGGCTTAGCTTGATTATCTTGTGTGTAGAATCAGTCATATGTCATATTATACCATATACAACAATATTTGCCAATACAGAGCTGTGCTTGCACAACATACAACAATGCCCTGACTACAATATTGTAGTCAGGGCATTGTCTTCAAGACCCTATATCATTGTTGTTGTGTACAACATGACAACAGACTCATACTAGACTTTGTGTTGCACACTATATCAATATCCTGATGGTATCTCCAACAAGCCCAAGTAGTTGACTATCGTAAATACCAATCCTGCTATCAATACATAGCTATACAATAGCACAATCCCCATATTGCAAAACGCCATCTGTATTTGCAAATCCAAATTCTTAAACACTCCACTTTTGTTAGCTCCAAATAGCTTGCCTTTGGTTAGTATATTGGGTCTAGATATAGGTAGATGTATACATATACCATACAACACCAACATCAACACAATACTAGGTGGCAACGAAAAATACAATGCAGCATTGTGCACACCTGAAGCAATCATTACAACAACACTTATCACAACCAACACAATATTGATAATATATGCAACTACATAAAAATATTTGAAATGTCCTATCTTGGTATTGTACCAGTCAATCCGCCTTACTTTAATACCCAAATTGACAAACAAGAAAATATTGACAATCAGCCCAACACTCGCAACAAAAATCTGAGCAAGAACATACATCATAAATTTATGCCAACCCTTATACTAGCACCCCACTTGTCACCAAACCAAGGTATCCAACACGCCTTATACAATACATTGCTACCATACAAGAAGACATTGTACAGTATGTACACATTATCTTCTGCACTTGGAGCAAACACCGCTATCACAAGATCCAAAACTTTGAGAAGTATTGCACCAACCCCTGTAGATGTTGCTACACCTACAACTACCTGCAATAATGTAATAATCCAACTAATGAGTCCATTGTTGGTATCTATAAAGTTGGTTGACACCCCTGCAAGTTCTAGTGCACGTTTTAATCTCTCTAACTTGCCCTGTGGTGACACAAAAGTATCCCATATCATCATAGCACCATATCATATACATAGCACTCACTCACACTACTCTCACTATACGTTGATAGCGTTTTTTAGCTATATACTTTGTATTTTTTCGGTCTTTTGGTTTGGTTGATGTATGTTCTCCTGTGACAACAATTTTCTCAACTTAGCCCATAGCCAACTCAAGCTTGACAACACAAGCTAGCAAGATATCTTGCTAGCTTGTGTTGTCATCGTTCCGCCTTACTCTATACAACACTCGCTCTAATGCAGGCTTAGTATTGGATATATTTCTCTTTTTTGTTGTATCTTTTGATCTTGCGAGCAATTGCCCAATTGAGCCAACTGTATGGCAACAAACTTAGCATACATGGTATCAACATAGAGCCCATAGCCCAAGATCTTCGGGACACCTCGCCCTCCCCAAATCCAAATTGACTGTAGTCAATATTGGGCACATATGCTAGTATCATAGTTGTCAATACAACCAACACAAACAAGGCGGTACTCAAGACTGCCCATACAATATGGCTTGTCTTGTCATAGTACAACTTGTACATCCTTACAACATCTCGCTCAAAGTACCACATAGCAATAGCACAAGCAATTAGTGGTATCCATATCCACTGACTGACAGAAACACTAGCAAAATACACAATTGCAACTGCAACAATTCTTGTAAGACACCTAAATTGCATATCAAGCACTGCTTGATTGTTGCCTGGTTTGGTCAAAACAATACAATTATCCATCACAATTATATCAACCTATGTCCAACTGTAGGTACCGGTACAAACCATATCCACTCAATATACATGTACAACTCCACACCCTTGCCCCAAGCAAGTGCATTGACCAACGCCCACGCAAGTAGGCTTATTTGACTTGCTATATATCCCGTCAAGGCACCAGCCAAAATCTGCCCTACTACAGGTATCCACCCTATAGCTGCCCATACCAAGCCCTGTACAGTCCACCAAAAGGATGTAGCCAACAAATAAGCCTGTGCTGTAGTGCCTATCAAAACAAGAGCAGCTATAGTACCACCAAATATATTGTAGACCTCGTCCTTGGTGATTCTAAGACCACTTTGTGTTATCTGCCACCTGTTGAGAAGATTGCTAGCGACTAGATTGCCCTCATTATCTATTGTCAGTTGCCCATTGTCTAACATCTCCAACATAGTCAACAGACTGTCTGCATAGTCTAGCAACGCTTGTTGTAGTGCTTGCTCAACCTCTCGTGGCAATTGCTCTGTATCCTCATTGCGTTGTACTATTGCTTGCCCTTGAGCTTGTTGTCTCTGCAACTCACCCAATTGTTGTCTTGCTTGTTGCAATTGCTCGCCCAAGTCTGGATACGCTTGACTGATTGTCGTAGGTTGTTGCACTTGAGATGCTCCATACTCACTACGCAATACCGCTGCCATCAATGCACCAACTGGCAATATCACCACCAATGCCATGATGATCGTCAACTTGACTTTGCCCACTCTATCACGAGTAGAGCTACCATTAGTATTTACCTTCATCTACAGTCTCCTAAATCTTTCTTAGTAGACTAGTATCTTGTCTCGTCATGCACAACGCCTTGTTGTCCTCATATATGT
>JAISDO010000003.1 GCA_031264755.1 Clostridiales bacterium
TGCAAGCAAAGTAATTGACACTCAAGTTCAAATAGTCCAAGACAAATTTCTGGTCAAAGAGCTAATCAACAAGACATATGCTGACTTTGACGCATATCTTGTTGTTAAGTACAAGATGAAAAAAGAACTTAGTGCTCCAATACACAATTATACAAAAGGTAGTGAAATAATACTGTATCCAGACGAAACTGAAACAGTAGAGATATCAAGAGAAAAAGGCGAATCAATAACAAAAACTCAAGCTATATCATACTCAGTGTCTGTACTACAAGAATGGGGATCTAGTAGCAAAGCTTCTCTTGGCAAAATTTTGGATGTTGGCTCTACTAGCAAAACTGCTGTGCAAATAGGGGTGGAAAAATCTTTTGGATACTCTCAAACATTTACTGAAATTAATTCTATAAAGAGAACTAGGCAGATAACTAATAATAGTCCTTACAATCTTCAATATCGTTGGCAAAAAAGAGCGTTATTCAATACTTATGTAGTGCAAGTTTTCAAGATAGAATACCAAATAAATAAGTGGAAGAGTAGTTCTCCATTTGATTTTACAACATATTATGGCTACGACAACTTGGGTAGAATGAGATTGGTGGATAGTTATATTGCATTTGATGCTATCAAGTCACATGATGACGATACAGGTCACGCAGGAGATCATCTAGATGCTTATATGCGTCAAAATGGTAGTTGGATGATGTATCAACCGTCTACAGATCCTAATATATGGATGGTGTAGTATGGCAAAGATATATAAGAGCAGAGTATTGATTGTATCGTTGTCATTGGTGGTGTTGACGGTTGCTATATTATTGGTTGTTGTTACTCGTAGTGACACAACACCACCTAGTAATGATATTAGATTGCAGATAGAGACTGATATTGCAAGGTCGTCTCATCCTGTGTTGAGTCAAGAACAGTTGGCTTATGGTAATATAGAGTACCAGACCACTAGTTGGATTGAGAGTGACAAGGTGTCTCGCAGTCTATTTGGTATTAGATCTTATGCCAAGTTTGACGAATATGTTGTGCGTATATACAAGTTTGCATCCAATATATCATTGAATGCCCCAATCCATAGGTATAACAGTATTGATATATTTTTGCCAGGAGAACGCACTATTGTAGAGATTGAACCTGGTGAACAAAAAATGGCTACGAGATTGCAATCTATCAACTACGGTATCAACTATGCCAAATCAATATTTAGCGACAGTAGCGATAGGATAGATGATTCATTGCTACAAGTCAATACGTCATCAATACCAAGTGTACAACAACATCTCAATCAGTTGTGGAACTTGAATCAACCAATCAAATACCAATTGACCAATAGCACAAAGATTGATTGGACTAACGCTACTAATAGTGATGTTGAACAAAGATACTATGTTAGAACTATATTTGACATGTATCTAATACAAGTCTTCAAAGTCAATTATCAATTTTCAAGCAACCAAAAGTACATTTATGATTGGACCAAATACAATAGCTATCAATATGATAGTATTGATCTTGTAGAACAATATACTACATGGGATATATCAATACCGAAAGATACATCCGTGATTGAGAATTCTATTGAGGTTAGTAGATATGCAATGACGTATGGACCTATTAGATACACTTTTCTTAACCAAGAAGATCCCAATGTGTGGTATGTGTAAGGGGTGTGGTATGAAGATTAGACTTACAAAAAAGAACAAGATACGAATAGCGGTGTGGGGATCTTTGATAGTAATTGCTATGATAGGGCTTGGATTGTTCAATCACTTTCGCTTTCGCAACGCTAAGGAGATAGAAGTTTATTATAGTTGGGCAAATACTAGTAGTACAACATACGTGTCATCAGGAGCACATAAGGTAGGGTATCGTAGTATAGGCAATAGGTACCAGATTAGGTATTGGGTAGGTACAGGTAGTGATGCTGAAACACGTAAGATAGAAGTCCCAAAGGACTTAGTTAGGATAGAATTTTAGGATTGGGTGTATTTGTGATGATTGATAAGGACAACAACAATATAGACAACATATCTAAGATAGACAAGTCTACCAATAATATAGCAGTGTCTCTCAATGAGTATGTGAGAGATGGGTACAGTTGGACAATAGACGAACAGTCACCTGACTATAATGTGTGGAGAGTGTAACATGGATAATAATCAGAATGAAAGCAAATTGCTAAAAGCTAAGAATATAGCCATGATAGTGTTGTGTATAGTATTGTCAATATGTGCAATTGGTGCCACTATCAAAAACTTGTTTGTCAACGATGAGCTTGTTGCAACTACAAACGGACCAACAACAATAAATAGTTCAAATGTATGTAAATGAATACTATGAGCATAGCATACCATTAAGCTCTAACACTTCTTATGTATTAAAATTGTTGGTAGACAAAGACTTAAAGGGCTTTGTAATTACACCAAGTTTTGCTAGGGTAGAATAATCTCCATAACCCTAAGATACGAGAGTAATGGATAGCAGAATGTTAGTGTCTAAAGATATGTTGAATGCAACTTGTATATAACACAATATTAGTCCTTGTCATATATTGATTGATATGACAAGGACTGTTTTGTTGGACAATTTGTTGCATAATGCCAAATATATTAGGTCATGTACCAGAGCAGATTTGTGTGCTGTTGTCAAATGTGATGCCTATGGACATGGTATAGTAAGAGTTGTGGATACATTGAAAGCTGTTGTAGGCAATTTTGCTGTATCTAGTATTGATGATGCTATCAAGTTGAGGGTATTAGATAGAGATATCAATATACTCAATATAGGGGTAATAGACAATTGCCAAATAGCACTATTGTGCAAGTACAACATTATTCAGTCAGTACATAATATAGACAGTCTTCAAGCTATGGTAGAGTATGCACAATTGCATGACTCTACGATCAATATCAATATTAAGATTAATAGTGGATTCAATAGATTGGGGTTGGATATACAAGAGTGCAAACATGCATTGCGTATAATAAAAGACAATTGCAATATACATCTATATGGTGTATATTCTCATTTTTGTCAGTATATTGATACTGACTTTTGCGACAAACAATACAAATACTTTGAGGATTGTAGCAAAGTGTTGCAATCTCTAGCTCCAGTCAAACATTGTGCAAGCTCTAATGGTCTTGGCTATTCGGTGTATCATGCCGATATGATTAGATGCGGTATAGCATTGTATGGCGTAGGCAATCAATATCTGAAACAAGTAATGCATATATCAAGCAAAATTGTACAGCTCAATTATGTCTTGCGAGGGCAACGAGTTGGATACAACAATACTATACTCTCAAGAGACAGTTGGATTGCTACAGTAGAAGGGGGGTATGGTCAAGGTATGCTTAGAGAAATATATAAGTGTGTTTTAGTTGATGATATTGTTTGTCCTATTGTAGGCAATATTTGCATGGATTTTTTTATGATTGATGTTACACACCTAACTTGCCAATCTAGCTTGGTAGGTCACTCAGCAATCCTAACCAACAATCAATTGACATGGAGTGATATATCTAAGGATTGTACTATCCCATACCAGTTGATGACAGCAAGCAACACCAAAGATATAGACACAGTATATGTAGGCTGATACACAATACAGTATTTGCCTCATCTATGAACGGGAAATGAGTTGCAGATATTAGCATTATCACTAGAGTTGCTATACAACCCTGAAGCAATAATTATAAATAAAAGCAAAAAAGTTATGCAAAGATGGTTGACAAATATACAGTTGTCTAATATAATAATGCATATTGTACTATACATGCTAAATATAGTATTGCAAAGGAGGATAATATGCATAGCAAATCAAAAGTGTCAGACAAGCCTAACATACATAGAGTAGGCAAGTGGAGGCTATCTGTAATCATGGCATTGGTAATCATATTGCCAGTTAGTGCATTGATGATAGCGGTATTGAGTAGCAATACAGTTGTGTCAATATTGACACAAGAGCAATTGGAACAACACTATTGGCGAGAGCATGACAATACGAGGTTGGGGCTAGACGACATAGAGAGTATTGTAGATACGGCAACTAGTAGACAAATAGCGTCAAGGGCTGTAGACGACACTCAAGCAAGCCAATTGGACTATGAGTATTTGTTGAGTGCAATAATATATAGAGTGATGCAGATGGATATGGAGGTGCATTGGTATCTATATAGTGAGACTATAGCGGATTATGTAGAGTATCAGTTTGAGTTGATACAAGAAGATGCAAGAGCTAGGGAGATATATCAAGACAATTTGGGGTTGTTGATACAAGGCAATACTAGAGTACAATTGAGTAGGAGTAGTAATATATTTGGAACAGTACAACTCAACAACTTATACAAGGAGTTGTTGTCAGTGGGAGTAGTGTCTATTATGGCATATGCAATTGTAGGGTCAGTAGGCGTAGTGCAACAAGTATCAGTAGAGAGTCGCAGTATGTCACTTAGTGTAGATGGGTGGATTATGGACGACATTGCGGGGCTATTGGTATTAGGTGCTGCAGCAATGGCATTGGCAGCAATGGGCATGATGTCAGATTGGTCCAAGATATGGTCTAGTGCAGATAGCATAACCAAGCCAGTATCGGGTGCTGGTAGTGGTTCGTCAACTGTAGTAGACGAGGCTCTTGACGATCTAGTACAACAGATAGAGCAAGGTAAAGTTGTTGAATATGATAAAGCATATTATACAACCAAGACATTGGATATTGATACTCGTAGGAGTATCAACCGATCAGAGTATTATATAGTATTGGGTAATAACGGTATAAATCTTATAATAGGTATAGTATTTCAAAAGGCTATAGGTGTTGGTTGGATAACCGAAGCTAGGGCAAAAAGTATAATGCAAATGAGAGAAGGTAAGTTTTTGATTGGTAGTGTCGTTGTAAGTGTGTATACCGATAATCCAGACAAAGCAAGAAATATAGCACAAGTAGCAGGCAACAATTGGTCGCCAGTACACCATTATAGCCAAGAGCATGGAGTCAAGCCAGGATACTTTGCTCATTACCACAATGGTTATATGATGTCAAAAGTTAGTAGAGACACAAGTTTGCCACATGCCTTTTATGGCATTCCTTACGATATAGATGTGACAAAGGACACTATAGAGAGAGTTGGAGGTGCGGTATAATGCCTGGCGATTATTTGGTTAGTGATGTTGTATTAGGTAGAGACATGACAGATGTCTTGAATGGAGGTATTATATCAAGTGAAGATGATACTCCAAGAAGTTGGCAATGTGGGTGGGACGATGTTGTTGAGGGCAGTTGGGCAGAGCCGTTGCGTAGATTGATGCTTGACGAATTTCTCAAAGAGATAGATTGGGCTCTTAGATCTAACGGTTGTCTTGACTATTTGGGTAGATACATGAGAGACAACAGTTCGGTTTGTTGTATAACAGACCTTGATGTGTATAGCAAGTATGATGACTATCAAGCAGAAGGTGCACGAGAAGACAAGGAAGCTGTTGCAAAAATGATGGATTTTAAGCATTGTTACCGTATCTCTAGCGAGCCAATATCAAGAGCATTTTTTAATTGGTCCAACAACTATGGCTTGACGCAAGATGAGCAATATAGATGGCTAGATTGCGACAAGTTGTGGGACGAGTGGTTGGGGTGTGAGTATCCCAAGATAGATCTACAGTCGCCCAAGCTATGGAGTGGCAATAGTAGTTGTGTAGAATATGGTGTGAATGGACTCAATGCAGTGAGCAAGCTCAACTATAATCTAGTGCGTAATATGTTGTATCTACGGAGCCTAGAGTATCTGTACAATAGTCTCAAGAGACACTTTGCCAAAGGTGCAACAACTCTCAATTATGTGCGTCAAGAATACGACCACACTGGTCGTGACCAAGTCAATATATACCGAGTCAAGATGAGTGAGCTCAGGCAAGGCAACAAGTATCAATCTCTGTTTGCCAATTGCATACAGCGAGCGGACAAGTCCAAACTTTTCCACCCAGACAACACAGGATCGGAGGTCTTTGAGATAATCAATGATTGACATAATTGGTATATAGGTACATGTGCAATATTGTCAACTTGTCGTCACACTAGCAACCATGTACATTGAGCACAATTACACCCACAAGCTTACTATCAAGCTTGTGGGTGCTTGTCTAGATTGAGTTGGCATGGTGCTAAGTCTAGAAAGTTGAGATTTGTTTGAGTAGCAACCTATGTGAGATAGACTTTGCCAAACAACCGATATTGTAGTATAATAACAGTATGCGAGTGATAAGTGGGAGATTTAGAGGTATGGTTTTGTCTAGCCCGCTAAGCAAGTCAGTACGTCCTACTACAGATAGGGTTAAGGAGACCTTGTACAATATATTGCAGAGTCGCAATGCTATACAAGGTGCAACTGTGCTAGATCTTTTTTGTGGGAGTGGTGCTCTGGGTATAGAGGCAGCTAGTAGGCATGCTAGCAATATAATATTTGTAGACAATGATAGAGACAATATACAATTGACTAAGGCAAATACCGCTAAGACCAAATTAGAATTTGCTATCTATTGTATGGACTGGGAGTTGGCACTCAACAAATTTAGCAATCAAAAGGTGCAATTTGATCTGATATTGTTAGATCCACCTTACAACAAAGGTATAGAGGACAACGTCTTAACCAAGATTGTTCAGCTTGATATATTGAGTGACAATGGTTATATTGCTCTAGAGTGCCACAAGGATACAAGTGTAATAGATTTGGTCAATTTGTTGACATTGCAATGCAAGAGTTATAGATGTGGCAACACAACACTATACTTGATTTGGAAGTAGTATGTACAAATTGCCAAAAATAAACAATTGGAGAAGACTAATTACCCCCCTAATACGACAAACCGTCTTTATGCAAAATACGAAGTCTACAATCGAGCAAATCAAGCATACTATAGGTGTATTCCCAGGCTCTTTTGACCCTATTAGTATGGGTCATTTGGATATAATACAACGAGCTAGTAGGTTGGTTGACACGCTTTATGTTGCGATAGGCAACAATATCAACAAGGTACATTTGTTTGATATCAACAAACGTGCAGATATGGTAGAACTGTGCGTGCAAGGGTACAACAATATAGAGATTGTAACGTATGATGGATTGTCTACAGAGTGTGCCAAGTCTATAGGTGCTACTGTGATATTTAGGGCTTTGCGCAATACTGTAGATTTTGAGCTAGAAAAATCCATACAACAAGTATATCTTGACATAACTGATAATAATATAGAATGTATGTATTTGATATCCAGTGCCAAGTATAGTCATATCAGTAGTAGTGTGATAAGAGACTTGATGCATCATCAACACAATTTGCAAGGATATGTACCCAATCAAATACTAGATATATTGTCACTCTGTTGATGTGCAAGCCAAAGGTATAATAGTACATTATGCAACAATCTCTCAATCAATCAGCTATGTATAATATCCTAAGTCAGTTAGAATACGAATTGTCTGACAAACGTGGACTTTTTGGCAAGAAGGTAGATATAGACAAATGTTGGCAGTTAGTAGCACAACTCAAGCAAACTCTCCCCGAATGTATACGACAAGCTCAAAATATAATAGACCAAAGAGATGAGTTGCTCAAAAATGCGGACAATATAGCACAAAATATGATTAATGATGCCGAACATCGGATAGCTAGTATGGTAGACAGTGCTCAACTCAAGCGTAGGGCAGAGTTTGAGAGTCAAAAGATAATAAGCGATGCTTATGCCAAATGTGATAGCATGATGAATACTACTAGACAACATATAGATAGCATATTTGCTAATACTGAAGAGTATCTACAAAGTCTAGCTACCAACCTTCAATCAAGTCGTATTGAGCTCAACAAGAATATATAGGTACAATGTACGGACAAAAAACATACTATGATCAACAGAATAAATGTATACAGTGTTTTTTGAGATGATCTTGTTTATGATAGCAAGACAATATAAGTAATGCACTTGTCAAATACATACTTGACAAGTGCACTACTTAATTGTTTTGGTGGGCGATGAGGGACTCGAACCCACGACTTTCACCTTGTCGAGGTGACACTCTCCCAACTGAGTTAATTGCCCAATACTCGGTATTATATCATAGTTGTGTATTCAATGTCAATTGGTGAAGATTGCTGAGATACGGACAATCAAAATTTGGTGCAACAACACCAAGCAAATACAAACAATGTCAACTTTATACAAAACTATTATACCACAACTTTTGTTGTTTTTTGTCATTACAATCTGATCTTACAAAACAATAGCAACCATATATACTATGACATAGCTTGAAAGGATTGCAATACCCAAAATAGCAGTAAAAAAACAATAAAAGAAAAAAATAAGAAGACAAAAAATGTCAAAAAGTAGTTGACAAAACTAGATATATCTAGTAAACTAGATATATCTAGTAAACTAGATATATCTAGTAAACTAGATATCAAAAAATTGTCAACTTAGATAAAGATGTAGGATTGGGGAAGGGGTGTATAGGTCTCGGTAGTTGAGTAGAGTATAGAGAGTAGTTTGAG
>JAISDO010000011.1 GCA_031264755.1 Clostridiales bacterium
GGCAGTGTGCTGTATGCAGGTGGAGTAGCTGTTGGTGCCATGCGAGCAAGAGTGCCTGGTACTCCAGAGCATGCGATGAGAGTATATAGTAGATTTGATGTAGACAAGGCTTATGTAAAAAATGTACATTTATCCACTTCCAAAGTTGGAAAAGTTAAATTTGGGGGGACTAGAGCTGATGCTGAGAGTATTTTGAAAGCCACAATAGTCAAAGGAGATATAATGTCTATTGCAAATAATGGATTGAGTTCGATGGAAAAACAATCGTATGGATATATAATTAATGCAGGTAAAGCTATAGGTACAAAAAGTGAGCAATATATAAGATTGGCTCTTTCGGTTGATGGTGGTTTTATAACAGCTTTTCCTTACAATACAAGTTATTTTAAAGATTTGAGTAGATTGACTGTATTGATGTAGGGAATCTAATTCTACAATAAAATGTTTTTTGAATTAATAAAGGAGTAGAATATGAAAGTGAATTTTGAAAAATTGAGTCCATTAGATATGTTTTTGAGTGATCTCAATGATGAGCTTGCAAATGATGGATTAAGGTTTATTAATTCAAGCGATATTCGTTCTGGGGAATATGAGACAAATACGTGTATAATAAAGAAGCTTGACAAAGAGTTTTTTATAGTTTTTGAAGCATATATAGATGATAATGATAGAATAACTGATACTGGTTTTTCTTTCACAGCAACTAGATCTACTTTGCAAAGAGCGATATTGGCTTTTGCAAAGAAAGAGGGGTATGAGATAGATGATAGTGTTATAGACAAGTCATTATTTGACATTGGTAAGTAAGAGATTGTTATATTATTGATAAAGCAAAAAATAAAGAAACAAGCTACCTACTTATTTAGGGGTAGCTTGCTTTTTTGTGCAAGATTGCCGTATGTGCAAGATTGCTGTATTAGATGAGATACGAGATGGTTTTTTTTGTCAATCAAACAAGTCACTATGTGTGTCGGTACGTACAAGGGTGAGTATTGGGGAGTCGCTTTTTATGCTGTAGATAAGCAACCAATCTGGAGCGATATGACATTCTCTAAGATTCTTGTAATTGCCACTGAGACTGTGGTCACGATATCTAAGTTCGAGTTTTTGACCATTTGCAAGTTTTGTAATAGTGTTGTCTTGGCGTCAATGTGTATCGTTGTGCAATAGAGCAAGAGAATAGGTAAAATTTGCTAACAAAACTTATTGATGTTGTTACATGCTTGTGGGGGTGTTGTATGTTTAGGTTGTACAAAGACTACATGGCTAGTTATTTGTTTAATTTGTTTGCTTTGATATGGTTGCCAATTGGTGCGTTGTTGTTGTGTGCATTGCCTAGTGTGTTTGTAGTGCAAATGCCGACCCGACATGTGAGCGTTGTGATGAGTCTTGCAGTGGCAATGTTTGTACTTTTGGTCTATTGGTATACTAGTGCATTGATTACAAGTAGGATTTATGCGTACAAATTGCCACAATTGCGATACGGGAATCTTAGACATCTAGTAGAGAATACTGATTGCCAGTTGCCTATTGCTACTTGAACAAGGACAAAAACAAGCAATTTGTCATCGTTGCCAATAGCATACTTGGGATTGTATTGGTTGTGCTATCAATAATATTAGTTGGTTTTGCTCATGATTACCCACAACTAGGTAGGAGTGTAGACATTCATAGAGGGATTAGTATATTCTTTTTGGTTGTAGCAATATTTAGTATTGGTACAACGAGTTTTTGCTAAATCCAAATTGATAGACACTAATATCAACTCAATCAACGAAAGTGAGTAGTATGTGGTTGCCTGACAATACAATTGATTGTTAGGCAACAGTTGTACATAGATTGCATCATTGTCACAACTGATATTGATACAGACTGTTGTGATTGTTTGGTATTGCATGATATAATGTACATATGGACAAGTTGTGCCGTTCTCAAAAGTCAAGCATAGGGGTATATGTACATATACCTTTTTGCAACAATATATGTATATATTGTGATTTTGTATCACGGGTGAGCAATGTGCAATATCAGCAAAAGTATGTGCAAGCATTGTTGAGAGAGATTGAGCATTGCACCAATGCATATTACAATACAATGCATATGCACAAGCCTTGTGTAGACACTATATACTTTGGGGGTGGTACGCCCTCTTGTCTATACATTGGTGGTATAGCTACTATATTGCAAGCCTTGCGAGACAAGGTTGATGTAGTGCAAGATGCTGAGATTACGGTAGAGTGCAACCCCGAATCTGTGACTCATGACAAGATGATTGAGTATAAGCGAGCGGGGGTCAACCGTATATCTATGGGATTGCAGTGTGCGGACGATGATATACTCAAGCTATTGGGACGCAAGCACACTACCAATGACTATGTTGAAGCAACAAAGATAGTTAGAGAGTATTTTGACAACTATAGTACGGACTTGATATTGGGATTGCCAAAAGCCCGACAAGAGCAAGATTTGGTTGATATAGTCAACAAGTCAATGGACATAGCTCTAAGTTGCAATCTCCAACATATGAGTGTGTATGCACTCAAGGTCGAAGATGGTACGCCTCTAATGCATATGCAAGCGGGTATGAAGATGCCCGACGATGATACAGTAGCTGACATGTACGATATGGTGACGACACGGTTGCATAATAGCGGACTGTATAGGTATGAGATAAGCAATTATAGTATTAAGGGCTACGAGAGTAGACACAACCTCAAGTATTGGCAAGGTGGGGACTATTATGGTTTTGGAGTGTCGGCATCTGGTCGGCATGGCAATCAACATACTCGCAATACTGATGATATAGACGAGTATATCAATGCACGACCTTGTGATATAGAGACTGTTGCACCTGCAACTCTTGCCAATGATTATGTCATGCTAGGATTGCGGCTGAGTGAGGGTATAGATATCAATGAGTATAGAGCAAGATTTGGGACTGATATACTGATTGACAAGCGAGATGCAATAGACAAGTTGATACAACGTGGGTTGATTGTGGTGCAAGATAGTCACATGTATATACCACAACAGTATATGTACACAAGCAATAGCATAATATTGCAGTTGATATAAAATTGACAACAAATATATGAAACATAATTGGACAGTGACAGGACAAAAAATCAAGTTGAGCGACGAAGTGTGCAAGCATCTAGAGATAGATGCTCAGTTGTACGCTAGACTACTTGACAAGAGAGAGATACGAGTAAATACTATCAAAGCAACAAGTAATGTTGCACTGCAAGCGGGGGATGTTGTTAGTGTTTTTTTGCCACTCAAGTTGACGGACAAGCCGCTTATGCAACTAGACGTGGTGTATAGTGACGACAATCTTCTAGTACTAGACAAGCCACAAGGTATAGATGTAATGAATTTTGAAAAGCTTGTACAAGCACAGTACGAGGGTACTCAATTGGTGCATAGGTTGGATCGCAATACAAGGGGAATCCTAGTGTTTGGTGCTAATAGTGCAAGTGCAGATATACTCTTGCGAGCTTTTAAGACACGGACAGTCAAAAAGGTCTATGTGGCTAGAGTGCATGGCAAGTGGCAGGTTGACAGGACATACAAGGCATGGTTGCATAAGGATTCTAAGTTGTCACTGTGTAGAGTGTACGACACACAAAGACCAGGTAGCAAAGAGATAGAGACGCATTTTAGGACTATACGAGTGGATGACAATACTACATGGTTGCAAGTCAAGCCGCATACAGGACGCACTCACCAGATACGAGCACACTTGTGTCACCTCAATCATCCAATAATCGCCGAAGGCAAATATAGCTTGCCACAATTCAAACAAGCCAATCAGCTATACATCAAGAGCGGTATCAAGTACCAACAGTTGTTTGCAACAGAGCTATACTTTGAGAGTTTGCCACAACCATTGCAATATCTCAACAAAAAAGTCTTCAGTATAGCAATAGACAAATAAAAATATTTGTAAAAAAACATTTGACACTATTTTTTTTGATATAATTCCTACAATAATAAAGGAGTAAATAAAATGGTAGTTAATAATATTGGTGTGTATCAAAAGGTTGAACAAGGCAACAAAGTGGTCAAATATATGAGTGGTTTTGCGGATAGCGTGTTGATACATAAGGTAATCAGGTTAGATGTAGCTACATTGACAACTCAGATTGTAGACCTTGAGAGGCTTGTATAGCTATGATAATACCACCAGGACTGTCTAGAGGGGACAAGGTTTGTGCTATCAATCTATCATCGGGGATAAGTAGTGAGGCGTTGTTGTATAGGTATCAAGTGGGCAAGAGACAAGCACAGGAGGCATTTGATATTGATATCGTAGAGTCCAAGTATGCTTTGATGCCTAGTGAGTGGTTGCTACACAATCCGCAAGCTAGAGCAGACGACTTGATGTTTGCGTTGCAAGACGAGAGTATCAAGGGGATATTTAGCATAATTGGGGGTAAGGATGCCTTATCTATTGTGCCATATTGTGATATCAAGATTATACGACAATATCCAAAGATATTTGTTGGCAATTCGGATAGTACTACTATACATTGGATGTTTGGTAAGGCGGGCGTACAATCCTACTATGGCACTAGTATCATGACAGGCATGGCAGAAAACAACGGCATGCTTGAGTATACCATTCGGTATATAGACAAGGTATTGTTTGGAGCACACAAAGAGTGCGTAGTGCATGATAGTGGTATGTGCGTAGACGAATATCTTGAGTGGAGCAATAGAGACAATCAAGTTGTGTCAAGACAAATACGCAACAATAGCTGGCGAGTATTGCAAGGGCAAGGGTGTGTACAAGGTGAGTTGTGGGGTGGATGTCCCGAAGTAATTGCTCAGTTGCAACACACCTCTCTAATGCCAAATGTAGACTTTTGGTACAACAAAGTACTATTTTTGGAAGTTAGTGAAGAGATGCCGTCCCGAGAGTGGTTTGAGCATTTTGTTGTAGATGTATTTGGGTATGTTGTATTGAGCAGGCTCAGTGCTATTGTTTGTGGTAGACCTAATACGGCTAGTGATATATATACTCAAGTGTTGCAACAAGTATTGAGTAGATACAATCTAGAGCAATTGCCTTTGATTGTTGATATGGATTTTGGGCATACTCAACCATCTTGTGTACTACCTTATGGTAGGAGGTGTAGTCTTGATATACGAGATGAGCAAGTAGAGTTTGTGCTATTGTGACTTAGATATATCAACATGCCACTCAGTTGTTTGACATAGCTGGCAAGTGTAGTATATAATGTAGGTGGTGCTATATGGGGAGTTAGCGGTGCCCTGTAACTCGCAATCCGCTACAGCGAGATAGAACGTCGTCCGAGGTTATATTAGGTTTAGGCAGTAGGGCAGCAATAGTTGTTGATAACAAGGTCTTAGGCAATGTTGTGCCGTGAACCGTGTCAGAGTAGAGATACAGCAGCACTAAGCGGATTGCGTACATGTGCCCTAAGGGAGCTTTGCGGGAGATTGTTGTTGTCAAGTACGATAGGTCTAGTATAGACAGAGGCGATGCACTGTACATAAGCACAAATCGCACATTCAATATTGAGTGTGCGATTTGTGCTTTTTGTTGCAAATTGAGTATAATATGCGTAATTTTTGCATTCATATTTTTGTGAATAAAAATATGAATATATGAACAAAAAAGATCAGAATATAACGACATAGTCGTTCAAGGAAGAACGGAAAAGATGATAAAAATACTAGCACTATCACAGGTGATTGTGCTATACTAGTACAAAAATAATCTTAG
>JAISDO010000004.1 GCA_031264755.1 Clostridiales bacterium
AGTCCATTAGTCCATTAGTCCATTAGTCCATTAGTCCATTAGTCCATTAGTCCATTAGTCCATTAGTCCATTAGTCCATTAGTCCATTAGTCCATTAGTCCATTAGTCCATTAGTCCACTAGTCCACTAGGATAATGTACAATCTCACTTGCCACCTTCGCAAGCTTATCTCCATTATACTATATATTTGTACTGTTGTCTACCATTTTTGTATAATTTTGACAAAAAGTTTTATATATTGATTGATACATTATTGCAAATAATTTGCAATAATTATCATTAGCTAGGTCAAGTTTATATCTCCCACATTGTCTCGAACACAACAACAATTAGAGGTATTATAGCTCAACAGTATTATAGCTCAATAGATAACTCACCTAGATCTATATGATATTGCAATATAGTGCGCATCACGTACAAGTCAATACCAATTTTTTGTAATCGTGCTGCTATTTGACAATCATATATCCATCATCTCCAAATTGTCTATACAACATATCCATAACCATCTCATAGTCTTTGGATGATACTACTATAGTAGATACATCTTTGGATTGGGCACTACTCAATACTTTTGCCCTGTATAGTGACAATGTTTGCAATGCTTGACTAAGTATATCCTTGCCAACGATCTTAATTAGTGCCGTATTGTGTACCTTGCAACTAATAGGATTGAGTTGACTTGTCAATACTCGTCTAAAGCGTGATATATTGTTGCGTTGATTAGACTGTGTTGCCTCTACCCTTGGGTCTATTGTCAATACAATACTATTGTTGTCAGCGTTGATATTGATTGTGTCAATATTGTATTTTACAATCAATTTGAGTACATCTTGCAATACCGTATCACTAGATAGAGATAATTTGGACAGTACTATTGTCCGCAAGTTGCTCACACTACCCACACCCAATACTTTGGATTGCTTGCAACAATTTGCAACTATCCTCGTACCATTTGCATTTGGATTGAATGTGTTCTTGATTGTTATTGGTATATTATCTAATGCTGCAATAGCACAACTATCAGGATGTATCACATTAGCACCCGCTTGAGCCAATGTGATAGCGGCATGATATGACATTGTACTATTGTATTGACTATGCCCAATATGTGGGTCAAACACACTCATACCATCAACATCTGTCCAATTTTCATACTCTGACGATGCCAGTGCGTAGCTCAACGCTGCACCCGTTATATCACTTCCACCTCTACCCAATAGTCGTATGCTGTTGTTGTACGCTCCATAAAATCCAGGCACCACAACACCAGTCCCAATATATGGACTAATCAACTTTTTGGCTTGTCGCCTTGTCTGTACCAAATCAATCTTACCCTCTTGATCTACCATAATTATATCTTTGGCATCAACAAAAGTGTACCCTATCAACTTGGATACAATCTTAGATATGATATACTCGCCTCTACTCACTACATAATCCTGATTGCCTCCATTGGCAATATCACAAAATACCGAATCAAGTTCGTCACTCAGATCAAACTCTACTTGCAAATCGTCTACTATTGTTTGCAATCTTTCGCCAACTATCTTCCAGACTATTGGATTGTTGTACGACATATACAACAAATCTGTAATTTTGGTGTCTGCTGTATCTCTCAGTCCTGGTGCTGACAGCACGATACATTTGCGGGCTTTGTCGCTCCTTATTATATTAGCAACGTAGCATATGCTACTAGCATTAGCCATAGATGTCCCGCCAAATTTGCAAACCTTTATCATAAGTAAAATCACACCTCTCTAGCATACTATGCAACTATATAGAGAGATGTGACTTGCAATTGGACTACTCAACTTGATGATTGCGTGGCTTTGTTTGTCACACATCACTTGATGTATATCTACATCAATCTTCACACAACAATTCTACCCCAAAAAAGCTATATACAACATCCACAAGCAAGCTGATATAGCGACAGACGCCAACTTGAGCCCAAAATTGTTGAAGAGCAACCTACGTACAAGCCCATTAGATTTTGGTGTTTTGGCATGCTTTTGAGGCTCTAATGTATTGATAGGTACAGAGAGATTGCTAGGTACAGGCAAATTGCCAGATGGTGTATTGGTTGTGTTTGACATGAATGACTCCTACTCCAAATTTACTTTGACTGATTTGTTGATTCTCAATCCCAATACTTGCTCTAATATATCTTGTAGCATAATACCATCATAATAAGACTTGAGTACGCCATCTTTGGCTACACTAATTACACCCGTCTCTTCACTACATATTATACTGATTGCATTGCTATTTTCTGTTACACCAATAGCTGCTCTATGCCTAGTACCAAAAGTTTTGGCTATTGTTTGGCTCTGTGTCAACGGCAAAAAACATCCCGCTGACAATATCTTGTCACCCTTAGCAATAACAGCCCCGTCATGCAATGGACCTTTGGTAATAAAGATAGATTCCAACAATGCTCCGGTCAACTTGGCGTCCAATGTAGTCCCACTATCCAATATATGACTACCTATAGAGTTGTCAGGCACAACTACAAGCAACACTCCTATATTCTTTTTGGCCATGTTTTGGAGGGATTTGACCACTTCAACTACGACTTTGCGCAACTCTTGCTCATTGACACCTTTGGCAGCGTTGTATATAGTAGACGCCGACTTGGGACTACTCAATCGCCACAATGCCCTACGCAACTCTTGCGGAAACAACAACAATATAACCACAAAAATATACAACAAAAAGTTGTTGAGCAATTGAGGCAATATTACAAAATTTTCTTTGAGGATACTTGCATTGAGTACTATGATTATAGCTATAAACATAGCTATGAATCTTAGCAACCTAAACGAACTAGTATTTTTAAGAAAAACTAGTACACCATATATCACAAAAGAGATTATAACAATCTCCAATACATTGAATCCATTAAAATGTTGCAACGCATCCCAGAGATTGCGTATAGATGTATCAAAATATTCACTCACAACTCAACCATTATAGCATTATTATTCTCACAATAGCAAGCAAATTTTGTCGCTATTGGATACAACTAATACAACAAAAATACATAAAGCAACGATATTTTGCTGTGTTATACATAAAATTACAATATTAGCGACAATATAATAATATATTGTATATTATTAACAAACAAATTGATATAAGTTTTGTACAAATAATACTAGGCAGAATAGGAACCAAACAATATGAGACAAACATACTCACAAGGTCAAATTGTAGATAGCGACTCAACCTTTGGCATATGCGACACCAATGGTGTAGAGTACACAGGCATAAGCATTCAACTCAAACAAGGAGATATCTTCCCACCTACGGAGAAAGACGGTCAACTATACTTCATACTAGACTAGCACAATCACAAATTGTACATTACTACGCCTGTCCCATACTCTCCAAGTCCATTGCGTCATCATGTGCCACATCATTGAACTTGCCTGACTTGATTAGTATGTACCTACTACACATCACCTTCAGCTCATGCAAATTATGGCTACTTATCACAAAGGTTGTCCCTATCTCCTTATTGATACTAGCTATAAATTCTCTCATAAACTTGACCCCCACTATGTCCACTCCATTGAATGGCTCATCCATAAACACCAACCTAGGCGATATCATCACCATCCTAGCCAT
>JAISDO010000010.1 GCA_031264755.1 Clostridiales bacterium
CGACTTATACTGTCCAATCCACACTAGTCGTAGTAGGTCTCCCAATTGACCTAGACAACAGTGACAACAACGAGAATGGTGGCAACGAACTACGAGAAAATACCAACCTAATACTTGACAAGGTTGTTGTTGGATATAAATATGATTCTGTTGTAACTATCTCAATCAATGCTACTTTGGATTTGCATGACAGATATAATGCATTAGATATATCTCAAATAACTTACCAAGTATTTGACTCTTCCAATGAACCGTTGTTTGTATTTGAAGTCAACAAGGATGATGTCTATAAAGACAAAGATGTCAATGAAGCAGGGAAAAGTGGGGTTACAATAACTCAAGATAATATAAATGCAGAGATTGATATTTTTGACAAGGAATTTCCACAATACACATGCAACATAATGATTGACGCTATAGACTACTCAACTCTCAAGACTCTAGCCACTGACACATCACACTCTCACAATATCTCAATCATATCCACAATCTCCTTCAAGGACGGCTACACCCACACCCAAACCTCCTCCACCAACTTCTCTCGCCCATAATTAACCTAAATATCTTATCCTAATTAACAATATCCAAATCCAATAATATGATTATGTATATATATTGTATAATTGACTATACCTGAGTTTGGATTGACTTTGAGAGCATTGTAGTGTATCATATTGTTGTAGTATGATGACTTGGACAATAGTATGGACAAGATAGAGGGCGTTGTAGATAGTATAATATACAAGGACGAAGCCACAAGTTATAAGATTGCTCGTATCAACACGGGCAAGGATACTATTGTGTGCAAAGGTGAGTTCCCTAATATTTGTGATGTTGGACATTCGGTAGTTTGTGAAGGTGAGTTAGTTAAAGATCTCAAGTATGGTCCTCAGTTGAAAGCTACCCAAATCAACATAGTTACACCTCGCACTACCCAAAGCATAATCAAGTATTTGAGTGCTGGCAGAATCAAGGGTATAGGTCCCGCTACTGCCAAGTCCATAGTAGACAAGTTTGGCAAAGATACTCTAGAGGTGATGGAGAATCGCCCTGGTTTGCTCACAAATATTAGGGGGATAAATCACCAAAAAATTGTGGAGATATCTAAGTCAATAGTACAAATAAGAGCTATGGAACGCTCCATAACATACCTTCTGGACAAAGGTATAGGACCTAAGACAGCTGACAAAATATATGAAGTATACAAAGACAACACTATAGAGATAGTGTCTAGCAATCCATATAGGCTAATAGAAGATATCAATGGTATAGGCTTTGGTACTGCGGACAACATAGCTAGGGAGATAGGTATAGTACATGATAGCTCTTTGAGGATTAGGGCAGGACTTGTGCATGTGTTGAGGCAATCTACCGACAAAGATGGCAATACATATTTGCCGTATGACATGACCATAGAGAGTACCTTGCAACTAATGTCGTTGCAAGATGCGTCCAAAATAAATGATATTGTACAAGAGCTAGTGCTAGACTACAAGATCAAGGTATTGGAGATAAATGATACTAAAGTTGTCATGAATGTACTATGCTACCAAGCAGAGAAGCACATAGCAACCAAGCTACTAGAGTTGTATACGAGTGCTAGCATTAGCAATTATAGCTACAATGACGAAATTGCCGAGTTTGAACGTGTGCACAATATACAATTGCACGCTGCTCAAGTCAATGCCATAAAACAAAGCGTAAACAGTGGAGTATGCATAATTACAGGTGGACCGGGTACAGGTAAGACTACCATAATCAAAAACATATTGGACATCTTTGCCAAGCATAGATTGCGTATAATTATGCTAGCACCTACTGGACGAGCTGCCAAGCGTATACTAGAGACTACAGGTTATGAGGCTAGCACTATACACAGGGCATTGATGAAAGATGGTCAAATGCGAACCGAGCCACTAGCGTGTGATGTTGTAATAGTAGATGAGATGTCTATGGTAGATATCTTCTTGTTTAGGAACTTGCTAAAGGCTGTAGCCAATGGTACCAAGCTAATATTGGTGGGAGACAAGGACCAATTGCCTAGTGTGGGTGCGGGCAATGTGCTGAGAGATCTTTTGCAAGCTAGGGTATTGCCTGTAGCTGAGCTTAGCTTTATATATAGGCAAGGTGACAATAGCCTAATAGCTAAGAATGCACACAGTATCAACAATGGCGTAATGCCTCAATTGGATAGCAAGATGTCAGACTTCTTTTTTGTAGACATTGGCAATGATCATACTCAAGATATCAAAAGTATAGTGGTAGACCTAGTGGTCAATAGACTGCCCAAGTTTGCTGAGGTGCAGTCTACACGTATACAAGTATTGAGTGCAATCAAGAATGGCAATGCTGGTGTGATAGCTCTCAACAAGCAGTTGCAAGCATCAATCAATCCTCCAAGCGTAGACAAACATCAAATAGAGTTGGAATATACCACATTGAGAGAGGGTGACAAAGTAATGAATGTTGTCAACAATTATCAGCTCAAGTGGAAAAAACGAGACAATTCGGAGACGGGAGAGGGGGTCTTCAATGGTGACATGGGACAGATACTATCTATCTTGGACAATGGTGAAGTGGTGGTGTTGTTTGATGATGATAGGGTAGTGTCTTACAATAGAGAGATATTGATGCAGCTTATGCTTGCGTATGCTATCACGATACACAAGAGTCAGGGTAGTGAGTTTGATGTAGTTGTTATGCCTGTAGTACAGGGTCCGTCTATGATGATGACACGCAATCTATTGTACACTGCTATCACCCGTGGCAAAAAACTGGTCGTCTTGGTAGGTACTAGATATGCAGTTGAGAAGATGGTTGTCAACAACTATGTAGCTATGAGATACAGTGCTTTGTGGTATTTTTTGTCCAAGATAAGTCAGCAACAATTGTTAGATGACACAGTGCAATTGCAAGACTAAGCGTTGTCAACAATTAATATAACAAAATATAGTACAATACAATTAGTAATTTTAGGAGATTGTGTTATGTCGACAAAATTGATTATAATGAGTGACTATGGACTAGATGATGCTGTTGCAACAGCTTGGTTGCTAGACAACAACAAATGGGATAGTATAGATATTGTAGCAATTGCGGGCAATACAACAGCTGACAATAGTCTCAACAATGCTCACAAACTGCTACACCAACGAGGCAAGTTGCACAATGTGACTCTAGTTGACACGGTAGACCAAATTCAAAATTATGCTCACTTGCCTAGCATACATGGCGTTGATGGTATGGGGGATTTGTACAAAGATGCTACAAGGTACGCCAATACTGTCAAGTTTGATACATGGCTCAGCAATCTTGACAAGAACCAAACGATAGATATAGCATCGTTGGGTCCTGCTACTTTGGTTGTACCACTACTCAAACACCTTGATTGCAAGTGCAACGACTTGCTTATGATGGGACACAACATTAGGCACCAACCCAATTATCAAGGCGAAGAGTTCAATTTTGCTCTGGATATAGAGAATTTTGTATGGTGTCTCAAGCACACTGATTGCAAAGTGGCTACATTGGATACCTGTCGTGATGCTACTTTCAACTTGAGTGGCAGGAGAGTGAGTGACAATAGTATGTTTGGTCAATTGCTCAACAAGTCTATAGAGCTGGCTGAGTTGCGACATCAAGACAATGCTTATGTATACGATTATATAGCCGTTAGGTATCTAGTCAACAATGAATTTGATATTGTGCAAGATGTAGATACTCGTGGCAATAAGCTAAACCATCTCAAGGTCAATTGCAGAGTAGACTTGTTGAAATAAATGGTGATTGACAACTGAGAGTACAATATTGTATACTCATTTTGGCACAAGCTGTTGTATTGTATGTGCTAGCAAGCTTGCTTAAAGGTGTTGATACAGACTAATGAAGAAATTTTTTACAAGTGAGAGTGTGACTGAGGGGCATCCAGACAAGATTTGTGACAAGGTTGCAGATAGTATACTAGATGCCGTATTGACTCTAGACGCAGACGCACGTGTGGCTTGCGAAGTCGTGGCTACCACAGACTATATGCTAATTATGGGTGAGATTAGCACTTTTGCCAAAGTAGACTATTCAGGTATAGCTCGTCAAGTTATACAAGACATTGGGTATACCGATCCTGAGCTTGGGTTTTGTTGTGATACTGTAGATATACAAGTCAAGGTGCATACCCAAAGTCCAGATATAGCTATGGGAGTAGACAAAGTTGACGCTCAGTTGCTAGGAGCGGGTGACCAAGGCATGATGTTTGGGTATGCTTGTAGCGAGACTGAAGAGTTGATGCCGCTTAGCATTAGTCTAGCACATGCTTTGGCTAAGAGATTGGAGCTTGTACGCAAGCACAAGATTGTCAATTATTTGCGTCCCGACGGCAAGACTCAGGTGACTGTAGAGTACAAAGACAACAAACCACACAGGGTTGATACAGTCGTAGTGTCCGCTCAGCATTCGCCAGAGGCGTCTCAAGATACATTGGTTGGGGATATCAAACAACATGTCATATCTCATGTCTTGAAAGATTGGGTAGACAATGATACCAAGATACTTATCAACACTACAGGACAGTTTTGTATAGGTGGGCCAGATGGTGATAGTGGGTTGACAGGTCGCAAAATTATAGCGGACACTTATGGTGGGCATTGTGCACATGGTGGTGGGGCATTCAGTGGCAAGGATAGTACTAAGGTAGACCGTAGTGCAACATATATGGCTAGATATATTTGCAAAAATATAGTAGCGGCAGGCATAGCATCAAGGTGCGAGATACAAATTAGCTATGCTATAGGTGTATCTCAACCTACTTCAATATTTTGCAATACATTTGGTACAGGCAGTATCAATGATCAGATATTGGCAGATATAGTTCTCAAGTTGTTTGACCTAAGACCACAGGCTATTATAGACAAGTTGGGTTTGTGCAAGCCTGTATTTGCAGATACAGCCACATATGGGCACTTTGGTAGAGCTAATGTGTCTTGGGAGCAATTGGACAAGGTAGAAGATCTCAAAGCCGAATTGTCAAAAATAGATTTGGGACAAGTCTATAATTAAGGGCTGATATTGGAGAGCCAACAGATATACAATGCATGTGCAATATCGTACATGCTATGTTGTGATACACAAAGTTGTGACATATTGTATATTATGCGATTGTGTGATTGAAGATCCCAAAAAACAAGCACAACGCTTGACACTATGTGGATTTGGTTGTGTGTTTGAGATGCATTGTATATTATGTTAGAGTATGATGGCTGTGTTGTGGATGACTTGCAAGTCAACAATTTGCGTATAATTCAACGCAAAGGTGGATTTAAGTTTGGTAGTGATGCAGTAGCTTTGGTGAATTTTGTCAATGTTAGACCAGTGGGTGTAGCATTGGATATAGGTAGTGGTACGGGTATTATACCTATATTGTTAGCAGGCAAGTTGGGTTTTGGTACGGTGTATGGTGTAGAGATAGATACTGATATGGCTACTTTGTCTCAACAAAGTGTCCAACTCAACAATCTACAAAACTCAATCAAAATCATCAACGCTCCAATACAAGACATATCACAGTATCTATCTGCGGGTAGTTGCACTGTGATTACTAGCAATCCACCTTTCAACAAGGTAGGTTGTGGTCAAGTTAGTGGCAATGATAGCATAGCACAAGCTAGATTTGAGTGCTCCTTGACTTTGCAGGAGACATTGAAAGCCGCAAGCTATTTGTTGAGTACGGGTGGCAAGTTGTATATGATACATCAGATATATAGACTTGCCGAAATTATGTACGAATGCACTACGGTTAGATTGCAGCCCAAAGTAATCAAACTAGTGGACAGCAAAAGGTTTTTGGTACAGTGTACCAAAGATGCCAAAGTTGGATTGTTGATAAGATAGAGTACGATGGGTACAGATTTGGTGTATGTGATTGTTGTGCTAGTTGATGTATTGTAATATGAATGATGTTGAGCAATTGATTAGACGTCATGCTAGTGGCAAGAGTGTAGCTTTGAGCGTAAGTGGTGGTAGTGACAGTATGTGCTTGTTGTCACTATTTTTGTCCAATAGACACATGTTGCAGGATATGCAAGTATTGACATTTGATCACTGCATACGAGTACAGTCCAATTTTGAGACTTTGTGGGTGCGGCAATATTGCAAGCATCACAATGTCAAGTGTACGATATACAAGAGTGATATACCAGAACTCTCCAAGCAATCAGGGCAGAGCATAGAGTTGCAAGCTAGATTGTGGCGACAACAAGTGTACGACCATGTGCTACAACAAGTGGACATGGTGGCATTGGGACATCACATGGACGACCAAATTGAGACTGTGCTGTATAGGATATTTAGGGGTACAGGCATTAAGGGTCTTGGTGGCATGCAAGTCTTGAGCAGTCAGAGACTACTAAGACCACTTATTAACACATCTAAAAGTGCTATTAGTCAGTACAATAGATCTCAATCTGTGCCATATGTAGTAGATCAATCCAATGTAGATGTTGGTCATGATCGCAATTATATCAGACACAATATAGTGCCATTAATACGAGATAGGTGGGCTCTCACTAATATTTGCAAGCTGTCTAATATTGCACACAACCTCAACGAATTTGCAAACAAACATATAGATAAGCAAGCTATAACTATGGATCAAGGCAATGTGTTGATTCCATTGTGTTTGTTGGACGATCTGTTGAAATATCAATATATTGAATATGCTATGGGATTGTTCAATATCAAACCTAACTACAATATCATATCTAGGATACTAGGTATGACAAGTATGCAGGTAGGCAAACATATTGTGCTCTATGGGGACATAGTGGCTCGTAGAGAGTACAACTCTATTAGAATGTATAGCAAGACTGTACCAATAGCAAGATCAGCATCAATACCGTACGAGGGTGTATCTGTATACAAATTGGGTGATATATCTTGGCAAATATGCAAGACTGATACCGTAGAGTATACAAGTGGTATAGTATTTGATTTGAAGAAGATAGACAAATCTGCAATATGGCGTCATAGACGGATAGGTGATACCTTTGTACCTTACAAAGGGCATAATAAAACTCTCAAGAAGTACCTTGTTGACAACAAGATACCACAGTACAAGAGAGACAAACTTGTACTGTTGACTGTGGGCAACACAGTACTGTTGATAGTTGGTGTGGCAATAAGTGATATCATCAAATGTGATAGCAACACAGTTGATGTAGCTACTGTAAGGTTGAATTGAGAGAGGTTGTCTACAAGCGCTATGTTTGTACATTGACAACATTCAATAAGATCCAGACTTGAGAGTGTTTTGACCATGTTAAAAAAGATTATAAAACACACATCCAAGCCTAACATGGCATATATAGTGTTAGGTTATTCGTATTTGCCATATCAAGACTGTGGGTTGGATGCTTATTATTTGGCTACCCAATCAATGTACAAGCTGTCTAAAGATATACAGTCGCAATTGCGTAACAATGGATCGTATGCTCAAATTGTCAATGATGTTAGCTTGCGCACATTGGCATTTTGTAGTGGATTGTGTACAATATGGGGTATCAACCAAATGGCTATGAGAGAGGACAGTGGGAGCTATATAGTACTTGGAGCTATTGAGACTGACGATGTTGGTGTAGTACGTAATGCTACAGGCGAATATATAGAGGCGTCAACCAAGTGCATGGATTGCAAACTTTGTGTTGATAAGTGTCCTACGAGAGCCATAGGTATCAATGGTGAATTTGATCCTAACAAGTGTCTACGCAAATTTCAATCAGGAGGTGTGATGCCAATAGAAATAGCAGATTTGATGGGGGCCAAATTCTTGGGTTGTGATATATGTCAAGCTGTATGTCCTCACAATAGAGATATTCAACGTATACAAGCACCTCAATATGTGCAGCAAGCACTGTACAACTCTATTAATACTATCAGACCTTTTAGAGATATAATAGGTGCTAATTATGCTCGCCCTAAGTATCTTACAGTCAATTCTATTGTATATTCGGCACACTCTAAGTATACACACGCTATACCAAGCTTGCACAAATTGTCACAAGATGTCATGTATGCCCAATTGGTTGATTGGGCTATATCCAAGATTGAGGATTGACTCGTCGTCTTGTGCAATCTAACAATATTGTGTATGTGCGGTTTGACAATTTATGGATTATGTGATACATATAAGATATGTTTAATTTTAGTGATGTTTATATACAATCGTGGTTGTGGTGGACTATGATTGGAGTTATAGTATTTGGGGTAGTTGTAGTAGTTGTCTTGCTACATATTAGGCACCGTAGAGTGGCAAAGTCAACACAAATAGGCTCTAATAGTACGGCTACTATGTCTAGCAACATGGATATTGTAGATAATATCAACAAGATCAAGGTAGCTTTTGGTGCAAGAGATATTGTCTTTGGTGCTATAGCACTTAGCATTTCTTTTGTTTTGTGGATATTTCCTGTATTTAGGTTGCCATTTGGTGCACATGTTACGTTGGCATCTCCTCTCCCGATGTTGTTGTATGGATACTTCTTTGGTCTCAAGAAAGCTCTAGTGGTAGCACTTGGGCACATGCTACTTACCCTAATGTATTTTCCATATATTGTTAGTCCATGGAGTGCAGTGCTAGACTATGTTGTACCTAGTCTCTCTATGGCAGCGGCTGGATTGGTAGACTTTAGACCCAAAGGCGACAAGTTGACAGGCTTGCGTACTCACAACAAATTCTATATTGGGTTGATGATATGCTTTGTTGTCAGACTTGCTAGTCACACGTGGGCGGGGATTGTGTTTTGGTCTAAGGACATAGACTTTGCAATTTGGTCAGGTGACTTGGTGGGGTTTGATGCATTGATGTATAGTCTGGTCTACAATCTAGCATACCTAGTACCAGAGACTATATTGGTGATTGTGGCAAGCGTAATGGTCTTCAATAGTAGTCAACTTGTCAAAACTATAGTAAGATAACGACAGACATTGTTATAATTGGTTTTGTATAAGACATATCCAACATCTCTATATTGAGAGTGGATATGTCTATGTTCCAAACTATGCCATCAACAACAATCATGTAATATATATGTTGGTTGTTGCACAAGATATTTGTATGAGATATATTGCAAAATATTTGATTACAAGTGTACTTATATTAGCAATTGGCATGTCGCCAAAGATAGTTGCCAATACATATAGTAGTGCAATTAGTTGGGGTCTTAGTCACAGATCCAAAGGTATGTCTCCCGATATACCAGATGGAGCTGCTACATTGCTATCCAAGTACAACGGTATATATTTGGGTGACACAACTGATTGCAAAATCTACTTGACTTTTGACTTAGGATACGAAGCTGGTTATACGAGTCAAGTATTAGATGTATTGCGTGACAACAATATACATGCAATATTTTTTTTGTGTGGCAACTATCTCAAAGAGAGCCAATTGATAGAACGTATGTTGCAAGAAGGTCACACTATAGGCAATCATACTGACCGACACAAAGATTTGTCCAAAGTGGATGTGGATGTAGTCAAACAAGATATACAAGATTTTGGGACAAAATATACTCAACAATATGGACACCACAATGTTTCATTGAGGTATTTTAGACCACCATTTGGCAAATTTGGACAACAAACATTACAGCAAGCAGTGAATGCCAATCTTAAGACAGTATTGTGGAGCAATGCTATAGCAGATTGGAGCAAGTCACCAATTGATCCGGTCGCTGCATCCAACAAACTAATATCACGTCTACACAAGGGTTGCATAATCTTGTTACACATTACCAATTCGGGCACTTCTACAATGCTACGACAATTTGTACAAAAGGCTGTAGAGATAGGTTATCAATTTGGCGATGCTACACAATTGTAATTTGACCAAATTTGTGTTATAATGCGATTGATGATCGGCAACTAATGTTGTGAGACTGTAAATGATATCATACAAAAGCTGCTGAATAGTCAAAGAAGAACAAAAACTAATTTGAGTCCTTTCTTGCTTTGGTGTACAGTCGTGCGACCTAATCAAAACAACGCTTGATCAGGAGAGGCAACCTAAAATAAGGAGTAATCAAGATCAATGAGTGATACCAAGAGAGTAGCGGTAGTGGGTAGTGGTCCTAGTGGACTTGCTATTGCTAGCAACTTGCTAAGTCATGGAGTGAGTGTAGATATATATGAGAGTTTTTTTATGCCTGGTGGAGTGCTTGTGTATGGCATACCTGATTCACGCTTGCCCAAATCTGTAGTGCAACGAGAGATAGATGCTATGGTAACAAGCAAGGGAGGCAATATAATACTCAATACCAAAGTCGGCAGAGATATCAAATTGCAAGAGTTGAGTGACAAGTATGATGCTGTGTATATATCAGCAGGAGCAGGTATACCCAACAAGATAGGCTTGGATGGCGAAGATTGTGATAGAGTATATAGTGGACATGATTACATGGCTAGGTTCAAGGTGCCACAAGCGTATCCGCAAGAGAGTTTGACCAAACTTAAACAAGGCAAGCATGTCATAATATTGGGTGCGGGCAATGTAGCGATGGATGCGGCTAGGACAGCTACTGAGGCTGGAGCCAAAACCGTGAGCATAGTCTACCGTCGTAGTGCCAAAGAGATGCCGGCTAGAGAGCACGAAGTCAATGATGCCAAATCTATGGGGACGCAATTTTATTTTTTGCATACCCCTAAGAGAATTGTGAATGATGGTGGTGTTGTGCAAGGTGTGGAGTTTGCAAAGACTGAACTTGGCGAGTCTGATGCTAGCGGCAGAGCTACATTTGTGGAGATACCCAATAGCCAATATATTATGCCTTGTGATACTGTGGTAGTGTGTGTGGGAGCGGGAGTGGATAGAGAGTTGACTTGCGATACGGGGTTGGTATTAGCTCCCAATGGATTGATTGTTGTGGATAGCAATAGCAAGACCAATCTGGACAATGTCTATGCAGGCGGCGACATAGTCACAGGCAACAAGATTGTGCCGTTGGCTATGAATGCTGGACGCAAAGCTGCTAAGAGCATACTTGATAGATTTGGTATACCATCTCAACCTATGCCCAAAGAGATGCAAGAGGTTATGGCTTGCATAAGTCCAAGCAAGCATTAGATACCTATTGCTATCACAAGTTCACAGTGTACAAACAATGATTGTTATCTATTTGTACGCTGTGATTTGTTTTATATTGATTGACAATACTAAGTTGAATAGTGTATACTAACTACAGGTAAAGCAAATTACTTGACTGTATGAAAGATTTGAGTATTAGTAGGCTTATTGATCTATATGGTAGACTTTTGTCACAGGCACAACTATCCAAATTGCAAGAGTACTATGACTATGATCTGTCCATCAATGAGATAGCTGCCAATACTAACTTGACGAGACAAGGCGTGTATGATAGTATTCGTAAGTCCATTAGTATTCTCAAGGAGTTGGAGTGTAGTTTGCAGTTGATTGCCAAGCTAGATGTCCTCAAATCTAGATTGAGTTGTATTGATTATAGTATTGTACTAGATGTATTATTTAGTGACACAGTTGTACAGTAGACTGTTGATTGAGTAGTTTGTTTACTGTTAGAGTTTATATCTTCTGAAGTAGTCCACTAGTAGCAAGGTTAGGTGAGTGTGAGTTGCTCGCACTTGTCAAGTGCTTGTGTCTGCTAGCGTATTGAGGGTATTGTATTCAAAGTTCACTTAAATTTTTGGTTCGTATTTATTTAGAACGACAAAGATTGTTTATGTTTGGTGGTGTGCGGTAGTATTATATGGCATTATTTGAAAGTTTGTCAGACAAATTCAAAAAGGTGTTTGCTCATATTACTCAGAGAGGCAAACTTAGCGATGTAGATATCAAGCAAGCTATGCGTGAAATACGTGTAGCGTTGTTAGAAGCAGACGTCAACTATTCGGTAGTCAAGGACTTTGTAGCCAAAGTTAGCGAACTAGCCAAGGGAGAGGAGATACTCAAGAGTCTTACGCCTGGTCAGATGGTAATCAAGTTGGTCAACGAAGAGTTGACTAATTTGATGGGTGGTGAGAATGTCAAGTTAGAAGTCTCATCTAAGCCGCCCACTGTTATTATGATGGTGGGGTTGCAAGGTGCAGGCAAGACCACTATGTGTGGCAAGTTGTCTAAGTACCTTATTGGCTTGGGCAAAAAGCCTCTATTGGTCGCTTGTGATATATATAGACCAGCGGCCATCAAACAATTGCAAGTTGTAGGCAAGAACGTAGGTGTAGAAGTCTTTGAAAATGGAACAAACTCACCACACAAGACTGCTAAGTTGGCTGTAGAATATGCTTTGGACAAAGGTTGTGATACTGTCATAATAGATACGGCAGGTCGTCTGCATATCAATCAAGATCTAATGCAAGAGTTGATTGACGTGAAGAATACTGTCCAACCTACAGAGATACTTTTGACAGTGGACGCTATGACGGGTCAAGATGCCACCACCGTTGCAACAGCTTTTAATACCGAACTTGACATTACGGGTGTTATACTCACCAAGCTTGATGGAGATACTCGTGGTGGTGCTGCCTTGTCTATCAGGGCAGTGACGGGCAAACCTATCAAGTTGTGTGGTATGGGCGAAAAGATGGGCGATTTGGACTTGTTTCACCCTGATCGCATGGCATCTCGCATCTTGGGTATGGGTGATGTGCTCACACTTATAGAGAAGGCACAGTCTAATATGTCTGAGCAAGAGATTGCCGACATGGAAAAAAAGTTCAAAGAAGCTTCTTTTACTTTAGACGATTTTCTTGTGCAGATGCAGCAGATGAGCAAGATGGGTGACTTGAGTCAAGTCATGGCAATGCTACCTAGCCAATTCAAATTCAACCCTAATGATCTCAATGAGACCAAGTTGACCAAGTACAAGGCTATTATACAGTCTATGACTATGCAAGAGCGAGTCAATCCCGCTATTGTCAAAGCATCTCGTCGCAAACGTGTAGCACTAGGTAGTGCATCTAGTATACAAGAGGTCAACGCTTTGCTCAAGCATTATGATCAGACCAAAGCTATGCTCAAGTCTATGAATGGTGGCAAGGGCGAGCCTAATTTTGATAAGTTGACCAAAATTAGGCAAGGGCGAGGGCGAAAATTTAGATAACCAATATTTAGGAGAAATATATATATGTCCGTTAAGATTAGATTGACTCGCATGGGTGACAAAAAGTCGCCTCATTACCGAATTATTGTAGCTGATGCTAGATCTCCACGTGATGGTAGATTTATAGATCAAGTTGGTTCTTACAATCCGCTTACTCAACCGGCTACCGTCAGTATAGATCAAGACAGAATCAAACAATGGTTGTCCAATGGGGCTCAACCCACTGATACTGTGCGTGATATACTAGCTAGACAAGGTGTGATAGCCACAAAACAAGCCCCTGCCAAAAAAGGTGCGGTCAAAAAAGACAAAAAATAAAATCAAATTGTAGCATATGATTGATTGTATAGTTAGAGTTGTAATCTTTAGCACTTAAGAGTTATTGTTGGTCGTAGAGTTTATTATCTTTGGTCTTCTTTGAGCTATTGATCCAAATTGTTTTTGATGACAAATCTAATAAACTACTTTAGAGGAAGTTAATGGTAGAATTGGTAAAGTATATTGTTTCTAATTTGGTGGACAATCCAGACAAAATAGTAGTAACTCAAGAGGGTGAAACTATCAGAGTTACTGTAGACAAGCCTGATATGGGCAAGATTATAGGCAAGCAAGGTAACATTGCCAAATCTATCAAGACTATTGTTCGTAGTGCAGCAATCAAACAAAATATGCGTGTGTCTGTAGATATTGTAGACGAACAGTAAGTGTAGTGTGCATTCAATTATGATTCAGTTAGGCAAAATTCTTAAGCCTCATGGTATTAAGGGTGAACTCAAATTGGGTATAGTGCCCGGCTACAAGGACTGTTTTGACACTATCAAAACAGTCCTTGTAGCCGATAGATCTTATGACGTAGAGCGTTGTAGGATTGATAAGTGCGTGTATATCAAACTCAAAGGTGTGGATACACGTACTCAGGCAGAGGTGTTGCATGATTGCCCAATCTATGTGTCCCAATTGGAGTTGCCCCCGCTTCAAGAACATGAATATTATTATAGTGATATAATAGGGTCGCAAGTATATCTTGACAACCAATATCTGGGACAGCTAGTTGATATTGGACAATACGGCTCGGCTGATGTGCATACTGTCAAGACCTGCGACGGTAACGTGGTTAGATATCCTTTTCTCAAACGGTTGATTGTAGATATAGATATAATATCCAAAAAGATAATCTATGATAGTAATCAATTTGGGAGTGTCTGCGTGTATGATTAATAATACCAATTGTGTTGTGGGGCAAGATGTCATCAATCTGCATTGCAATATGTAGAGTGTGTCATTTTATGAAGATCAAAATACTTACATTATTTCCTGATATGGTGCGCGCTATACAGCACAGCGTGATAGGACGGGCTATTGACAATAATCTAGTAGATATACAAGCTATAGATATAAGGATGTATAGTACCAACAAACATCACAAATGTGACGATGTCCCTTATGGTGGCGGGGCGGGTATGCTCATGACTGCTCAACCTATATATGATTGTATCAGCAGTATAGATAAGGATAGACTAGCCAAGCGAATCTTCTTGACGCCTACAGGCGTTAGGTTTGATGATGCTAAGGCCAAAGATTTGGCTAGATATGATGACTTGATATTGTTGTGTGGGCACTACGAAGGCGTAGACCAACGAGTCATAGATCTGTGTATAGACGAGTGTATTAGTATAGGGGACTATGTGTTGACTGGTGGAGAGCTTGCGGCATTGGTGATTGTGGACGCTGTATGTAGATTTTGTCAAGGGGTGTTGTCTCAAGATTCGCACCAGCATGATAGTTTTGGCAATGGGTTGCTGGAGTACCCGCAGTATACTAGACCCAGAGAGTTTATGGGGATGCAAGTGCCACAAGTTTTGCTTAGTGGCAATCACGCTGATATACACAAGTGGCGACAACAACAGAGCGTGGCCCTAACTAGACTCAACAGACCAGATTTGGTCAAATTGCATTGTACAAACGCCAATGTGCTAATAGATGATGATGTGTAGTTTGGGATTTATTGTCAACTTTAGTATCTATTGTATGCTACTTTGTGTTGTATGGTGACATTTAAGCAAGTTTGATCAAGTTTTTGCTTCACAACTTTTGGGTTTGGAGCTTGTGGTGTTAGGGTCAATGTATATTCAGTGGTTTCCGGGACATATGACAAAGTCTATACGTTTGATGCAACAGTCATTGAGCGGAATAGATTTTGTCATATATGTCGTTGATAGTAGAGCTCCCCAAAGTTGTCTCAATCCTGTATTTGACGAGTTGTTTGGTGATTTGCCTATAGTTTATGTACTCAACAAGGCTGATTTGGGTGATGTGAACTTGTCTCGCAAGTGGTGCGATCTTCATACTACTACTAATAGTGTTGCGATACAAGTCAATAGTCTAGCTAGCACTCAAATCAATGTGCTAGCTACAGTGATCAACAAGTTGTGCAAAGTTAGACTGGACAAGTATGCTTCTAGAGGTATTAGGATATCTTTGCGTGGTATGGTTGTAGGTGTCCCTAATGTAGGCAAATCTACACTTATCAACAACATTGCAAGAGCCAAGAAGACCAAGACAGGAGATACTCCTGGTGTCACACGTGGCAAGCAGTGGATCAAAGTAGACCAATATCTTGATATATTAGATACACCAGGTACGTTATATCCCAAATTGAACGATCAGAATGTAGCTGTCAACTTAGCAATTGTTGGGAGCATTAGCTCCCAAGTGGTGGATATGTATGAGCTAAGTTTGCAATTGATTGACAAGTTGCAAGCTATATCACCTAATATATTGGACAATAAGTACCAATGTACTACTGATATGGACGGAGTGAGAGTATTGCATCAAGTTGCTGTCAAGCGGGCATTTGTGCTCAAGGGGGGAGAGTTGGACATAGAGAGAGCCGCCGTTGCCCTGATACAAGATTTTAGGCAAGGACGATTGGGTAAGATTACTTTGGATCGATTCTAAAAATAACTTTGAAGGGAAAACACAGTACCAAATTGTGAAGAAATATATGAAATCTTGGGAGATTAGGCTTGCCTATATAGTTTATTTTTTTGACAATGATAGACCTTGTTTTGTAGGTCCGGTAATAGAGGATATGGATATTGACCATTTGTTTTATCTCAGGTATATAACAGGGGATATATCCAAGTTGGTTAGCAATCATGTGTTTTATACAGATTTGGTACCTACGCAACTAGGCTTGGAGTATTGCCGTGCTCTCAACATTGATTTGAGTCTTCTTGGGTTTTTCTCATATGATTTGGGAATAAAGATAGACCAAGATATAGATTTGATTGATGACGGTGACCAATCTGCATATGGAGACTAATTGGCGACATGACCTTCAATATGGCTCGCTAGTGTTAGGTGTGGACGAAGCAGGGCGTGGACCGTTGGCAGGACCTGTAGTGTGTGCCGTTTGTGCTATGGGGGACAACTATCTTCCTGGTATAGATGACAGCAAAAAACTATCAAAAGTTAGACTAGTGGAGTTGTATAGCATTATCATAGAGCGGGCGGTAGGTTACTGTATCGTTGCGATAGACAACAATACAATAGATAATATCAATATACTAAATGCTACCAAGTTGGGAATGTACCAAGCTATAAGTCAATGTATAGTGTCCAACCAACTCACAAGTGTAGATTGTGCTATATCACCAATTCTTCAATCACAATGCAACAATCTACATATTGATGAGCATGGTCCTATGCCTTGTAGACCAATTGCACATACGGACAATCTAACTATACTAGTAGACCATGTCAAATTGTCAATCCCCAACAGTGTATCCATTACACATGGAGATAGTATTAGTTACAATATAGCAGCAGCGTCAATCCTTGCCAAAGTATCTAGAGACAACATAATGTGCAAGTATGCTATACAATATCCACATTACAACTTTGATAGACACAAAGGGTATCCCACTCAATTGCACTATCAAGCTATACAACAATATGGTGTCACTCCAATTCATCGCAAGAGCTTTAGGCTTGTATAATACTTGTGATTGTAATAGTACTTGTGTTGAAACAACCTAATTGATAACAACTCATGAGCAATGATTTGATTTGTGCAACTAAGTATCCCATATTGCTAGTGCATGGTGTGGGACAGAGAGATCAGTGGGGCTTCAAGAAGTGGGCTAATGTGCCTAGTCGTTTACGCCAAAATGGGGCATTGGTGTACCATGGGATGCAAGATGGTTGGGGTACGTATGACAGCAATGCTCTACAACTTAAGTTGAGAATACAACAGATACTTGATCAATGCAATATAGACAAAGTCAATATTATAGCACATTCCAAAGGGGGGTGTGACGCTAGACGATTGATATCTATCACCAATGGTGTCAATGTGGCTAGTCTTACAACACTCAATACGCCACACAGGGGATTGCACTATGTATCACGACTAAGGTCTATATATCCTAGATGGACAATATCTATTGTAGGATTTTTTCACAATATTTGGTACAGAATATTGGGAGATAGACATCCGCAATTTGGTCGTGTGATAGCACAGTTTGAACCAGATTATATGCTTGGGTTCAATGAGGACAATCCAGACATAACGGGCATATACTATGCTAGCTATAGTAGTGTATTGCACAAAGGTAGCTGGATTGCTCGCATGGTACAGAGGTATGATGGCGACAACGATGGTATTGTATCTGTAGATAGTGCCAAATGGGGTAATTATATTGGACACATAGACAACCGTCACCCTAAAGGCATGAAGCATGACGTGATAATAGGTCGCAAGCGTCTCAAGGGCTTTGATCCAAGTGTATTTGTTGTTGACATAGTGAAGAGCCTCAAAGATAGGGGATTGTGACAACCGCATGTTTTGTATTGGTTGACAATACAGTTGCCATCTAAGGTTGTTGCATAAATATGTTGTTAGTGTCGTAGATTATTGTGTCCTTGTACTAATGTTGTGTACAAGTTGTATGTGCTTTGTGGTTGAGATTGACACAAAGTGAAGTTTTGTAATATAATTATATAGACATATATTGCATATAATTATATTAGGGTGCTATGTCATAAATTTGGGAGGGGTATATTATGTCACACTACAGAGCTATGTTGAGATTGAGACTATTGGCAATTGTTGTATTGTGTGTGGGTATGATGTTGAGTACGATTGTTGGATTGGGCTATGCATCAACTGCACAAGGCCAATCAATCAACTTGCATTCAACTAGAGCCGAATTGTCAATGGACGACACCAACAATAGAGTGATTGGACTGGATAGTAGTTGGATGTACAACACATCTAAGGAGTCCAATGGCACATGGCATACAGCCAAAGCTAGTAGCCAATTTGGTGGACAACAGACAGTCAAGATTGCTCCAATCAATACCGAGTGGGCAGAGGCTATAGCTTGGGACGATGCTTATTTGACTAGTGCTCTTGATTTGGGTTCTAGATTTGTGTACAACAACAAGTTGTACGCACCAACGCAACAATGGCCTGGCGTAGCTCCAACCGAAGAATTGTACAGAGGTTGGAGGTTGGTAGATGGTAATCAGCCTGTCCCTACTTATACCTTTGAGTTTACTAGAGGTAGTGAGCAAGACATCTTAGCTTTTCTTGACGGTGAGCGAGCTAGATTGATGGCTACCAACAAGGTCTTTAGCTACTTGCCTAGTTGGGGTAGCTACGTAGGGCACGAGTATTTTGATGTTGATAGGGATATAGACTATAAGGCAACTACTCATTTGACATACTCTTTTGTCAAGCCTATAGATTTGGACCGCAATCCGACTCCCGACCAAAATCCACCCAATCAAAGTGCTGACAATCTCACCGCAGCCACTACCAATCCAGGAGTACGGTTTGATGATCCTGATATTGCTCTCAACGTAGGCGGAGCTTGGAATGCCGGCGGTGATATCCTCAATAGAGTAAAAAAGAATCTATCAAGATACGAAGACAAGTACTTTGTCTTCAGTGTAGGTGGGTGGACCTATAGCGAGAACCAAGAATTTGAGAATGCTACTCGCACGCCAGAGTTGTTAGAAAAGTTTGCAAAATCTCTTGTAGACTTTATGGTCAAATATGGTTTTGATGGTGTGGATATAGATTGGGAGTACCCACTCAACGACAAGGCAGCAGATCAGTTTCTTGCATTACACAAGAGAGTGCGAGAGTTGATGACTGAGTTGAGCATGACTACAGAGAAGTACTATACTCTCAGCACAGCAACTACCCCCAACCCCAACAACATTCAATACATTAGACCAGCCGAATTGGTCAAGTATGTAGATACGGTCAATTATATGGCTTATGACTACCACGGCGGATCTTTTGGATTGGACACTACAACCAATCACAATGCTCCGTTGTACGAGCCCTCTACCCCCCCCCAAGCACCTGGCTTTTGGATTGACAATGTTATCCAAGAGTATATAAGGCAAGGTGTACCCAACAAGCAATTGATGATGGGTGTAGCGTACTATAGTCGTAGTTGGGTAGGTGTGCCAGACACTGAGATTGTGCCAGGTCTGCCTGGTTTGGGTAGCAAGGGTACAGAGTTGCCTTATAATGGTGCGGAGCGTAACGATCTAGGTGGCTTTCAACAGAACACTGGCGGAATGTGGGGCAATGGTAGTAATCCATACTACCGCATGCTAGACTTGCTGCGAGGTACGCCTACCAATGGTACGGAGACCGTAACCAATTTTGCCAAAGATTATGTGCGTTATTGGGACCCGGGTGCTCAAGTACCATACTTGTATAGCAAGACTGACAAGATCTTCCACACCTATGATGATGTAGAGAGCATTGGAATCAAAGTCAACTATATATTGGACAATCAATTGGCAGGGGCTATTGTATGGGATTTGACAGGTGATACAAGAGTAGATACAGAACCCGAGGGTGCTAGTAGGGCGTTTGAGCTTAGTGCTGTTGTAAGGCAACTTGTAGGGCAAGATGTGAGGGGAGATGCTACGCTAGCCACTAGCTCTTTGCCCAATGGTAGAGTGTCTGATAACTATAGTGCAGCTATTGTAGCAGTAGGCGAGGGACCGATAACATTTGATTGGGAGGTACAATCAGGTAGGGCAAACTGGCTCAACATAACCGACAATGGGGCTCGTCTAGTACTGACGGGAACACCCGACGTCAAGGAGACCTTTACGATCAGTGTGTCAGTCAAGGGGGCTACGGGAGTATCAAGTCCAACACGGACATTCAACATAACTATAGTTGGCAAAAACGAGGAGATACCACCACCGGGTGGTAGTACCGACAAAGAGACGCCGACGGATGATGGTGGCAACAATGGTTGGGTTGTTTGGGTTGCAATCATTGCAGCCGTCTTAGTAGCCGGTGGTGCAGTTGCTCTTGTAATCTTCAAAAAGAAATCCAATGCCTCTAGTCCTCCCAGTAGACCAAGCAATGCCAAATCCAAAAGATAGTTGCTACAACTAGGTACCAACACGATAAAAGTGCAGGCAATGTTTGGCATTGCTTGCACTTTGTGATATAATTGTGGTTGCAAAACATCTCAAAATCCACACATACAATATCTAACACATATATTTTGGCAGCTCCTTGTCGGTATTGTTTTGATATACAAAGATACTATGGATACACTACAACAACACCAATATAGCAAGCATCTCAATAGAGCCAAGGGATCATTGTCCGAGCAATTGGCAGTGGATTATTTGATATCTAAGGGATATGATATTGTAGAGACTAATTGGCAGTGTAGTATAGGCGAAATAGATATAATAGCTCGCTATCAAGAGTATCTAGTAGTTGTAGAAGTCAAAAGTCGCACTACCAATAACTATGGTAGCGGGTTGGAGGCTATCAACTATACCAAACAAAACAAGATAGTCAACACAACTTTGGCATACATTCAACACAAAGATCTAGATGTGAGCATAAGATTTGATGCTATACAATTGGACAAGTACAACAATATTACTCACATTATAGACGCTTTTTATAGTAGTTGAGTGGTTGTTGATTGTGCGGTCAATATATACTGAACTTGTCATATAATTGTGGCAAGTTTAATATATACTAACACTTGTTGTGATAATAGACTTGGAATATTTTTGATTGATAATTATACATGACATATTGTTGTTTTGTATAATCTGTATATTAATTTTGTATTAATAGCATATTAATGATATAACCAACGCACAAGGTTGATGTGTAATTGCTATGTTGGCAACTATATAAAGATACAATACAAAATAAATGTGCAAATATGGTGTTTTTTGCTTGATTAAGTGTTGCAATAGTACTATAATAAGGTGTACAACTAATGATATTGTAGATGTCAATGGCTTGATTGCTACACTATTACTGATATATGATTACTACATTGGTATCACAAGTTAATATAATTATGTCAGATTTGCCTCAAATTCCACCCAAAATATTGTGGAGTCTTGGGGGTTTTGACTTTACTGAGACTATGTTGAGTGGTGCTATCACTGCATTGGTATTGATAGCAATAGCATTAGTACTTAGAGTATTTGTTATACCCAAGTGGACTAGTGACTACACTAAGAGTACAGGATTGCAAATATTATTGTGTAGCCTACTAGAAGGTGTGGATAAGGATCTACATTCTAGTGTGTACATGCACACAAAAGAACGCAATAGATTTCTTAGCTTTTGGTTTTTTGCTGTGGTGTGTTACATATTTCTTGGGACTATGATAGAGATATTTGCACTGCGACCACCAACGTCTAGTTTGTCTATGACACTTGCATTTGCACTCTTTACATTTGTCTTTATACATGTGTTGGGGGTGAGAGAGGCAACCAAGCACAATAGATCTAAGGCAAGGTTGTTGCACTACCTCAATCCAATCAATATATTGACTGACGCTGTTGTGCCTATTAGTATGTCATTGAGATTGTTTATATCAGTGCTATCTGGATATCTCATAATGCATCTCATATATAGTATACCATTTCCTATTGCGTATCCCGCTATCGGCAATATTATGTTCACACTCTTCCACGCTGTGATACAGAGTTATGTCTTTTTTGTGTTGTCGGCTAGTTTTATAGCTGAGGCGATAGAGTAGATGTTGGTATGTGTAGTTGTATTGATTAGTTGTTAATTGTTTTAAGGAGAAAAAATGGAGTTTTTTGGTACGTTGATGTCAATTGTTATGTTGGCAGCAGATGCTGCTGAGTCAGCTACAGAGGTCGTAATGAATTTGGCCCCAATAGGAGCGGGTATTGCAGTATTTACTGGTGTTGGTGCTGGTATAGGTATAGGATATGCTACAGGTAAGGCGGTAGAGGCTACTGCTCGTCAACCCGAAGCAGCGGGCAAAATTAGGACAGTGTTGTTGTTGGGATTGGCATTTGCGGAGACTACTGCTATATATGGTGTCTTTATAGGTATAATGCTAATCTTCTTTTAGGCAAGTTTGAATAATGCTCAGTAGTATTATTTTGTGTAATAGTACAAAAATATGACATTGAGTATCAATTGTCAGGTTGTTGGGTTGTGTCTACAATTTCAGTGGTGTTATAACGGTCAAAGTGACTTATAGCTAATTACATTTGAGTAGGTATCGCAACTATATCGTAATTGGTTGTGTTAGGATTGCTAATAGACTTGTACACTGTCACTATCTGTATAATTGTATTACATTGGTACAAAATTTATTTGAAGGATATAAAAGATGTTGTCTTTACCAACTTTTGTAGCTGTCACTGTCTTTGACAATTTGGGTTTGACATGGCAGGAACTGATTTTTCACGCAATAACTTTGCTTGTGCTTGTGCTGTTTTTGTGGTTGTTGTTGTACAAACCCACCAAAAAGATGATTGGAGAGAAGAGAGCCAAAGCAGAAGAAGTCTTCAAAATCAATCAAAAACTCAAATCAGAAGCAGAGCAAACCAAAGCAGAAACCGAGAATCTCCTCTTCAAAGCCAAGCAAGATGCTATGACAATAGCTACGATGGCTACTGCCAATGCTGAAGAAAAAGCCAAACAAATCATACAAGATGCCGAGCAACAAGCTACAGCTATAATCAACATAGCTCACAAGGAATCCATGGTGGAGATAACACGTATGGAAAATGAGTTTCGTGATAATGCAGCGGATATAGTTATTGATCTAGTAGGCAAAATAATATCTAGAGAACTCAAAACAGAAGACAACGAGAAGTTCATAGCTGATTGCCTTGACGAATGGGAAACCAAATAATATGATCAAAAAAGAAATTGTCAGAATCTTCTTGGCTAGACCATTGTCCAAAGATTTGCAAATGCGAGTAGAAAAATTTATATCCAAGAGACACGAAGCAAAACAACAACAAGTTGAGAGCAGCTATCAACTTGATAGTGTTACCAATCTAGAGTTTGAGTATGAGATAGACAATAGTATATTGGGTGGAATTTTGATTATTTATGGCTCTAAGTATTTTGACGCTACTCTCAAACATCAATTGATAGAAATGCGAAAAAGCCTAAAATAATTAGGCTTTTGTACTATCAATTATTTATGTGTCAACAACTAATAGTTGACACAATGCAAGAGATACTTGCATTTATGTTATCAATTGTTTTTTATGGATTCAAATACAAAAACTCAATCAAAAAACAAAAAGCATACACCTAACGCTAAGTCTACCCATACTAAGGCTGAAGGTGTCAACAAAGTTGGCAAAACAAAGGTGTCCGTTGATCAATCTCAAGTGTCTATGAACACCCCTATATCCAACAATTTTATATCCAAGCTGCGTGAACGTGTAAATGCATTCAAGACTAGCTATAGCCGCAAAGAAGTTGGACGTGTAGTCTTCAGTGGTGACGGCGTTGTACATATAGAAGGGCTACAACATTGCAAGTATGGTGAGATGCTAGAGATAGATGGTCACTTGCAAGCTATAGCTTTGAGTATCAAGGAAGACCAAATAGGCGCTATAGTATTGGCCGAAGAGAATATGGTATCACATGGAGCTCTGGTGCACTCCACTGGTAGTATTGTAGAGATACCTGTGGGTGAGCAATTGTTGGGGCGTGTCGTGGATCCATTGGGCAATCCATTGGATGGTCTAGTAGATATCAATACTGGCAAAACTAGACCTATAGAGGCAGCGGCTCCGCAGATTATAGATAGGTCTAAGGTCAATACACCTTTGTATACTGGTATCATGTATATAGATAGTATGATACCCATAGGTAGAGGTCAACGTCAATTGATACTTGGCGATAGACACACTGGCAAGACTAGTATAGCTATAGATACTATACTCAACCAAAAAGGTAAAGATGTGGTGTGCGTGTATGTGTCTATAGGGCAGAAGGCTACTTCGGTCAGTTGGATTATGCACTTGTTGCTAGAGGCGGGTGCTATGGAGTATACGACTATAGTATGTAGCACAGCTAGCGATAGTGCACCTATACAGTATATAGCACCATATGCAGGTTGTGCCATTGCCGAAGAGTTCATGTACAGTGGCAAGGATGTGTTGGTAGTCTATGACGACCTTACCAAACATGCTGTAGCGTATCGCAGTATGAGTTTGTTGCTGAAGCGTCCCGCTGGTAGAGAGGCTTATCCAGGCGATGTCTTCTATCTACATTCAAGATTATTAGAACGCTCTGCCAAACTCAAACCCGAGCTTGGTGGTGGTAGCATGACTGCTTTGCCCATTATAGAGACTTTGTCCAATAATTTGTCATTTATACCCTCTAATGTAGTATCAATTACAGATGGTCAGATCTTTCTTGACCCCGAATTGTTCAATGCCGGATTTTTGCCTGCTATCAATGCCGGACTGTCGGTATCACGTGTAGGCAGCTCTGCACAAATATCCGCAATGAAGAAAGTAAGCGGCAAGCTGCGTCTAGATCTAACGCAATACAAGGAGAATGAGATATTTTCCAAATTTTCAAGTGACTTGGATATCAATACCAAGATGATATTAGACAATGGCAAAGCGTTGGTGGAGTTGCTCAAGCAAGATTTGCATGGCACATTAACTGTAGAAAAACAAATATGCCTATTGTATCTCAATCTTAAAGGCATGCTCAAAAATATCCCATTACACAAGTTGAGCGAATTCAAGAAGAGTTTTTTGCAATTTATTGACAGTAGTTATGCTGACATACTCAATTCAATTAGTACCAACAAAGAATTAGATTTTGATATGAGTATCAAGCTAGATGCTGCTGTCAAGCAGTTTCTTGAATTCTACTTTGAGAGCTAAAGTGTAAGGTTGTTGTAGATACAATTGAGAGTATACTAAGATTTAGAGACAATGGTATCTTTGTCAAGTTGCAATCAATACTCTTTAGGTTGGTTAGTTATATTTGCCCAGATTATTTGTATTTGTGGGTTATGGCAAGTTCAAGTTATGGATAATACTCAAGCACAAAAACTCAAACAACGTATCAAAGCTTTGCAGGACACTTACAAGATTACTAAGGCACTAGATAGCATTAGTCTTGTCAAGATGCGCAAATCTACAGATATACTCAAACGCAACAAAGTATACTTTGATCGCATTCAGACTGCTGTGACAGATTTGATTAATCATACTGCTACTTCGTACAACCAATATTTGGGATTCAACAAGAAAGGCAAAGAAGTCTTCTTGATTATAGCTGGGGACAAAGGTTTTTGTGGTGCGTACAATCATACACTTTGCAAATATGCTTTGGACATACTGTCTAAATATGATAAGCAAAATGTTGTAGTGTATTGTGTAGGATACAAGTTGATTGAATTCTTCGCACGTCATGAGTGGGATGTCAACAAAGACTTTGTGTACTACTCTAGTATACAGTCGCACATTGATGCTACAACTATATCTAAGGCTATGCACAAATTGTACTTGCATGATGATATAGCCAGTATCAATATACTGTATACTCAATTGATAGGTGGCTCATTGTGCAAGCCTCAACATCTTCAGGTATTGCCAATTATCGCTCGGATACAGCCACAATATCAAGATATAGAGACAGAAGAATTTTTCAAAGAAGTAGTGTACGAACCTTCAGTAGAAGAGGTGTTTGAAGCGTTGATAGATCAGTATCTCAATGGGATTGTATTTGGAGCTTTGGCTCATAGTGCAGTTGCCGAGCATACTAGTAGGTGTATGGCAATGAGCAACGCCTCTGATAATGCTCAAGAGTTGTTAGACAAACTCAAGACACGCCGGAATCAAGGCTAATGCAAATATATAGCAATTGTACCGTATTTGGATTATCACTTGTTGCAGTATTTGCTTGAGCAAGTGCGGTACTGTACGCTTGACAACTCCAAACTTAAAATATCAAAAAACTTGCTTAGTGGTATATAAGGTATTTATTTTGCTTTGTAATTGTCATAATTACTGATTTTTGTAGTTTGTTGTCTTGTACAAGCAACTATGATAATTTGAGAATTATATCAATACTATATTTGGTCTGGCTTATTTAATTAAATTGATTTATGATAGATAAAATAAACAAAGACAATATCGATTTGTACAAAGTCTCGCCTAATAAGGGCAAAGTAGTATCCATTGTAGGACCTGTAGTTGATGTTAAGTTTGATGGTATATATATGCCAAAAATCAACGAAAAGCTGCTAGTGCAGATGGACGAAAAAGTGTACGTGTCTCTAGAAGTTGTAGCACATTTGCCTGGCAATATAGCTCGTACAATATCACTACAAGCTACAGAAGGTATGAGTAGGGATATGACAGTATTTGCTAGTGGACACCCACTTAGAGTACCAGTAGGGCAAGGTGTATTGGGTAGAGTAATCAATGTATTGGGTCAACCTATTGATGGAATGGGTGATATCAATACTGAAGATGAGTGGTCTATATATAGACCGTCGCCACAATTGTACGAGCAGGCATACTCTAGCACGGCTATTACTACAGGTATCAAGACTATAGATTTGTTGTCTCCTTATTTGCGTGGTGGCAAAATTGGATTGTTTGGTGGTGCAGGTGTAGGTAAGACTACTCTTATTATGGAGCTGATAGCTAATATAGCCAATGCTCACAATGGTTATAGTGTCTTCACAGGGGTGGGAGAACGTAGTCGTGAAGGACAAGAATTGATAGAAGAAATGAGACACAGTGGCGTATTGGACAAAACCGCACTAGTCTTTGGACAAATGAACGAACCACCAGGTGCCAGAATGCGTACCGCATTAGCTGGGCTCACTGTGGCTGAATATTTTCGTGATGTGTGTAATCAAGATGTGTTGTTGCTTGTAGACAATGTATATAGATTTGTGCAAGCGGGGAGTGAGGTATCATCACTATTGGGTAGATTGTCTAGTGAAGTTGGGTACCAACCTACACTAGCTAGTGAAGTTGGGTATTTTCAAGAACGTATTACTAGTACCAAGAATGGGGCTATTACATCTGTGCAAGCAGTGTTTGTGCCCTCTGATGACTTTAATGATCCTGCTCCTGCGGCTATCTTCAATCACTTGGACGGTACTACCGTGCTATCTAGGCAATTGGTAGAACAAGGGATCTTCCCCGCTATAGACCCTTTGGCATCCTCATCTCTAATACTAGATCCTAAGATAGTAGGTGATATACACTACAATGTAGCTATCAAGGTCAAAGAATGTTTGCAACGTAGCAAGGAGCTGCAGGACATAATAGCAATCTTGGGCTTGGACGAGTTGAGCGAAGATGATCGCAATATAGTTGTACGCACACGCAAAATTCAAAGATTTTTTAGTCAGCCATTCTTCGTATCTACAGTTTTTACTGGGTTAGAAGGTAGATTTGTAGACACCAAGACTACTGTAGAGTCATTCAAAGAAATTTTAGATGGCAAAGTTGACAATATTAGAGAGTCAGCATTTTATATGGTAGGAGACTTAGACGAAGTCAAATCCAAAGCCAAACAGAACTAAACAATCGGTTTTGGTTGATACCCAATGATTTGTTTTGATTAAGACGTGTTGATCGTGCTTTGCGAAGACTTAATTAGAGTTGGCGTTAGGTCAACTATTTGGCAATATTATGAATGATACTTTTTTGTTGCAAATAACAACTCCAACACAGACTTTTTTTGATGAGAGGGCTCAATTTGTCTCTGTAACTACTATTGCGGGAGAGATAGGGATACTCCCCAATATTGCACCTATAGTTACAGTACTCAAGGCAGGTCCATTACGCATCAAGTCTAGCAACAAAATGATGGATGCCGTATCTGGCGAAGGTTTTGTCAAAGTGCGTAACAACAAAGTAGAGATACTGTGCAACAAATGTATCTGGCAACACGAACGAGAAGAAGAGACTGAAGAATATGACTATGATGCCGATCTCAAAAAAAGAATCCAATCAATAGAAGAACACAATCGCACTAAGACGGAAATGCTCAAAAAGCTGTCCAACAAATAAATCCTTATAGCCAAACAGCACAACACCAATCAAGTGTATGGTGTTGTAGTAATAGCAATCAAGGTATCTCACAATATTAATTTGTGAGATATTTTTGTATGTTGGGCTAAAGTACGAAAAGACCGGAAAGTACAAATAAAGGGGCAGGAAAGGATAAAGGAAAGAGTAGACAGGGAGAGGATAAAGTGGTATGATGTAGGTATAGTATATAAGGTAAAGTACATAAGTATTAGACAAAT
>JAISDO010000012.1 GCA_031264755.1 Clostridiales bacterium
ATTTGTCTAATACTTATGTACTTTACCTTATATACTATACCTACATCATACCACTTTATCCTCTCCCTGTCTACTCTTTCCTTTATCCTTTCCTGCCCCTTTATTTGTACTTTCCGGTCCTTTATGACAATTCCCTATCACTCTGGTCTATAAACATTGATATACTTGTCTACATTAAAATTGCGGAAGACTGTATAATCTGGTGGGAAGACCCTAAATATCATATTCTGTTTGGTAGTAGGATGTACGAACCCAAGTTGGTACGCCCAAAGTGCTAGATTGCGAGCGATATGTCCACCATATCTAACATCACCTACCAACGGATGTCCTACAGCCTTAAATTGCGCTCTAATCTGATGACTACGTCCCGTGAGCAATCTCACTTCTATTAAACTAAACTTGCCTATACTCTCTAGCACAGTATAGTCCAATATACACTTCTTGGTACCTTCTGTTGTAACAGGTGCCTGCACTACCATATTGGTATCGGCATCTTTGCGGAGATAGTGCACCAACCTATCAGTACTATATTTGGGCATACCAGATACGACTGCTAGGTATTTTTTGATTATGTCGCCCTCACGCAATTGTTGACTCAGACGCTCAGCAGCTTTGCTCGTACGAGCAAACACCATAACACCGCCAGCAGGTCTATCCAGCCTATGCACAAGTCCTAAGAACACAGCCCCAGGCTTAGAATACTTATGTTTGATATAATCTTTGAGCAGACTCAACAAATCATCATCACCAGTCTTGTCAGACTGACTAAGCAAGTTGTGTGGCTTAACTACTACTAGCAAGTGATTGTCTTCGTAGAGTACAACAGGTTCAAACGGCTTGTTATCAGCGACAACTTGTTGAGTTGTGCTTGACTCAATTATATCAATTGTTGCATTACTCTTATCCATATTAATATCAATATACAATTTGTAATTGCAAGTTTGCAATACATCGTAGATTGCAAAAGTACACTTACCTTAAGTGTAGATAAGTGTACACTATACCAATCCAAAATGTCAAGTAGCACCACTCTATCTATACAATCTCCGAGATAAGTGAAGATTGCTACCATACCTAATTAATATGATATTCAAATTCTTTGACTGTCTTAATAGTATTGTTGATATCTCTACAAACTCTAGTATATTTGACACATTCTATCACTACAACTGCTACGCAAATTGCAATAGCAATAGCACCCAATACACATAATGCCCAACCCAAGATCAACGCCAATGTACTCATAAATACTCCAAACTATAACTATATCGCAAAATGTCTAACTCTAACAAAACTAGAATATATATCATCTATTAGCTCTTCAACAAAAAATAATGTTATTGATCCATAATCAACCTCAATATAGTTGCTATGTTTGACTTTGATATAATTGTCTTGATAATCCACATAGACAGGCAAATCTACAACATCATATATCTCATAGCTAGAATAGCCCACGACCATATCTGCTGCAAGGATCCTAAACACCACAATATCTCCTACAATAGTTTGATTAGCCTTGTCTGGAGCAATATTGACAGTCTCTTCAAAAGTGTCTCTTACAAAATCTGGGACACTACTCTTTGGAATTGGCAACAATCTATCTCTTGTAGACAATTCAAAGTCTCTCACATGTATAGTTGTGGCAACGTCAAGAGTCTTAGTACTGAGAAGACTTGGCATATCTTGCTCAAAACTCTTAAGCCTGCCGAACTGTCTTTGTTGAGAAATATACTCTAGTCCATTGTCAGTTTGTACTGACACAACTTCTACAAATGGATCTATTGTTGTGTCTTTGGGTAAAAAAGACTGTACCAACAATACACTACACACACTTAACAATATCAATCCTATTGAAAAGAAGATTGCACAAAGAGTAAATTTTTTATTAGATATATTTATCATTATAACATCTCCATACTATTGACTACAATATAGCACCCACTTGCACACTAGCGTGAAATACAATCAACGCAGTTGCACACACAAACAACAAAAAACCACACCTTATCTTTCGTTTGCTCACTTCAACCACCTATTCAATCCAAACCGTACCAAGTCTTCATACCATATGTCAACTACAATACAACGTCTATTTGACTCCTAGATTATACTATGTTTTGGTTTTGTGAGCAATCTGAACTCCGTCAAAACGACTAGTTTTTTGAGTTACTGGTTGTTGATTGTACATTAATATATGTGACAATATGTCACAATGTGTAGTACAAATACTACATTTCAACTCCAAAAGACCTAATATAATTTGATCTTTGTTGATATATTGTGTATGAAAAATACACAAAAGCCTTGATTTGTAAACAATAATCAAGGCTTTTGCTACATATTGACATAGTCGTACACATGGTCAATTGGGACCAAATTGTACATTGTTATAGCAATCAAAAGTTTGGATCAAGTCTCTCAAATTGACTCAAAAAAATAATGATTGTCTTTGTTCAACACTATTGATGCTCTTGTGGTAGTAGGCATCTATTGCTCCACTATGATTGGTCAAGATCTATATCGTACTATATTTGTTTGCTCTATCTATCTCCAACCTAAGATTGTCCATGATTGAATAACAATTGATCCCCCAGTTAGCATCTTGAGTATTGATTATGGCTTGCAATGTATTGGTACACGCTATCTCACTAGCAGCAAGCATATCACAATACAAGATAGCACACACAAAGATACTAGCCCAAAGATCTCCTGCTCCACTAAAATGTCCTTGCATATACTCCTGTACTACCAAATTCAAGCTAGATCCATTGACCACCAAGACACCAAAAGTATCATCTTGCAAATGCACTCCTGTGATTGCCAGTTGTCTAGCACCCCTATCTAACAACTTGAGTGCCAGATCTACTACAAACTGTCTATTGTACGGTGGAGCCTGATACGGTGTCCCAGTCAACAACATAGCTTCGGTAATATTTGGCAAAAGTATATCAGCAAGCGGCAAGAGAGTGTCAGCAAAATAATGTACAAATTGCATATCATACCCATCATACAACTGCCCATTGTCAGCACATGCCGGATCTATTATGTTGAGACATTTGTACTCTCTTATAGCTCTGACCAGTGTATCTATCTGACGCATGCCTTTGAGGAATCCACTATATATACAATCCAATTGCAGTCCCAAACTCTGCCAAGAGTCCAGTGTATCATTCATATATATAGCTGTATCACATACTGAGTAACCCTCAAACCCTGTATGCATACTGTATAGTGCTGTTGGCAACACAATAGGCTCTATACCTACTCCTGACAATACAGTCATAGCAGTACTAAGACTACAACGACCTATGCTAGACAAGTCGTGCACACATAGTACCCTATTGTGCTTTGGATTTCTGGCTTGCATCAATTGATTCATCTATATCATTGTAACACAATAATTGTCAATTGTCTTCATATTTGCAATTGGACAATCATAAGTATATTGGTATGAACAAGATTTGGGTACTTATATTGTTGACTAGTTGTACTGTCAGTATGTTCTACAACCCCGGTCTAGCTATAATAGCTATGTCACAAGGTGCCAACGATGCTGTCAAGCTCAGTCTAAGCCTAGTAGCTATATACGGTCTATGGTTGGGTACACTCAACATAATGGACAAGCTGGGCATAAGTGACAAGATAGCTTGGTGTATGAGACCTGTGCTTAAATTAATATTTGGCAAAGACTTGTCCAAAGAGAGCAACAAATATGTATCTCTCAATATGTCAGCCAACTTTCTTGGATTAGGCAACGCTGCTACGCCTATGGGTATGCAAGCTATCAATAGCATGGGTGCCAATCGCACAACAGCTAGCACACATATGATAATGTTTGTCGTCATTAGTGCTACTAGTCTACAACTATTGCCTACTACAGTTATAGGACTACTTATCAATCGCAACAGTGTCAACCCCACTAGCTTTTTGATACCATCTATAGTCGCAACAATAGTCTCCACTATCGTAGGTATAATACTAGTCAAATTGTTGTCCAAAATATGGAAAGACAAAAATATCTGATGCTCAGTGTACAATTGACAATTGTCGGGTTAAATGTAGTGCAAAACAAAGCTCGCTACCCCAATTCTTAAGTGCGAATTAAAAGTATAATATAAAAAAATTTGCGTCGGGGGCGTACAATTATGACAATCACAGCCTACATAATACCCTCACTGTTTGTCTTTATACTATGTATATCTATAGTCAAACGTCAAAATTCCTACCAAACTTTTGTGGAAGGTGCCTCTGGAGCTTTGACACTAATGGTTAAGGTTTTTCCTTATCTATTGGCGGTGATGATTGCGGTAGAGATATTTAGACAAACAGGGATATCAGCAAGGATAGCCGAATTGATTGCACCTGCCTTTAATATCATAGGTATCCCACCCGAGTTGACCGAACTTGTGCTAATACGTCCACTATCTGGAGCAGGTGCTATGGCTATATTAGACAACGTGTATGCTACATATGGTACAGACACTGTCATAGGTCGCACTGCTAGTATGATATATGGAAGTAGTGAAACCATCTTTTATATATCTACCATATACTTCACACAAAGCAAAGTTAGCAACTTGCGTTATGCCATACCAGTAGCACTCATAGCTACTATACTAGGAATTGTTGTAGGAGCATGGATGATACGCTAAAGTTGGGGCAAATGCAAGCTTTCAATCAAGCAACTGTGTATTGAGGATTGTCACTGCATTTGTCTATAAATTGAGGATTGTTCGAGGCTAGTCTTAGTGTTGACTATTGAATACAACAGTGGTGTGCATGATGTGGTTTTGACGATACCTAACTCTTCAAATACCTTGTAACACAATATTGCTTGAGGCATATCAATATTATATTTGGATTGTATTAATTCACTCAAATGTACCAAGTCTCTAGACATAGGTTGAGCCTTGGTTGGAGATAATGTGGCAGTATCCTTGGCTATAGATACTATAGCTTTGTATACTTTTCCAAACATATCATGTCCAAAATCTAGCTTGGGTAGAGGGTTGTGAAGATTGCATACATGAACTTGTGATGCTGTTTGGGCATTGATGTGTGATATCATATCCATATTGTACGGCATGCTGTCAAATACTATATCTTTGTACAATCCCAAATTGACGCTAGATAGTATTGGAGCTACCACTATCTTAGTAGCATTGTTGACTTCGCAATACAAAAAGCTATTGTGGTTAAACTTGTTTGGACTCAACCCTTTGATTACAAGATAATTGTGCCTATTGCTACAAATTACAAGTGTCCCAAAGTCATTGTCCATCAACCGCTTGATACCAAATATATCTATATCACTGTAGTTGGGTTGGTTGTGATTGCATAAGCATTGATTGAGTACATTAACTGCATTGCACACGTCGTTGTCTATGTACAAATCTTTGGACTGTATGTGCTTGATATACCCTTCTACAGTCTTAGTGTTGCCAAATTCATTAATATCTAATTGCAGTATCAACTCTTTGGGCGACGGATCTTTGTATATCGTTGAGTTGCAATCATTGAACTTGATAAGCTTGACGCCATTGGTATCCACACGTGTATGAAGAGTCTTGAGTGGTTGATATTGCATTGTAGTTGCTGTCAATCTAAATAGTGGCTGAGGATTGCCCATACCAAATGGCTGCAACAATTGCAAGCTCTGCACAAAATCTATAGTAATATCACCCCACTCTATATCCAAATCATACTCAAGTCTAGGTTGATATAGATCTTTGTCCATGCTGACTAATTGAGTATGTATACTATACTCAAATTGAGATATCTTGTCCCTATGTATACTAAATCCCGCTGCGGCACTATGTCCACCATACTCTATCAACAGATCACGTGACTCAGTCAATAGTGAGTATAGATTGATGCCATGTATACTCCTTGCAGTAGCTCTATATATCCCGTCCTTGTCGTGTGCTAACACAAAAGTAGGTCTACCAAAATCATTGCTCAATTGAGCCGCTAATATACCTGTTAGACCTTTTTTCCACTCATCGCTAATCAACAATATATAAGGTCTGGTAGCGTCTTGATTAGACAACTGTGCTATTGCTTGTTTGTATTGCATAGTGCACAATTGCTTGCGAGTATCATTGTAAGCATTGATATCTTGCACTAATTGACTAATAATATCATTATCTTGTGTAGTCAACAATTGCAATACTTTGATAGGCGACTCCATACGTCCCACAGCATTGATTTTTGGGACGAGTTTGAATGATATATCATTGGCACTAATACTGCTCAAGTGCAAGTCGTCTACAAGTTGCTTGAGACCTTTGTTGGGTATATTATTGCTATTGAGTAGTTGCAACCCGTGTCTAACTATCAGTCTATTCTCATCCAATAGTGGTACTATGTCCCCTATAGTAGCAATGCAGGCAAGGTCCATGTATTGCATTGGATCTGCTCCCAATGCTTGAACAACTTTGAGTGCTATACCTGCTCCACACAATTGTTTGAAAGGATAATTGCATCCCTCAATGTTTGGATTGACTACTATGCAATTGGGTATGACTTGCCCTGGCGTATGATGGTCAGTAACTATTGTATCTATCCCTTGAGAGTTAAGCCAATCTATCTCCATACAATTGCTTATGCCACAATCGCATGTCAATACCAAATCTATATTGTGAGTATGTACAAGCTCTCTTATGCTATCAATCTTGATACCATAACCATATCCATATCTATCGGGTATATGTGGCACAACCGTACATCCTATAGTCGTTAGATACCTATATAATATTGCAGTACTACACAATCCGTCACAATCATAGTCACCATGCAATAGTATCTTGTGATTGTTGATCTTAGCAAGATTGATCCTATCACACAACTTGTCCATGTTGAGCATCAACATAGGATCACAAAAAGACTTATTGTCAATATCTACAAACTCTCTTATAGATTGGAGGGTCTTCACTCCACGTCCAAAGAGCAATCCAACCAACAATTCGGGCAAATTGAGTTGAGTTGCTATATACTTGACTTGAGTTGCATAGTCGTCGTCTACTTGTTGGCGTTTGACAAGTCTCATCATGCATCAATTATAATACAACACCAGTCCAAATGCAAATTTTGACACACGGTTTGTTAGTTATAATTAACAATTGTCAACAATCTTTGGTTGTACATTGTCTAATTGTTGTAAAAATAGTTTATATTAACTCTAAAATACTCTGCTACACTAGTCAAGAACTCTTCTGGTATTGGGACAATATCCATCTCATAGCAATCTATAGTGGATTGAGCTACCCCTATTATTCTGGCCAAATTCTTTTGTGAGATGCCTAGATTACTACGCAACGTCCTCAATTTTTGTGAAATTGTCATACAAACACACCTGCAATTGACTCTAATGAGCACAAACTAAATATAACATGATACATAAATTACAAAATCTCACAAACTACATCGTACAATACAAATCCAATTAGGTATTTGCAACATTGAGGATACCAAAGCTATGGGGCAATCTCTTGATTAGGTTCTTTTTGAATCAACTTCAACCACTATTTGGACAACCAAACAGAAGCCCAAACAACATTAACTCTCTAATCAAGCTACTATAGTATGCCTATGATAATTGTTGACTAAGGTTGGATAATTTGTCTGCCATCTTAGCCAACATGTCATCCAATGTACTTTTGCGTGATTTGGGTTGAAGTTGATAGGGTTGTTGATCCATAACATTGTCAGAAGTAGATGATTGTTGTGGAGTTGGTATTGGCTGTGTTGAAGGTTGCACATACGGCATAGTGGCTAACGATTGATTAGGCTGTAGATTGGGCACGTTGTTAGAAGTAGTCTGTTGCAAATAAGGAGCCCCCCAAGTCATCATAGGTTGTATTGGAGGAGTGTTGTTGACTATTATTGGCTGTGGGGGGGATGTTGGATTAAATGGTATCATTGACGGAGACTGTGGTGTAGCAAACATTGGCTGCTGTTGAGGTATAATATTGTTGATGACAGGTTGTTGTTCGTGTGTTTGTGGCTGTTGTTGAGGTATGATATTGTTGATGACAGGCGGTTGCTCGTGTGTTTGTGGTTGCTGTTGAGGTATGATATTGTTGATGACAGGCGGTTGCAATTGACTGTAATTGGTCTGAGGCACATAGTATGGATAATACATTGTATTAGATCTATTTGCCGCTTGATTTTGCATTAGGTTGTAATAATTGTTTGTATTGATATCGCGTTTAAGCTCTTCCATCCGGTTGAGCAAATTTTGAGACTCGTGTTGTCTCAAATTGTCATACTGAGTGAGTTGATTATATGGCAAATTGTGTGTACTTGATTGCATATTGGCATTTTGTATACCCGTCATACCACCTTGAATGCCACTTATGGTATTGTTGATGCTGGATTGTTGTATATTTTCCAACTTGGATTGCATTACTTGATTGTGCAATTGAGATACTTGACCATTAGACAATTGCTGTTGCAACTCTCTCAATTGAAGATTGGCAATATCATTGCTCTGATTGATTTGACTATTCTTGAGATCTATTTTTATGTCTACTATTTTATCATTGATTTGCTGCAATTGCTGCAATTGAGAATGTTGCAAGTCTTGTTTGATTTGACTGATTTTTTGTTCTAGCTCTAGTTTGACTTTGTCATTGAGAGCTACACTCTTGGTGTCCAATTTGTCTATCTTAGCACTTTGTTGAGTCAATCTGTTGTTGATTGTTTGGGTTATGTCCATCAAACTACTCTTGATGTCCCCAATCTTCTCGTGTTGAGTATTGGCTACGACCTGTATCTGCTGTGATTGATTGTTGAGACTGGTATTGAAGGTGTCGCATATTTGTCTAAGATTGTTACTTATGTCACACTTAAGATTGTGTATCATTTGAGATTGTTTGAGATTTTCTTGTTGCAATATTGGACTAAGTCTAGCATCTACCATGTCATTGACATTGCTATACAATTGTTGCAACCGCTCGTCATTCAACATATCAAACTGACTCAATTGAGTATCCACAAACTCCATCAAGTCACGTTTGACCTTGAGATAATGTAGCCGTGTTTCGGCATCATTTACCTTGTTTTTGTTGTATTCTAAATTAGCCTGGACGAGATCCATAAGTCACCCTATGCAACAAGTTTGCCACAATACTGCAATTTGTATACCAAATATTTGGTATACAGAACTAGTCTAGCATTGTCAATATTTATGGAGACGTTGCCAGGTGCGAATATTTGTAGTACAACAAAACAGACCAAACTGACTTCATGACCTTGAAAATTGGACATCTCGGCACACTCATACTCAAACTTTGTTGACTAGTGCATAGTACAATCCTTGTTTGGACATCAGTTGTTGATGCGTGCCTGCTTCGGCTATGCCACGATTGGCTATATATAGTAGGCAATCTGCTTTTTTGATTGTGCTCAATCTATGAGCAATGACAAAACTTGTCCTACCTACCAATATTTCATCCAATACTTTTTTGATCTTGCTCTCAGTATCTGTATCTATATTGGATGTAGCTTCGTCTAATATCAATATCTTAGGGTCTGTCAATACTACACGTGCAAATGACAACAACTGTTTTTGTCCTGCAGAAAGTCCCAACCCTTGTTCTAATGTCTTGGTATGATATCCCTCTGGCAATTGCTCTATAAAGTCATGTGCATATACCTTTTTGGCAGCTGCTATACAATCTTCTAGTGTAGCATTAGGTCTAGCATAACGTATATTGTCTAGTATAGTCCCACTAAAAATAAAACTGTCTTGCATCATCACGCCAACTTGCCTACGCAAACTGTGCACTGTAACATCAGCTATATCATGACCATCTATCTTAATAGCTCCACTGTTCAACTCATAAAATCTAGACAATAGACTAACTACAGTTGTCTTACCCGCTCCAGTTGCACCTACCAAAGCTATCATTTTGCCTGCGGGCACATCTAGATTGATGCCTTGCAGTATGGGATTGTCTTGTTCGTATCCAAAGGTTACATTTTGATAGCTCACATGACCCACAATGGGCGGCAACTCATAAGCGTCATCTTTGTCCAATACTGTGACTGGGGTCTCTGCTACTTCAAAGACACGCTCTAGATTGGACATTGCATTGATTACTTGTTGCAATGACAGTGCTATATTGTTGATAGGATTGGATAGCATAGACAAGTATGCCACAAAAGCGACCAAAGTCCCTACAGTAAGTATGCCAAGTCCTGGCAGCATACCCAATATGATAGCTAGCGATACACCATACACTGCTATAGTACCCAATCTAAAAAATCCATCAGCAACAGGATAAAAGAGCTCATTGGAACGTACCAAACTCTTGCGACTACTCACACAATCTAGTTGCACTCTATTGTATTCGTTGATATTAAACTTGGCTCTATTGAATGATTTGGTTATGCTTATGCCCTGTATGTTCTCTGCTATATATGCTGTACGATTGCTCTCCTTGTTGCGTAAATTTCGCCCTCTCTTCATTACGGATACACGCAAATTCTTGAGTATCAACACCATAGGTACAAGTAATATACTCACTACAATAGCCAAACGCCAATCAAGCACAAACAACCATATCAGTATCAACACCAATCGCAACGCATCTACCAAGATTGTAAGTATAGCAGTATTGAAGACTTGACTCACTTCGTCTAGATAACTAGTCACACGCACCAATATCTTGCCCATAGGACGATTGTCATAGTAGTCAAAAGCCAATCTCTGCAAGTTGACAAAGGTATCTCGTCTAATATCTCTCACCATACTATGCCCAGCCTTAGTCATGAAAAACATACGCAAAAAAGCAAATACTATCTCCATACAGACAATGCTTGCCCAAGCAATCATAACTACAACAAGCAATCCACGCCAATCCAAACCCCATGTGCCTTGTTGCAATATTACATAGTCTTGTATAACTCTATTGAGCATAGCAGGCAACAGTGATAGGAATCCCACCACTATCATTCCAATCAACATGCATATCATGATGCGACGATAAGGGACACTATAACGCAATGTCTTGCGCAACATTGTCCCATTGAACTTAGCTATTAGCTCTTCGTCTTTATCAAAAGTATTTCGTTTTTGTTCTGCCATTAGCTCCCTCAAGTAACTAGTTGTTGCATTTTATTTTTTTGATTGTTTTTTGTTGAGTTTTTTTGTTTTTTTTGGATTTATTAATATACCTAAGGTGTTGTCATGGAGTTGCTTGTATAGGCTATTCTCATTGTTGAGTTGCAATCCAGTCTGCAATTTGATACTATCCCACACATCACTGACTACATTCTCGCTCAATTTGATCAGCTTGTTGTAACACTCCTGAGAATATCCATTGTCTATACAATACTCTAGATACTCACTGAGTGGTAGATATATATCCTCGCTACCCAATATACTAGTATCTATCTTAGATTTGACAATACGCAACTTGACAATATCATTGTTGCTATTTGATATATATTCTTGCAAGAATTCTTGCAGATGCGACTTAAGGCTCTTGATATGCTCTAACTTGCCATTGACAAACGCATTGATCAATACAGCTTTGCGAGAATTTTTTGCGTTTTGGATTGTCATAAAGATAGTAATAAAACTACCTATAAAAGCTAGTAAAGGAGCAAATGTGGTTGCAAATACTATCAAACTATTCATGTCCATAAATTTGTATACCCAAAAACTATATCTATTATAAAGAACGTTAATTAATCAATATTTACCTAAATACTAAGAGAGTTGAGTATTAATATTGCTTGCAAGTTGCATATCCTAGAAGACTCAAAGCCTACTTGAAGACACTATAATCTGGGCGTAGCAATGATACAAGTCTATCCCACTTAGCTACAAATCTAGCACCAAGTTCAAATTTGATTCTCCCCTCACTCAATTGAAATTTGTCAAACCATCCAATATCTACACTCTCACTAGATACCACATAGTTATTGCTATTGGTATATAGAGCAAACCTAATATCAAAATGCTTATGTGATTGCTCTTGATACAACCTATTCTCAAACTGATGCACCTCTACATCAAATATACTATCCATCAACAAGTGGATATCGTGTATCCCTGACTCTTCTCTAGCCTCTTTGAACGCTACTCTCATTGTATTGCAATCATTGTCGCTATGTCCACCCAATTGAACCCACCTGTCTATCTTCTTATGATGTGTGAGCAATACTTTGCTCAAATCAGCATTAAATAGATATGCACTACCCGTAACATGACCATACATATTGCGCCTATCAAAAACATTGTCACAATTGTCTACAAATTGCACTATCTGCTTATGATGTTCTCTATCTATATCGTCGTAGGGTACATAATTGTCCAGTGCTCGCTTGAGATCAAACTGTCGTATAATATCATCATCCACTTGTACAATCCCCTTTCATTTGTATTTTGCAATCAACCTTTCATTATCTCACTCTGCATAGCCTGTTGAGCCATATATACTTTGTAGTACTCACCTCTACTAGTCATCAAATCAGAATGTGTACCTCTCTCTACAATCTTGCCCTCGTCTAGATACAATATTTCGTCGCAATCCTGTACACTTGATGCTCTATGCGTAGCAATAACTAGCGTCCTACCACCAAAATGCTCTGATATGTTGTTCATCACCAATCGTTCGGTCTCCATGTCTAATGCACTTGTACAATCATCAAATAGCAATATAGGTGCATCCTTGCAAAAAGCTCTTGCCATACTTATCCGTTGCTTCTGTCCCCCTGACAGACCTACACCTTTTTCGCCTACTATAGTATCATATCCGTCCTGCAATCCTAGCACAAATTCATGTGCTTGAGCTATTTTGGCTACTTGTTGTACTCTATCAATGCCAATATCTATATTGCAAAAAGCTATATTGTTGTATACAGTATCACTAAACAAAAACAAATCTTGCATCACGTAACCATAAAGATTGCGTATATCATCTACTCTATATTGCTTGATATCTATGCCGTCTAGTTGTATACTCCCCTCGTTGCAATCATAAAATCTCATCAAACTCTTGATGAGTGTGGTCTTGCCGCTACCTGTCCTGCCCATTACTCCAAGACTTTTGCCATATGGTAGGTCTATATCTATATCGTGGATTATAGTCTTGTCTTCGGCTTGGACTCTAACCCCACTAAGTGTTATGTGAGGTTTAGTTGTAGTGACTTGCGGCGGATTGTCACCATCTACTATATGATTGGACATATTCACAAATCCAAAAACTCTGTTAGCTGCTATCAGCACATTCTGAAATTCGGTCAATATATTGGCAAGGGTATTAAAAGGCTCAGATATCAGCACAGTATACACAAATAATGTCGCCAATTGCCCTGCACTCAGCTTGCCCTCTATCGCTAGATATACACCCACAATCATACTACCAAAAAATATAAGTTGACTTATAGCGCTGAATGCTATATTAAACTTGGCATGCGTCTTAGCTCTATATATAAATCTATTGCGTAGCAAGTCATTGGCAGTATCAAATTTGGACTGTTCTATATCTTCGGTAGCAAAACTTCTTATTATCCTTACACCCTGTATATTCTCTTGTACTGTAGTATTGAGCTCTACTCTAGCTTGTCTTATTGCTGTCAATCTATCTTTGGACACTTTGGCAAAAAATATGGCAACGACAAAAGTAAACATACCACCAATAACAGGTATGATTATCAAGATTGGATTCATTGTAGACAAGATATACACACTTATAGAAAAAAATATAACAACACCACTAATGTACATTAGTTGAGCTACAAAGAATTGCTGTATAGTGCCTATGTCACTGTTGCATACGCTAAGCATCTCACCACTAGTATACTTAGACAACACAACCGAATTTTGTGACAACATCTTGTCAAAGACTTGTCTCCGCAATCTAGTCTCTCCACGAGTGCCATAGTGAGTAGCCACTACCCACCTATAGTAGTTGGACACAAGTTTGATCCCAATAATAGTCAAAAATGCGATCGTCAATATCCAAAATATATCCCAATAGTTGTCTCTAGCTACACCGTCTATAAGAGGATTAAAAATATTGTTGCCTACAAACACAGGGTTGCCCAAACTAGGATTGATCACTCTATCTATCAACAATTGTGGTATAAGAGGTGTTAGTGTGACACATATATTGACCATTATACCCAATAATATAGCAAAACTAATCCCACCTGCATCTTGTCTCCAATGTTTGGACAAACCTTGTTTGGCACTTACCTTCACTCAACAACCCCTATGCTCACCTTAAGTAGCGACAAGCAATCCTAATCGCCAAATATGTTTTTTTGATTTTTGACTACACAAGCACTGCCACATCAACCAAGTCTATCACCATATATATACACTTCGTCTATTAGCAATTTTTTGTCTTTGTACAAGCCTTTGCCCATATGAGCTTTGTTTTGGAGTATCATATCTTCTGTACTATATGATGATAGTGTGCCATCTTGTGTGTTGACAACTATATTATAGGGCTCTTTGACACAGGATGCAAACACTAGCTTGGTGCCATTGCCTCTCACCTTGGCATCTAGCGTAATCAGCTTGACACCTTTGCGGTATCTAGCCATCATATCTATCTCCGCTATGACCACACGCTTTGCCCAACCCCTATCCGTCAACAAGGCAACTTCACCCTCACCATCTACTTGAGTAATAAGTATACAACCATCATTGTCTGCTAGAGATATCCCTTTGACACCACTACTTATACGCCCCTGAGTTGGAATATCGCTACTATCGGCATTGAGAGATATACCGCTCTCTGTGACAAATAACAAGCTTTGCCCTTTCTTCTCTTGTTCTACATTGAGTAGGCTATCGCCCTCTTTGAGTTTGATAGCCACAAAGTTGGCTTTGGCTACAAAATACTCCTTCCATGTAGTCTTCTTAACCATGCCATACTTAGTAAAGAACATAAGATGAGTATTAAGGGATATAGTATCCTCATCTATCACAAAGATTTGGATTATTTTTTCTTCGTGTGAGGCGGTTGGCACTACGCTAATCAAGCTACCACCTTTCTCACGCCATTTGCCTTCAGGGACGCTACTAGCATCTATACGATAGGCATTGCCAAAAGATCCAAATATTAGCAACTGTTGGTTGCTCTTAGCAGGCAGTATGATATTGCAGATCTCATTTTTGCTACTATTTTCGCCAAACTCCTTAGTAGCCATACTAAAATTTTTGCGGAGCATTCTCTTGATATTGCCATGAGCATTGACGGCTACAATCAAGTCATCTATAGGTTTTTCGTCATCTACAGAGGGAACGGAGTAATCATCTATTGAGTGAAGTATAACGGTACGTCTTGGCTCTTTGTACTCTTTGCGTATCCCTAGCAATTCTGTCTTAACTAGATCCATTTGCATAGTCTTGGATGCTATGATAGCTGTCAATCGCACTATCAGAGCTTTGATGTCCGCCAATTCTTTCTCCAACTTGAAGATCTCTAGACTAGTCAACCTTGCCAATCTAAGATCCAATATTGCCTGTGCTTGACGCTCAGACAATTCAAACCTCTTGCGTAAGTTTTCGCGTGCGACAGTTGTGTTTTGGCTAGATTTGATTATGCGAACCACTTCATCTATGTTGCGTACTGCTACAACCAAGCCTTCTAGTATATGTTCTCGCTCTTTGGCTTCAGCTAGCTCAAACTTGGTGCGTCGCAAAATCACATCTCTCTGATAATGAACATAATAAGTTATGATGTCCATTAGTCCCATCTGTTGTGGCTTGCCGTCAGCTATAGCTACCATATTGATGCTATAATTGGTGCTAAGATTGGTAGATTTGAAGAGTATATTGAGTATAGCTTTGGGGTCGGCATCCTTCTTGATTTTGATTACTGCACGCATACCCTGCCTATCTGACTCGTCAGTGATGTCAACTATGCCCATTAGGATACCTTTTTTTTCTTCTCTTAGATCGTTGATGCTCTCCAACAATCCTGCCTTGTTGACCTGATAAGGCAACTCGTCAATGACTATCAATCGTTTGTCATTGTCACTATCCTCTATATGGCATTTGGCACGCAGGACAATCTTGCCCTTGCCCGTCTCATACGCTTTGTCCAACTCTTGAGCTATTAGATACCCACTAGTAGGAAAATCAGGTCCTTTGATGATTTTTGTCATCTGTCTCAATGTGATTGTCGGATTGTCTATATATGCAATCACACCATCTATGACTTCGGTAATATTGTGTGGAGGTATATTGGTCGCCAACCCTACTGCTATACCACTTGATCCATTAACTAGCAAATTTGGGTATCTACCAGGCAACATCTCAGGCTCTGTAGTAGTATCGTCAAAATTGCACGCCCAGCGTACCGTGTCTTTTTCAAGATCTCTAAGCAACTCTAGACTTAGCTTGCTCAAGCGGACTTCTGTATATCGCATAGCAGCGGGACTATCGCCATCTACATTGCCAAAGTTGCCATGTCCATCTACAAGTACCTGACGCATATTAAACGGCTGAGCCATACGCACCATAGCATCATACACAGACTTGTCCCCATGTGGGTGATATTTGCCAAGGCAGTCACCTACAACTCTAGCTGACTTGCGGTGAGGTTTGTCAGGTGTTATACCCAACTCATACATACTATACAATATCCTGCGTTGTACAGGCTTGAGACCATCTTCCACCCTAGGCAATGCCCTATCCAATATTACATGCTCACTATACGGCATCATGCTACTATGCATGACTTCCGCCATAGTCCGCTCTACAATATTCTGTTGTACAACTGGCTCTTCTTGATTAAGTTTGTTAGGTTTGGTCATAAGATAACTTTATTTTTGGTGTGGTATATCTAATTCGGCTAGAATAGTCTTAAAGTCAGCAATAGTGTTATTGTTATTCTTGAGTTCCAACCATTTGACTCCACGATTGGTCAGTTGATTTTTGTTCTGTTGACTCAAAGTATCAGCAACAAATATATTGCTATCTCTTGCGATAGTTGCATCAGCACTCTCAGGATTGCCACTACCCATAAGTTTGACTTCTATGCGATAAATTATACCACTATCGCTGATCAATTTGTAGTCAACTTCTCTGTCAAAATCCTTTGTTTTGTCTTTGACAAAGTGAGAATTATCTATGTTGATTTGTGGAATTTTTGCCAATTCACACAATTTGTCCAACAAGGGTTTTTCTACTTTTTTGCCAATTGAACTCCAAGCTCCGCCCCTAGTTTGGATCTTTTTGGTTGCTAATACATTAATAATCAGCAAACTCTCTACTAGACTCAATTCAACTTTTATATTATTATAACTTAATATTAGTTGAATACCTATTTCACTGTACAAATCACCTTCTATAGCGCATAGCATCCGTTCTATATACTCTATATTCTCTAATGCATATGCAAGTACAATTTCTTTTGTAGAACTCTTTTTTATATTATGTATGCTCTTTATATTTGAACAACCGTACATTGCAATATCAGCTACTAGATTATCTTTTGTCAAAAAATGTGTTTTGTACCAACTATAATCTATAGACTTACTGTCAAATTTAGCTCTAACAATTTCTTTAAAAAACGAAATAGAAAACTCAAAAAATTGTACATCAATATACCTAAATATATCACTGCGATGGTCTTCACCTTTTATCAGCTTTTCTACAGTATCATTAATTACCTTTTGGTCAAATGTCATTTGTATTAATTCCACCAGTCTATTTGTTTGCTATTGCAAACTCTTCCAATGTCAAAAATTTTGTAGAATCATTTTCTATAAGAGTTTGTTCTGGCATTAATTTTTGCATATAATTGAAATATGTCCGTTCTTTTTCCGTCAAAAAAAATTTCCTATTCAAAAACTTTGACACTCGTCCTACTGTACCACTACCCGCAAATGGATCAAAAACCAGATCTCCCACATAAGAATAGTACTCAATAACTCTTTGACACAACTCTTTAGGAAAAATAGCAGAGTGAACTTTGTCTGATTTTGGGTGAATTTTCCATACATTAGTTGTTTCGTACTCTCCAACTACTTTGCTTTTTTGCACAATATCGTCAGTGTATTGATGTATATTCCAATCCAATAATTTATCTGTCTGTTTGCGATAAACCATCAAATATTCGGTGACTGTATTAGGTTTGTAGCCTAATGGTTTGCGATGTTGCTCAAATCCACCAACTCTGTTCTTGACACTATATTCAGGCTTCTCCCAAACAATATCATCCACAAATTCCCAACCTAACTTGCTAATTATAGCATGCAAATCAAATGGGATAGGATAACGTTTGCTAGAATGTTGCCTACTCATCCTAGGTACTATAACAGGAGATGTATTTACAACTAGAAATCTACCTTCTTTAGTAATACGATGAACCTGTTCAAATACTATCTTAAGAAAGTCAAGATAGTTGTCATAACTTTTATATATGCTATAATCACGTGCATTGTAGTATGGGGGAGAGGTAAATGTAAGATGCACTTGCTCTCTATCCACGTATTGCAAAATCTCCAATACATCACCTAACACAACAACGTTACTCAAATTATCATCAACCAAACAATGTTGTTTGGTATTTTTTGCTTTTTTATCATTAGAGAAGAACTCTTTATTTATAATTTGCCTAACCATCTCATTGTCATGGTCAACAAGCAACCTCAACCTTTTTTGTACATCATCATGACCCTTAAATACAAATAACGCCCTTATAGCTTGACATACAATTTTGGGATCACTATCCTCCAAAACACTCAACAAAAACATTTTATTTTTTGCGTATCTTTGTCTTCCAAGTGACGATATTGCTTCTCTACGCACAAGAGTATCCTCATCAGTATAAAATGTATCTATAAACAATTTATCATTATCTTCAAAATCAATTTTTGCAAGTTGTTTTAGGGCTAAAACTCTCACTTGTGCAGAAGTATGTGACAATAATTTTTTAATTGGATCAACATTACCAAACTCCTGAATGTTACCCAAATTTGTTAATGCATCAATCAAAATATTCGTATTTAAATTTTGATTGAGATTTGAAAATATAATTTGACTAGCATGATTTTGTGTCATACAAAGATATCCTATTTTTGTATCAAGACTTATACTACATGGCTTGCAAAAGTATCCACTTTGTTGAAGTTGGCGTTGTCTATAATGTATGCTTTGCGGAGATCTATGGCGTCACCCATCAATGTAGACACTATCTTTTCGGCTATGGCGGCGTCTTCTATAGTCACACGCACTAGCATGCGTCTAGCAGGATCCATTGTAGTGTCCCACAATTGGTCGGCGTTCATTTCGCCCAATCCCTTGTACCTTTGAATACTACTACCCCTACCTACTCTCTCTCTAGCAGCGTTGACATCTCCGTCATCATACACATACTCCAATTTGTCTTTGCGGGAGACCTTGTACAATGGTGGCATACCTACATATACGTGACCGTCAACTATCAAGTCCTTCATGTATCTAAAAAAGAATGTCAAGAGTATAGCTCGTATATGAGCACCATCTTGATCAGCGTCTGACAAGATTACCACTTTGTGATAATTGAGTTTGTCTATACTAAAGTCACTGCCTATACCACAACCCAAAGCTGATATGATAGTTCGTATTTCTTCGTTTTGTAGTACTTGGTCTATGCGTTTTTTCTCTGCATTGAGCGGCTTGCCTCGCAGAGGTAATATGGCCTGAAAATACCTATCTCTAGCTTGCTTGGCAGTACCGCCTGCACTGTCACCCTCTACTATAAACAACTCGTTGTTCTCAGCTTTGCGTCCTGTACAATTGGACAACTTGCCAATCAAATTAAAATTCTCAATACTGTTTTTGAGCCTTATGTTTTCTTTTTCTCGTCTGGCGGCGTCCCTTACTTTGGCTGCCAACATAGCTTTGCGGAGTATTACTTCGCATACACTCTTGTTGTCATCTAGATACTTGGAGAGTTGTTCTTGCACGACAGACTCTACAGCAACCCTAGCTGCAGGATTGCCGAGCTTGGTTTTGGTTTGACCTTCAAACTCTACATTTTGCATCTTGATACTAAGCACCGCCGTAAGCCCTTCGCGAAAATCTTCACCGACAAAAATAGGGTCTTTTTTGGATACGCCTATGCCCAACTTCTTGGATTGGTCCTGCAACTCTCTAGTCAATGCAGTCTTAAATCCAGTGAGATGTGTCCCACCCTCAGCAGTAGGGATATTGTTGACATAACTGAAGATATTCTCAGTATAGGCGTCCGTATATTGCATGCTCAATTGCATCCATATACCATCCCTCTGTCCTTCTATCATAATAGGCTCAGGGTGAGATACTACCCTAGTCTCATTGAGATACTTGACAAAATCTATCAGACCTCCTTCGTAATAGTACTCACGACTGAGAGGTTGTCTAACAGCATTAAGCACTCTTTCGTCAACTAGTATAATTTTGCATCCACGATTAAGAAATGACAACTCTTTGAGTCTTCTAGCTACTGTGTCTAGATTGAAGACAATGCTCTCAAATATTCGGTCGTCAGGCAAGAACCTGACTAATGTACCACGTTTGGATGTTTTGCCGACTACTTGCAACTCAGACTTAGGTACCCCACCCTTGACATCGCCATTGACTGATACACTCTCAAATTCTATCTTGTGTTCTTTGTTTTTTTTGAAGACAGATACAGTCAACCACCTACTTAGAGCATTGGCGACAGCGGCACCTACTCCATGAAGTCCGCCACTAGTCTTGTAAGTGTTGTTGTCAAATTTGCCACCTGCGTGTAGTTGGGTGAAGACCACCTCTACACCACTGATACCCATCTTGGGGTGTATGTCTACAGGCACACCTCGCCCATCATCTTCTACGCTTGCACTCCCGTCCTTGTGCAATACTACCTTGACCCAACTACCATGCCCATTGCTAATCTCATCTATACTATTGTCTACAATCTCCCAGAGTATATGGTGTAGCCCACGTGTGCCCGTCGTACCTATATACATACCCGGACGCAGCCGAACGGCATCTAGCCCCTCTAGTACCTTAATATCTTTAGCTTCGTAGTTCTTGCCCATAAGTAAACTTTGCCATCAAGCAAATTTTCTATACACCCAAACCAACTTTGGGCCAATTTTTGTGGCGACTTTGATAGTATCTTTAATGTTGTTTTTATACAAAATTCGTGTTGATAGCAACAATTGTATTAGTTGCAACCATGTACAAAATGGCAACAACCAAAAATTATCCAATTATGATTATATACTATTTGGCAAATTATGACAAGCAAAACATTTGTTGCCCAATCTACCGATCACATTGAGTATTGCATGTCGGTGTAGACAGTGTTATATTAACATTCTATCAATCATATATTATAGCATAGAGTATATATTAGGAGATTATATTATGCAGGACAATACTAGACAACCCTCCGACAACAAATCGCATACCCTCACATTAGATAGTCGCAGCAAGGGGACAATCACAGGTGTAGACAAGGTAGTAAGTAGCAATGATACTTCCATACTACTACACACAACGCAAGGTGTAATTCAGATATTGGGCAAGGACTTCAAGATACGTCAATTCAGTCAAGACAATGGTGTACTGCATTTTGAGGGCGAAGTAGATAGCATCAAATACTCTGGCAAAACACCACAAAAAGGCAATATGCTCAAGAGGATGTTCAAATAACATGTACGATCAAATCATACACTTTGGGGTATTGATTGTTATAGGTATAGTATCACGTTTGATATTTGTATTGAGCACCAAATTGGCAAATCATCTCAACCTAAGAGCAATCTACATACTGATAGACTTTGTTGCAGTAGGCATAGGTATATCTATAGCAGGTTTTGCCATGATATACCTAGCACACAGAGTAATCTTCTCACTGTGCTTGGGGTATATTGTAGGATACATTGCCACAGATATATGTATAGACAAACTAAAACCAAATCTAACCTCCAAACATCAAACCCAATCATACAACAATCTGACCCAAACAAATCAACCCAACAAAGACAACTAGTATCTTTGAACTTGCAAGTCAAAAAACATTTGCAAATTATGTCAATTAGTATTATAATAAATCAATGAAATTATCTTTTGCTAGCGTATGTAAGCAAGGTGGACGACAGTACAATCAAGATTATGTGGCTTGTTGTATAGACAATCACGGAGCGTGTCTTGTCGTGTGTGACGGATTGGGGAGTTATGTAGGTAGCGAAGTAGCAAGTTGTCTATGTGCTCACAGTATTGTAGACAGTTTTTGCAATGGCAACAAATCCAAATTTGTAGATATACAAGATGTCCAAAAGTATATATTTGACTCACACAACTATGTAGTCAATTACAAGGAAGACAAGCCCAAGTTGATTAGTAGTTGCACTACTGTAGCCACAGTCTTTACCAATTATCAGTCCACTGTGCTAGCTCATATAGGCGACAGTAGAGTGTACTACTTTACTCAAGGCAAATTACATACACAGACATTAGATCACAGTATGGCACAAGCGGCAGTAGATAGTGGCAAAATCAAATTGAGTGAAGTACGCAATCACAAAGACCAAAACAAATTGACTAGAGTGTTGGGTAGTGACTACTATGCAGAGCCAGATTGCCAGACTTTTGACAATCCACTACAAAGTGGAGATTGGTTTTTGGTGTGTACAGATGGGTGGTGGGAATATGTCTTTGAAGAGGAGATGGAAGGAGTACTACGGATATCCAAGTCGCCTCAAGATGCTCTCAATCGCATGGAAAAACGCCTACTCAAGAGAGCACCCTACAACAACGACAACTTTACCGCAATTGCAGCTCAGGTAACATAATATTATGACAGACAACCGCAACACCAAAACAATCTGCTTGGCATGTTTTGGTGAATTAAACATTAGCAGGGTATGCACTAGTTGCAACCAGCAAGCGGACGACACCCCTTCTCCTCCCCACCATCTATCGACAAGGACAGTATTGCACCGCAAATACTTGTTGTACAAAGCTATAGGCGAGGGCGGTTTTGGCATAACTTATCTAGCCTGGGATATGCTCAAAAGCAACAAAGTAGCTATCAAAGAGTACTTCCCCAATGCATATGTATACAGGGTACCACGTAGCAACAATCTAGATCTCAAAGACAAAGCCAACCATATAGCCAACTCTAGGTCTATTAGCAGATTCATGAACGAGGCCAAAATACTAGCATCACTCAAGAATACTGTAGGCATAGTAGATGTCATAGACTTCTTCAATACCAACAAGACCTCTTATATAGTTATGGAGCACCTAGATGGGCTCTCTCTCAAAAATTATCACAAGAGACAGGGCAATCTAACTCTAGAGCAACTGTACACACTACTTGCACCAATATTTGACGGTCTACAGGTAGTTCATAGCAAAGGTTTGATACACAGAGACATTAGCCCAGACAACATAATAATTGACTCTCAAAACAATGCCAAACTTATAGATTTTGGGGCATCTAAACGTGTCAACTATACCGAAAACTCCAGCATGTCTATCGTCCTCAAGCATGGATTTGCACCCGAAGAACAGTATCGCAAACATGGCGAGCAAGGTCCTTGGAGTGATGTATATGCACTTGCTAGTACCATATACTATTGCATGGTTGGCAAGTTGCCACCCGAAAGTGTCCAACGTTTGTACAAAGACAATATCACCAATCCCTCATCTATGGGGATTAGCATAGACAAAGCTCAAGAGTTGGTGTTGATGCGAGCACTAAGTGTCTATGCCAAAAATAGATACCAAACAGTGCTTGAGTTCAAGCAAGCATTGTCCAAGTCTATGCCACGACAACAAGTAGTTGTCCCACAGTTGGACACCAAAGACACTACAGTTGCTCCCGTCATATCTTCTAGACCTCGTACCAACTTTTACCAAAACTTGCTAGGTCACAAAAAAAACAAATCAAAATAGTTGCAAGGAGAATCACAACAAATGCAGCAATTGCAAGGCGTAGACAATGCTGGTGTTAGAGCCATATACTCTAGCATGGGGCTAACGCAAGAAGATACCAAAAAAAACATAATTGGTATAATACTTGCTCACAGTAGTATTGACTACAGTACACATATTGTCATAGACAATATCAAGCAGGGCATACTATCCAAAGATTGTGTGCCTTTGACTTTTTGTATCAATTGTCTAGATGACGGCATAACTGGTCACAATGTATATAGTCTACCCAATAGAGAGTTGATTGCTGACACTACCGAGTCCACTATACTATCACACAATCTAGACGGTGTAGTATTGGTAGCCAATCACGATATCGCTATTGCGGGGTTGTTGATGGGGGCATTACGTACAAATGTGCCGTTGATTGTATCTAGTATAGGAGCGGGCAATAGTATAGACAACAACACAGGAATCACACAAGTACTGTCAAGTATATCAAGGCTCAAATCAGGTACAATTAGCATTGACCAATTGACTACATACGAGCGTCAAAGTTTGGGCAACAATACATACACTCATATGTTGTCTATGCCATGCTTATGTGAGGCGCTAGGCATCTCTCTGATAGGCAATGGTACAATACCATGCAACACCAATCTTAGATGCGAGATATCTAGACAAGCAGGATTGAGTATTGTCAACATAGTCAACGAGAGTATACAACCCAAGATGATACTAACCAAACAAGCTTTTGACAATGCGGTCACTACAAGTATAGCTATCAGTGCTAGCTTGGACACTGTGCTCCATCTCATAGCAATAGGCTTGGAATGTGGCATCAAACTTGGTCTAGACAATTGGAGCCACACAACCAATAACATACCAACAATCGTAGCATTGCATGCTCTACAACAAACATCGGTAGATTTTTGCCTAGCAGGCGGAGTAGGTGCTGTATTGCAACAACTAATCAACCACAAACTTGTTGATGGGACTACAATGACCATCAATATGCAATCTCTATCCCAAAATGTATCCCAATTGCACTCTAACAACGATAGTGTAATACATGATATCAACTCTCCATATCTCAATGTTGGTAGTATAGCAATCATCAAAGGCAACATAGCTAGAGATGGTGCAATACTACGCCGAACACCCAACAACTACAACAAGCCTTTTGTAGGCAAATGCAAGACTTTTGATAGTGCTAGTGCCGCTATATCTGCATTGTCCAACCATGCAATATCTCAGGGCGATGCAATCATTGTCAAATACGAAGGACCCAAAGCAGGCATGCGTGATATATACTCGCTATATGCCCTATTGCATGGATATGGATTGAGCGACTATGTAGCCATTGTCACCGATGGTAGGCTTAGTTATGCTGAGGGTATATGTGTGGGATACACAAGTCCCGAAGTGTATTGCGAAGGCGAATTGGGGTTGGTGCAAGATGGCGACAAGTTGACAATAGATGCAACCAAATCCAAGATTGAATTGGACATCAATGCCAAAGAGTTTAAGCACCGCTACAAAAAATTTGATATCAAATCCAACTATACTAGTGGCTGGTTGAATAGGTATTGTCAGGTAGTTCAATCCGCTAACAAAGGTGCTACACTCATCAAGAGCTAGTCTATCAAAATATACTAGTATCTAATGTCAATACACAAGGCAAAATTACTAATGAATTACAAGATTTGTTTGCTAAAAGACGATAGCACGGACCCTCAGTTGTTGCAGGGCTTAGCTAATATATTGAGTGTGTGTCAGCTCAAGTACAAGCATACTTTTGAGCTGACACAAGGGCTAATAGGAGGTGCAGCTTTAGACAAAACTGGTATAGCATTGCCACAAGAGACGGTAGATATATGCAAACTTAGCGATGCCATACTAATCCACTCTATAGGCAACAACAAGCATATAGACAAATTTGGTATAGACCAATCACGTCTTAGCATACACAAGTTGTACAGTTTGTTGCGTCTACACACAATCATTGTGGCACTTGACCATATTGGTTGTATTGCAACAAGCTCCTCTCTCAAAGACAAATACACAAGAGATATTAAGACCAAATTAGTAATTGACGCATCTAGGTTGTTCAACAACGACAAAGGATACAAGACAAATACCCCACAAGGTATGCAAGCGTACGACGGCACAACAATAACTACCAACCAAATAAGTCGCATAAGTATGCTAGCATACGACTTGGCAAAATTTGGCAAACTCAAATTGACTCTAGTAGACTTGGCAGATAGCTCTATGTCCGGGCTACTATGGCGACAAACAGTCAAAAAAGTCGGTGCACTATACCCTACTGTACAATTTGATAGCATGCTTATAGATGATTTTGTACCACAATTTGTATACAATCCACAACGATTTGATATCGTAATAGCAGATTCTATCGTTGGCAAATTGCTATCAAATATAGCCAATTCCTATGCCCCAATAGGAAGTATCCCAAGTGCGGTCATTGGACATCGCAACAAGGGTATATTTGGGGCATTAGGTTATCACAATACGACTGACCCTAATCCTATAGGTATTATATATGCACTATCACAGATGTTTGAATATTGTTTTGGACTGATTGATATAGCCAAAACAATACAACAATCACTATTTGATGCTATCAAGACATCAAAACCCACCGCCATAGGAGGCAAGTGCAGTTGCAACAAGTTTGTTGACAAAGTAGCTATCAACTTGCTCAATTGCTAATAATATTGATTGAAGCAACTCCTCAACTTGTTGCTTGTACGCCACATAGATCAATATACAACCAAAGAGACTTGCAATAATTGATGCAAGTCTCTTTGGTTGTAATGGGCTAATTTGGCTAGACTTTGTAATATCCAATATTACTAGATTTGGTGGCATCAAATGCAAAGTTGCATATACTTGCTACCAGACTATATATACCACAAGTCAAAATACCAAATCCAATATATGCCCCTGTTCTACTCTTCCAACCTGGTGGATTGAGACCGGCAGCATTGACTATAAAACTCCCTATCCATCCCAAAAAGAATGTCAAAAGAAAGCACACTAGAGCATTGGGGTTTTTGTTATCCATAAATTATTTGTATCTCCTCTACACAATACCGCTTAATTGTGTACATATTATAACATATATATATATATATATATGTCAAGCGAATATGCACAAAAGACAAACAAACATCACAAATTGTGATGTTTGTTTGTCTTTTGTCTAAGACCGATTGGGTCTATTGGGCTACCACTCTGCAGCAACTTGCAACAATATATCTACAAATTCTACTTGTGAGATGTCCTTGGTAGCTATCAAGTCAAGCTTGGCACACACATTGCCATCTTGCACAATATTGAGTGTACCCACCTTTTGACCTTTGGATATAGGTGCTCTATCTACCTCTATATTGACTTGGTATGTTGTGTTGGTTCTAGCGGTCTTCTTGCCAAAACAAAAGTAGTCATCTTTGGCTGCAACTGGAAGAAGAGGTTGTCTAGCTCTATTGACAACTATATCCTGTATAGGTTGCTCTCTAAATACCAACTGTCTAGTCTCATAATTGCCAAATCCATAGTTGAGCAAACTAGATACTTCAAAGTTGCGTACTTTGCTGTCATTTTCACCTATCACTACAGAGATCAATCTGGTATTGCCACGTTTGGCAGTGGCCGCTAGGCAGTATTTGGCCTCTTGCGTAAATCCTGTCTTGCCACCGTCACATCCATTGTAGGCATTGATCAACTTGTTGGTATTGGTCAATGTGGTAGTCCTACCGCTATTGTGAGCAAAGTCAAAAGTCCAAACACTAGCATATTGATAGAACAATTGATGTCTGAGTAACGCTCTCATCATTGTACTGACGTCCTTAGCCGAACTATATCCATTGGGAGCTGGCAAACCTGTACAATTGACAAAGTTGGTATTGTTCATGCCCAATTCGCCGGCTTTGGCATTCATACGAGATACAAAACTCTCCACAGCGCCAGACAAATGCTCTGCCAATGCTACGCAAGAGTCGTTGGCAGAGGCTACCACTATACTTTTGACAAGCTCACCCGCTTTGTATTGAGTATTGGCATCCAAAAATGCTTGACTACCACCCATACTAGCCGCATTTTCACTGATTGCCACATCCGTATTGACAGTCAACAAACCATCTTGTATATCTTGACACACCAACAACAAGGTCATTATCTTGACCATACTAGCTATAGGGTACCTGTCATCGGGGTTCTTGTCAAACACAACGGTACCAGTATCATAGTCTACCAATACGGCGGACTTGGCATTTTTAGCCAAGTCTTGGGGCAATTGTGATTTGGACTTTGCAAAAGATAGACTAACACTACCAAATGCCATGCTAGCAACTATCAAGAGTGAGATAGCTCCTGCAAATACGACTTTTAACTTGTTCATCTTTGTATTACTACTCCAAGTATTAATATTGTATATGAGTTGTAGGTAGATACAATCTTAGATTGTACAATGTCTATCCAACTAATATACTTAGTTACTAAGAGTATTTGTCAAGCCAATACAATTTATACCAAAAGCATCACTACACGTCAACAACCAGATACTCAAACCAAAATGAGTATCTGTTGTATATCAAATGTGCTACTAGATTTGAGTTCATCCTTTGTTATTAGGAGCAACTATTGGACATCTCCCGCAACTATGCGTATCATCTCAGAGAAGATCTGGGGATGTACTTGAGATATATCGCATGACTTAGACTTGTCAAACAAAGGCATCAATCCCATATAAACCATATCACAAGACTTGTAGAAGATTATTTTATCCAATGTCAATGTACCCTCATCGTCCATATTGCTATACTTGTACCTAACTATAGTATCATCAAATCTAGCATATATGCTATCATTTACATACCGCAACTGGACGATACCTCTAGCTAGTTGCCGCATTGTGGTCTTGCCTATCATAGTGCCTATATACTTGGATACATTGCTAAGCGACTTATCTGCATAACTCACCTTGTATACAGACCGCTTGAGCTGTGCAAATGGTTGCACAAAGTCCATATATCTCAAAAATTCATGTTTGGGCGGCAACGCCAATGGATGTAAGATTGCTATAACTTTGTCTAACAATCTAGTTGTATCGTATGGTGTATTTTGTATATCTTGTATTTGTCCTTGGTGTACAACGACAAGATCCAACAATCTATCGTCCTGATACACTCCAAAAACCAGACTACACGCAATCAATCCAAAAAATCCATCTCGTAGATTGGTCTCAAACTGAGCATACTCTATATATTCTCCCCTAATCATCATCTTAAAATAATGATTGATCCGTTTGTTGAACTCTCTACAACATAGCTTGTACTGTTTGCGCCAAGTCTTTTTGGTATAGCCCAATCCCGAAGTATACGCTCCACTCTGCACAACCCAATCGTCATCTACCCCAAACACAAACCTATCGTCATCTTTGTTGCTTATATGCCTGTCATGACTGTACATATATGTATAGTTAGTCTTCTTGTGCTTGAGTGTCCAAGGCTTGGGCGTCAATGCCGCTCTAATCAACTCATCAGTATTGTCATACAGTATCCTAACTATAAGACTAGCAACTTTGGGGTGATATCTATTGTGCAACAACAATCTCCCAAATTTGAGTTGATGTCTAGTGCTCAACTTGTCATAATGCAAATATGCCCAATCTGCCAATTCGCTAGGATATTTGCACAAAAACCAAAACAACGGCTTGTCTTTGGATTCAAAATACTGTTGCAACAGTTGATCTATATCCTGAGTTGTATAATCTATCTGTACAATCTCATTGTATGCGACATCACTCATATCCATATTATACCAATTATGCATACCAAAAGCAACCTATATACTTAATAATAGGTTGCTTTTGACACAACTCTTGGGTAGATTTTTATCTAACAATGCACACAACAACCCTCACTCCACCATGCTATCTTTGGACTTGTACATATACACTATTGCGATCGTGCCCAAAAATATCATTGACCATATTATCAATGTAACAAGTGTCGGTCGCTTGTCTATAATTGTACATACCTCTCCTTTGGGTATAGCAAATTAGTCCAACTAGGATAATGTACTCCTCACTTGCTCCTACCGCAAGCTTGTTGAGATCATACAGCACTATTGTATAGTTGTCTACTATTTTTGTATATTTTATTACAATTCAGATTATTGCAATAACAACTTATTGCAATATATACACAATTGGCAACATTGTCACTACGACAATTGCAATGTTAGTCACAACTAACTCAGTTGCCAAAGACACTCTCAACCAAAATATCTGGTTGAGAGTGTCTTTGCATAACTTCTAATATATATGTTACAACTCAAAGTCGTCTAATTATTGTTAATGCTTGATTGCTCCAGTTGGGCAGACTTCTTCGCATGCTCCGCAATCTATACAAATATCTGGATCAATGACATACATTGTATCACCTTCGCTAATTGCATTGACAGGACATACTTCAGCACAAGCTCCACACTTGATGCATTCTTCTGTAATATAATGTGGCATCTAACTGTACCTCTCCTTTAATTGACATTAGACAAGTCTAGATCGCTCTATACTAGTCTATATATAGATACTAACACAAAAATGGTACAATTGTCAATCTCTTTGGAGCAAAAGATCTATTAGATCCCTATACACCTGCCATCAAACATGACATATCATACAACTCTCTATCAAATACTTTGTTTTGAGACAATCCCTCTTTAATATCCATATCAATTACTTTGTTGTCTTTGATACCTACAATACGATTGGATTGACCACTCTTGAGCAATGCAACTGCATGACAACCAAATTTGGTAGCCAACAACCTATCCTCTGTACTAGGACTACCTCCCCTTTGGGTATGCCCCAATACTACAGTACGCACACTAAAGTCACCATGTGCCTTGATAATATCCTTGACACCATTAGCCCCACCTGCTACACCTTCGGCAACCACCATAAGAAAGCTTCGTCTATTGGCATCACCACTACGATTGGCACGTGTTTGCCTTTCTTTGATTTTGCTAACTATCTCTTCGGGCTTTAACGGTACTTCGGGTACCAATATAGCCTTGGCTCCACCCGCTACACCTGCATACAACGCAAGATCGCCACAGTGACGTCCCATGACTTCTAGTACTATTACTCGTTCGTGAGATTCCATTGTGTCACGCAACTTGTTTATGGCATCTACAATAGTATTGCAAGCAGTATCAAATCCTAGAGTATAGTCTGTATATGCCAAGTCATTGTCTATAGTCCCGGGTATACCTATGGTAGGCATACCCAACTCTGACAACACCTTAGCCCCCATAAAAGACCCGTCTCCACCAATAACTACAACCCCTTGCACACCTTCTGCTCTAAGATTGTTGAGAGCTATCTGTTGTCCTTGTTGGGTGCGAAATTCTTCACTGCGTGCTGATCGCAATATTGTACCACCTTGCTGGATTATATTGGCAACGTCTTTGAATCCAAGTTTTTTGAAGTGACCATCTATCAAGCCTTGATAACCACGCTCAGACCCTACAACTTTTATCTTGTAATGCAGCGAACTCCTCACTACTGCCCTTATGGCAGCATTCATACCAGGAGCATCTCCTCCACTAGTCAACACACAAATTTTGCTCATCATATGTATTATATTATATCACAATATTATATTTTTAGCAATATTTTATCTTTAGTTTGTATCAAATTTGGTCAACTCATCAATACTAAATTGACAATATAGTACTACAACAATACAGTGTACAACTACATTTGTCGCAGTCATACACTGTATTGTCAATCTTTGAACATAGTCCAACCAAGTTCAGAAATATCGGTAGTGGTTGCGGGAGAAGGACTCGAACCTCCGGCCTCAGGGTTATGAGCCCTGCGAGCTACCAACTGCTCCACCCCGCGATGATTGATTGGTACTCATATATAATATCACACCACAACATTGCTTGTCAACAGTTAGAGGGCAATTTTGACAATTTGCATACAACAATTTGATACCAACAGTGTAGATCTCTAATCTCAATTGCACATTGTCTACCTTCTAGTACTCTTGCATACCTTCTATAGTCTAGCACAGTCTACAACAATACCCCATTGTTAGACACAAGTACCAAATCACCAAATCCCCTATATATTCAGACAATTTGCACTCGTGTTGCAACACGCTATTAGCCAACTGTTGTATTGTATCCTCTTAACTCTTGCTAACCTTTGCTATATTATGTAGAACTTGGCTATCATAAGCATACTTAATACTGTATCTACTATCAAATTCAGCCTGTGCTACATATATCAACTTTTCTAACAAAGTACCAAATTTTATACCACTGTATTCAAACAAATAATTGGATAGAGATCCTGGTATCGTGTTGATTTCGTTGATGTACACTACACCATCTTTGAGCAAAAAGTCACACCTAGCGACTCCGCTACACCCTAAACTCTCAAATGCAACTCTAGACATACTGTGTACTTGTTGTTTTATTTCTTGTGATACCTTTGCTGGGATATTGCGACTATTACACTTGGATCTTGATTGATATTTGTCATCATAAGTCAAATAATCTTTGGAGACTTTGGGTTGTTCTAACTCACTGCACAATATATCATATCCCTTGCCACCCAATACTGCACAATTGAGCTCGTCAAAATCTACCAGGGCATGCTCCACAATCACGCTATTGTCCCACTCAAGAGCTACAGCTATACTCTTGAGCAGTTGAGTACTATCATGTGCTACACTAATACCTATACTACTCCCCAAGTTGCATGGCTTGACTATGAGAGGGTATTGCAATTGGTCTTGTATGTGTTGCAATACTTGACTTTGACCAAGCTCAATCAACTGTCTATCAACTGTCACGTAAGGGAGTATTGCCAAACCTGAATTGTTGAAGATAGCTTTGGTCCTAGATTTGTCCATACCTATAGCACTAGCCAATACTCCACTACCACTATAAGGGATATGAGACAACTGTAACAATCCTTGTAGAGTACCATCTTCGCCGTTGACGCCATGACAACACAACACTGCTATATCAACATTGCACTGGACTTTTGATCTCTTGTAATATAGATTGGTATCCCCTGGCTTGAGATACACCTTGCGTCCACCCAAACTAGACTTGTCTTGATAGTTGTCAATATCATAGTATCTTTTGCCCGTCCACCATACACCCTCTTGATCTATATAGATAGGTATAGTATTGTGTTTGGCTAACAAGGTATGCAACACTTGCATACCTGTAATAATACTTATGTCGTGCTCGCAAGACATCCCACCAAAAATAACTGCCACATTCATAATCAACAACTGCCCTCGTTCAATCATGATATGCTACAGTCAACCCATGTGTGACTACTACATTGCACTAGATATGTCCAACCAAGCGACTACCAATCAAACTCTACTTGATTAGTCTCAATATCTAATTCGTCCTCGTCACCTTGACTTGCCTGACTTAGATCCATCTCCAACTTGCCATTCAATACTTGTCTTATTCTTCGTTTCAAAAAAGCCTTTCGAGCTTTGTAAAACTCATCAAACTCATCAAAACTCAAACTAGCATCCAATGGTATACAATTGTGCAACAAGTACGATTCTCGCTCCCCAGTATCCATATTAGATACAAGTTGCCAAAAAGATTGCTTGCGATAGTCATATTGATTAGGCGTGTGCAGAATCAGATTGGGCAATAGATCTCTATTTTTGCGCCATGAGCTCCATTTGCCACGTGGCACAGTATTGGGTATAGCCTCAAACTTGCTCTTGTGATGCACATATCCCACTCGTGGATTGCTATTTGGTGACTTGCCAAATGGTTGCGTATTGTTGATAGTAGTATAATACAATATTTCCTTGGTGATACCTTGACTAATACTGCTATTGAGTAGTATCTCCACCTTAGCGTCGTTGACATTAGTAGCTGTAGTGCTATTGAGCATTGACACAGTTATGTTGTATTTGTTTGCCTTGACTCTTTCTCTAAACTCACTTTGATTGATCCTAATACCAAAGAACAATACCCTAGTCAAATAAGCTACAATAGCTACTTTGTTGTACTTGAACTGCGAATTGTTGTAGAGGCAATATACTATAGGCAACAACACAGCGTACTTCTTTTTGCCAAATCTACTAGGATCTATACGTAAGTCTATCAATAGAGTTCTCAGATCTTTGCACACATTGACTACATTTTCCCAGTTGTTTTTGAGATTTTCTACAAGTGTCTTGTCTATATTGGTGTTGTACGTCCTTGTGAAGAGCACATAAGACATATCTATAATCAACTCATTGCTAAACAACTTAGGATCAATATCAACTATTTGTTTGGCAAAATGGTACCTTGCCATAGGCCAATAGCTCTCTATAATGGACTTGACTATGTCTGTCTTATTGAGTTGAACACCCCCAGCATTGAATCTAATAAAAATTTCCAAAGCCTTGTCTACATCAGCATCTATGAGTTGAGTATACCTAATCAACTTGTTGTCGTATATTTGTTGACATAACTTGTTGAGTATATCTGTGGCATAGGCACCTTTCTCTCTCAACAAGTCCTCAATACTAAGATCATCAGTATCACTCTCTACAACTTGAGTAAACATCTCCACAACCGTGCTATATATCTTGCCCTCTCTTCGCTCAAGATTGGCAAAATCTGGATGCATTATATCACTTATTTTGAATGATGTAGTGTGTATATCTCTCAAAAATTCTATATTGTAAGACTTGCTATTGTATTCGTCCTCTTCATCATTGAGCTGCATGCTAGATATGTCAAGATCTATACAACAGTGGTATATATCATCAACACTACTAGAACTAGCTATTGTAGATTGTCCAAACAATGTAAGGTACATGCTAGTCAATCTCTGCTGTCCATCCAATATAGCAACATCAGTACTATCTAGATCTATCTTTTTGAGATCATAGTTGTGGGTCAAGCTGCCTTTTTTGGTCTTGTCAAATCTGACCACCTTGAGAAAGTCACAAAAGAAAGTCTGTGTACTAGTGTTGCTACTATCTAATTGCCACAACAAAAATGTAGATATTGGGTAGTTGTCCAGTATACTATCCCACAATTTTTCTATTTTGTCAAAATTCCAGACATATTGCCTTTGGAACGCAGGGATAATATACTTGCCACTATCAATCGCCTGCATTGCCTCATATATACTTATACTACTTTCTTGCAACCTATACATAACAAAACCTTCTTGCTACTTATCTAATTGAATTAGCTCTAACAATTATATCACACAAGCGCCATCAAGTATAGTGTAAATGTTTTACTATTTAACAAAATATAACAAATATCACACATAGTTGCAATAATGTGTGATAATCGCATCTTATCAATTAATATACCTTCTATATTAGAGTAGAGTCAAATACCAACGGACAACCCGCTACATTTGCTTGGACAAATACAAACCTTGATTAGGATACAATCAAACAAAATACACAAAGAAAGTAACAATACTTAGTATAGCCAAATACAACCCAAACCACTTAAAGTCTGCCTTGGCAATTAGTCTCAACATAAAGCGGATTGCAAGCATGCCACTCACAAAACTAGCCAAACCACCTACTACTATATTGACTATTGTTATATTTTCAAATACATTAGTATCCAAGCTCTCTACCACTGCTCCACCAAGTATAATAGGTATAGACATCAAAAAACTAAATATAGCGACAGACTGTCTACTAGCACCACTAGCTATACCACCAGATATAGTACTACCACTACGAGACACGCCAGGGAAGACTGCCACACCTTGAGCCAATCCCATACATATGGCAGACTTAAGATTGATATCCTTCGTTGTTGTACTAACAACTTTGGACAGCCATTGACACAACAACAGCATAATAGCCGTGAACATAAAAAAGAACGTCAAATATCTAGCATCTCCAAACACCTCACCTATCACATCACGCAACGCAAAACCTACTACAACAGCGGGTATAGACGCAATGACTATCAATATAGCTTGTCCAAAAGGTGGTCGTAGCAATGACAATATGTGTTGACGCATAGTTATTGCAATAGCGGCAAGCGTGCCCAAATGTAGCATAAGATCAAATAAGATATAGTCCCCAGTGATGCCCATCACATTGCGAGCAAGCAACAAGTGACCACTACTGCTAACAGGCAAAAACTCTGTCAATCCTTGTACCAATCCCAACACAAATGCTTGCACAATATCCATCACACATACACTCCTCAACAAATGTAGTCAATATACAATTGACTACACCACAACTATATTACTTCAATTGCAAAAAAATGTCAATTTTGTTGACTTATGCCACAATTATTGATCATCAATCAAGTCTCAACATAGCTATACAAAGCATGCTGTCAATTGTGCTTGTTGTTCTTCTTGATTAGTTTGTCTTTGTACGCTGATATAATATTGCTCGTAGTTGGGATTTTTGGAGATTGAGGTCTAGACATAAGAAAATATCTAAGTTCGTCTAGAGCATGGTCATCTCTTTTGATAGGAGTATCCCCATTGCCCCACCAATACGACTTGATCTCTCTAATCAAATTGACACAAGTCCTAAAAATATAGATCTGTGGTCTACCAGCACTGTTGCCAAAATATCTCTTGACTGTATTGATACCCGCAAACAAGTCTTTGTTGACTTTGGTATTGACTGCTATGCCGTGATCCCAGAACAAATCTGCCACACTCTTGCTAGATGCTAGAGTGCGTTGATTGGCAGCACTATCTATCAATGCCACAATTCGTCCTGACCAATCTGTATGCCAATCCAAGCTTTGGGATATAGACTTGATAGCATTAGCATGATACTGTATATCCTTGCCTGCTTGATAGTGCTCAGCTATAACATACACTACGTCATCATAGTCCACTGCATACCAATGACATGACAAGGGATTGTTGAGACCTGGATCTATTGACAAATTGTTGTACCACTCTTTGGGTACATCAAATGGATCTATCACATGCACATTGCTATCAAACTCACTATATACCATTCCACCACTATTGACAAATTTGCCATACCGCCTACTATCAAGTTCTTGTTGAGTCATAGACGCAGTGAGTGCGTCTATCTCCTGTTTGTCAAGATACGGATTGTCCCCCCACTCCATAAAAATATGCCATATTTTGGGATCTTGTTGAGGATTGAGATATATGTTGTTGTACACCCACGTCAACCCCAGCAATGGTGTCATTGTACCAAAAATATCCCCGCTGCGGTCCAATACACGCATGCGACATTCTTGATATATATCATAGGGTGGCTCTTCGTCAAACCACACAAAATCCAGGCTAGTACCAGCAAACTTGTCCCTACCCATCTCACAACTCTTGAAGCCTATCTTAGACACGCCACCCAATACGCTATACACAGTGACAAAGTCCACAACACCATTGCTAGGATTGTGACTACTACCGCTACTCATTACAATGTCCTTAATCCAAGCAGGATTGAGATAATTCAATATTTTGGACTGAGCTACATCTCTACTGACTTGACTAGATAGTGACACTACCCAACCATGCACGCTAGGCTTGTTGGCTCTATATGGATGTATACCTCTAGCCATCCACACGCACTCTACCGCACCACACTCTGTCTTGCCACTACGATTGCCACCAAACACCCATCTATTGCGGTATGGAGACTTGGCAAATTCTAACTGTTTGTGATGTATCTTTTGACCAGTGTTGTAATATAATATCTTATCATCTTGCATCTTTTGACTAATCAAGTTGTCTATCTTAGCTATCTGTGACAACAAATTGATATCGTTGATGTATTGATTGGATTCGTTATTCTTCATTACTCAACTCCGTATGATTGGACAAGTTTACAATTGATATATTGATTTTGGTTTGGACAATCAAATAAGATATGCTACCAATGACAAAACTCAAAAACATCTAATTGGAAGTATGGCGGTATATCTATTGTACTATTTGGCAAGAATTGTACTAGATTATTGTACAAGTACTAATCAATGAGGATTCTATGAAAATTTTACATTTTGCACTAATTAGTATAGTATACCTAACTTTGAGTAGTGTGTGGATTCCGCTAATATCAACACCTCATAGATATACCAAAAATACTAACGATACACAATATGCACAAATATTGCAGGACACTATCCTATATCAATACTCTGACTCTCAATATATACCCATAACCACACTACCCGCTACTTACTTTGTAGCTGTAATAGGTGATGTGGTAGACGGATATGTGCCTGCTAGCTATCTAGATATAGATGGGTTTGTGCCTGCCAAAGATATACAATTGGTAGACTTTGAGCCAGCCAACAAGTACGGAATGGGCAAGCTAGTTATTCACAACCCAGATATTAGTGCTGTCAACTTGCGTATCAACCCAGATCACAGCCATGACGACAACATAATATCCCAAATAACTCGCACCAACACAGATTTGTCATATTACGGGACAATAGAGGGTAGTACATTCAACGGCGATAATATATGGTACTATATACGCACTATTGTAGACGATCAACCCATAAGAGGTTTTGTCTTCGGATCCAACATGCTATCCACTCCAATACCCAACAACATAATAGAAGCAGTTCAACCAGAAAGTCCCAACAACAACATCAACGCAACTCCTCGCCCGCTAACAGACACTACAATGTACATCATCGTAGGTGCCTTGTGTATACCAGTAGGGACAATGATGCTACTAATGTTCAAAAAAAAATCCAAATCATCTTCATCAACCTAGATTGGATTGCACACCTTGCTAGACAGTAGTAACCCTTGTACATTGCTCTTCAACTAATACAATTATATACACAAAACAGTGCCACATAATGTGGCACTGTTTTGTTGCAATGCTGTGTGTATGTATCAATAATAGATCAACTTAGATACAATGATTTGTTGTAATTAGCAAAATTGTATATACCATCTTTTTGAACCAATATCATATCTTCTATACGCACACCCCCAAGCCCATTAATGTATACACCAGGCTCTACCGTAATGACCATGTCTGATTGCAATACATCTTCGCTCAAACTAGAAATCCTAGGATACTCATGCACTACCACACCAATACCATGTCCCAACGAGTGCACAAACTTGTCAGCATATCCATTAGCTTTGAGATACTCTCTACTGAGACTGTCTACATAATTGCAACGCAACCCTGCCTTTATCTTGGATAGTGCATACTCCTGAGATTGCAACACCAACGAATGTATCTTTTGCAACTCTGGTTCAACATCACCTATACAAAAAGTCCTAGTCATATCACTACAAAAGCCATTATATTTTGCTCCCATATCTATGAGTATTATATCAGTCTTTTTGAGTTTGCGTTGTGTCGGACTGTGGTGTGGATATGCCGAATTCTCCCCAAATGCTACAATGATATCAAAAGAAGGTCCAGATGCTCCAAGACTAGACATCTCATAAGCCAACTGAGTAGCAAGCTCATGTTCTGTTACACCTACCTTGATGATATTGCGAACTTTGTCTAGAGACTTCTCTGCTATGTTCTGTGCTTGTTGCATATTGGCTATCATGTACTCACGTTTGATAGCCATATCTTGGTCTAGAGCACTACTAATAGGTACAAGCTTGCATTTGATAGTGCTTGCAAGCTTGTCAAAACTAGACTTGAGTATAGTTTTGTACTCATATCCTACCGACTTAGAGTCCAATGATACAGCTATCTCTGCCAAAGTCTTGAACAAATCCTGCCCTTGTTGCAGCACAACAACCTTGAACTCACCTGAGTTTTGCTTAGCATATTCGGCATACCTAACATCTGTAATCAAATATTTTTGATTATCATTGAGCACAACTGCTCCATAACTCGTCGCAATATTGCTATAAAAATACCTGTTGGATGCATCTAGCAACACCATTGTATCCACGCCATATGTCTTGTCTAACATGAGACAATTATACCACAAGCATACTACTATGTACAAGCCTTTTTTGACTAATTAGCGACTATATACCGCTAATCAAAAATAAAAATATTTAGTGGAAACAATTACCAATAAATATTGTCAAAATAAAAGTTGCCAAATTAAGTACAATGTATTAATATATATTGTATAAATATGTACAAATTGTGTACATATTCAAAGTTATATTGTCAACATACCTACTTGATATGATTATTGGAGACTACACAAAATGAAATCTACACAGCAAAAACAAATCAAAGCCATGTTTGCTTGTCCTACTTGCAGTAGCATCAGAACTCAAGATAGCGAAGAATGTCCCAAATGCAAGTCCTCAGCCAAATCAGTACAGATACACCCCACCCCTAGCGTAGTACTATCCAAATCTGACGCCAAACAAATACTGATAGCCAAATCTATGACTAGCGGTATTTCACGACTCAACAAAGGTAGACAACATGGTAGTATGGAATATGACGAAGATATGATATTGGGATACTAGCAGTTGACAATTGCCAACTTGATTGGATACCCTGAGTATAAACTCACTATGCTAGTAGAGACTCTCTAACGTACAATGTGGCTTCAAAACTAGCACTAGAATCCGCCTGTCTGAACAAAAGAGGGGTTATTATTAGAGCTTGCTTGATAATTACCCCGAAGAGTCTCTTAGCGTCTTTTTGGCTATCTGCACTAAGATTGCCCTCACAATCTCGGCAAGCGTTGAGCAATGGCTCAAAAGGCGTGTTGACCCAACTCTTAGGGACTAGCTCATTAGCTTTGAATCGCTCCCTAGTATTGACCACTTCTAGTGCCGCTGTAATAATCAAAAACAGATCCTTAGCCGATATCTTGTCCAAAAACTCTATCTTAGTCCCTCTAAAGTCAAGTGTCTTGACCAACTTGCCTGCTCTATCCAACAACATACTCTCCCCCAATATACCCACTTACTCAACACATTACTGTTGTAGCTATGTTGCAATTCACCCTAACAAGGCAAGACGACAATCTTGCCTACAAATTTTGACTACATTTAGTTGCTCGAGACGCCGAGCAACAATCAACTATGTGGCACCCCCACCGAGAATCGAACTCAGAACTAGCCCTTAGGAGGGGCTCGTTATATCCATTTAACTACAGAGGCTTAGCCAACGATATTCTAACACAACAATTACACAATTGTCAAATACATCATTGATACCATGAGCGACACCCAATTGCAATCCACATGCATATCCACCACAACAAAACAGCCAGAGTAGTACCCTTTGTAGACAATTATATACCACCAAGACGAGAAGACAACAGATATGAGATGGATTTATGCCAAAGCAATAGTCAACACAACGACAATCTTGATGTTAGTAACAATTGCAAAAGCTCCAACGCAGCATCAATGATATCAACAACCAAGAGGATTACACTGAGCCAACTGATATTGACGCCTAACCCACGTCAATGTACTGTACAAGTGTATTGTTTGGTGCAATATCTCAATAGCAATCTTCAACCAAACCAAAACATACGACATTTTCAATCAGGACACTGTCCATATTGATGCTTAAGCATCACAAATTGTATTATATTTTGTCGTTTTGTGTAATATTTGGGAGAGTTGTGCAATATTTATAGCTCATGACAGTTGAAGTAGACTTGTCACATGAGGTAAACTATGCACAACAATACTAGTTCGACCAATTGCAACAATATACCCAAGACGGCTTATCAACATAGCCACATAGCTACACGGGCTATAGACTTAGCCACATACATATGTCAGCACAAATCCACGGTAAGACAAGCTTCTATAGCCTTTGACATAAGCAAATCCACAGTACACAAAGACATATCTCATAGACTCAAATCTATAGATCCCAAATTGCACACCAAAGTCAAAAAGATATTAGCCAAAAATCTAGCCGAACGGCATTTGCGTGGGGGCATAGCAACCAAAAATCGCTATCTCAAAATCAAGCTTAAGTAAGCATGGTAGCACGAATTGTCCCAAACAAACACACCAACAATCATCAACACAAGCTATGCTAAGGAGACAAATATGACTGCAAATGAAGAATTTTATGAATAATTGTATAGGTATATTAAGAGAAGAATACAAGAGGATTATTTACGAGATAGAGCTCCCAAAACAGACAAGAGGCAATAGAGTATCTCATAAATGAAGGGTTTATTCCACCCGATACACCAACCGAAAATATTTTATTTGCCTATATAAGACACCGTTATGAGATATATGAGCTCAGTCCATCAGTAAATATACTTGAGAAAAATTTTTTTATTATTCTCCACAGTACTCATACCAAAGAGTTATACTTGTCATATGTCCCTGCCAAATCATTGACCAAAAGTGATCTCGCAATTAGCCCAAAAAACCTTTATCTACTAGATATACAAATTGTATACAATGACCCTAATTTTACAGACAGAATAAGTGGTTGTATATTCAAATCATACCATCAAGCAACTATTGAGTATCCATAATACATTATATCAAGACAACGATTGATATTAGTGACAACACAACAAAACAAAGGCTGATGTAGAGTTGATTGTACTACACCAGTCTTAATGTCTTGCCTTGACACACATTGCTATCATTAGCAATCAAGTCTTGTCCTAGTCCACTCTATTGACAACTACACTAGCGGTAGCCATATCCACATATCTAATCAATAGAATATAAGGTACAGGCAAGTAATCTTGCCATTGCTTGCTACTTGTGCCGTTTGGTATCGTTAGGTTGGTTGTCTATCACATAAAACCATACAAACACTACACATTAGTGCACTTCCATAAAGCATAAATAGACTAAGATCCAACAACCATGCCTTAGGGTACCAAGAACTACTCTGTACAAATTGACTCCAACCATCCAGCTTGTCCAACGGAACATCCAAAGAAAATAGAAGTCCACAAAATGCAACAAAACCATTAAGAAGAATCAAGGTAGACGCTATTATCTGCTTCCAACTTCGGCTTGGCAATCTACGACGTCTAAGCACCTCAAAGTATACAACAACAAAGCATATATACAAGGCTATACATACTAGGACAATATCTGCATACATATTAGCCATTGTCATGTCGTGGGTAGCAAGAGCAACCGATAGTTGATAATGTACAACAATCAAAAGCAATACCATCAGCACGGACACGAAATACAACACTACACTCACAATGGCAAGTATTCTATGCTTTGGCAATCCTATAGACTCCATGTCTTAGTACCTATAAGTTGAAAATGTATTGTTCCACAACAATCTCAACAGGTTGTCTTAGTTACTTATTGATCTTTTTTGGGATAATTGCCAAATGTAGTATGTAGCACTTTGTGTGCTTCGTGACTCAGTGGCTGTTTGTACTTTTTGGCGTATGCCTCTTTGATGCTTGGATTTTCGTGACTGTGGCGTACTGTCATACCGTCATCTTTGTTCTGCAATGCGGCTATGCGTGCCTTGCGTCCCTCATCATCTGTAGGTGGCTGACCAGGTCCACCTATACACCCACCCTTGCATGTCATAATCTCTACAAAGTGATATGGACTAGTCCCCGCTATGGCTTGCTCTACTAGTATCTTAGCATTGGCGAGACCATGTGCCACAGCAACCTTGATTGTAGTACCTCCAAGGTCTATATCTGCAGCTCGTATACCATCAAACCCTCTAACAGGAGTAGCTTTGACAAAGTCAGGTTGAGGATTGGTACCATTGACAATATAGTATGACGTCCTTATTGCTGCTTCCATGACCCCGCCCGTCTTGCCAAATATAGCACCCGCTCCACTACCCATAAGATCATCAAAGTCACTCTCAGGCAAAGTATCCCAATCTATATTGTGTTGCTTGAGCCAATTGCCCAACTCTACGGTAGTTATGCAATGGTCCATATCCCGCATAGTTGGATCACCATACTCTACACCAGCGGCATTCATCTCCTCTCTAGCTATCTCAAACTTCTTGATAGTGCATGGTGTCAATACCACATTGCATATATTGCGTGGGTCTATATTGTGCTGTTGTGCAAACCAAGTCTTGACGGTAGGACCATGCATACATATAGGGGACTTGGCAGTGGACAGATGCGGTATAATCTGTGGATAAGACTTTTCTACAAAGTTGACCCAACCAGGACAACAAGAGGTGAATTGCGGCAATACACCTGTACCGTTTTGGATTCGGTCTACCAACTCAGCGGCTTCTTCCATGATGGTCATATCAGCACCAAAATTGATATCAAACACATAGTCAGCACCCAACTTGCGTAATGCTGACACCATCTTGCCCTCTACAAAAGCTCCAGCAGGTTTGCCAAACATTTCGCCCAATGCGACACGTACCGCTGGAGCTGTGGATATTATGACTATTTTGTTATGATCTTTGACCGCATCTTCTATCTCTGAGATAGGATTGTATCTCATAATCTCTGCCATTGTCTTCATATGATTGTTGTCTCCATTGCAATGATGCAAGTCATTGCGTCGCTAATATGATATGTACTACAAATACATTTTGTAGTACTAGTTGATCTTGGGGATTGTCAATATATTGGCTGATAGTACTGTTGCATCATGCTCATTATGAGTTATCAACAAACACACTTTGCCTTGGGTATAATCCTTAACAATCTGTGCAACTCTATCTCTAGTATCTATATCTAGACCGTCAAAGGGCTCGTCAAACACATATATATCAGCATCAATCAACAATGCCCTTGCTATAGCTACACGTCTCTTCATTCCACCACTCAACGTGGCAACTTTGCTATCATGTACACTTTGCAATCCCAATTGATCCAATATATATTTGGCTTGAGAGAGTACTTGATGTCTAGCGGCAGATTGAGTTGTATTGTATATTGGACAATTTTGGTTGAGTTGAGTATCACAACTATACACCAACAAGATATTTTTGAGTACTGTCATACTAGACAACAACCTATCTTCTTGGAAGACGCAACTATATCTAACATCAGAAGGCAGGCTTATTGTCCCGCTATCAGGACCAATCAATCCCAATACAAGATTGACTAAGGTAGTTTTGCCACTACCAGATTGCCCCATTATGCAAGTAGTACCTATGTCAATCTGAGCATTAAAGTTGGATAGTACTATATTGTTGCCATAGGATTTGGTTACACCGTCTATCTGAATCATCTTGGTTGAATGTCCTATTAGTACGCAATATTTTTCATTTTGCCAAACGGTCTTCCACAAGTCTAAGCATATTGACCACAATACACTCAAACAGTACACTAACTACCACTACAACTACCGTCCACGCAATCACATGATCCATCATTATATACAACTTGGATAGTTGCAATTGATTGCCTATACTGTCTTTGACTACACCTATCAACTCGGCAGCTACCCCTGACTTGAATGCCAATCCTACACTAATACGGCAACCTGTATTAATGTATGGCAAAAGATTGTAAGCATAGATATAAGTATACTTCTTGACTGTAGATACCCCAAATACCTGTGCCATCTCTTTGAGTTGATCGTCTATATTGCCCAATCCAAGTAGTGTATTGGAGTATACTATAGGCAGTACCATGATGATTGCCACGACACTAGAGAGATTGTGCTTGCTAGATAATACAACAAGCAAGAAGATGATAAAGCTTGCGACAGGTATTGCCCTAGACACTGTAATAATAGGTGACAACAACTGTCGTATCAACCAAAACTTATAAGCTAACACAGCCAATACTACGCCTGCTGCCGTCCCTATACCAAATCCTACTATGATATAGTATGCAGAATTGTATACAGAATTCCAAAACAATGGCGTCTTTGACAATTGTAGTAGAGCTAGCCACACACTCAATGGACTAGGTACTATTACAATATTATCAATCCACAATGATACAATTTGCCATACAATCAACCAGAAGACGATTGTGCATGCTTTGTATACCATTGTCATTAGCTTGGCTCTCTTGCTATACCATGTAGATACTGTCATTTGGCATCTCGCCGCCTATGAGATTTGGCGTAGTCTCTAGCAATATTTGGTAGAATGGCACTAGTTTGGACTTGATATCCTCACCTTTGATTAGGACAAGTCCACTCAAGGGCAACGACGCTTTAGCAACATTGACATTGCCTAATATATCCAAGTCTACTACATACTGAGCCGCTGTGTCTATATTGCTAGCATCTGTCATATAGTCTATAGACGCTTGATACTCTTGCATAAACATATTCAACTTGTCAGCATTGCCCTCAAGCCACGCCGTCCTTGCTACAAGCACCCCTGTATATATACCACTGTCAGGGTGGTGGTCTCTCCATACATCACCCAAGTCAAGCACACTCTTAGCGTTGCCTTGTATCAAATTGGCACTAACTGCCGGTTGCGGCAATATTGCATAGTCTATATTGCCACTTGACAAACCTGCGGTTATTGCTTCGGGGGTGCCTTGGTCATCTAGCTCTACCTCATTGTCTTGCAGCCCTTGTTTGGACAACAAGTGTTTGAGTACGGCTTCGGGGGTGCTACCCACTCCATGTATAGAGACTTTCTTGCCTTTCAAGTCCGCTAAGCTTGTTATGTCTTCAGGGAGAGGGTGGTTGGGCACCTCTTTGGTACGGCTGATTAGATGTATCACATTGCCTACATTGATAGAGAGTATTTTGAGATCTACTTTGCCATTGTTGACCAACAATGGCGCCATATTGGAGGGCAAGCTCGCTATATCCGCTCTACCTGACACCAACTCGGACGTCACATTGTCAGGAGTGCCTACTATATCCAACTTGTATCCCTCAAGTTGCCCTTGCTTGATACGCTCGTTGAACTGCCCAAAACCCATACCAGTTGGACCTCTCATCGCTACAATGTTGATTGTGCCAGAATCATTGCTATTGTTGTTGCAAGCTATTGCCACTAGAGCAATTAGTGGGACAAGGAGTGCAAATACAATTACAATTGCTATATATCTTCTATTGACTTTAGTTGTCATCAAATAAGTCCTTTTTGATAGACTTACCAATTGTATCAAGCAAGTCCAAATATATTATTAGTTCGTAGACAATAATTATACTCATTCAAACAATTAATGTCAACCGTTCATATTTGTACATAGTCTCAGTACGATTGCTCTACTGCAATGCCTACAATCAACTATTATACTTGAACAATCCAATCAAAAACAACCTATCATGATATGTTGTCAACAAATATTTGTGTTGTTTCGTTGTCTTCTCAATACAACCACACAGTACAAGTCTACACCAACATAGCAGTCAGTGCAAGAGCACCCAATGCTGCTGCCCCAAGCCCCACCAACCACATAATCTTGCCAATTGATATTGGCAATTTGCCCACGATTTTGCCAGAGTGCCCATTGACAAAATAGTTGTAATCTTTGGAATGATATCTACAGTGACCTATATACAATGGCAACAGCACATAGTTGTATCCTATATTGTAACATTGTGTATCTATTCTAAAATTGCTACCAACTACATCAAAATTGTACTTAGTATGCAAAAATCGTATTAGTCGCCGTCTGGTCTCCTTGTGTATTATGCGTTGAGCACTATCCCAACATTGCAATCCATCTCTATGATAGTGATTGGCACTAAAACCATGTAGATAATTGTCATTGTAATTGTGTGCTTGCTCTACTCCAAAAGGTGACAACTTATCCATCAAAACACTATTGACATTGTTGCTAGCTTGTATAGTTATGTTGTCGTATCTATCATAGTATGGACCACTGACCCGAAACCATCTAGTGCGTATGACAGTATGCCTATTCTTGCCGCTACCCACTGTCACAGTATAATGTTTGCCAAGTGAGCCACTATAACTACTAAATGTATTGCTATCAAATACAAATGCAGGATTGTATACTCCACTCAACTGTTCGGGTACAAAACTCCGTTTGAACTTCTTGGGTACAAAAAACTTGCGTCCAACCCAACTCTCTACTTTGGTAGCCGCTACCTTTTTGTCAAACACAAATGGCAGTACCGAATCAGGCTTGACACCTGATACACTCCCAATATTGAGTACGCTAGTAGACTTGCAATAACTACATGGCTTGGCTATCTCAGTCTTGTATAGCACCTCAATTGCACCACAGTTGTCACATTTGAAGGCATTGGCATCCTTATCCCACTTGGCATGATTTTTTGCCAAATTTTCTATACTGATATTCTCAACAGATAGTGACTTGGCAAAGTTGATCTCAGTGCCACAATAGTCACATTTGAGCAACTGAAGATTGGGGTCAAAGTGTATACTCGCCCCACAACTTACGCACTTGGCTATATTGACTTCGTCGTCAGGCAACATATCCAACTCAATTGTATTGTTATCTTGCATACTATAGTCACCCAATCACTTGCGTGCCAATCTCAGAGTATACTCTTAGTTGACAGTGGTGCCACAATTAGGACAAAAATTGGCACAACTTGATATATTGGCAGAGCATTGGGTACAGGATACAATATTGGATTTGCCACAAGCGACAAAATCTATCATTAGCCTCTATACTCGCCTTGCAATTGCTGCATTCAATGTTGATAGACGAGACATTAGGCACATTGTGTACAACTACCTGATTGTTAGACTTGATTGCATCTGATATATTTTGGCTACTCTTCTCTATAGCTTTGGCTTTGATAAGCGAAGTAAGCAATCCCATAAAACCAAACTCCTACGTTGTTCTTTAGATTGGTATACTTCTACTGTTGAGCCCCACACTCGGGACAGAATTTGGCATTATTGGCTAATTCGGCTTGACAGCTCTTGCATTTTGACTGTGTAGACGCCCCACACTCAGGACAAAATCTGGCATTGCTAGGCAATGACGCATTGCATCTACTACATACAATAGCATTAGGATTGCCACAAACGTGACAAAACTTGGCGTCAATGTGGATAGCCGCCTTGCACTTGGCACAACTCATAGTGCTTGCATGAGATGGTTGAGATTGGTTGGGCTTGGACGCTTGACCAAAATTGTTGGCAAATAGTTGCCCCATGCCTACACCCATACCTACGCCCATACCCGCACCTATGCCCGCACCGCCTATACCTGGATTTTTGGCGGCATCTTTGAGGGCGTCAGCTGTTGCCATTTGTTGTACAACATCTACATTGCCACGTATCATGTTCATACTAGCATTGCGGTCTAGCATTTTTTCTAATTCTGCAGGGAGCGAAAAATTTTCTACATTGAACTTGACTAGTTGCAAGCCCATAGCCTTGAAGTCAGGTTGCAAGCCCTTGACTACTATATTGCCTATCTCTACGATATTGCTTGCCATATCCAAGATAGGTATATTAGACTTGCCCAAAGCTTTGGTTATGTCTGTAGCAATAAGGCTACGCAAATACGACAATATATCGTCAGTCTTGTACGTACTGCCTGCACCACTCAACTCTTGCATAAACACATATGCATCATCTACCCTAAAGCTAAAAGCACCAAATCCACGTACACGTATAGGACCATAGTCCTTGTCTTTGATTATGATAGGGTTGGGCGTGCCCCACTTGAGATCTACAAACTGTGTAGTTCGCACAAAGTACACATCACTCTTAAAAGGTTTTTCAAATGCGTACTTCCATGACAGTAGTCTAGTCAATACCGGGATACTACTAGTATCTAGCTTGTAGCTACCAGGCAAAAAGACGTCAGCCATCTTGCCCTTGTCAGCAAATATAGCAACTTGACCATCACGCACAGTCAACATACTACCTTTGTTGATAGTATTCCCTCTAAAATCTACCTTGTGTACAATTGTGTTGCGATCCTTATCCAACCACTCTATGACTTTCAAAAACATGTCACTCTTCTCCCAATTATTAGCTCAAACAACAATATATCAACTCTATTGCGTCAAGCACAAGACACAACCAAAACTCTTGCTTAGCATACTATAGTGTACAATTGTTTCAAGCAATCAATAATTGTACTATTGCACATCATCAATCAAACAATAAAGTTGTATATCTTATCCTTGACAAAAATTTCTTTTTTGATACTTGTCAACTGTTGAGCCAATACAGTTTGCATTACTTGTCTTTTGACTTGTGCTTGAGTACTGCCTATCTCTACAGTTACTTTGGCACGCACTTTGCCATTGATCTGAATTGGCATCTCAATAGTATTGACATTCTCTTCTATATGATTGGCTACGGGCCAAGTAGACTTGCTCAACTGTCCTTGGTATCCACATACTTGCCACAGCTCTTCGGTAATATGCGGGGCATAGGGATACAATAGCTTGAGCAAGTCAGCGTATTGAGATCGTTTGATACCCGTCTGATAGGCATTGTTGACTAATGTCATCAACTGAGATATAGCCGTATTGTACTTGAGATTGACTATATCACTCTCTACTTTGGCTATTGTCTCATTGATATTGACGCTACCCGTATCTAACTTGTCTTTGAGTGCATACACCCTATTGACGAATCTTACGCACCCTGCTATGCTACTATTGGACCATGGGGCTGGCTTTTCGTAATCACCTATAAAAAGCACATACAATCTCAGAACGTCCGCACCATATTGTTGTACTATAGTATCTGGACTGACTACATTCCCCCTAGACTTAGACATCTTCTCGCCATCTTCGCCAAGTATCAACCCTTGAGCAGTACGCTTGGCATATGGCTCAGCATGTTTGACTACTCCAATATCATGCAGGAACAAGTTGTAAAATCTACTGTATATGAGATGTCTCGTAACATGTTCCATCCCACCATTGTACCAATCTACTCTACCCCACTTGTCATATGCCTCTGTATCTACAAGTGCATTGGTAGCTTGCGGTGACATGTATCTCAACCAATACCAAGACGAACCTGCCCACTGTGGCATAGTATCTGTCTCACGCTCAGCGTGCTCACCACACTTGGGACAAGTAGTGTTGCACCAATCTTTGAGTCTAGCTAGCGGAGACTGTCCATCTTCAGGAGCAAGTATATCCTCCATGTATGGCAATGTCAAAGGCAATTGATCTATTGGCAATGCTACATGCCCACAGTTGCTGCAGTACACAATCGGGATAGGTTCGCCCCAATAGCGTTGCCTATTGAACGCCCAATCTTTGAGTTTGTAATCAATTTTTGCATGACCACAACCGTGTTTGGTGGCATAGTCCACAACAGCCTGCTTGGCTTGCGCTACAGTCATACCGTCCAAAAACCCCGAATTGACTAGCGTGCCACTGTCTATATCAGTCAACGGTTGTATGGTCAGGTCAACATCACCACTGATTACTTGAAGACACTTGATATCGTACAGTTTAGCAAAATCCCAGTCTCTCTTGTCATGAGCAGGCACTCCCATAATTGCACCCGTACCATAAGACATCACTACATAGTCCGCCACAAATACCGGTATTGATTGATGCGTGATAGGATTGATAGCATGCACACCTTGCATACACACGCCCGTCTTAGCATTGATACCACTAATGCGTTCAAACTCAGATCTAGTTCGGCATGCTTGTGTATACTTGTCTATCTCAATTGTGTTGCTAGCTCGGTGCTTGATTGCATCAACCAAAGGATGCTCAGGAGCTAGTACACAATAAGTAACGCCAAATACAGTATCAGGTCTAGTAGTGTATACATCACACCTGTTGCCCATCAAGTCAAAAGCCAATTGCAACCCTTGACTTTTGCCTATCCAATTGATTTGTTGTTGCTTAATGCGATCACTAGTGTCTATATCGTTGAGACCTTGCAACAACTTGTCAGCATACTCTCGTATCTTAAGAAACCACACTTGCTTGTCACGTTGCACAACTATGTTGTCACACCTATCACATCTACCACCTTGACAATCTTCGTTGGCTAGCACCACCTTGCAAGAATCACAAAAATTGACGGCAGTGGTTGATTTGTACGCAAGCCCACGTTCAAACATCTGTACAAATATCCACTGTGTCCACTTGTAATAATCCGGGCTAGTTGTGTCCACCTGCCTATCATAATCAAAGCTAAACCCGATAGCTTTGATTTGTCTCACAAAGTTGGCAATATTGCGATCAGTAACCAACCTAGGATGTTGCTTGGTCTTGAGGGCATAATTCTCAGTAGGCAACCCAAAAGCATCCCACCCTATAGGAAAAAGCACATCGTACCCTTGTAGCCTCTTCATCCTAGACAACACTTCAAGTCCACAAAAGGCACGCATATGACCTACATGCAATCCCTCACCACTAGGATAGGGAAACTCCACAAGAGCATAATACTTGGGCTTAGTACTACTATTGTCTACATGCCATAGATTTTGGTCTGCCCATATACCTTGCCACTTGTCTTCCACAACTCTAAAATCATAACTAGACATTATACTATATATTATACATTAATACGACCAATTTGTCAATATTATAGGATTTTGCACACGTGGACAAGCCAAATTTGGATCACCCAACTTTGATCTTATTTTTGTTATAATTAGCTACCAATCAATACACAATTGTGGATAACTTTGTGCAAATGTGTACAATATCAACACAATTGTTACCAAATGTCAACCAGTTCCTTAATTGTCAAATTATGTCTATACTTCCAATATCTGATATATAGGCAAAGAGTACACAACACCAATAGGCATTGTGTACTCTGTACTACTTTTGATTGTATTTATCTCACAAGTCTAGCAATCACACTGCTAGTATCTCTGAGATTGCCTAGTATTTCAACATAATATTGTATCCACCATATTGTTATTCCAATACCAACTATACCCAAGATCAGTCCCGCAATAGCCATACCTTTGTAATTGCTTTTGACACTGCAAGCAGCAAATATTATTGCAAGTGCACTAAAGATAAACCAACCACCGCATACACAAGCCAAGATACCCATAACAAGTGACGTAATAGCTAGCCCCTTGCCTTTGTTGGGATCTGTTGGTGCTTGCATATGATAAGGAAGACTATTGTTGCTAGGATTTGTCATTGTATTGACAGATTGTTGAGCATGCAATTGATTGAGCGTAAACCCGCACTTGGTACAAAAATGCGTACCTTTGTCATTACTTGCCCCGCACTTGGTACACAATACTGTATTGGACATTTGATTGACGCTTGGGTTGGTAAGGCTACTTGCGTTAACCATGTTGGACGTAGTAGCAGGCTTAGCAACAACATCAACTACAGGTGTAATTGGTTGTGCAACCACCTCTTCCGAATTGAGTCTAAACCCACACTGTGTACAAAAGACACTCCCTTGCTCATTGTCTTTGTTGCAATTGTTGCAAACCATATCAAAAAACCTCCCCAACCTAATACACAACTCAAGTAATTGAATTATACTATATGTATAGTATAACATAATTATGTACTTATGTCAATTATTACGCACCAAAGTATCCTAAAATAATCACAATCAATATTAGACTATGTATCTACTATATGCCAAACTTGCCTATCAACCAAAACAAATCCAAACTACCAATGATTGTTGTCAATAGTTAGATTTGACCAATAGCAACTCAAATATTGGACAAATAACATCAAAAAGATACAAGAACTTGACAATCCTTGTATCTAGCATATGCAATTGCTAATTGAGTCCAACTACAATTTGATGTTGAGATCTAGTAGACAATCTTGCAATGACCTTGTACTCGTTGCAATAGTCTCTATATGCATCTCACTAGCAAAACCAGGTGTAGTTGTCGCACCATTATTATTGTTAGCCTTTTTGTTGGCATTTACACCAATAAAGTATCCCGCCACAAAGGCTCCAACTAGACCTAGTATTGCCATAATACCAACCAGAATCATATACAACGACGATCCTATCTTAGGTTCGTCTGGGTACATATGGCGAGGCTGACCGTTGCCAAACCCTTGAGGTCCAAACATGCCCTGCCCCCCAAAACCACCACCCATAGGAGGCATAGGTACACCACGACCAACATTGCCCGGTCTAGCTCCATTGTTGGGTATACCATTGGGCAAACCTGGGTGCATAGCTCCACCATTAGTGTTGCCAAACCCATTGTACCCCATATTGTTAGGTCCAAAGTTGGGAGCATTGCCCATCATCCTAGGATCCATTGGCAAATTAGGATTAATAGGTGCACCATAACCCTGTCCTTGAGAGTAAGCATCAAAGGACTGAGCGTTTGGCATATTATTGGACTGATTAAATCCTGATTGATTGTTAAAATTACTCATTGTTCTCTAACCTTATGTTATCCATACAAGCACACTACTATCCCCAATATTATACACCATATAGGCATCAAAATCAATTTGAACACAACATACTCATGTTGTAAAACTTTGACAAACAAGTGTACTCCACAACATCTTAACAACATCTTATATCTAGCGTGCTTATTGATGTATGACAAACAACTATTGCACACCCTTACGAATAATTATATCTTACTAAATTAGTATAGTATATTTGCATGATTTTTTCAACACAAAGTGTGTCTTCTTGCGTTGTCAACTATTGTAGACTACTATATATTGTTAACAATTAAGCAATCAAAGATTAACTAACAATCTACAGGACTAATTGTGTCTTCTACAAGTTGATTATTGCATCACCCAATGTTACTTGTCCATTGGCAAGCGTGCCAAAGTTGTCATAATCGGTATAGTTGGTTACAATGACAGGTGTCTCTAGGCTATAACCTGCACTCTTGATTGCCTCTATATCAAACTCTGTCAACACATCTCCCTTGCGTACCTTGTCACCCACTTTGACATGAGCTACAAAGTGTTTGCCCTCTAATTGTACCGTATCTATACCCACATGAATTAGCATCTCTACACCATTGTCTCCCTTGATACCCACTGCATGTTTGGTATCAAAGACTAATGTGACTTCGGCATCAAAAGGAGCGTACAATTTGCCAACAGTAGGCGTTACAACCACACCCTTGCCCATAATGCCCTCGGCAAATACTGGGTCACTACACTCACTCAAAGGTTTGCTTTGACCTATAAGAGGCGAAGACAATACAGAGGCTTGCATTTGGTTGCCGTTAGCGTCATCAAATATCTGTATTTGTTTGGCTACGACATTGTTTGTTTGGGACGGTGTATCTTGTGCAATTACGCCGGCTACAGCAACTGTAGCCATGTCTTCTTCGGGCATTGTGTCATCTTTGTATGTGATAAAAGTAAGTATGGCCGCTACCCCAAATGACACACACAATCCAACCAACAACCCAAAAAATGGCAACCAACTCTTAAACTCCCCAGTAGGCACACTATTGGGCAAAGCAGCAAAGCCGTACGCACCTTGAGAGTACGACACTGCACCCATCATACCTGCCACAACACCACCTACTGCACCCCCAATCATACCCATCAAGAATTGCTTCTTGCGTCTTAGAGTACACCCATATATGATAGGCTCTGTTATGCCTAGCAAGCCTGTTGCTATCATACTTCCAACAACTGCTTTTTCTTTTTTGTTGTTCTTGATTTTGAGAAAGATACCAAAGGCTACGCCAGTTTGACTCAATGCCGCTACGTGCGTCAATGGATTGAGAGGGTCTTTGCCCTCAACTGTTATATTGTTCCAACCGAGTGGCACAATACCCCAATGCACCCCAAATATAACAAGTACCTGCCAAAATCCACCAACAAGAAATCCAAGTAACCAATCTGGAGTAAGTTCAAACCCTTTGGCAAGCAAATCGGCAACAAAGACATTGATAGGTCCCAACACAAAGATACTAAAAGGCACAATCAACGCAAGACATATAGCCGGCACAACAAAGTTCTTGACAGCTTGATGCACGTGAGCCATCAAGAAGATCTCAAGCTTGCTTGATAAATATGCTGCCAATATTATAGGCAATACCGTACTCGCAAAACTAAGTATCTCTATATCCAGTGACCCTATGGAGATCTTCTCGCCTGCTATTGCCGCTAGATCCGGATGTATCAAGGCTAGTCCAATAGTAGCACAAAGATAAGGATTGCCCCCAAATCTACGCCCCGCACTAAAGCCAAGCAACACCGGAAATCCAAAAAAGATACTACCCGATATAGCACCCAATATAGTTGCCAAATGCGAACCTTCTTCTATAACATTTGCCGCATTCAAGATAGCTACAATACCCAATATTAGACCACAAGCAATCAAGGGCGACAAGATAGGAGGAAAGACGCCCGCTATTGTACTAATCAAGCTATTGCCCAATCTTGCAAATATATTGCCTTGTGGTACCGCCTTGGTAACACCACCTGAGTTGTTGGTGTCAGTGATGTTGCCTACTTTGACGACCTCTTTGTATACTTCGTTGACTGTATTGCCAATAACTACTTGATACTGTCCGCCTTTGCTAATAGCTGTAATAACACCATATACTTTTTTGGTACTATCTATATTGGCCTTAGATTCATCCTTGAGTACGAATCTAAGCCGGGTGGCACAATGTGCCACTGATGCTACATTGTCTGCCCCCCCCACTGTCTCCAATATCTCTCTTGCCAATTTGGTTCTGTCAATTGCCATTAATTAATACCTCCTATTTTATGTACGCTTACATTACGTCTATTGATAGCAACAATTCATATTATAACATTAAACACGACATCAGAGCAATTAATAATTGCTCTGATCCCCTAACTCGTCACTAGGTGCTCTACTGATGTATACCTAACTACTTCAAACAAATATAACAAAAACGGTATACCCACAAGCAGTGCAAATACAATATTAGTATTCAACCACAATAGTACAATAATTGCCGCAGTAATAACAAAGAACATAAAATAAGCAATGACACACTCTATTATATTCTTGATAGTCAGGACTTCTAACAATTTGTAATCATGCAGATACAATGCTTTGGCTTCTATCATATCAAATGTTGCTCTTAATACAAAAAATATAATTATCAAAAATATAGTAGATACCCAAAATTCGTATATAAGATAAGCAAACAATCCAGCAAATATCATATTGAGCAACAATCGCAACAAAAAAGCGACAACAAAGTTGGCAGTCTTATGCTCTCTTATATCTCGCCTAATACTATATCTACATAGATACACACCCACTTGACAAGCAAATACAATCATTGTACTATACAATGTAGCAACTGCAACAACTTGTCCAATATTGGCGTCAAATTTGCTACGCAACAAGTCCAAAAATTGCTGTACAATTATGCCAAAGCCATTCTCCAATATATCTTGAATACTTGTGGTTGCCAATATATCTTTGACTATAGTCTCAAGCTCACCAACGATAGTATCGCTCTCTGTGACTATCAATTGCTGAATATATACATACATGCCGTACATCGCCACAAAGACACTAAAGTACACCACACCCATTATCAAAAAGACAAATCTAACATGCCTAATATAATTTTTGATAGCTGATATTATCATAACAATAGATTGCGGTCTATACCAAACAAACAACTACATACTCTACATAGATTGTCAATTGACACAATACAAGATTATAGCCTCTACCCAAATCCTATATTGTCGTAGTCTGCGTATATTCGTTGAGATGTATTGAGGGATACCAAATTTTTGTGTGCAGCGTAAGCAATTCGTCTTCAATAGTATATATTAATATACACCATATCATGCTATTTGGGCTATATTTGTCGGATATTTATATTAGACTTGTCAAAATTATCCTCTAGTTGAGCTTGCTTGCGGCATAGAGACCACACAAATCCAAACGGATCTCGCATCTTGCAAAAATGAACATCATCAGAAGCAACAACGGTAGATTGATTCACCGTAGATGGCACTAACTCACCACCCAGCTCTAATATCTTGTGCATACACTTGTCCACACCGCTCACCAACCTAGGCGTACAACTAGTGGGTGTGACCTCCCACTCTAATACGTCATCCAACTCTAGTTGCAAGCACATAGGCACTCCACCAAGCGATACAGGCGACCTACTACCATGTTCTGCATTCTCATCTGATATCACAAAATCTACATTATCTATTCTAAACTTGGCATATCTATAGCCCAACTCTACCCCAAAATTCTTATACAATATAGCAGCTCCAAATACATTACGATAGAATTCAAGAGCAACTTCACAATCAGGTACAAAAATATTTACAGAAAACATAATATCATTATATCATATATTTACAAATTATTACAACCATATACCTATCTAGATTACATAATTTTCTAAATAAATCACTACAACTACACAAAACAAACAACCACCCTCTCTCAATCAAGGGTGGTTGTCCATTGTTGTTATCCAAATAATAATCAACTACTTAGTCTAATAACGGTTGTTGTATCCACCGTTATTTCTCATTTGTTTTTTTGCTCTGCGGCAATCTGTACATCTTTGTGGTTCGTTAGTAAATTGTTTTTCTGCATAGAACTCTTGCTCGCCAGCTGTAAAAACAAAATCTTTGCCACAATCTTTGCATTTAAGATTTTTATCCTCGTACGCCATGGGTGTCCCTCCTTGTTAAGACTGAGTTGAATGTGGGTTTTGACTAAGAGCAGACACGACCAATCATATAGCCTCGGACAAAAACATGACATCTAACCTGTATACTATTATTATACAACTTTTATATCCAAAAGTCAACCAAATAGATAATAATTTTTGTAATTTCACAAAATTTATCCTAAGATTGAGTAGACCCAATTGATTGCAATACAGACAACATTATGCAACCAGCTGATTGCTCAACGAAGACTTTTTGACATAGGACAAAATTTTGGGCATTATATTTATAGCTTGGGTGTACTAGCAGTGAGCAAAGGTAGCTTAGACTTAGATTTTGGTACCACATATCTAGTTCTAATCCCACTAGCCTTAAAACGCAATACATTGAGCAACACAGATATACTACTACAAGCCATAGCTAATGCCGCAATCATAGGATCAAGTAGTGGTCCACCACATATATACAACAATCCAGCCGCTATAGGTACACCCAATATATTGTAACACAACGCCCAGAACAAGTTTTGTTTGATGTTGCGTATAGTTGCACGACTGAGATTGAGTGCATCAACAACTCCTATCAAGTCCCCTCGCATCAATACAATCTGTGATGACTCAATAGCTATATCTGTACCTGTGCCTATAGCAATACCCAAATCCGCCTGCGTCAGTGCTATAGCGTCATTGATACCATCACCCACCATTGCTACACACCTACCTTGAGATTGCAACTGTTGTATATAGCTAGATTTGTCTTGTGGCAACATTCCCGCTTGCACTTGACTGATATTAACTCGTTGGGCTATAGATCTAGCCGTAACAATATTGTCACCAGTCAACATTACCACCTGTATATTTTGGGCTTGCATCATAGCAATAGCCTCTGCACTAGTTGACTTGATAGGATCTGCCAATGCTACAAGCCCACTCAAAACACCGTCTATAGCTACATACATTACTGTGTTGCCCTGTCTAGACAACTCCTCAACTTGATAGCTAGAATTGCCCAATACTATACTATTGTCTTGCATCAACTTGACATTGCCAACGACAACTTTGTGTGCATTGAGCTTGGCTACTATACCCTTGCCCGCAACATAATCAAATTGACTACTTTGGCTCAATTGAATATTGTTAGACTTGGCATATTCTACAATAGCTTGTCCCAATGGATGTTCGGACTGTTGCTCTACTGATGCTACAAGACGAACTATATCAAGCTCACTAAACTTAGACAATGTTGTTATGCTTGCTACAGCAGGTCTCCCCTGCGTCACTGTACCTGTCTTGTCTAGTACTACTGTGTCTACTTTGTGTGCTATCTCTAGGCTCTCACCGCTCTTGATTAGTATACCATGTTGAGCCCCTTTGCCAGTACCTACCATAACACTCGTAGGTGTGGCGATACCTAATGCACACGGACAAGCAACAACCAACACTGCTATGAAGATACTAGACACAAATCCAAAATCTTGTTGCCCCCATCCCCACCACAGCAAGCTTGCTATCAATGCAATAGCTATAATAACATGCGTAAAATATCCAGATATAACATCAGCAAGACGAGCTATTGGAGCTTTTGTATTCTGTGCATTCTCTACCAATTGGACTATTTGAGACAGTGTGGTATCTTTGCCTACTTTGGTAGCCCTATACTGCACTGCCCCATTCTTGTTGATACTTGCACCTATTATTGTAGACCCCACACGTTTGGATACAGGCATACTCTCACCTGTCAACATAGACTCGTCTACATATGTATTGCCACTAGTGACAATACCATCCACTGCAAATTTGGCACCTGGCTTGACTATCAACACATCGCCAACAACAACACTATCTATATCTATCTCTTGTTCGCAATCATTACGCAACACTGTCGCCGTCCTGGGAGCCAAACTCATCAGCGCCGCAATTGCACTACCCGTCTTGCCTTTCATCTTAGCTTCAAAATACTTGCCCAATGCCACTAATGTAAGTATAGTAGTAGCTACTTCAAAGTATGGCATATGATGCTTGCCAAACCAATAATTGTCTATACTCAACCAAAAACTATACAAAAAAGCTACTGTAGTACCCTTAGCCACTAGGCTCTCCATATTGGGTCTACCACGCAATAGCTTGACAAATCCATTGTAAAACAACTCCAAGTTGACCACAATCACAGGTATCGCTAAGATAGTTTGGATCAACATGCTAGCCCTAGGTGTATGATGTGGCGACAACCACCAAACCAAATCTACACCCCAATGTACAAGCATCATAGGCACCATAGCATATACAAACAGTGGCAACCCAAAGCACATAGACCACAAAAATCTATTTTTCAACACTCTCAATTCTTGTGATTTGCGTATAGTTATGGTCTCTATATTGGTAGCTTGTGCATTGTCTTGCATCAACTCTATACCAAAACCTATCTTGACTATCTCATGTACTATATTGTCCCAAGATACTATATTGGCGTCATACTTGATTGTAGACTGGGTTGTAACTAGGTTGACGGTCGCACTATGCACACCGTCCAATTTGCGTAATGCACTCTCTACATGATTGACACAACTAGCACAAGATAGTCCACTTATGCTAGCTTGCACAGTAGTCAATTGTGCCTGCACACCAAAACCTGCCCTGCGTACAGTATCTACAATAGTATTATACTTGACGATATTACTATCCCACTGTACACTAGCACGTTCGGTAATCAAGTTGACCGTAGCACTATTGACGCCTACCACACCCTTTATTGCTTTTTGTACCGTGTTGACACAACTAGCACAAGACATCCCCGTCACCACAAAAGTAGTGGATTGTATATTATTGTTGTTAGACATTGTTTGTATTATATATTGCTAGATTGCACACACATTGCATCTAGATCAAAGTTATACAGTTGTTGTGTGTTATACTTTCAAAGACCTCATGAATTTAGGATATGTTGTTGTCATCAATTTGCCCAACTTTTGGTTGAATTGCCTGCATTGATTGACCGTCACCAATTGTGTCATTAGGCTCAATATCAACTACACCGCTCAACACATTGTTGGATGTATTGGATGATTGCCTAAACTTGATATAAAATAAATATATATAGAAGAGTGCCCCCACAATCATGAAGATGCCACTAATCACAACGAATGCATTGATACGTCCCTGCGGAAAAAACTCAGGCACACGCATGGGCTCCAATATAAATCTTGTAAGACCATACCATATAAAATAAGCAGCTATAACTACACCTGGGTTCTTGTACCGCTTGAGTATTGTCATCAGCACAAAGAATCCAACTATATTGAGTACAAATTCTACAAAAAACAATCCTATGTGATACTGTCCAGTACGTTCTATAAACACGCTAAAAGGCCAAAAATTGAACTCAACTGGCTTGCCATACAATTCTTGATTGAAGTAATTGCCCCACCTACCAATACCTTGAGCCATCAACAATACTGGTGCGATTACATCCAACATCTTAAGAAAATTGACTTTTTTGACCAAGCAAAGTACCGTTATGCTTGTAAAACCAAATATTATGGCACCTTGTATAGCCAAACCCTCAAATCCACGCCAAAAAGCTACCGCAGACTCAAGAGTATAATCATCTCTATTGAGCACTACATGCAAAAATCTAGCCCCAATAATACCAGCTGGTATAACAATTATGGCTACCAACCAAACAAAATCTGGATCAATATCTCTATATTTGGCGATTCGTTGAGCTACAAAAAAAGCCAACAGAGCAGCACTTGCTATTATGAGACCATAGAATCCAATATGCAAACTACCTATATCAAAACCAGATGGTGGTACAACACCCAACTCCATAGTACTCAAGCTCCCCAAACAAATCAAAGATTACAATGCACAACGTATCAAATATTAGCCAATTTTTATTTGTATTTTGTCAATTATAATTTATCCCAACTACATTGTACTACAGTATGTACCACATAGTCAATAAACTTGTATTGACCATATATTGGTATCACCAATATATGGTCAATGGTTGCTCGTACAATCAATCAGTCTTATATCTATCTTTGTCTATAAAGATACCCATCACTAAAACCAGAATCTTGATACTCATCTTTGGTTGACCTTGACTTGATACGTATAGTATATAGCTCGCCACTATTGAGCGAAGCTGCAGTTAGATCGTACTTGTTAGATTTGGCTATATATTGATTGCCTATCTTCTCTTGTCCATAAGTATACACAAATACTACATATTGGTCGGCACCATTGACATTATCCCACGATATAGTTGATTCGTCCCGTTGTATATTTTGGGGAGCAACCAAAGACAATTGACCATCTTGTGTATTGCTAGCTCCACCACTCATAGCCATACCAAGCAACAATCCAAATACAAGCAGTACTATACTTAGCACTATTGTAACTACCCACCCCAGTTTGCCTATACCCAACAAGCCACCGTTGTTCTGCACCTGTTGGCTACGACGTGTCCCTGTCCCATAACTTGATACCCTAACATTGCCAGCACGTTGTGGCGGTCTACTGTTAGTTGATGTGCGTTGTGGTGGTCTTATACTATTTGACATTGCTTTACCTACTATTTACTTATACAGTTGACACACTACAATTAGTATCAAGTCCAACCGTACATACCCGCTGTGTCCAATTTCTCTCCAGTTATGTCTGCTCCAGTATACACAGCATAATGTCTATAGAAGAGTATCCTACTGTGTATGCGTCCGTCCGCTTCGGTCAAGTTGCCCTCTAATCCACCATTAATGATTATTATGGTCAAACCAAATCCAGGCGTATACTTGGCATCGTCCCCTTTACGCATCCAGTCAATGTTGCCCGTCATGACTTCGTGCATACTAGCCTTAGGATAAGATGGCGTCATCCAAAACCACAGCGCCGTCAGCCACGCCAATGAGCCGTCCTGAGTAACCATCTCTGGATTGTCCAATAATATACTACTATCACCCAAGAACAATGCACTAAATGGTCCATAATTGTAGTTCCATGACAACTGAAATGGTCCACGTCCATGATAACTCTTGCCAGGCGTAGGCGGGAATGTCTTGTCCTCATACTTAACATATCCGGGAGCAAAATTGTCCCCCTGATAGTTTGGAGCTCCTGGAGTCTGAGCACCTATATACCCTACCTCTTCATTCCAATATAGTCCTGTAGTCTCTTCGGCTGCACCCCAATTTTTGCCACCCGTCTCATGACTAGAGTGTGCAAAGAACGCTGCTAGTTCTCTCTTCTTGTCATTGTCACTTCCATCTAACAAAAACCTACCATAATCTATCTCTCGCCTATATACTGGCTTGCTAGTGTTCCAACTTGCGTCAAAATCCGGACCTCTAACTATCTCAGTCTCTATGCCTGTGGTCTTGTCTATTACGGCATATCTGCGAGCATCTTCGTATCCTGCCAAGTCACCTGGACCATTCTCACGCATCTCAACAATGTATATTACAGATGCTGCTATACGAGCTGCTTTGACAAAGTTGTCATAACTAAAGAAGTCAGGGGCATTTTGTATAGTATCCTGTCTATAATAGCCACCTGTCGCTGTATCACTACGCCAATTTGCCATACCCCAACGCCAGGGGAAGAGCGTATCCCACTGTTGTTTGGATACAAATTGTCCTATCCTACTCTCCACAGCGTCAGGCGAAGTGTCACCAGATATTACACCGCCACCTGGTAGATAGTTGACAATATTGGACCATTGACTATCTTTGTATCCGCTTGCAGTAGCTTTGAGTCGGAGCACATAAGTCTTGTTGTCGGTCAACTTGTCTAGAGCATACTGTGTAGCACTTCCAATATTATTTGCGACTCCATCTATATCTAGAGTATACGCTGTAGCATTGGGCACTGCACTCCATCTCAATATACCCGATAGTACAGATATTGTAGGTGCAGTCAATGAAGGTGCTTGTGGTGAATATGTCAATATATTGGACCATTGGCTATCTTTGTACCCACTTGCAGTAGCTTTGACACGCACTTGATAGGTACCAGTGGGCAGATTGCCCAAACTACATTGTGTAACATTGCCTATATTAGCCATACTACCATTTATATCTATCGTGTATGATTCGGCATTAGATATAGCACTCCATGATACTGTACTACTTGACAATTGTATTAGCGGTGTAGACAATTGTGGTACTTGCGGCGAATACATGACTGTATTGGACCATTCACTACTAATATGAGTGACGTTGTTAGCAACAGCTCTTACTCTTATAGAGCTATCCGTCGTGAGATTGCTCAAACTATAGGTATAGGTATTGCTATCAACATTATGCCTAATGCTATCAATCTCTATCTGATATGATATAGCATCTTGCACAGCGAGCCACGCAACATTAGTACCCTGAAGACTTACAATAGGTGTTGCCAGTTGAGGCAACTCTGGCACAGGTGTGTTGTCAGGAGTATAAACTACAGCAGCTGACCATTCACTATCACTGTACACCGAGCTATCAGGATCTGCTTTGGCTCTCAGACTAAAGACAAACATAGTATCATTGTCGTCATCTATGTCCCAACTTGTCACAGTATTGGATATATTATGAGTGGTGTCTACGCTAGATTGATTGCCTGATATTGATGTCTTGGATTGCTCCAATATATATTGATATGTGTTTGGGATATGTTGCCATGATATCTTTTTGTTGATTTTGTCTAGTGTTAGAGTTGGTCTAGTCAATGGGGATTTGGTAGGAGGCAAGGTTTCGCCTCCACCGCCATTGCCTTCGGTTGGCACAGTGTACACTGCCACTTCACTCAATCCGCTATTGGATATACCGTCCTTGCCACTTATAGCTTGCACACGCAAACTATAAGTCTGTCCTTGCACTGCCCCTATCATTGATGCAATATTCCACTTGACCTCATCTACACTATACTCCCTATCAGTATCGCCATAAATATTGCCTAAGTCTATCACAACCTTGTATCCTTGAGCATCTTGTACACTACTCCAAGACAACCACCCACTTTTGGAGTCTATATATATATTAGTCGGAGTAGCTAGAGCTAGATTGAGGGATCTATCAGACTCGTGATCAGATCCACTACCTACAACCAATCCACCTACAATACCCACAACCAAAAAGACAATTATCATGGATACTGATATAATTATAGATTTTGCATTGTTTGATTTGGACACATTATACCTACTACAATTTGGACTTCAATCCAAGACGTGCATATCACATCAAAGAGACAGGGAGAACTTGTTGTTTGGGGCAATTAGATATCAATAGCTTGACAACAAGACAAATCTTGACATAAACATCTCACATACTATAAGTATATACATTATGTACAAATTATAACATAATTAAGTATAATATATTAACAATAGATGTTGGTACAGGTTTGTCAACATGTATAAAAGTTGCAAAAAACAACCACATATGTCAAAATATGTGATTGTTTATTTGATTGCACTACAACCAAATACAAGCTATATAGTCTAGCAAAATCAACGCAACAACTTGTATGACTGTATTGTCAACACAACAACTTGTATGACTGTATTGTCAACACAACAACTTGTATGACTGTATTGTCAACACAACAACTTGTATGACTGTATTGTCAACACAACAACTTGTATGACTGTATTGTCAACGCAACAACTTGTATGACTGTATTGTCAACACAACAACTTGTATGACTGTATTGTCAACGCACTATCAACTTATACACTGTCTTGTTTACATAAGGTTTGTTAGCCAATACAACATTGTCAACAGTAATAGGTGATATGCAAAATCCACTATGCTTGTTGTACACACCATCTTTCTTGCTATTGACATTGTCAAAATTGTTGTCTGGTTGTGTATAACTCACAATAGGTTGCCTCTTGCCAGGCACTCTATCAAACCTATTAGCAGTATAAAAGTACAAATGAGACTTGGTAGTATGTATCTCCAACTTGATAGCCGATTGCTTAGCTCTAACACGCCCTACATAATGCAAGCTGTCAGCCAATACATTGTTGCCCACATTTAGCTGATAGCACAAGTCTAAGCCGTCAGAATACTTGATCAGTTTGTGTTTGGCCGAAGACAAATTTTTGAGAGATTTAGGCTTTTTGAGATCAATACGACCTTGAGTAGGTACAAACTCTGTAGGCGTCCACCCACCGTCAGTACTTGACACGTAATCTGCATTGACTAGAGCAGTATGCCCCTCAATGGTACCTTGACCATTGAGATTAAAAAAAGCCTGTTGTACAAAGTTGACTTCACAATTGTACGTAGAACTAGCCCTATCTACAATTGTCAGCTGATTGTCCTCGCTCCAACTGTAGCTTATGGATATCAAGAGAGTACCTAGTGGCAAATTCATCTTGTGTTGCATTGTTATACTCTCTTGATTCTCTTGTCCTGAGACTACACAATCCCACAATACATTGTCAAGTGATACAGTGTCAGCGTGTTTGAAAGTGTCAATATCATCACTTACAAACACCTGAATGCCATCATGCAATGTTCTCTTGACCACACTTTTGCCAACATTGATACCAAGCAATGCTCCCATATAGTGTTTGTCTTGAAGATAACCATCCAAATTATCATATCCCAACACAACATCACGATAATCGCCAATTTTGTCCTTGATAGACAGCAATACTATACGACTACCCCAATTAGTCAAACTCAACTTGTTGCCGTGTTTGTTGACTATTGTGTACAATGATGCAACTTGACCTGTTGGTAATTTGCCGTATTCTTCTACTACAATCATATATTACAGAACCTAATCAGTATTGGTGCTGTATACTGTATTGCACATAACATAGTATACAACAAATGCATTAAGCATATATTTGGGCGTACCAACAATATTATCTTTTGCTAAATTGAGATGCTTTGCGGGCTTTTTTGAGACCATATTTTTTGCGTTCTTTCATACGAGAATCTCTAGTCAAGAAGCCCGCTTGTTTGACTACTGGCTTGTTCATGGGATCTGCCACAACCAATGCTCTAGCAATACCATGCCTAATAGCCCCTGCTTGTCCAGTTATACCACCACCATTGACATTGACAATGATATCGTATTTGTCTCTACTATTGGTGGCAATCAATGGCTGGTTGACTATCAACTTAAGCGTATCCAACCCAAAATAGTCATCCATACTACGTTTGTTGATAGTTATATCTCCATTGCCAGGCAACAATCTAACTCTAGCTACCGCTGACTTGCGACGTCCCGTGCCCCAAAATTGTATTCTTTTTGCTGTTTTTTTGACTGCCATTATGTTGTATTAACTCCATGATTGTTGTAATTATATATTCTTCTTAACCAATTCAAACACTTTGGGCTGTTGAGCTTGATGATTGTGATTGGCATCCTTGTAACATCTCAGCTTCTTAAGTTGTTTGCGACCAAGACGAGTCTTAGGCAACATACCTTGTATAGCTTCGTATACAGCATCGTCACTAGAGTCTGCCATGTACTTGCGATACAATTTGTATTTGGCACCACCCATATACTGGCTATGGCTAAATTTGATTTTTTGATCCAATTTTCTGCCTGTTAGTATCACTTTGTCTGTATTGACAATTACAACAAAGTCACCACAATCTACATGTGGTGTATATGTGGGTTTGTGTTTGCCTTTGAGTATATTAGCTACTTGACTAGCTAGTCTACCCAATGGCATATTAGTAGCATCAACTATATGCCACTCCTGAACTATATTGCTAGCATTAGCCATAAATGTTTTTTGTTGTGGTTGCATTTGTTATACCTTCCTCTTTTCAATACACTCCCATGTAGAGAGCTACACCGTCTGTGCAATATATCACACAAACATGCTCCTGCCTCTAGTACAAGCAATCCAAATACAATCGTCTATTGCATCGGGAGACCCTCTAAGGTTGCCACAAAGCATAATGCTAATAATACTATACAAATCACTATATTGTCAACTATTTTGCTCAAATTTTCGCTACTATTTGGAGATATAGCACCCTAACATATCTAGACAATAGCATCTACAACTTCTTAAGAATAGGCATCTCTTGTACTTTTTTTGATACGTTATATAATAAATTTTTTGTGTTCAAATTGGCATATCAACAATTATTAGGGTTAATCAATTATAACAAAAAAAGAATGTCAAAACGACGACATTCTTTTTAATACTTTGTATACAACAAGCTCAAATTGATTGCAATACATCAGTCAAATCTATGCTGATTAGTCTACTTCAAACTTGTACCCCTTGCCCCATACGGTGACAAATCTCCAATTCTCGCCCGATCCCACCTTCTCTCTAATACGTTTGATGTGTACATCTACAGTCCTGGTATCTCCATCATAACCTACTTCCCAAACTTTTTCTAGCAATTTTTCTCTACTAAAAACATACATAGGGTGAGTGACAAAGTGATACAACAACTCTATCTCCTTAGGTGGCATCTCTATACGTTTGCCTGACACTTTGACGATATAATTGTTGATACTTACAAACAAGTTGCCAATGGAAACATCTTGAGATTCAGGCTCTACTATATTTGCCTGAGATCTACGCAGTATAGCCTTGATACGACTAATAACCTCTTGCATTTCAAAAGGCTTGACAATATAGTCATCCGCACCAAGCTCCAATCCACCTATAATATCTACCTTTTCTGATTTGGCAGATACCAATATTACAGGCAATTGCTTGTTAATCTGTCTAACACGAGCTAGAGTCTCCATACCATCCAAGTCGGGCATCATGACATCTAGCAATACAACACTAAATGTCTCTTCTTTGATATGTTTGAGAGCGTCATTGCCATTGTGACATATTACTGTGTCATAATTTTCTTTTTTGAAGTACAGTGGATAAAGCTGGCAAATATTGACATCATCATCAACCACTAGTATCTTTTCTCTCTTTGCTGCACTATTGTCCATTACACACTTTCTCTCCTAACGCTCTCACAATAATATCAACCTAAATCTAATTCAAATATACAAGTTGTTGTACCAGAAGCAAGGGTGAACAACGCAATATTCATACACATCTAGTACACTCATTCTACACCTATAGTATACAGAATTTTAACACAAATGACAAGCAAAACACATTGATTGTTTTTTGTAAATTTTTGCAAAGCCAAATTTGCCCAATATGTGTCTATACAATTGCGACACACAACAAAGTCCACTTGAATTGCCACATACAATACTAACGAACTTTGTGATCTCAAAGTTGCCACAAATTGGACAAGCAACAACAATATTTGCTCATATCAACTCAATCTACAGCAACACTTGTATTGGGATATGCTTGATTGTATAGTATGACACCAATCCTACAAATACCCCCGCTCCAGCACTAGCCAAGAACATTAATGGCAACAGCAACAACACAAAGATATTGCCAACTACCCAACTTGCCACGATCAACTGTACAATATTGAAGACAATAGCTGACACAAAACTAATACTCATTATACTAATATGAGGAAAAACAAATGTATACAACAACACCATAGTGGTGAGAGCCAATGTGCTTGATGGCAAACTATATATTAGTGATGTTGGATTGCCTACTATCAAGACTGCCAATAGGCATCTCACAATTACTACAATATAGCTATCTACAACCCCTAACAATACAAGGGCACACAGGCTAATCACATTAGCAAGTCCCAATTTGGCACCGGGTGCAAATGCAAATACAGGCGGTATAAGGCTCTCTATCATGAAGATTATCAATGCCAAAGCCACAAATATAGCAATACGACATGTACGTTTAGTATAATTTGTTGAGCCTACTCGCATCGTTATAGTTAACAAACAAAAGATTTGGTCTCATACTATTCAAAGTCACACACCCATTTTTTAGATGCAGACTTGCAAAGTATAACAAAGAGTGATTGCGTTGTAGAGTGATTACAAATGTATGTCACTCTCACCTACAATTCGCAAATACACATTGTTGGGACTACATACTATAGATTGATTGACTCTATCTTTGCTACCCATTCGCAAACATATTTGGTCAGGACAATCCACATGAGATATGTACACTTGTCCATTCTCAACAATTATAGTCATATGCCCCAACAACACTTCCAATTGCAATTGATGATAATGTTCAAGATCTAGGGTGTGCACATGTCTACCTTGTTGCCATACTTGCACACTTTTGCCCTTAGCTCCAAACAAGCTCCAAATAGCAACAAAGCAAAACACCACAACAAGTACTATAACCACACTATCCCACAACTTGATGGGGTGAGAATTTTTGATTGTTTCAATTTTTGATTGATTCATTTTTGATTGATTCATTTTTGATTGATAGCCAAAATCAAACTCAACAATTTAGTTGTACTTATTGTATCTCTTGTATCCATTGTAAGTATCTAATTTGTACAATTCAAAGTCCCCCTCAATAGCATATCTCCCTCTACTTGTAACCACATGACTATCATCCTCTAGTACAAACACTCCCACACTAGTAGTCTCATGAGCTACCCAATCTCTAGCTATCTCAACACCTTTTTGAAAGCCAGCAGACACAATAGCAGTGGACAATATCTCTGCTATCATAGCCGAACTGTGCACAACAGTAGCAGACGACACTGCCATATCCTCGTTTTCCCAACGAACTAGATCTTGAGACAAGGACAACCCTGCCGGGATACCTGTCAGTGGATTGATTATGTGTTGTACCAAGATACTCTCGTCGCCCAACTCTGTACCATCATAATTGAACAAATAAAACCTTTGGTAATCTCCGGATGTTACCAACCCTATGTCTGCAATCTCTGTAGCAACAATCAACTCTCTACCCACCAGCGACATGCGTGGACGTGGATCTAGCACTTGCACACGCCAAGGTACACCCGTGAGATGTTGACCATATACATATATATCTCCACTTATATTGAAGCTAGCTGATATCAGGTTGTGTTTGGCGGCAATATCGCCACACAAGTCCGCTAAGTATCCCTTGCCAATACCACCAAGATCCAATTCAAGCTGGGGATTGAGCTTGGACATATAATACTCTCCCCCTCTATCTATCAGTCTGACAGATTCTGTCAACGGTATATCCAATCCATACTCAATTATGGCCTGGTCAACATCTTCTTTCAAAGGCAAATAATCTGGTTGACTAGGGCTAATCCAACCATATTTGGCCATACCTTCTACGTCTACATTCCACAAGCGGGCTATAGGCAATACAGCAGGATTGAAGTACCCTTGCACCAAATCATAGTACTCTAATACTGCACTCATCATCTTGTATATGTGTATGTCTACATGATACTCGTACTCACTAGGCATCTCACCCTTGTTGAAGACCTTGAGTGGACTGTCGTAGGCATCGTCCAATCTAATTGAATTGTTGACTTGGATTGCTACCTCATTGATCTCATCAAGAGCTTGTTGAGCATTATCCCCCGCTACCGCAACCTCCAACCTTATGCCCCCTCCAAACACAACATTGTTGGATGTCAAATATTTGGGCGTGTTATCAACAAATAGGTTGCATCCTACAAGAGACATTGCCACTAGCATCAATGCCAACAACCAACACAAATTGTATCTAGCTCTAATTAGTCTAAACAAAAACATACCCAACTACCACAACCAATTATTTGGACACAAAAAACAGTGCTATAGTACCTGGTCCACCATGGCTACCAACTACTGGTCCTATTGTCTGGTTGAAGACTTGTGCTTGTGGATACTTAGCCAATATATCTGCCTTGAATTGCTCAGCATCATCAACGCTCTTGGCTGAGGATATACCTATAGGGTAGTTGATATCTACACAATCACTCTCAAGACATTGCACAAGTGCCTTAAGCGAAGACTTGCGACCTTTGACTTTGTCTATCCTTATCAACTTGCCATCAACCATCTTAAGTATAGGCTTGATGTTGAGCATCCCACCTACCAAAGCCGTCAGTCCACTTATGCGACCACCTCGCTTGAGGTATTTGAGATCTTCTACTGTAGCATAAGTACGAAATTTGGGGGCAATTTGTTGCACAAAATCTACAATATCCTGATCCCCTGCCCCCTCCTTGCGTTTGGTTGCTACCAATGTCAATAGTATACCCAATCCTAGAGATACTTGTTGAGTATCTATTGTTGTTATCTTGCGTTCAGGGTATTTTTGCAACAACTCTTTGACCGCCATGTTCATGTTGCTGAATGTCCCACTCATAGAGTGACTAAATCCAAGATACAGTATATCCTCACCACTAGCCAATATAGGCTCCCAAGCTTCGGTATACTCTTGCGGATTGAGAGCCGAAGTGCTAGATTTTGCACCATTTTCCATCTTGGTATAAAAGTCATTGGCATCAAATCCAGTCCCTATATTGCTAGGGACCTGTTTGCCATCCAAAAAATATGGTAGACATACCAATGATACATCTAGCTGCTGTTGCTGTTCGATTGTCAAGTCACAACAATTGTCACTCCAAAATTTGCTCATAAAAAATACAACTCCAATTACAAATAACCAATTAAAATATAGATTTGCTTGTTGTGATTTAGAGATATCACACTACAACAATATTATACCTAATTGATACAACACATATATCTACTATTGCCAATTTGATTGTTTTTGGTCTACACATACTATACCAACAAGGATTTGACTATCTTCACTATATTGTCAGCACCAAATCCAAAATGCTCAAACAACTGTTGAGATTTGCCACTCAATCCAAAAGTATCCATACCCACAACGGCACCATCTATACCTACATATTTGTACCAACTGATGCTGCTTGCTGCCTCCACTGCTACTCGCACACGACACTCATTTGGTAGTACATGCTGTCTATATTCAATAGGTTGAAGATCAAATATCTCACAACATGGCATAGATACCACTCTACTGTCCACCCCTTGATGCCATAGCAACTGTTGTGCTTGCAATGCATACTGCACTTCGCTACCTGTAGCTATCAATATACTTTGGGGATTCCCTCTAGATGGCGACAATATATATCCACCTTTGAGGGCGGACTGCAATTGATTGGAGACTTGTGGCAAATCCTGTCTAGACAGTACAAGTGCATATGGTTGATGTGATTGCAACCAACTAATATATGCCGCAATAGTCTCTGTAGTATCTGCTGGTCTATACACCCTTAGATTGGGTACACTACGCAATCCAACTAGTTGTTCTATAGGTTGATGCGTACAACCATCTTCACCTACACCTATGCTATCGTGACTAAACACATGCATCGACGGCAAATTCATAAGAGCACTCATTCGTATAGCACCCTTAGCATAATCACTAAATACAAAGAATGTAGACACTACAGCAACGCAACCACCGTGCAACCACATACCATTGGATATCGCCACCATTGCATGTTCTCTCACACCATAGTGTACATTGCGTCCCAATCTATTGTTAGCACCATAACTCCCACCATCTACTATATTGACCTTGTTGCTCAATGACAAGTCGGCACTTCCACATACAAGATTGGGCACAACCTTGGACAATTGATTGATGACTTGACCACTAGAGTTACGAGTGGCATCTGGCTTGTCTTCGATAGACTTGGACATGTCGGACAACGTCTCAACTGCCAACTCTACCCAAGCATCCTTGCCTCGTAGATATGCCGTCAATTGGGCATATTCCTGCGGGTGTTTGAGCTTGTACTCAGACTCTATATCTTGCCAGAGGGCGTACTTTGCATTCAGAGACTCTTTGATACTATCTATATAGTTGGACACAACCGAGTCAACAACAAATTGTGGAGTGTCATATCCTAGCACTTGACGCAATTTGAGCACACTCTCGGCACCAAGTGGTGCACCATGGCTACTTTCGCTATTGGACTTGTCACTGCCAAACCCTATGATAGTCCTAGCTACAATCAAGCTAGGTCTAGATGTCTGTCTCTTAGCCAATTGCAAAGCATTGTGGACTGCCACATGATCCATGCCGTCCACAGACTGTACATACCACCCCACACTATCATAACGCTTGGCTATGTCTTCGTCAAATGATAGATCAGTACTACCATCTATAGATATACCGTTGCTATCATATAGCACAACTAGCTTGTTGAGTTGCCACAACCCCGCAAGACTGGCTGCCTCGTATGATATACCCTCCATCATATCACCGTCGCTAACTATACAGTAAGTGTAGTGGTCTATCAAGCGGAGATTGTGCTTGTTGAACTTGGCAGCAAGTATACTCTCCGCTTGAGCCATACCCACAGCATTGGCTAGACCTTGCCCTAGTGGACCAGTGCTAGTCTCCACCCCATCAGTTAGACCATATTCGGGATGACCAGGGACTTTTGATCTCAATTGCCTAAACAATCTAAGGTCATCAAGACTCACATCATATCCAAATAGACATAGCAAACTATACAACAACGCACTGCCATGTCCAGGCGACAACACAAACCTATCACGATTGATCCATTGGCTATCATTGGGATTGTGAGACATGACTTTGGACCAGAGTGCCCAAGCCATAGGTGCTGCACCTAGCACGATGCCAGGGTGACCACTATTGGCATTTTGGACGGCTTCTACACCCAATACCCTTAAGGTATTAATACTCAATATATCTCTATCTTGTTTGTCCACAATCACATTATACCACTATACTACAAGATTTGCAAAACCTAATTGCAAACTCTGCAAAAAAACAAAAAGCCTAACTGGATTGCTAGGCAATTGTATCTTCAATTTGTGTTTGAGCTACAGTCTATCTTCTATATCTTGATCTGGTATTGCGAGCAGACTTGCTTGACCTTGCTGCATTGTAAGCAGTCTTACTTGACTTGGATTTGGATTTGATCAATATTACTGCCAATATTATAGCTACCAACACGCCACCCAACGACAGTGATATCAATAGTATATTGCTATCGCCATCCCCTACAGAGTCCTCCCCTCCAATACTAATCAATCCATTGTCACTGCCATTGCTATTGCCGTTGCTGTTGCCATTGTCTGTACCCCCCTTGCCGTCGTCATCAGCTACTATCGTTATTGTGATTGTATCGTCATATTCATATTCAAAGCTGTTGAAGTATATATCCAGAGTATAATAAAATTTACCGCTTACGTCATCCTTGATAGGCATTGATATCCCTTTGTTTGCCTCAAAAACAAAATACATCTCTTGCTTGGATGACACTTCGGCTCCATTGACATCCTTGACAGTTATCTTGTAAATGATGACTGTCAATGAGCTAACATCTTGCAATCCCTCTACGTTGGCTACAATAGTCTTATTTGCTTTATATTGTTCATACATCTTGTTGTCCAGCTGCTTGATATTGGTGTTGACGCTAAGAGCACGGACTGATCTTGTCTCCATTGGTGTCATCAGAGACCTGATTTCAGACCCGTTGTTGCCCACAATCAATATACGTATACAACCAATTGTCAAGGTTGCAATCAATGTCAACAACAAGATCTTGATTGTCAATTTATACTTGCTTGCCATATTGCTCACTCTCAACTCTCTCATATTTGTACATTGCTTGCACATGTAATACTATCTATATCTATTGTAGTTGCCCGGATAATTATTGCTTGGTTCATTGTTGGGATTGGAATACCCGTTGTTTGGTCTGCTAGTTGGGTAATTGTGGTGCATATAGTTGTTGTTAAGGTTGTTGCCTGGATAATAGTTGTGATGTGATGCAATCCCTCTAGTGTAGTTGTCTCTTGGTCTTGAGGCTCTACCCATCTTGAGCAATATCAATACCAACACTAGAACAACCAATCCTCCGCCTATCAACAACACGGTCAACAATACAGCGTGTTGTCCATTGCCATCGCTCTTCAGGTTTGAATCCACACTATTGTCGCCACCCCCTATATCTACGCCACCACCTGTGTCTATATCTATCTCTCCACCATCTCCGTTGCCCTCGCCGCCATTGCCATTGTCAATCTCCCCTCCCGAACTCGGAACTGTTACATGTACTACCGCAATATCACTACTCACACTAACATAATCATTGGATACTTTTGCTCTTATCACTACATAATATTCATACTCGCCCTCTGCACCTGTCGGTACACTATATGTTGACTTATTGGCTCCTTGTATAGGTGCCCCTCCTACATTGCTTCCGCCAATACTACTAAACCAGAGATACTCAATCAACTCCTCAGACCCTGTCAACTCAGCTCTTACTCTCAACTCCAAGTCCTTGCCTATCTCTACATTGGACATTGCTTGTGGTTGCTCTACTATCTTCAGTTGTGACTCCGCAGGACCCTTGTCTACATCAGGACCCTTGTCTACATATTTTAGTACAAAAACTCTTGTTTTAGGAGGAATTGTAAAATTTTTACTTGTTATCAATAGACTATATTCAAAGCTTCCTACTCTACCTACACTAGGAAGGTTGATTGATGATTCTATTTTTTTGTTTGCTCCATCAATCACAAAATCCTTGGTCTCTCTATATATATCACCTCTACGTAGAGTAACACTCACTACATCATTAGCTCCATTGACTATATCAACATCAATATTGTATGTTAAGACAACATCATCATAATACACATTGTGTTCTACACCAACCAGTTGGTCTATATTGGTCTCTATATTGTAAGATGCTCTCACACCCAACTCTACACCCTCAATTATATTTCTAGCTCCAACTCTATACATGCTCCCATACATTGCAACACCAATATGGAGACAACCCATCAACACAATGATGCATATAGTAGCAATGATGTATTTGTTGGCAATACGTCCGTATGTCTTCACAACACCTCTCCAATCGTCTTCAACCCTAAGTTTATGTAATTATTGCTGACTTGACCCTATCAACCATAATTATAACATACAATCAAACTTAACCAAACACAAACACTATCTTCACACATTGTTAATATATTATACTCAAATATTAATTTTAATTGTTTATTCATTTTTTGTTTACATATACTCCATTACACATTGCTGCCCTTGCAATTGCTTGCTTTGGAGTTGTTTGTTTGCATATTGTACCCAAACCAATATATTGATCTCATCGTGGCTGTTGTAGGCATATACAATCTACTTTGTATACTCTACTTTGAGTATTGATATATACACACATAGCAACAACTTGACCAATCAACAAATTGGTTGTGTCTAGTATGCTTGTTAGTTGATATCTCAAGATACTTTAATGACTTGTCAATATATCAACAAGTTGTAGCAACCACAAACATCACCACCCTAATAATTAGGGTGGTGATGTTTTTTGCAATATCAAGGTCGTACAATCTGTCTGTGATTAGTGCGGCACAATTGTGTATTGGCTTCGCAACTCATTGCAATGGCTCCAAGCTATCAATTTTTCATATTGCAATCTACCAACCACTATTGATGGCAAAATCTTCTCTCGTTGGGCATACTCTATGATTGCCGCTTTGCCAAAGTTGTTAGCTCTTTTGAATACATCAAAGCTGGGCAAAAGTTGGTTTTGTGCAAACCTGTTTGCCTTGCCTTCCATCATATCGTTACCCTTCATATTATCCGCTGACAAAAATGTTGGTTTAGCCAAATCACCATTGACAATATGACCAATCTCATGAAAGATTGTAAACCAAAACTGATCAGAATATTTCTGCAAATCTGTAACTGCAATAACTGCATTTTCTCCAACTTTCTTAACTGCTCCATGCGTCCTTGACTGGAATGACGGAATAACAACAAAAGCTATGCCACAATCTTGCAATATAGATTTTAGTTTGGGTTCAAATACTTCTGGCTTTTCTAATGTCAACAGTCTTATATCATCAAGCTTAGTAGAGAGCCTACTAGCATCCAACATAGGCAAATCTACTTTTTGAGCTTGTTGTTCAACCAAAGCTACCCAAACAACAAATGTTATATAATTGGTTGTAACATTGCTCTTGCGAGCATGAGCATACATTGGCAACTTGTCTATGTCTCTCAAACTGTTTAATCCGATTAAGCTCCTCAAGTTTTTTACCTTTTGTCCTCTATCTCTAGTAGGATGCACCAAACCATATTTGGCTATATTATTGTAAGGTATTTTGCCTAAGATACCAAAATCATCTTGCAACCCCTTGTCATATTCTATTCTTTTTTTGTGAGTAGTATAATTGGTCTGCAAGTTATTCCAAAACTGTGCTTGCAACCCTAGTACTGGCTCAAACTTGAGAGCCATGTCTATTGTTATATTCCGCTTGCCTTTGATAATGTCACTTATTTCTGTCTTACTTATACCTGTGCGTATTGCAAATTCTTCTTGCGTCATACTAAGAGTATCTAGGCTATCTTTGAGTATTTCACCTGGATATACCAAAAATGTTGGCTTAAATTGTGATACTTTGTTACTCATGATAATCTACAATCTCCTTTATTTTTATCTCTGTTGCTGATAAGTGGTCACCGTCTACAACAATCACCAATCTCCATTTATAATTTATCTTGAATGCATACTGACCTTTGCGGTTGCTATGCAACTGATGAGCTTTGTACCTTTGTTGTAGTAGTGGATTAGCAAAAAACTCTTTAAGTGTATCAAATGAATCCAATTCAAACAATAATTGAGCAAACTTGCTATTGGAGTTGGCATCTCCAATTACTCTTTGTAGATCTCCTGAGTTACACAACTTCTCTATCTTTTTGTTTGCATATGTTATTATCATTAGTATATTCACAACAAGAATAATTGATACATAAAGTTAACTAAAACAGTCAACTTTATTTTACTACAAATTAATAATGATTGCAATCTTTTTACAGTATCTATATCTTACAAAATATAACAACCATGCCATTGTTGCAAAATTGTCTAACATAATTGTTGTGTTATCAAATTTACAACTACAAACTTCTAGCTCTCTAAGATGCGTTATGGTTCATACTCTATCTATATCCATATCCACTAGCAATTGTTCTACACTTGTTGTATTACAAGTCCCCATACCTTAAAGTTAGAAGTCTTCAACATCCAAACTACTAAGAGTGTTATATCAATACCACAACACAACAAAAAACCTAGCTGGATTGCTAGGTAATTGTGTGTCTCAATTGGTATATTTAATCCTGTCTAATGTATATTGTCTACTTGGCTCTTCTGTCTTAACTACTCCAACTACTCTATCCGTATCTACTCTCTCATTGTCCGTATCTTAGTAACCATAGTAGCCACTATAGTTGTTGCTACCTCTATGTCTATTTTTCTTGTTGATAATTACTATCAGTGCTATCGCTGCCAACATAACAATCAATGATATCGCTATTATCAACATTATCATACCAAACGAATCATCGGACACATTGGCTTTGTATTCTACTCTAGCATTGACTACTTGACTTGTCGCACTGTTGATGTGCGTACGTACACTTATTCCACGATTGTTGGTCATCACTGACACGTCTACTGCATTGTTAACAACAGCAAAGTAGTACTTGTTGCTCATATCCTTGCTACTTACTCGCCATACATTGCCTATAGCTCCATGTATCGCCTTAGCATCACGGCCATCTATATACGCACTCTCGTACCATTGATAGTTCATGCTACCTCCACGACGCTCAGGTGTGACACTCAATTCTATCTTGTCTCCCATGCTCCCTTTGACACTCTTTGGTTGACCTATTATACTCAAAGCTCTTTGATTAGGGTCTTGTACCGTCACACTAAAAGGATTGCTTGGCAATGATGCCTCTGCATTAGCAGTCGTAGTTGTCGTTGCTACTGCATAATAATACTTGGTTGTTGCCACATCACTAATCACAATATAGTTGGGGTTGGTTGCTCCGGGTATTTTGCTTCCGCCTATATTGCTACTAGTTGTATTCTCATACCACTGATAACTCAACTTGGCTCCGCTAGCCACAACATATACCTGCAACTCCCTAACCTCGCCTATCTTCATTGTCACTGTATTGTTGCCCAACTCATGTATGGTAGGTACAACCTTAGGAGCTGATTCTACTCTAACTTGAGATATGTTGCTTGTCACTGACTTGACACTATCTTGTACTGTGTTGCTCACCACAACATAGTACCAATGCGTGCCCGCAACTGCTGTATCTACTCTGTACGACTGATTGACAGCGTTGGCTATTGCTACTCCATTGCTTGTATCGTTGCCTGTAGCTTTGTACCATTGATAGCTCAATTGACCATTGACTGTGTCCAAGTCTACCTCTACTCCCAATACTACTGTATCATGCTGTTTGACTTCTTCGTACGCCACAGGTTGTGATGCTATCTCAACCGCTGTCGCATTTGCTTGTACACTCACTGTCGCTATCGCACTATAGGTATCTTTGCGTATCGGCTCGTTGCTACCAATCGCATCTACACTAACTGTCAACACTGCATAGTAGTAGTATACTCCAGCCTCAGTATGCACAGGTGCAAATTCTTGCCCACTTGCTCCCGCTAGCAATACACCTTCGTTAGTATCCTTGACGGTATTGACATACCACTGATATGTTATTGTACCACTCGCTTCGCCCGCTACTCTCAACTTGCCCGCTGTGTTGACATTGATAGAGGTATCTTGCGGTTGCTCTGTCACTCTAGCTGGACCTACGCTTATGTCTCTATTGCCCACTCTAGCTGTAATACTTGGATTGCTTCCCTTAAATTGTAGTACATTGTTGGTCACAACTACAAAATAATACCTTACGCCTACCCAATTTACATCCAATTGTAGACTAGGACTTGTCGCACCCTCTACTACTTCGGTTTTGACTCCGTTGAACTCTTCTTCTTCGCCTGTCAATACATCATTGCTATCTATTGTGTTGTAGTACCATTGATAGCTCAATTGACTATCTACGCCCGCCGTACCATCACTCATGATTGTACCTTGTGCTTGCACATCCAACACCACTTTATCACCTATGTTCTCTACAGGTTGACTCTTTGGTTGCTCTATTATCATTGCCAATGTAGGTGACGTATTGTTGCTATTGACGACCTCGGCTACATTGTCAGCTGCACTAAACATTGTATTGCTCTGCACTGCACTATTAGCTATCTTAGTATTGCCAATCACGATACCTTGACGTCCTTGGCTACCTATTGCACTGCCTACATGTACATGAGACTCCCAAGCAGGTCTTAGTGCCGCCCATATCGCAAACAATATTGCAAACACTAATATTACTATTATTACTATTACAACCAAGATTATCGCTGCTACAATCGCTGCCGTAGCCAATGCTGCTGCTCCACTCCAGACTCCAGCAAGACCAGCTGTAGACGCCGCCGCACTAGAACCAACTGTAATAGTACTGGCTGCTGTAGAACCTGCCGCAATTGTATAAGACCCACCCGCAATCCAAGCAAATCCAAATGCACCAGTTGCAAATCTGCTTTGTACTCTGTTGCCAGTTTGAGCAAATTGAGCCAATCTTGATTGTATTATCGCCTTGTTCTCTTCGTCATGCTCAGCTTTGTATGCTCGTGCATGCTCTTTGGCTTCTTCTATACTACCATACTCATCCAAAAGTCTAGTGCCAAAAGCTCCGGCAGTGCGGCTTTGGGATATTATTGTATCCGCCTTGGGGGCTTCTACCAACACGCTAGCCTCTACCTCAAACAATTCTACAGATCCTCTAGTAGCATTAGCATTGACAATAGTAGCATTAGCATTGCCAATAACACCACCTACGTGTCTTATGTCTGCCACATTAGCATTCTCACTAGCTCTAGTAGTACGTGCACTTCTTGTAGACTCTTGCACATCAAACGTATCCAAGTATAGACCTGCACCTATGACAACATTGTATATATGTGAGCCGTTGCCTTCTCGATCATTGATAGCCTCCAACAATCCAATAGCTCCACCCATATGGTATGTGATACGCCAATTGTCTAGATTGCGGTTGATTCGGACAGCTTCTAGCCCTACCAAACCATCAAAACTACTATCTGCTATATCTATTAGGCTAGCTCTACCTACTAGACCACCAACTGTATGCACTATAGTATTGACTGTGAGAGACCACCAGTCTTTGTCTAGGCGGATATTGACTGCTATAGTTATCCCTATAGCGTGGACTTGATACATATGTATCTTGCCACTAGTACCGTCACCTTCTGCTTGTTTGCCCAAGAAGACTCCGGCATTGACAGCATTTCCAAACAACTCATCACCAGTTGGTGGCGTCAAAACTACACCATCTACTACATACACACTGGCAATATAGACATTGGCGTTGCGTTTGGTCTCAGCTATTACTATAGCTACCGATACAGGACGCTCGTCCTTAATATAATAATTGTCCCTAAGAGTGGATACCGCATTGGTGAAGACTACATTCTGTACAATTGCACCATCACCTGCAATACCTATAAATCCAGATATACGACCATCTGTAAATCTCTCGTGATTGACCGCATACATGTTGTTGATTGTGTGTGCGTTGCCGTCAAAACGTCCCGTAAAGATACGCCCACCATCACCGTGTGTCGCACCGTCACGCCCAACAGCCATCCATGCATGACCCTCTAGGTCTATGTCCGACATCAGCTTGTACGACGCCTTGTGCCAATCACCATAACTATTGTGATTGATATTGTACGCAAATCTTCCCAATTGCTCAGGAGTCTCTATAAGGTACGGATCCTCTTCGGTACCAGTACCACCTGCAAATCCCTCAGCAACTACCTTGTCGTCCACCCAAGTAGTCGTAGGTATCTCCAACTTGCCGCCACTTGCCCTAGTCTCTATCTGAGTCTTCTCAATACGACCTTGACTGTCTGCAAAGCCCATTTGACCCAACTCAGGATTGACGACTATCGCCATATGCCTCATGCTAAGCACCATAGATGCTATCAGCAACACTATGACTACTAGACCACTCAACGACAATCTTTTGATTATCTTATCTCTATGCACCATCTGCCTCCTTAATAACGCATGCTCTACAACTAATACATATATAGAGCACAACTATATATAACAAAAATAATCTCACTACACAACATTATACAATACAATACCAAAGTACCCCAAATCATACTATACAAACACATTTTGTCAACTAAACTTTGAACATCAATATTGGTAACCAATATTTAATAATCTGGACACAAATTAAGGTGCCCTTTGCTGTATTCGCACCAAATTGACTTTGTATACAAATATAGCTATAATATATATTATGGACAACAATATTAGCATAATGTTGAGTACACCCAGCATCAAAATAGGCAACATACAACACAACTTGCAACAAATACTCAATCATATCCAAATCGCCAAGTCAGACGATATAGACCTAATAATCTTTGGCAAGAATGCTCTAACTAGCAATCACATAGGTAGCATGGTACATCACAATAGCATAATCTCAGCAATAGATACAGCCATTGATACTATAGTTGCCACAACTCAAGGCACTAATCTAACTATAATACTACACTCATACTGTACATACAAACGCTCTCTAGAACAATACACGCTAATTATACACAATGGCATTGTCAATTATCACACCAAACCTATGGTGGACACCAATATCAACTCTCACAAGTTGACCATATGTCTAGACATCCCAAGAATACGGACATACAACACCAATATTGTAGTATGTATACATGACGATGTTGTCAAATACGACAATATAATATTGGATACACTGCTTACTTACAAGTTGCCCAATACTCTAGCCATTGTAGGAATGTGTATCAACGAATCTCTATCAAGAGGTCTAAGTGACAGTAGCAAGATAGTAGTGCATCAAGGTCAAGTTATGACCAATGACATCAAACAAGATTATACTGTGACAGATATAGAGATATCGTCAGACGAACACAAGACTTATAGACTCAATCACAACATAATATCCAAATCTCACAATCCACAGTTGCCTTTTGTTAGCAACAACAAGCATCATCTCAACTCTATCATAAATATATTACAACAATCCACTTATAGGCGGGTCAAAGAGACCCACAACAAAGGGGTTGTTGTGGGCATAAGTGGCGGACTTGACAGTTCTTTTGTGCTTGCATTGTCTCGTAGTATACAGTTGCGTTATCCAGATTTTGGTGAGATATACGCTGTCAATATGCATACACACAATACCTCCGATCTCAGTCGTCTCAATGCCAATAGATTGATCAAATCCTGCAATGCTATACATATAGACATACCTATATCCAATCAAGTTGCCACACACTTGCATGACATAGGTCACAGTGGTGCTCATGACATAACATACCAAAACGCCCATGCACGCCGCAGGTCTAGCATACTACTAGACTTGTCCAATATGTACAAGGTACTGCATCTAGGCACTGGAGATATGTCCGAGATAGCATTAGGGTGGTCTACATACGGTGGAGATCAACTTGCTCAATTCAACCCCAATAGCAATCTTACCAAGACAATGCTACGAGTATTGTTGCCACACATATCCAGACAATTGGACAATAGAGATTTGCAACAAATAGCACAAGATATAGTCAATGCCCCAATCTCGCCCGAACTCAAACCCAACCAAAAGACCGAAGAAGAGCTTGGTCCATATGACTTTTTTGACTTTGTCATGTATTACTTTGTCTTCCAGAGACAACCAATAGCTAGCGTATATAGGCTATGTCAACAACACTTTGACAATATTGACTCCAACACAATCAAGAAGCACCTGAGTACATTTGTTGATAGATTTTTTGTCAATCAATTCAAGCGTTTGTACGGTTGTGACGGGATACGTGTACAAGAATATGACCTTAACAATCTCATCATTAGGTCAGACTTTGATCCTAGCATATACCATCAAGAGCTCAACAATATATAAAATCACCAAAACAATGTACAAAACACGCAAATTGTGGTATAATATATATAATTATGTCAAAATTAAGAAAACAAAATGTACTGATAGCATCATTAGTGGTCGTACTTGCACTGAGTGTTGTCATTGCTGCAATTATTATCTTCCGCTCAACACTCCCCAACCAACAGGGAGACGATAGAGATAGACGAGATGATATCAACCAACCTGTATCAACTATCAACGTACACCAATGGCTACAAGACAATCCTAGTGACATTATTGCCCATGTTGACTTAGGGTCTAGCAATACAGTCGCTGTACAACAAGACGACAATACTACCAAGATATTTGACAATACATCTTTTGGCAATATCAACAATACCTATCCCAATATCAATACCGCTATATTGGACTTCTATTTGGATTTGGACAATTATGGTGCTGGTATATATAGGTACAGTTTTAGAATAGTGTTTGACAATATTGATCAGACAGTGCAGTCCTATGCACTAGTTACTATAGCAATACACAAAAAGTCACAAGCTAGCAATGATTTTGAAGCGTATTTGCTAGGCGACAAAACTGACCAGCCACTACGATTGGGTTCTATCACAAATAGGATTAGCGTCAATTTTGGTGTCAACTTTGCCAAGCACAAGACTACAGTCAACTTTGGTGTAAATGATGCTAGTCAGGGTCTTGCTAAGACTAGCAACTACAAACCAGTCTCGTATTATCGCATGCTTGCAGATGATTCTCGCAGTTATCCCACTACAATCAGGTCTATTAGCTATGCTAGCACTACTCCTCATACATTTGACAACAATGCTAGTTATGCAGAGAGACAAGCCCCCTCAATAGACGTAAGATCACTACAATTGCTAGCATAGTTAGGACACAACTCAACCAAACGATACTATTGGTTGCATGTCAACAATCACCAATTATTATAAGCAATTTGTTCCAGCCAGCATAGCTATTGATACAAGTCTGTGTCAATAGCTATTGCTAATTGGAGTACAATTCGTGTGTTGTATCTGAGACCGACATATTGTCAATATCACGACATCTCACTCTCAACAAATACATACCATTGAAGACTATATGTACTACCCCCACAATGCCAATTATTGGATATATCAATTGTATAATTTGTTCAAACCCCACCATAGATAGTACATAAGCCGCTACTACTGCGATGATTCCACACAATACTCTATCAGCAACGGCAGTATTGAGCCACTCAACTATATTGTATAGTGCTATGGACATAGACCCAAAGATACACGCTATCAATATGACCACAACCAATACATAAGGTACAGTCCCCAATGACTTGGCTATATGCAATAGTGGCATAGGTAGATTGACAAATGTCATATTGGATTGCAATGAGAGTACAACCAATCCTAGCAATATACTTATTGATATACTAGCCACACCACAGGCTATCAATGACTGCCTAGCACTGAGATTGGACTTGTGCAATATGTTGGTTGCTAGATATATATTGAGACTTACGTACACCATGCTCTTGAGTATCGCATGCATATTGGGAGCATTTTGTGACTCAACCGAACGCAAGCTTACAGTTGCTACTACAACCAACACCACAATCAATATAGGTATCAGTATACTATTGACTCTAGACAACCCGCTGATACCGTACCTCAATACAAGTATAGATAGTGTGCTCAATATGATTGACACAATAGGTACATTGTACAACGTCCCACCTATCACACTTGCTCCTGCTAGCAATACCGCCAACACAACCAAGCTATTGAGCAACCCAAATATATCAGCACCCAAGCACAACTTGCCATATATAGCCTTGTTGGCACCATTTTGCAATCCTTGTCTATGTAGTACACTACCTACTTGGAGTAGCACCCAACTACATCCAAACACCATCAATCCAACAATAGGCACAATAGCAATACCAAGACTACTACCAAACAATCCCACAATCTCCTGCCCACTAGCAAACCCCACCCCAACCATACTACCGACTATCAGCATTGCTACACTTAGACTCTGTCTCATATATACATTGTATGATTGTATTGGTACATTTAGGATACATTGATTGTATTGTATCAAACAATACACAACACCCTACCAACTACTGTATTGCAATTGGTAGGGGTATTGTGTGATGTATCAACATGTATTTATAATTATTGGTTCAAATAATTTGTTAAGCTAAATAGATACTATTCAACTACAAGTTCGGGGGTCAATGTTGGAGCATCAATAGGTTTGACTGTTAATTTGTGCGTCCATTCAGCAGGCGCGCTATTGACTGTCTTGTTATTTACTGTAAATTTGGCTACTACCGTTAGCCTAAAATGTACAACTTTGATGACATCTTTGTTATCAGTCATATCAAATTTGAATGTAGTCTTGTTGTCTTGATTGTCTACCGTATCTTCTAATTGCGTATAAGTGAAATCCTTATCATTAGGATCAAGATTAAGAGCAACTTCCCACTTGAACTCAAACTCAAGCGTGCCATTAGCACTATCTTGCAATGCGTGCTCAGCTACTACTGTAAATGTAGCCGTTTGTCCAAAGGTTATATCTTGCGGCAGCTCTTCGCTCACACCAACAATCTTGGGGGCTGCAAGAGTTTGTACATCATCTTGATTGTTTGTTGAGGTACAAGCGGCAAACACTGTTGCAACCATCACAATTGCCAACAACATCAACGCTATCTTGCCAATTTTGTTTATACTTGCTTTTGTCATCATATTTCCTTATATTGTGTACTAGTCATATACATCAATGACCAAAGCAAGTATAACATATTTGATACATACACAACACAAATATTGCACAAAATCTCATTGTAACCTAATGTATGTTTTGCAAGCAATTGACAACATATCCATACAACAATTGCAAGCATATTTTGCTTAACACAACACCACATATTAAGACTTATTCAGCCTTTATATACATGGTGTTGTTCATACTTTGTTAGATTGTATATATACGACCCTTGTGTCAAATATTGCAATTGTTAGAGTATCAGAACATGAGATTGAACAATCTATCCACAAATAATTTGACTTATATATCCAACTCTGCAACTAATTTGGCATTTTCTTCTATGAATCGTCTACGTTGCTCTGGGACTTCGCCCATAAGTATACTAAAGATACTGTCCGCCTCAAAAGCATCATCCATATTGACATGCAAGAGTGTACGGGTTGCAGGATCCATGGTAGTACTCCACAACTGTTCGGCGTTCATTTCGCCCAGTCCTTTGTATCTCTGGATATCTATGCCCCTGCGTCCCATCTGGTCTAGCTTTTGCTCCAACTCTTTGTCATTGTAACAATACTCTACAGTGCGTCCCCTGGCAAGTTTGTACAATGGTGGCTGTGCTATATATACGTGTCCTTTCTCAACTAGGGGCTTCATGTACCTAAAGAAGAATGTAAGCAACAATATACGTATATGACTACCGTCAACATCCGCATCAGTCATAATAATAATCTTGCTATACCTCAACTTATTGATATCAAAGTCCTTGTCTATACCGCAACCAAATGCTGTTATCATAGCTTTGATTTCGGCATTCTCCAACACTTTGCCCAATCTTGACTTTTCTACATTGAGGATTTTGCCTCGCAACGGCAATATAGCCTGAAATCGCCTATCTCTACCCTGTTTGGCCGTACCGCCCGCACTATCGCCTTCTACAATATATATCTCTGTATCGGTGGGGTCTCTGTCTGTGCAATCAGCAAGCTTGCCGGGTAGTGTAGTGCTCTCCAATGCACCCTTGCGTCTCGTCAACTCTCTAGCGGACTTGGCAGCTTCTCTAGCTCTTTGGGCTGTCTGTGCCTTGAGCACTAGATCTTTGGCTATACGTGGATTCTCTTCTAGAAATGTCCCCAAACCATTGACTACCGCTTTCTCCACAACTTGACGCATTTCGCTGTTGCCTAGCTTGGTCTTGGTCTGCCCTTCAAACAATGGGTCTGTCAACTTGACTGACACTACGGCTGTCAAACCTTCTCGGACATCATCGCCTGACAATTTGTCGCTGTCTTTGAGTATATTTTGTCTTTGAGCATAATCATTGATGACTTTGGTCAATGCATTTTTGAGTCCAGTGAGATGAGTTCCGCCTTCTTCGGTATTGATATTGTTGGCATAACTGTGCACTATCTCGTTGTAACCGTCATTGTACTGTATAGCAAATTCAACTTCACCTTCTTTGTACTTTTTGTGTACATATATCGGCTTGTCAAACATTGCAGTCTTGGTACGATTGAGATACTCCACAAAATCCATTATGCCATTGTCAAACTTGAACGTCTCTTGTCTCTCACGACCGGGTCGCATATCCGTCAATATGACTTTGAGCCCCTTGTTGAGATAGGATACTTCTCTCAATCTACTACGGACAGTATCATAACTAAACTCTACAGTCTCAAATATATCCCCATCAGGAAAAAACTCAATCTTGGTACCTGTCTTGTTGGTACGCCCCACTTCGCTAAGCGGTCGTTGTGCTACGCCACGATTGTACTTCTGGCTATATTGCTTGCCCTCTTGATACACATCTACTTGTAGCCACTCGCTAAGAGCATTGACTACAGAGAGTCCTACACCATGCAAGCCACCTGATACTTTGTATCCGCCGTCCCCAAACTTGCCACCAGCGTGCAACTTGGTCAATACTACTTCTACTGTAGATATCTTCTCCTTGGCATGTATACCCGTAGGGATCCCTCTACCATTGTCACTTACAGACACTGCTCCTTCTTTGGTTATTGTGACTTCTATAGTATCACAATATCCAGCAAGCGACTCGTCTACTGAGTTGTCTACTAGCTCTACGATCAAATGATGCAACCCTTTCTCGTCAGTTGTACCAATGTACATACCCGGACGTTTACGCACGGGGTCAAGCCCCTCCAACACCGTTATGCTAGACTGATCGTACTTCTTACTTATTTTGTCTGCCATCTCAATCCCCTAAAAAACCAAACTACACAACCAAATTGCTAAAGCACAGTGTGCCAATATAAATATAAGTGATGATACCAAGCCCCTACACTTAGCAAATTCAATCTACTAGATGCATTGACCAACTTGCTCACTTGTCACCAAGTGTTAACCCAAACCAAACAGTACACAAAGACACATATCTAATTATATCACACAACACCGTTTTTTACAACCTTTGTGTACACAACAAGCAATAGTATACTCTATTGTGTGCTACTGCAATATAGACTCAATTGAGTATCCAACCAGCCAATCACACGCCCTCAACACACAACAAGCACGGACGATCAATATCCGTGCTTGCGGGGCAACAGTCTACGACTACTGTATTGTTGCCCAAATCAAATTCAACTTAGCATTGCAACCAATTATGCTTCCTCCAATCCAGGTGTTACGATATCTACGTCTACCTCAACCTCTGGAGTTGTAGTGTCATTGATGACATTGAGAGTATGAGTCCATTCAGTCCCTTCGCTTTTGATAATATTGTCTTCACTGTGTCTGATCTCAACTGTCACTGTCAATCTTAATTCTATTTTATCCTTCTTTGATGGTCCTACGTGGATTTGGTACTGACTATCGCCTGTCTGATTGTTAGCAAGAGCCTTTGCATCATCGTCATTGATACCTTCTACCCAATGTCCTATATCAGTATCTTCTTGCCATTCTTCATTATCAACTCTATATTCATATTTGAAGACAAACCACAATTTGTCTTTGACTCCATTGTCACTTTGCAACTCGTGAGTGGCTTTTACTTTGAATTCGGCCGTTTGACCATAGTGTATATCACTGCTCTCATCACTTGATGCAACTACTTTAGGGGCAGACAAAGGGGTGTTGTCGTCATCCTTTGCCTTAGGGTCTGTACAAGCTACAAATACCGCTACCACCATCAACAGTGATAAAAGCAATACCGCTACCTTGCCCAACTTTGCAACTCTTGTTTGTCTCATAATATGTATTTCCTTTAATACTTTTTGTATTATTCACAATATACCTTCAATTGTGACTACAGTAAGCATAATATATATATATATATATGTCAAGCATATTGAAGAGTTTGTCAAGTTGCAAATGCGATTGTACAAGACCAATTGTCTTATCAATACAACAACCAGCTCGCACCAATGGATTTTGATGCAAACCGGTTGTTGTGTATAATTCAAATATTCAATGTTTTGACTTGAGTATGTGACCTGTTGCAAACTCAAACTACATCAGCTATTGTTAGCGACCTTCAAATCTATCGCCGTTAGCGTAGTAGTATACACCTTTGGAGTAGTTGTCAGCATCTGTAAACTCGCTCTCAAATCTATCACCATTAGCAAAGTAGTATACGCCACTCTTAGCCTTATCAACACCATTGCTACTTGTAGGTAGAGATTGAGCCTTTTGCTCTACTGTAGTAGACTTGGGAGTATGGTATCCATGATTAGCATGATGTGAAGAGTGATGAGCATCGTAGCCACAATCACAACCATTGTGTTGCGAATGTTGGTGTAGGTTGCCATAGTCAATTTGGTTGGCAGGTGCAATCGCAGCACCTTCAAAGTTGGCTGGCGAACCTAGCGTTTGGATCTGATTGTCCAACTTGGACTCATACCTAGTGATAGTATTGCCAATAGCTGCACTTGCTCCGTCGCTAATTTGGCGATTGGTCAACAATGCTGTGCTGTCTATCTTGTTGCTACCCTCTATCAACAAGTCATGTTGTGCTCTGTATGGATGACTAGGCTTGTTAAGCCACTCGTTGTGTTTGTACTCTCTACGCTCTGTGGTACCATCGCTATAAGAGTACAATCCCGCTCCATGCAATTTGCCCTCAATAAACTCACCTTCAAATTTGTCTACATTGACAAAGTAGTAAGTACCTCTACCATGGAACTTGCCATACTCAAAGTAGCCTTCGTATCTATTGCCATTGAAACAATAAAAAGCTCCGGTACCGTGATATTTGCCATGTGCAAAGTCACCCTCGTATCTATCCCCATTGGCATAGTGGAAGATACCTACGCCGTGTATCTTGCCAAACGCAAAGTCACCTTCGTACTTGTCACCATTGGCAAAAAACAACAATCCCTTGCCGTGATGCTTGCTATATGCAAACTCACCTTCGTATCTATCGCCATTGCTATAAGTAAAGACACCTCTACCAAAAAACTCTCCAAAAGCAAAATTACCTTCGTACCTGTTTCCGTTGGCGTATTGCAAAACACCATAACCATGTCTCTTACCATTCACAACTTCGCCACTAAATCGGGCAGTGCTATCATAATTTATTACTCTTTTCATGTGCTTAGTATAGCACATATATTATTGACTTCAAAAATTTGATACAATGTTTTTATTGGTAAAAACTAGTAATAAAACCACTAAACTAATGATGTTTTTGTTTGTTTACAACTTGTTTTTTGTGCATAAATATATGTTAATTATATACTAACACACTACCAAAAAAGAAGTTCATATCCAACCAATAGTATCCTAAAATATTGACAACCTTGTATTGTTGCAACAATAACCTATACTATGCTCTACTATAGTATTATGGCATAGTGTGTATTGTTGACAAATACAACAAACTATAGACTATCCATCAACACAATAGGCAGTTGTCTAGTGCGAGTATGTTCTTGGACTATTTGATCTTGTGTCAATGGATATTTGGCATCACTATCAAAAAACTCTATAGTAAAACTAGGTATCTTCAAATACTGTATACACCAATCTTTGAATCCCCCTGCACTGACATCTTGACTACTGACTACATTATATCTTGCACATGCCGCCAAACTCTCAGCTATAGCAAGGTCTCTCTGAGCATTAGTATAAGGTGCAAAAAAGTCCCAGTATATCTCACGCCCCCTGCTATGATAACTCATGGTAGCAACAGGCGACAACTTGAGTGCAAAGTCTACTAGAGCCATAGTCTCTACTTGGTCATTGGCAAACTTGCCCACATAGTTGGCTATATCTGGATATCGGATATTGCCAAGCCCTTTGCCCCAGCGTGCATCAAAGTTGGTATTGAGATCTACACAATTAGCATTGGCTTTGAACATCTTCCAGTCACCACTAGGATTGACAGCCTTCAACTTGTGCTTGAGATATGTACTCGGCACACTATCCAATCCATTGAGCACTATCTCCACGCCATCTGGATTGGACATAGGCACATAGTACATACTGTAATCTTGCATGTCCACATTCAGCAAGTCTCTAACTTGCAACAGCACTATAGTAGCAGTACTATACTCTCTAGCATGTATTGCAGCTTGAATTAGTATACTCTTGCTACCTTTGCCTATCCTTATATAGGGGATGTCCCTACCAAGCACACTTCTCCCTATACTCCCACACTGCAACCCTTGTGCTTGGCAATATCCAACATTGTACATCAATTGTTGATATGTCATATTACTACAATATATGCCATCAATCACACACAAATTACAAAACAAAGCAAACATATCCAATCATACCAACTACAATCCCTCTTCAACTAGACAAATCACCAAAAAAACTATATCTAGTTTTTTTGGTGATTTGTAATATATAATTTAATTAGGATTATATTGTATCTCACTTAAGATATACTTAAAATAAGCTTGCTAGCTATCTCCATAGTACTTGGGATCAAAACTCCAAGTCATCTATCAACACAAATACTCCAACAAGCCATATGTTGTAGTCTAGACTACATATTGTCGGGCAGGTCATTTTCAAACAATACAACTTTGGGAAGATTGATATGCTTGACTTTGTCTACTGCTTGAGCTAATGTGTCCACTACTATCACATTGATATTGCTATTGACACTAGCAATACCCTGTTGAAGATATCGAGAGTTTTTGCCAATTAGTATTGAATAATCGCACACCTTAGCTATCTCTACACCCAATTGGGTATTGATTATTTGAGTATTGTCACCTTGTTCTACAATACCTGGCGTGACAATAATTTTGGATAAATTAGTATAATTGCTTAAGACTTCCAATGCATTGACCGCTCCAACAATATTGCTACTATATGCATTGTCAATTATCACATAGTCTTCTGTATTACGCAACAACTGTAGCCTGTGCGGGACTGGCTGAAGATCGGCTACCGTAGCCAAAATAGCCTCCATATCTGTTACACCTAGCGTATATGCTGTAGCTATGCACATAGCCACAAGCCCTGCAATGTGTCTTCCTAGCAATTTTGTAGCTATGTGCAGTATCATACCATCTATAACAAGATCAAACTGTGTACCGTCATTGTTGATGATTACGTTGCTAGATCGGAATCTATCACTGTCACCATTGACTAGTATAGCTTGACTAGTATATTTGGCAACTTCCCTCAAATCTGTGTTGGTACCATCCAATATCAGCACTCCATCTGATGTGAGTTGTGATGCTATCTCCAACTTGGTTGCAAGCACAGTGGCGTAATTGTGCATGGTATCTAGATGTTGATTGCCTACACTAGTTATCATTGCAATATTAGGATTGGCTATATCAATCAACTCTAGTATGTCGCCTTGATATCTAGCACCCATCTCCAATATCAAGTACTCATGTTGTGGTTGAAGTTGATTGTTGATAGTTAGACACACACCCATAGGTGTATTATAACTAGCAGGAGTACTACACACCAAGTACTTGGTAGACAATAGGCTATGCAATATATTTTTGGAAGTAGTCTTACCATAACTACCAGTTATGGCTACAATCTTGAGATTGGGCATACTTGCTAGCTTGGCTTTGGCCTGTCTAATATATGATTGTTGTATTCCTTTTTCGCCTGGTGTGTTGATAATATTGGCTAGCAACACAATTGGCATAATTGTCAAAGGCAACAAACCTAAGTGAAAATATCCCAAAATACCCGTAGGGACAAACGAAACTCCAAACACAACCAACACAAATAACACTGTAGAAGTAATATACAATCTAATAGCACGAGGAGTGTACTTGAGAGGATTTTTGTCTATTTTGTTGACAAATTGTATAAATATAGTACTCAACACTACAAAGAATCCAAACCCAAGGTATCTAAATCCAAATATATCTCCAAATGCTGACAAGTACATAAGTGTACAAAGACATATCAAAAAACTAAGAAAACCATATCTATACAGTATAGTATATCCTGACTTGCGATACCATGTGCCAAACTCTCTACCACGATATCCGGACAATTGCAACATCAGCACAATCTTGTAAGACAACACACTAAGAAAAGCTATAGTAACAAGCAACATCACAACAGTCAAGAAGATCTCTATACCCTCTACTGCCCAAATTGTATAATCTATCATAATAAAAAAACCGAGTAGTGTACCCGCCTATACCCCAGACACCCTAATGCATAAAGATTGAGAGATCTAATCACTTATTCACCCAAATTGCAACTACAAATATAAGCAAATAAAATTAAAACAACAAATGTCACAAAGCATAAACCCTATACAACTATCAAACTCTCACTATCAAATCAATCCCAAATACTAATCATCAAAAAAACTTCTTACAATAGCACAAAACTTGTCTCCATACTCCATATAACTATAGTGTCCTGCATCCTTTAGCACAATCAACCCACTACCTTTGATGCTCTTGTGCAATGTCTTGCCCATGTACAATGGAGTAGTACTATCTTTGTCACCCCATACAATCAATGTGCTAGCAGTGACATCCTTGAGATGTCCATGCAAATGCTGATTGACTACCCTAACAAAGACCGACCGCATGTTGTCTGACAAATTTTTGTAATCTGTTGAGCCACTACCTGCTGTAGACATGTTGAGTTTTTTTTTGAGTTTGTAACTCCATACTTTGATATAGTACTTAACACTTCGCCTAGGTCTAATACCTGCGGCATTGCAGAGTATCATCCTAGATACTCTATTGTCACTACCCAACAATATGCATACTCTACCCCCAAAGCTGTGCCCAACAATATTGTACTGACTATACCCCAATTGATCCATCAACAGCTTGATAGATTGGGCATACTCATATATCCCCCAGCTTGGGCAAGGCTCGGGAGTATCACCAAAGCCTGCAAAATCTACAGTTATTACAGTATGTCCAAACCCAATCAATTGTCGCTCTAACGCAATCCAACTATCCTTGCTTCCACCCCAACCGTGCAACAACATGATAGGCACACCCTGTCCTATGGTATGCCTATATTGTGGTATAAACATATCAAAATCCAATTGTTGTATTGTTTTTGTCATCTTCAAGTCCTCTTGCGAAATACAACCTATAATGCAACAAGATACTCAACATCTGCTATCACAATAATAGGCTCATTGTATACGCATCCTTACCATCACTGTAATATCCCTTGCGTACACCAATATGGTCAAAACCTAGTCTACGATACAAGGATATTGCCGCAATGTTGTCTACGGCGACCTCCAAGAAGATCTGTTTCACATTACAACTTTTGCAATAGTCTATCATACATTCACATAGTATCTTACCATAATGTTTGCCTCTACAATTGGGCATCACCGCTATGCTGTGCAACTCTGCAAAGTCACCCACGATAGATACACATATATATCCATACGACCTGTCTAACAACCAAAATATATCACCATGTTGATAAGCCGACAGTAGCATATCAATATTCCATGGATAATGGTCGCAAACTCTCTCTATTTCGGCTACAATCTTCAGTTGTGATATATCTGTTATGCGTCTAATTCTAACCACAGAATATACCACCTATACATCATTGCCTTGACGCAATGGTTGAGGTTGTCTTACATACAATGGTTGCACATTGTTATAATCAGTGACACCACAACAATTACTCATTGCCAACAGTATGCGTTCTTGCCTCAATTGCGTTGCTTGCTTGTTGCCAATATTGCTATCAAACACAACTATGTCATGCTTGTTAGCTATTAGCCATTCGTCCAAACTTGATACTTTTATACACTGTGGTATTGACAATACTTTGTCATAATCATAAAGAGCCACATAGCATGCCTGAGCCCCACCACCAACTATACTAGCTACCGTGATATTGTTGTGTATATCAATATTGTCCACATATACATTGTATGCATTGAGTTGATTAGAAGTGATAGGCACAATAGGCAAATCATACACCTGCCCCCAAGCTTTGACAGTACCCATACCCACACGCAATCCAGTAAAAGACCCAGGTCCAATGCATAGACCAATCTTGCTTATGTCTTTCAATTGCACATTAGCACGTTTCAATAGCTTGTCACACATAGGCAACAACATAGACATTGTACCCTGCAAGATATGGCTACTTTCATAGTACAACTGATTATTGCTATACAGTGCTACTTCTACACTCTGACTAGTATTAACAAATATCCAATTAATCACAACATACCTCGTACTTCTATCTGCCTAACACTATCGTCAATCTGTAGTATATTGACTATGTAGTTAGGTTGTGCTGTAATGTACTCAGCCCATTCTATCAACACAATATTGCACTTGTCACCTATCTTGTCTAGTAGACCAGTCTCTCGTATATCAACATCTTGCAATCTATATGCGTCAATGTGTACCAAATTGTTGTGTTTGGCATTGTACTCACAACACAACACAAAAGTGGGACTAATCACAGCACCCTGTACTCCTAGTCCCATAGCAACACCTTTGGCAAACACTGTTTTGCCTACACCTAGGTCACCATTCAAAGATACAATATCACCGCCTTTGAGCGACTCTGCAAATTGCATCCCCACATCTATAGTATCTTGCACAGTATTGACTATATATATCACAGTACAAACATATCACATATATACCAAAATGTCAAGTTACATGATTTTCTTGCCATACCCAATCGGCGTACATACTATCAAAAAAACTCTTAGGACTTATCTCGTTCTTGCTAATTGAAGATACAATTGTTACTATCGTCAACATTGCTACTATACTCACAAAGCTATACA
>JAISDO010000020.1 GCA_031264755.1 Clostridiales bacterium
CCAGACAAAGGGGTATGGAGGATATGAGTATGGAATTTAATATGCAAAACAAAAGCGACTTGGTAAGACCCAAGAATATAGCCATGATAGTATTGTGTATAGTATTGTCAATATGTGCAATTGGTGCCACTATCAAATACTTGTTTGTCAACGATGAGCTTGTTGCAACTACAAACGGACCAACAACAATCATGAGTGGTACACCTATAACTGCCACAATTAAGGTTAATTATGGAAAACCAGAGTATAATCCACAAATAGTTCAAATGTATGTAGACGAATATTACGAGCACAGAGTAGTGCTTGTTGACGGTGCTATTAGGATAACGTTGTTAGTGGACAAAAATCTCATAGGTACACATAGACCAGTTGTCGATATAGAATGGATATCCATAGAGCTAAGATATGAGAGTAATGGATGGCAGAATGTTAGTGTCTAGAGTTGTTTAAGCAATTTCCACATCTTGACGGCAAGTAGTAACTATAGTAAGGGAATATATACGAGTAGTTTGAGTGTTGGAGCGACTTTGCAACAGAGGTCAAGCTATGGCGGTTGTAGCGACAGTAGGCAAGACCTACTACGCAGACGACTTGTATGGTAATGTTGTACAAAGACAACAAGAATATGTCCAAGACAAATTTTTGGTCAAAGAGCTAATCAACAAGACATATGCCGACTTTGACAATTATCTTGTAGTTAGGTACAAGATGAGCAAGCCTATCAAAGCTCCTGTGCATGAATATAGTAAGCATACTGTCAATATTGGAGAAGGTAGATACTGGTAGTCTATATGTAGGTAACGAATATAGTCTTGATATTGGTAGTGGAAATAAGTATACATTTAGGATAAGATACAAGCTAGAATTTGTGACAGAGACTAAACCACCCAAAAATCTCAAGTTGGTATCTATCAAGCTTTGGTCACGAGATCAGATAACAATCTTGCCATGATGAGATTGGTAGAGCAATACCAATTGACAATCTTGCCATAACCACGACAATGTCTTGTAGATACTATCAATAGCTCTATCAGTTTTAGACTAAGACTAATAGAGCTATTGTGTTGAGGTAGCTGGATATATTTGCAAAAAGCAACATCTTGTAGTACAATAATTGTTATGAAATTAGGTATAGTAGGACTCCCAAATGTAGGCAAAAGCACACTCTTCAATGCCATAACTGAGGCAGGAGCAGAATGTGCCAATTATCCTTTTTGCACAATTGAACCCAATGTAGGTACGGTGCCTGTGCCTGACCCACGACTGTCAGTGTTGGCAGATATCAACAACTCTCGCAAGATTATACCGGCGGTATTAGAGTTTGTGGATATTGCTGGTCTTGTCAAAGGTGCTAGCAAGGGCGAAGGGCTTGGCAACAAGTTTTTGGCTCATATACGAGAGGTTGATGCAATATTGCATGTTGTGAGATGTTTTGACAATAGTGATATTGCACATGTGGATAGCTCTGTAGATCCCATAAGAGATATTGATACTATCAATACAGAGTTGATACTAGCAGATATGGAGAGTATCAACAAAAGATTGGACAAATCACTCAAGGCTAGCAAAGGTGGAGACAAGAGTGCGTTGGCTGAGTATGAGTTGCTCAAGGCGATATCAATTGGTCTAGACAAAGGGCAGCCAATTAGACAGATTGTAGCGGATATGGATATTGGTGCAGATATGTTGAGATTGGTAGCTACTGACATAACAAGCAAGCCAGTGATATACTGTTGCAATATAGATGAGAGTGATGTATCCAAACCAGACAACAAATATGTACAACAAGTGCGAGACTATGCCAATGTTCAATGTGCAGAGATGGTAGTAATATCAGCCCAGGTAGAAGCGGAGATTGCTAAGATGCCTTTGAGTGAGCGTCAAATGTTTGTGCAAGAACTTGGATTGGGGGAGAGTGGGTTGCAACGCATAATTACTAGTGGATATGCAGCACTTGGATTGATTAGTTATATCACAGCAGGCGAGAAAGAAGTCCGTGCGTGGACTATCAAGAGAGGTACCAAGGCTCCGCAAGCGGCGGGCAAGATACACAGTGACTTTGAAAAAGGTTTTATAAGAGCAGAAGTTGTGTCATATCAAGACTTGAGCACATTAGGTAGTATAGCAGCGTGCAAACAAGCGGGCAAATATAGATCCGAGGGCAAAGATTATGTAATCAGAGATGGAGATGTTGTGCTATTTAGATTCAATGTATAAACAACTGTTGTGTTGATGCAACATAGAGTACTTGGAATATAGTTGACATGATCCAATAAAATAGTATAATTAAGATACGCTCAATTGAAGTATAATCCAACATTAGTATTTGTATATATCGTGTATGCAAGTAGAGAGGAGTACATAATAATGAAAGATATAAATATAGCCAAAGGACTGCAAGGTAGTCAGATTGTAGCTGGGTGCATGCGTATCGCCAACTTTGAGGACAAACAAATAGATCAATTTGTCAATGTAGCTTTGGACAATGGTATTGCTTACTTTGATCATGCGGATATATATAGTCAAGGCAAGTCCGAAAGCGTCTTTGGTGGGGCGTTGGCTCGCAACAAGTCTCTACGAGACAAGATGATTATACAGACTAAATGTGGTATAAGGATAGACCAAGAGTTTGGCAATTATTTTGACTTTGGTCATGACCATATAATAAGTAGTGTAGAAGGTAGTCTCAAGCGTCTAGGTGTGGATACAATAGATGTACTATTGTTGCATAGACCAGATACATTGATGCAGCCTGACCAAATTGCAGAGGCTTTTGATACATTGTATAAGAGTGGCAAAGTCAGGTTGTTTGGAGTAAGCAATCAGAATCCTGCCCAAATCAACTTGCTCAATGCATATTTGGGCGACAACAAGCTAAGGATCAACCAGTTGCAGTTGTCCATAGCTTTTACTCCTATGATAGATGCAGGGCTTAATGTCAATATGCAAAATGACCTCAACATCAATAGAGACGGTGGGATACTAGAGTACTCACGACTACATGATATGACATTGCAAGCTTGGAGTCCATTTCAATATGGATTCTTCGAAGGGGTATTTGTAGGTAGTGACAAGTATGCTGAGCTCAACAAGGTACTCAATGAGTTGGCTACCAAGTACAATACTACACCGTCCTCTATAGCGGTAGCATGGATATTGCGTCACCCTGCCAAATGGCAAGTGGTCACAGGTACAACTAAGGTAGAGAGACTCAAAGAAGCAGCAAATGCCACAACTTATGTATTGACACATCAAGAATGGTACAGGGTGTACAAAGCCGCTGGCAATCAGTTGCCATAATTGCATGTTGCAAAGTAAAGTTATAAAGAATTTATTTGGGAGTTGGTATCATGATATCTAAGAGCGGCATTAAGAGTGCAGATGCATTGGTCGTCTTGTTCAAGAGTTTGGCGTTGATTGCGGTTGTAATTGTCAATCTTATCGCCTTTGTTGCAGTGGTGGGTGATTCGGGAGCAGCAGGTCTAATTGTACTAGTCAATATGTTTATTCAAATTATGGGGGTGATAGTTGTTGTAGCTATAGCTAGAGCTATCTTAGTCATTGCTTACAACTCTTATGACAAAACAGACCAAAACAACACTAGATATTGAGCAAACAAAAATTATTATTTAGGTGACTGAAGGTGTCATAGTCATGTTATATCTTGCTAATTGGATCATTGTATTGAGACTTTGATGTGATATTGATTGTTAACTTTGTTTGTTCATATCCAAAAACTACATGAGTTTGACAATATTTGCTAGCAAGTGATATAATACAATTTATGAAAAACCAAAATATACGCAATGTGGCAATCATAGCTCACGTAGACCACGGCAAGACTACGCTAGTTGACCAGATGCTCAAGCAGGGTGGAGTATTTAGAGCCAATCAACATGTGGCAGATAGAGTCATGGATAGCAACGATCTAGAAAAAGAGCGTGGCATAACTATCTTGGCTAAGAATACATCAATCAACTACAAAGATTACAAGATCAATGTAGTTGATACTCCTGGTCACGCCGACTTTGGTGGCGAAGTAGAACGTGTACTCAAGATGGTCAATGGTGTTATATTGCTAGTAGATGCGTACGAAGGGACTATGCCGCAGACTAGGTTTGTACTGCAAAAAGCTCTAGAACTAGACAACAAAGTAATAATAGTTGTCAATAAGATAGATAGACCAGATGCACGTGTCAATGAGGTGTGTGACGAAGTGCTAGAATTGTTGATGGAGTTGAATGCAACACATGATCAATTGGATAGTCCTATCGTGTATTGTAGTGCTAGGTATGGTACAAGTACGGTGGATATCAATCAACCCAATGACAATTTTATACCTTTGTTTGATACTATCATACGACACATAGATGCCCCAGAAGGTGACCCTGTGGGTCCATTCCAAATGTTGATTAGTGCGTTGGATTACAACGACTATGTAGGTGCTATAGGTATAGGGCGTATAGAACACGGTACAATTGTACCTAACACAAATGTAGTTGTAACCAATTATTACAATCCAGACAAAATACGCAAATCCAAGGTTGTGGCTATGTTTAGGTTTGAAGGGCTTGACCGTATACCTGTAGATCAAGCTGAATCGGGTGAGATTGTATGTATCAGTGGTATAGAAGATTTGACCATAGGTGATACTGTATGTCACCCAGACAATGTGCAGCCTATATCATTCCCTAAGATTGACGAGCCTAGTGTTGAGATGACTTTTGCGGTCAATGATAGTCCATTTGCTGGCAAAGAAGGCAAATTTGTCACTAGTCGCAATCTGAGAGAGAGATTGTACAAAGAGTGTATCAAAGATGTCTCCATTAGGGTAAGTGACACCGATAGTAGCGAAGCTTTTAAGGTGTGTGGTAGGGGTGAGATGCACTTGTCCATACTTATAGAGAATATGCGTCGAGAAGGTTATGAGTTTCAGGTAAGTATGCCTAAGGTGTTGTTCAAACGTGACGACAGTGGCAAGTTGTCTGAGCCTATTGATCGCATGATAGCGGATGTGCCCAATGATTGTGTGGGGGCTGTCATGAACAAGATGGGCATTCGCAAGGGTGAGCTTGTCCAGATGACTCCGTTTGGTGATACTCGTATGAAATTAGAGTTTGATGTACCTAGCAGAGGATTGTTTGGTTACAAAAGCGAATTTTTGACTGACACTAAGGGCGAAGGTATACTTAATAGTATATTTGATAGATATGATGCTCATAGAGGGGAGATAGAACGTCGTAGTCAAGGTAGCCTTATTGTGCATGAGACGGGTGAGACTACTACTTATGGACTGTACAATGCTCAAGAGCGTGGGAGTCTCTTCGTAGGAGCGGGTGTGCCTGTGTATGCGGGTATGGTAGTAGGTGAGAATGCCAAATCCGAAGATGTCGTAGTCAATGTATGCAAAAAAAAACAATTGACCAATATGCGTGCGTCAGGTAGTGACGATAGCTTGCGTCTGACTCCACACAAAGTATTTAGTCTAGAGCAATCTCTCACATTCATAGCTGACGACGAGTATCTAGAAGTCACACCCAAGACTATTCGTATACGCAAGAAGATACTAGACAACAAAGCTCGCAAAAAATAAAAGTTGTGGCAATATCAACATTGCAATACCAATCCAGCAAGCAATGTGCTACTACTGTGCCTCGTGTCACACATTATGCGAGCATGTTTTGTTTGGCAATAATTGCTATAGTGTATCTGAGTTTTGGTGCGATTTGATTGCGTTGCATGTCAAATTATATTGAGTGTCCCGTACATGATCTGTCAATCAACTGTTGTAATACCAGATTTTTGATTTTGTAATTGATAACAAACCAACCAAATGCACAATAAGACAAGCAATCTTAAGACAATCGCACTTTATACTGACGGAGCATGTAGCGGCAATCCTGGACGTGGAGGATGGGCTGCTATACTCATTTATACAACTGCCAATGGGGCAATTCATACCAAAGAATTGAGCGGGTATATGCCTAGCACAACCAACAACCGCATGGAGATGTTTAGCATAATACAGGGATTGGGGCAGCTCAAAGAGAGTTGCAATGTACTTGTACATAGCGATAGTGCTTATGTAGTCAATGCGTTCAACAATGGGTGGATTGACAATTGGCAACGCAACAACTGGAAAACAAGCGACAAAAAAGAAGTTAAGAATATGGATTTGTGGAAAGATTTATTATCCAAACTGTCTATGCATGAGTATACTTTTGTCAAAGTTAAGGGACACGCCGACAATGAGTACAATAATAGATGTGACAAGTTGGCAGTAGCAGCATGCAAATCATGTAGTGCATCTAACTCAATCTTTGCCACAACCAAAAGTAATACAGTTTGAATAACGCTATACAATATTTGCACAAATCTACATCGTATGTGTCCAAAAACGACACCACAGAGCCCCATTTGACAAAACAAATGGGGCTCTGTGGTGTCGTCTTGATGGCACACTTACTGATGACGCATACCTGTGTCGTTGGTATTGGTGTCTGCTATGGAGCGTTGTACAGTTTTGCCTGTTACACCTGGACAATGCTTGAGACTGTGCGACGTGTACGGCTTGTCACTGGTCTTGTCTATGTTGTGACTGTTGCAGTTGGTGTCCTTGTCTTTTTTCATATATATAGTGTATGCAAATATACTATTATTATCACATATTATAGTTATTCTAATACTGCCTCTATGGTCAGCATATCAAAATCTACATCTTCTACAAAGTCGCTAGGCTTGAATTTGGCTATATTGAAGTTGGTATAGTTGTACTTGTGACTGTATAGTACTGAGGGTGTGGGAATGTCTAGCTGATAGCACACTGACACTACACAATCAAATAGCCTGGATGAGTGATAATATCCATCTATCTCTACAATCTTGCTGAGGGTTATGCGTTGGTCTCTAATCAATTTAGCCCATATTCGTATCATAATCTTCAAAAAATATAGTTTGATTATATCACAAAAATATTGTGGTGTAAATATATTGTACTAAGCCTTCTTGTTAGTGCATGTTTGAGCAAGCCTAAGCTTGTTTGACGACCACTCTTTTGGTTGTCTACATAATTTGCCAAGTAAGGCAATTATGCAAAGGAGAGTATATTATGAGAAATTCTAGATTAGAAGGCGTTAAGTTTGGTTTGTTTAATCATGCTGGTAGGCAGATTGCTACAGGTTGCACCAATCGCAATGGTGAGATAGATTTTGAAGGACTACCAATGGGTAGGTACGTATTGCAACAATTATCTAGGCACGGTGATTTTGACGGTGAGAGAGTGTGCAAAGAAGTAGTAATAGATTGTAATGGTCGTTGTCGTACTGTAGAGTTTGAGAACGTAATGCAACTTGGTGGCATACGTGTGCAATTGTCTGCAAGGACCGAGCGTTGTGACTTTGGTCCTAGACGCCACAACTGTAATTGTGGTTGCAATAGCTTGGCTAGTTCGTCTTGTGACGAAGATTTGCAAGATGGAGAATGCGGTAGCTCTAGTAGGTGGTAGACACAATCCAAGCCAAAATTACAAAAGATAAAGAGAGATGCAATACCCAAGTGTATGCGTCTCTTTTGTCAATTGTATTGTGTTGCGGTCAAGTTGCAAGTACAATTTGGATTGTTGGTCACGGTATAGCCCTAATCCTAATATACTATACTATGTTGGAGTATATTGACAAATCTAGGGTGCATTGCAACAAATCATTGGTCAATCTCAATAGCTACAGATTGGGTGGTAGTGCTAGATATGTACTATATCTACACAATCATGAAGTCAAACGAGTTGTAGAAGATATCAAAGACATAATGCCATATGTAGTACTAGGACTTGGTTGCAATGTCCTAGTGTCTGATAGTGGATACGAGGGTGCTGTCATACGTTTGGTAGACGACAATATACATAGGCATGAGGACGGGTTGATTGTAGACGCTGGAGCTAATTTGGCTGTGGTGTTGCAATATGCTTGTCAATGTGGATTGAGTGGATTGGAGTGGGCTACAGGGTTGCCGTCTACAGTAGGGGGTGCTATATTTGGAAATGCGGGAGCTAGGGGCAAGTGTATAGCAGATAGCCTAATGAGTTGCCAAATATTGCACAAAAGTGGTATAATCCAACTGACACACAGACAGTGCAATTTTGCTTATCGGTATAGTGTATTGCAAGATATGGATGCTATAGTTTTGCAGGCGAGTTTTGGATTGACTCAATCTACAGTTGATATTGTGAGGAGCAATATGAATGTCATACGACAATTGCGTAACAATATCAGGGGATTGTGTGCAGGTAGCGTCTTCAAAAATAGTACTCAGCAAGCTGGCAAGTTGATAGATGATTGTGGGCTCAAAGGGACTAAGATCGGTGGAGCTATGGTGTCGCAGTTGCATGCCAATTGGATAATCAATGATGGTACTGCCACTGCTACAGATGTGTACAATCTAATACAGTTAGTGCAATCTAGAGTACTAGATATACATGGTATACAGTTGCAACTAGAGCTAAGATTGATAGGTGAATTTTAGGTGCGACTTAGCCGTGCTATTGATCAGATTTGCACTTGAGGCGTGCGTCAATTATTATGGCATTTTGGGGAGATTATCATACACATACACCACATAGTCATGGCAAATCTACAATGAGACAAAATGTCCAACGTGCTAGAGAGTTGGGGCTCAAGGAGATTGCAATAACTGACCATGGCTTTGGGCATAGATTGTACAATGTAGATCGCAAACAATGGCCTTCAATAAGCCAAGAACATGCGGAGATTGTACGTGATTTTCCTGATATCAAAGTTTATTTGGGACTAGAGACCAACCTAATAAGTCCGCAAGGAGACTTGGATATATTGGATAGTGACTTAGAGTATTTGCAAATTATTGTGGCAGGATACCATAGGATGGTCAAGCCCAACAAGTTTGGAGACAACTTTGGCTTTTATCTACCCAATGGAATTGGCAATTTGATAGGTGTGCACACTAAGAGACTATTGAGACGCAATACCGATGCCTACATCAAAGCTATAGAGAGATATCCAATAGACATAATAAGTCATCCGCAATTTAGTATGCGAGTAGATATATTAGAAGTAGCTAAGGCAGCAGCACACTATGGTACTTATCTAGAACTCAACGGCAAACGTATCAAATCTACAGATAGAGAGATATTGGATACGCTAGAGCGTACAGACGTGATGTATATAGCGGACAGTGATGCTCATAGTTTGGGCAGAGTAGGAGATTTTGGTCTGCCGTTGTCAGTTATCGAGCGTATCAAGATGCCGTATAGTAGGCTTGCTAATTGGGACAAATTGCCTGTGTTTAGGTCTCATCAATCTAAGACTTAGCTAACAAACAAGGGAAAATAAATATGAACAAAGAATTGTACAAGATAGACATAGCGGGCAGGATTGAGTACTTGCCTATACTTCCTATAGCTGATATTAAGATTGCTTTTTTTAATTTGCATGGTCATACTCAGTTGACGGAGCATTGTGCTAAGGCTATGGCTGATATGGTCTCATCATCTGAGGTGTTGTTGACAGTGGAGAGCAAGGGATTGCAACTCACTCACTGTCTAGCTCGCAATATGGGCATGGATAGGTACGGCGTTGCTCGCAAGGTTCACAAGCTGTATATGCAAGATGGTATAAGTACAGAGTATAGATCTATCACTACAGATAGTGTGCAACGTCTATATTTGTCCTTTGAGGATTCGCAATTAATCAAGGGCAAACGTGTAGCCTTGGTAGATGATGTAGTATCCACAGGGGGAAGTCTAGCCGCATTGCGTCAGTTGGCTGTAGATGCAGGTGCTATAGTTGATACTTGTTGCTGTGTACTTGCCGAAGGTGATGCTTCTCTTAGGACGGATATACAATTTTTGGCTTCTATACCTATTATCAAGCAATAGCAATTTTTATAGTTGACTGTACTTGCTAAGCATTAAGTATCGTTGTTTTGCGGTGCTTAATGCGTTTTTGTAATATACACAACAAGTAGTTGTCAAGATTGATTATTATATAATAATTAGTCTTGACAATGATTGCAATCCAAACAATAATGTGATACAATATAACAAGACAAAAAACTCATATTGTGGATTTGCTGATTCAAGGTTGATCATTCACATTATTGAGTATTAGTAAATAAATTATAGTATGAACGAAGTTTTTTTGGCTTTTTTGATGACGTTGATTGCGGGGGTGTCCACGGGTATAGGTAGTATCATAGCACTATTTGCTAAACGCACTAATACCAAATTTTTGTCCTTTAGTCTTGGTTTCTCGGCAGGGGTGATGGTATATGTGTCTATGATAGAGATCTTTTTCAAAAGTTTGGATGCTCTGACTGTGTCATTTGGTAATAAGGTTGGATATTTGTGGACCATAATTGCTTTTTTTGGCGGTATGGTATTGGTTGGCACTATAGATAGATTGATACCGCAACGCACCAATTTGCACGAGTATCAAAGCACACCTGCTCGCAAGGACGTGGATGTCCTTGAGACTACAAGACAATATCTTGAGCACATGTCAAGTTTGGACAATGTGCAAGATACGCTTGTGTCTTCTGGTGCGATGCAAAGTACTGGATTGCGGTTAGATAGCCGTGTAGATGATTCTACACTATCTAAGTCTCTAATGCGTACAGGCACTCTCACTGCATTGGCTATAGCTATACACAATTTTCCCGAAGGTATAGCTACATTCATATCAGCATTGCAGGATACTGCAATAGCAATACCTATAGTTATAGCTATTAGTATACACAATATACCTGAGGGTATAGCGGTGTCAGCGCCTATATACTATGCTACAGGCAATAAGAAAAAAGCCTTTTGGTATTCGTTTGTATCGGGGTTGACAGAGCCTATAGGGGCATTGTTGGCATATCTTATACTCATGCCCTTTATTAGTGATACTGTATTTGGTATATTGTTTGCTATGGTGGCAGGCATAATGGTCTTTATATCATTAGATCAATTATTGCCTTCGGCTAGGGCATATGGACATCACCATTTGGCAGTCTATGGATTGGTTGCCGGAATGATGGTGATGGCAATTAGTTTGTGGTTGTTTGTTTAGATTTGACTGAATTTAGCAATATGTTTATTAACCCAAGTCAATAACGTACATCGTTGTTAACTTGGCTTTTTTGTCAACAAACAACAAAACTGGATTTTTAAGATTAGATTCAAATTCAAAATTATTATATTATAGTAATAAAAATGTATTGACAATGTTTTGTTTGTTATGTATAATATTAAATATATAATATAGTTTATGGGAGTTAGTATATAATGATAAAAAATATTAATATAGCAACTCATAGTAGTGCAATAAATATAGATTGTACACAGTAATGTTGTTGATGTGTATAATACCATTGACATCAATAGGTGTATGTGTAGTCAATTGTAAAGCAAGTGTAGTCAATGCTACTACTATGCTCAATTCTCAAAATATTACAACGTATGAGAAATTTGGAGTCAACCACAAATTTAACAAAATAGATTTGTACAGTGATAATTATGTCAGTGATGAACAAGATATTGTAGGGTCAAGTATCAATAAGTATGATGACAAATTAGATGGACAATTTGATGAGTATAATCTAGAAAAATTGGATAATAAGATAGTTTTTGATAGCAATACAAGTCAATCTATGCAAGTAGATAATATACTTAAATCACTCAATATCAAAAATAGTCAAAATAATTCGATAGACAATTATATTGATGGCAAGGACGTAGACCAAATATTGTATATACCGGACTATGATGTAGCTAATATAAATAATGGCACATTGGTACAAAAGCTAGATATAACCCAAATGATAATTTTAGAGCAAATTTCCAAGTTAGTTTTGATATTGACTTGTTGCAATATACTTTGGATGTATACTTATACAATGAGTATGATGAAATTGTAGATAGTTATAGCCAAACAGTAGATGCGTATGTCAATGACAATGGTGTGTTGGATGCAATGTTTGAGTTGAATGATAGACGTATCTCGTTGACAGAAATGCGTAATATTGTAGATAGCGTCAACACTAGAGTATGGTGGATAGTAGCGTTGGCTGTTGTAGGTGTAGTTGTTGCTATAGTGGTAGTAATGAATGCCGTCGAAAAATCAATAGCACAATCTAACTACAATCACAATCTATCACTAGAAGCCAACAAAGATCTTGTAGGTTCTACTGGCGGTGGTGGCGGAGGCGGTGGTTCTGGCAAGAATGACCAAGAATCAATGTTTTTTAGGGGTGTTAATAATGCTCCAACAATGGATGGTGTTTATCAAGGTTTTTATATTACTCGACAACAAGAAGCGAACAAAAATGGATACAAAAGCAATAACTACAAAGTTGGACTAGCCAAATTTGGTGATGTTGGTTGTGGTATAGCAGCTGTATACAATATGATGGTAGCACGAGAAGAAACCAAAATATACAAGCAATACAAGTATCTTAGTCATGTTATATATGTTATGGAGATGTATTCTATTACTATCTCATTAGGGCTAGGGTATTTTGGCAGCAACCCATTCGAAATATACAAATATCTAGACAAAGAGAGTATCAAGTATACACAACATATAGGGGCAAATATATTGACAGGTGCCAACTCTTTGGACAGGGCAGTGTTTGACAATGCATTAGCGAATGCTCCAATAGGTACACAAACAATTATTTGTACATGGAATAGCACACTTACCAAAGGTGGTCATTTATTTTTTGCTATCAAAACAATAGGTAAAGATGACAAAGGTAATTCTGCAATAGTCTATAGGTCATATAACATGATAGGGAGCGTTTCTTATTATGATGTTTTTGCACCTAATGAACTCAAGACAGGGACTACTTTTTTGAGTGGATATATAATACAACCTTGAGGAGAGAATGATGAAAATATTGTTGTCTTGCAAGAGAGTTGTATTGTTGAGTGTTGTGTTGAGCTTATTTTGCTTTGCTTGTGCTTGTACAGACTATGGTGATGTATATATTTTTAGGTACGAAAATGGTTCTTTGATTAGTAGTGGGATTGATTATGATATACAAATCGACTTTTTGATTGATATAGATGTTGTCACTGGACCTCTTCATGATGACAAAAAAGAATACTTGGAAAAGCACAAAAATGGAACAATTAGACATCTTGATGGAGAGCTAATCAAGGAATTTATGATTGTTGCTCGTGACAATCTCCATATGATTGAATTTTATCCCAAGTGGGAAATTGTACTCGAAGTTGTGTCTACTACTAGTAGCATTTATTACAAGAGGCCGGTTGTAGGCTCTTTGCCTATACTTGTATTGCAATACGAAGTTGAACTAACAGACAAGAATAATGGGGATGATGGGAGTTATACAACACGTCAAAGAGATTTGGTATGCAAAGTAATAGACGACCATGTATTTGGCTTTGAATACGATACAATCAGGCTCAATTGGCATCCCGATGAGAGCAATAGCAAGATCGTGAGTAAGTAAGATTGTATCGCAATAATTTGCGTAGTAATGGAGGTGCAATGTCAAAAATTGTGTGTCGTAAGAACATTGGACTAGTTGTCATAATTCTTAGCTTGTTCTCGCTTGTTGCGTGTAGACCGCCACCACCGATGAGAGCCAACCTATATTATTTTGCTTATTATGACGGGATGTTGGTTGGTAGTGAAAATGGTTGGACAATCAAAATCAACTTTTCTAAGCAATTTGGTATATCTTTATCCAATGATGAAGATATAAAAGACCTAACATCCAACCATATGGTAGGTACAATTGTAAATCCAGATGGCACTGTTGTGGATTTTGCAATGTATATAGAATATTATTCTAGGTATGTGGTAGACCAACATAGAGAACAACAGAGACTTGTATTCTTTACCAATTGGGATACTATAGAAGATGAAGATGGGTATATTCACCGAATACCTGTTGATGACTCTGAATATCTATTAGATATGGATTTTGTAGTAGTGGATGGTGATATCGGCAACAAAGAGGTTCGCTCAACTATGGGCAAAGATTTGGTGTTCGAATTGCACAAAAGCTATATGTTTGGCAATTTTCCTAGACAAATCAAAATGAAGTGGATGCCTAACTAGAGAGTGTGGTTGGAATGTATATTCAACATATACATTCCAACCACACATTTTGTATATGCTCTGCATATATCTATATTTATTAGATTGTATGCGTTGATATGTTTGGCAATATATTTATATTGTGGTATTATATAATAGGTGTTGTATTGCTTGATTGATGTAGAGCGTATTTATTTTGTTGTGTTAGAGTAGCGTTGGTTGTAGATACAATAGTGTATAATTGATGTGGGTGTTGATACTAGACGGCAATAAGATTGGTTGTATAGTGCAGTTGTTGTATATCTGATGTTCATTTGGTTGGTTGTGATATATGGACGGAACAATAAGTCAATTGTTGGGCAAGATAGATATAATTGACATTGTATCTAAATATGTTCCACTGAAACAAAAGGGTGATAGCTTTTGGGCTAATTGCCCATTTCATCATGAGAAGACGGCGTCATTTAGTGTATCACAGTCCAAACAAGTCTACTATTGTTTTGGTTGTAAGGAAGCTGGCAATGCAATAAGCTTTGTACGTAAGATAGAGAACAGTGACTTCTGGGACGGTATCAAGATACTGTGTAGACATGCAGGGCTAGAAGTACCACAACAGGACTTTGTCAAAACCAACAACGACTACAGCAAAAAAGAAAAATTGTACAAATTGCTCAAAGATGCTGCTATCCATTATCATCACAATCTCAAATTGCCCGAAGGTCGTGTTGCTTGCGAGTATCTTCAATCGAGGGGCGTCACTCAAGACCTTGTTATCAAGTTTGGTCTAGGCGTATCTATCAAGTCTAGAGCAATACAGTACCTTGTAGACAGGGGGCACTCTCTGACAGATATAGTAGATGCCGGGATAGCTATGCATAGCAACAAAAGCAACAATCATAGCAGTTCTAATGCGGATGTGATATCTATAGGGTTAGAATATCAAAATATTGATAATCATTATGATGTCTTCTATGGTAGGTTGATGGTACCCATAATCAACAATACTGGTGATGTTGTTGGATTTGGTGGTAGAGATCTAACGGACAACAAAGAGATTGCCAAGTATCGCAATAGCAAACAAGGTACTGTTTTTGACAAGTCCAATATAGTGTACTCAATCAACAATCTTAAGAAGATTAAACAAAGCAAGGGTAGTGTGCCTTATGTAATATTGGTTGAGGGATACTTTGATGTAATTGCTCTACATGGAGCGGGGTTTGATACAGCGGTAGCTTGTATGGGGACTGCGTTGACGTCCAAACAAGCAAGACAGATCAAAAATTATTCTACTAATGTGTACATAAGTTTTGATGGAGATACTGCTGGCAACATGGCTACACTCAGGAGTCTGGACATACTGTCACAAGTTGGGCTAGTGGTGAGAGTTCTCAAATTGCCCAATGGTGATGATCCTGATAGTTTTATCAAGAGACAGGGTAGACAGGCATATCAAGACTTGATCAATGATGCTGATACGCTACCAAAATTCAGACTCAATACATTGTATGACAATTATTTTGGAGATGGCCATCTATCAGACCCAGCCAAGCGGACTGCCTTTGCTAAGGAAGGTTGTCAAGTCATTGCATCTTTAGGTGATCCAGTGCAACAAGAAGAATATAGACGTCTATTGTCACAACTCAGTGGATATTCGGTAGAGACCTTGCAAGCTCAACAAGACCGCGAAGACACAGTGTTGCAAGATCAAGCTGGTGTGAGTTTTTACAATAGTGACAATACTCTGATCAATGCATTGGACTACGTAATGGCGTCTATTGTTCAATCCAAGGATTGGGTAGACTACAGTAGAGATATTGGGGACTTGTTGGATACAGGCTTGCATCAACAGATATACGATATAGGCTTGCATAGCTTCAAGCAAGGGATAGTCCCTAATTACTCAGTATTGTACAGTCAACTAGACGATACTGAGTGTCAAAAACTGACCGCCTTGCTCAATTACTCGTTTGTGGCAATTGACAACAATATTGAGTATCGCAATTGCGTTGGAAGATTGCGTATAAGAGCATTAGAAGAAGAGAAATCCAAATTATTGGAATCGCCCAATGCTAACAATGATATCAATATAATAACGCAAGTAGATAGCCTAAGCAAACAAATAAAAAATATACAAAGGCAAATACTGCCAAGTTAAGTAATTGATTGTACTAATTAAGTGTGTTTGTATAAATATATGCTTGTATATTGGTTCTGCTAAGTATGTGTTGCAATCTAACTAAGCAACAAATATTATGCTCTATAGGATGCATTGAATGTGAATCATCGTATTGCACATTAGCTAAGTACAATTTGCTTAAGTTAGGTATAGATTATTTATTTTTTTAAGGGTAAAAATGAAAAAACAAAAGCAAACAGAAGTAGATCAAAATATAGCGGTTGATATAGGTACTAGCGAGCCAAAAAAGACATCCAAGCGAGTCAATGGATCTGATATCGAAACATCTATTGGTACCCAAAAATCATCTACCAAGCCCAAATCAAATGTCAAGAATTTGCCTAAAAAATCTATAATAGCTCAAGGCTTAGCTAAATCAAACGAGGCTAAGCCTACACATACTAGATCTGACCAACCCAAATCTAACACCAAAATTAAGCCATCGTCCAAAACTAAGTCTGCTGTGAACAAAGTCAGCAATGCCCAAACCAAGCTAGAGACATTTGTGCTCAATTATGATCCAACTCTCTTGACTGACAAGATAGATATGGAGATCAAACGTCTATTGGAACAAGGCAAAAAACGTGGGTGGTTGACCTATGATGAGATAGGCGAAAGGTTGGCAGTAGAGTGCGAAGCAAATGCTCAACAGATTGACATAGTTTTCAAGGTGATTGCAGACAATGGTATAACTATACTAGAAGGCAGCGATCCTACCAAAGATGTTGTAGATGACTCACTGGACAAGATACTTACAGATATCAATCTAGACGACCCTGTCAAAGTATATCTCAAAGATATTGGTAGGATAGATTTGTTGACGCTAGAAGAAGAGACTAAACTAGCCGAAGCTATAGTAGAAGGCAACAAAAAAGCTGTTGATAGATTGGTACAATCCAATCTTAGACTAGTTGTCAGTATAGCCAAGAGATACGTAGGACGTGGAATGCTGTTTCTTGATTTGATTCAGGAGGGCAATCTAGGATTGATCAAAGCAGTAGAAAAATTTGACTATACCAAAGGATTTAGGTTTAGTACTTATGCTACATGGTGGATAAGACAGGCAATAACTAGATCAATAGCAGACCAAGCTAGAACTATACGTATACCAGTCCACATGGTTGAGACTATCAACAAGTTGATTAGGGTCAAAAGGTCTCTAGTGCAATTTTTGGGGAGAGAGCCCACAACTAAGGAGGTGGCACAAGAGATAGGCATAACCGAAGATAGAGTGAGAGAGATAGAGCGTATAGCACAAGATCCATTGTCATTGGAGATGCCAATTGGCGAAGAAGATGATACGGCTATTGGTGACTTTATAGAGGATACTTCTACAGCTTCGCCTATAGACCAAGCGGCCATAAGTATGCTCAAACAAGCATTGCTACAGATATTTGAGTATTTGACTCCACGTGAGGAAGTGGTCGTAAGGTTGAGATATGGTATAGATGATGGTCAGCCTAAGACTCTAGAAGAGGTGGGCAAAATATTTGGGGTAACTAGAGAGCGTATAAGGCAAATAGAATCCAAAGCTTTACGCAAGCTCAAAGCGTATTCTAAGACCAAAAAACTTAGAGAGTTCTCTGAGTAGATCAGTACAATTGTAGTGTACAATGTGCAAATTGTGGGTGGTTTGAGTATTGCAATTTGGTACATGTCAAAATAGTTGTATAGTATATTTGTTGATTGCAATATTTGTGCACTACTAATTGAAAAATATGATATCTAAGAGATTGCAAGTCATTGCGGACTTGGTGCAACCACAAGGGGTAGTAGTGGATGTAGGGTGTGACCATGGCTATCTATGTGAGTATTTGTTGGATAGGTACGCAAACTTACACTGCATAGCTTGTGATATTAGTCAAGCTTGTCTAGATAAGGTGCGTGATAGAGATAGATTGTCCAAACGTTTGGGCGACGGGCTTGATGTTCTAAATGTCACCGAAAAAGTGCATACTATAGTCATAGCGGGATTAGGTGGCAACCTAATGAGCAATATGCTTGACAGGTACCTAGCCAGGTTGTCCCAACAAATAAGTCAATATAGTATACAACTAGTGTTGTCGCCACAATCTGATCAGCACAAGGTTAGGCAATTGTTGGCAATGTACAATTGTGAATTTGTTGAGGATTTTGTATTGTTGGACGGTGGCAAGTTTTATGATATAATCAAAGTCGTATACAATAGCTGCTATGATTTGGGACCTTCTAATGACAATAAGTTGACACAATTACAGTTGCAGTTCGGAGTATATTACCAAGTACGCAATCGGGCATTGGCACGCAAGTTGCGTAGAGAGCTAGTTGTATACAGTCAAGCAATCTTGAATGCAACTGATGTATCAGTTTTGCAATCCAAAATTGACAATATACGAGAGGTGTTAGTGTGGCAACAGTAGCTGATATTGCAAGATTGATAGAGAGTTTTGCTCCAACTAGTGCTATATATGAGTATGACAATGTTGGTCTGTTGGTTGGTAGTGGCAGTATGCAAGTCGACAGGATACTGTGTTGTTTGGATCTGACTACGCAAGTATTGCAAGAAGCCAAAAGTCTAGCAGTCAACCTAATCATAACTCACCACCCGATAATATTTGGTAGTATCAAGAGTATAGTAGACAATAGTGCTGTTGGTAGGTTGTTGTTAGACGTGATACAGAGCAACATAGCTGTATATTCGGCTCATACCAATTTGGATTTTGTGCTTGGTGGTATCAATGACTATATTGCGGATATATTGGGGATTGTAGATAGTGTGCCAATTGAGCCGTATATAGATAAGGTTCAAGGTCTAGGTAGGGTTGGCAACCTAAGATCCCGCATGAGCGTTGTGGAGTTTGGCAATGTGATATCTACATTGTTGCAAGACAATTGTGTACGTATCGTAGGTGACTTTGATAAGTCAATTGGACGTGTGGCTGTTGTCAATGGTGGTGGGGGCAGTGATATCAAGTATATAGATATGGCATTGCAGAATGGTGCAGATTGTATAGTCACTGGTGATGTCAAACATCACGTTGCCATACATGCTAGAGAGTGTGGGATAGTCTTGATAGAGGCTCAACACTATTGTATGGAATATCCATACATAGGTGTATTGGTTGCCAAACTTGTCCAACTAGTTAAGCAAAACAATATCAATGTGGATATTGTACAAAGTATACAAGATATCAATCCCAAAGTATTGTACACATCTCAATAAATATCCTCTTGGAATTTGGAAGTAAGGAGTCAAATCATGACCAAATTAGAATCTATACTAGAGTATCAAACGATAGATATTCAAAGACGTCGCAAGCTAATAGAAATAGAGACTAGTGATTGTGCCAAACGAGCATATATAGCTAGCCAAGAATTTGCCAAAGCTAAGCAAGTTATATTAGAGAATGAGACCAAAGCTATACCTCTAGTAGCACACATAGACAATATCAGGTTGCAGTATCTAGAGTTGCAATCTGAAATCAAGGATTTGCAAACAGCAGTTGAGAATGCTCAAAGCGAAGAAATATTGGAAAATCTTTTGGGCAAATTATATGAATATAAGTCTAGATTGTCAGACATAGACAAGAGGATGCAAGACAATATAGCCCAAAGCAAGGATATACTTAAAGTATACAAGACAGCACAACAAACGGGCAAAGAGGCTCAAGATGTGTACAAAGACAACAAAAAACAATTGGAAGATCTTAAGGATAGCAACAAAGTAGTATTGGACAATTTTGATAGGCAGTTGTCAGAGTTAGACAAAAAATGTGATAAAGAGCTATTGAGTATATATCAAGAGTTGACCAAAGAACGCAAGGAGCCAGCATTTGTGGCGCTTGTGGGCGATGATACTTGTAGAGGGTGTGGTATACAGATGTCACAAAAGACCTTGTCTAGTCTCAACAATAATAATATCTGTAGATGTGACTATTGTCGCAGAGTGGTATATAGAGCTTGATACGGATTACAAATTGATTGTACACTGTGACTTTTTATAAAATCTATGGAAGATAGAGTTGGTATAGATGAAGATGTCATGCAAGAGAGTGGCGTAGACAATAAAGTTGGGGTCAACAAAAGTAGTCATAACTTGGCACACAAAAAAACAATTCTACAGCGACATATGACAACAAAGATAGAAGATAAGGTACCAAAAAAAGTTGGCTGGTTTAAGCGTCTAATTTTTGCTCAACCACAAGAAGACGAAGATGTTCTGGAGATGCAGAAGCAAACCAAGCTAGTTAGTGAGACGCTTAGTAGCAACAAGCAATTGAGTGACTACGTCAATCAATTGGACAAGAAAGTAGAACAGAATAATGCAGCACTGATGCAAACGCTACAGTCGCTCAAAGCCAACAACGACTCTCTACTCAAGCAAGTTAGGTCTCTATCCGAGACCAACAAGCAATTGTATGAGAAGTTGCTAGTTAGCAACAAAAAAGCACGAGTTTTTAAGATATTTGCACTCTTGGCATCTATATCTACTATAGCAGTCAGTGTGTGGCGTATATGGAGCTGGCTACAAGGTAATAGTTGACAAAACATAGAACCAATCAAATATGTATTTTGATTGGTTCAAAATCTTTTAGCTATAGCACTAATGAGTTGCTATATTGTTTTGTTCCAATTGCATTTATTGCGGTCGTTTGTCTATATTTGACTTATGATGTATTATTGTGATACAATAGCGTGATGGATTTTGATTTGGACAAGCTTAATGATATGCAAAGACAGGTATGTCAACATACCAAGGGAGCTTTGCTTGTTATTGCTGGAGCTGGTAGTGGTAAGACTAGGACACTGACTTGTAGGATAGCTCATTTGATGCAAGACCATGATATAAAACCTTATAATATACTAGCAATAACTTTTACCAATAAAGCCACCGAAGAGATGCGTGTTAGATTGAGAGATTTGCCCGATAGTAAGGATCTTTGGATATATACGTTTCATGGTTTGTGCCTTAGGATCCTTAAATATGGCATAACTGCTATAGGGTATAAGAGTGGATTTAGTATATATGGTGACACCGAAAAAAAGGCTCTAATCAAAAGGATAATCAAATCCCTCAATCTAGATGATGACTTGCTCAAAAACGCAATGTATTATATAGGAGATGCCAAGTCCAAGTCTATATCTCCTCAAGATTTTGCCATTAATTATCCCAATATTAAGAATGGTGAAGACCAAATACAAGAGATATATGCCAAGTACCAAGATGCGTTGGTGCAGTCTAATGCCTTGGACTTTGATGATATGTTGCTCAAAGCACATGAGCTATTGACTAAGGATAGTGCCACTAGGGAGTACTTTGCCAACAAGTTTGTGTACATCAATGTTGACGAATTTCAAGATACCAACGAGATACAGTATTTGATAGTCAAATTGCTAGCAAGCAAGCACGGCAATATCTTTGCTGTAGGGGACGAAGATCAGAGTATATATGGATGGCGTGGAGCCAATATCAACAACATCAAATTGTATATGAGAGAGTTTGGAGCTCAATTGTACAAATTGGAACAAAATTATCGCAGTACCCGCAACATACTAGATATAGCCAACAAGTGTATAGCTAACAATACTACACGTATACCAAAAGTACTTTGGACATTGGAGCAAGAAGGTGCCAAAGTAGAGTATTATGCTGCTAGTGGAGATGATGCCGAAGCAGATTATGTCGTAGGTTTGATCAATAGACTAGTTCACAATCACAATGTAGATCCCAATGATATAGCTATACTTATGAGAGTTAATGCATTCTCTCGCAATTTTGAAAAACGCCTATTAGCATACAATATACCACACAAGGTGCAAGGTGGGTTTAAGTTCTTTGACCGAAAAGAAATCAAGGATATACTTGCTTATTTTCGGCTAGCTATCAATCCGCAAGACAATGATGCTTTTGTGAGGGCTTTGTATTTTCCCAAACGTGGCATAGGTGAGACTAGCATTGCTAAGTTGCAGAATATGTCTCTGCTCACTAGGCAATCTATATATGATATAGCTAGCGATAGCTCATATTATCAGAACTTGCCAAGGACGTTGGTGCCTAGATTGACGGCTTTTGTAGAGGTTGTGCAAGGATTGATTGGTCAAGTCCAATTGTCAGATACTCTCAATGATTTTGTGGACTATCTGTACCAAGTGCTAGATATAGCCAATATATATGGTGATGATAGTGACGAGAGTCACTCACGCTTGCTCAACTTAGAAGAATTTAGGAGTGACATAGCCGAAAAAGTCAATACCAATCCACAGCTTAGTATCAATGACTTTCTTGATACTGTTACATTGTACGCCGAAGATGTAGATACTGTTGATATCAATAGAGCGGTGACAATTAGTACCATACATAGTGCTAAGGGTTTGGAGTATGATGTGGTTTTTGTTGTAGGTTGTGAGGAGGGGACATTGCCTATCAAACGTAGTCTAGACAATCCAATAGAGATAGAAGAAGAACGTAGATTGATGTATGTGGCTGTCACCAGAGCCAAAAAGCGTTTGTATGTCACTAGTTGTCGGTCTCGTTATATTTATAATAGTGCCAATGATTATCTTCCTAGTAGATTTCTCAAAGAGTGCGGATTGATAAAGAAGCCCGAAGTAGTAGCAGATGTAGTAAAGAACGCTCCACCTATCAAGACCCAATTTAGGCACAAGGTGTCAACTATAGCTAAGATTGTTACCCCAATGGACAAAGATCTTAGTCAGTTTGTAATAGGTGCAAATGTGTTGCATCCTAAGTTTGGCAAAGGTACTATAGTGAGCGTGATAGGCGAAGGTGCTAGTATGCATGCTATGGTCAACTTTGAGTTGGTAGGTGAACTCAAGCTAGCATTGGCATATGCTCCACTTACGGTGTCTGTAGACTGATTTGTTTTTGTGATAAGTCTACAAGCATAATTTATTGGCAACAATACATATACTTTGGTTTGTTGATTATTAATAAGGTATAGTATTGTCTATGCTTTTATTCTACACAAGATGTAAGATGGTTGTTGTCAAAATAATTGTCACCAAAATATTTGTTGTCAAAATAACAAAATTAGTTTACAAATAATTTTTTTAAGCATATAATAGTCACTACTCAAGTACTAATATTGTCGTAGAGAGTTAGTTGTAGTTGCTTGTTGGACTTGATAGGATCTAATTTGTAAAGGAAGCTAGTATCACAAAATGGCTGAAGTCAAAAAAGGCAAAAAGAATAAGAAGAATAGCAATGCAACTGATAAGGGTAACGGACCCCAAAAATCAACTTATGTCATGTGTCCACGTTGTGAGCTCAACTTTATGCTAGATGTGGATGAGTATTGTTATGTGTGCAAAGCCGAGATAGGGCTAGTTGACAAGAGTATATTGATGCCCGATCCAGAAGAGATAGGAGAAGATAAACTCTGTCCAATATGCAATCTTACTTATATAGCTGAGGACGAAGAGTTTTGCTTTTTGTGTGCTAAGGACAAAGCAGACAAAATTGCGACCAGAGATGTGCGTGAAGCTTGGAATCCTGACGTGGACGAACAAGAGCTATTAGATGATGACGACAACATAGAGATAAGTCTAGAAGAATTGGAAGAAAAAGAAGAATTGGACGAGCAAGGTATTGTGGAGCATGATGACTTTGAATATGTTAATACAGACGAAATGTTAGAAGACCTAGAAGACGAGGATGATTTGTACCAAGATATAGATTGAAGATATTGACAATCTTACACTATTAGTATACCTACTACAATTGTATATTGTAGTAGGTATAGTTAGTTGTCTAGTTGTGAGTTGTCTTGAGCTCGCTCATCTTGATATCACCACATATTACATCGTGATAGCTGCATGACATGCTCTTGATATCTTTGTTGTCATCTATGTTGAGTATGAAGACTTGAGGATACAATTGTTGAATACTGCCAGTATATTTGATTATACGTTTGCGACCTTTGTTGACACTTATCTTTAGATTCTTGCCTACGAGAGCACTCACAAATTCTTTGATATTTTCTATACTGTTGTTGACCTTACGCATATCTAATAAGTATTGCCATATTAGCCACAAATTATCCATAAATTGACATTGAGTCCAATCATGTGATTGTCAACATAATTCAGTTGTATGTGGATATTGCCATTTGTCATAGTATACCAAGCTTTTGACCGTTGTGTTAATGATATCCATATTGGAGTGGAGCTACGATACAGTGTACTAAAATTGGTGGAAGAGTCATATACTTGAGTATTATATATTTAGATGCAGGGAGAGGATTATGAACTTTATACCAGAATACCAAACTGCCAAATTGGATAGTGTGTTGCAATTGGGGACATTGCAAGTTACTGTAGATGCAAGCATGATACCTAAGAGTGATGAACTTGTAGACAGAGTATTGTCCATAACTTGTGATAGTGTAGTATTTGCTAGCGAAGTATTTGCTGGTGAGGCTAGATTTGGCGGTTCTGTCAAATATAGAGTGTTGTATGTGGATTCTAATGGAGTCAACCAATGCTTGTCGCACTCTGTAGATTTTTCGGACAAGATAGTCCACAATAGCATTACTCAAGCGACCAAACCTATTTTTACAAGTATGCCGTTGGATACGGTAGTTTTAGGATCTAGCAATCATGAGATACGATTGTCAACGACTGTACAAGTGAGATTGGATGCTGTAATGCGTCAAGATATCAACTGCCTAATACTTGGTGGCGAAGGTATATACACCAACAACTCTCAGGTGCAATACAATACATGTGTGCACGAAGTATTAGATAGTGTTACCGTTGTGGATAGTATACCAGATACTAATGCTAGACGTGTATTGTGTGTACAAAGCAATGCCCAAATCAAGAGTTGTACAACTAGCAATGATGTAGTAGTGTGTACGGGCAATATTGTAGCAACCGTCTTCTATGAGATAGACAATAATGTACTCAAGAGTTTGGTATATACTATACCTTGGGTGCAAGAAGTCTCTGTATTGGGTATAGATAGTTCTAACAATGCTATAGCTACAGTAGATATCAAGAGTACCAAAGTCAATGACATAGACGACAGTGGGCAAATAGCAATAGATACTGTATTGACATTGCATGTATTGGTATTTGCTAATGTTACATTTTCGCCTGTTGTAGATGTGTTTAGTGTGCACAACGAATTGAATATTAGGCGACAAGAGTGCAAAGTACAACGTGTAAGTAGACAAATCTATGCCGAAGAGCGGATTGATGGCAATGTTACTCTAGATGATACATTGGCAGACACTATAACTGGAGTCAACAATGCTAAGGTCACTACAACTACAGTTAGGTGCAGCAATGGTTCTGTTGTGCTAGAGGGTATATTGACTTGCAATATATTGTATTACAACGCTGATCTTAATACTACCAACAATATTAGTCCAGAGATACCATTCAGTATATCTATGTCACAAGATATTAGTGAGTGTGACAATATACTAGTGTTGGGGACTGTATCAAATATTACTACCAAGATACGTAGAGGTACAGAGATAGATGTCCGTGCTGATGTTGGATTCTTGTTGACGATTGTTCAAGCTCAAAATATATCTATTATTACTGAGTTGGAGTTAGGGGCTAAGAGAGCATTGCCCACTGCAGCATTTAGTATTCATATAGCCAGGTCTCAAGAGAGTCTATGGGATGTGGCTAGAGTGCTAGGTGTTGCTCCCGATACTATATTGCAACAAAACCCAAATCTTTTGATGCCACTAATAGGTGGTGAACGTGTTGTAGCATATAGGCAACTATCCAACATATCTAAGTAGCAATACATCAACAACCTAAAAAATAAACAAAGTTAGCCTTAGTTGATATATAGTTAGGGCTAACTTTTTGTCGTCATTGGTGTAGTGGCGAGTATGAAAGATGTGATTGTTTGGCACTATTTGTGATATTAGCAATAAGCTATGTATGAAAGTATCTATAGTTGTATACAACAATTTGTTGTTGTATATGATTGTGTGTTAATATTGGTAGTGATGATCAAGATAAATGCCAAGATTAATTTGTCGCTACGTATATTAGCTAAGCAAGGTGCTCTACATATATTGGATACAATTATGATGAATGTACCGCAATTGTATGATATTGTGTCCATAAAGATGAGAACTGACAGGCGAATAATATTGCACATGACAGCATTGCCCAATTTTGCACAATGTCAGTTGCATTTGCTAAGACACCTGAGTGACAACTACCAATACAACACAGCGTATAAAGCTGCCAAATTATTGCAAGACAAGTATAATTTGTGCGGATTAGACATTCATTTGACCAAAGGTATACCCATGCAGGCTGGATTAGGCGGATCTGCTGCTGCTGCCGCTGGGGTAATCAATCTATTGGACAGTATGTGTAGTCTACAATTGTCCACAAGGGACAAGATGGATTTGGGATTGCAATTGGGTGCAGATGTCCCATACATGTTGATAGGTGGTTGTGTAAGACAAGTGGACAATCAACTGCACAGTATAGATAGCAATGTCAAGCAACACAATCTAATAGTACTAAGCAATAGTCAAGGGATATCTACACGAGATTGTTTTGACAAATTTGCTAGAGAGTTTGCTAGATATTCGCAAATACATGACAATGACAAACTATGTGATATGTTAGTCAACTGTAGTTGTATAGATAGTAGTTGGAGCGAATATGTATACAATGAATTGACTCAACCCAGTATATCATTGGATTTCAATATTGCTAAGAGTATAGAGTTGCTACAGTATAGTGGCGCTATAGTTGCCAATATGACTGGTAGCGGTAGTGCGTGTTTTGGCATATATCCAACTAGCGTAGATGTATACCAAATTGTCAAACAGCTACAATCACAATGCAACTATGTATATGCTTGTACCGTAGCTTGATGATTTTACAAATATGACCAAACATAGTATAATATGTTGCATATGACATTGTTGACCAAGATACAGACGGCTAGCATAGAAAGTATGCAAGATTTTGAGAATGCTTGCGAGGAGTTGGCGGTAGCCAAATATATACTAGCAGATGCTAAGATAAGCAAGTTGCTACAGTGTATTGTAGCCAACTCTGATTTGTATACGCTTGTGGGCAAAGTGTGCAATGGTTTTGACCCTATAGCTGTACTTAACTCACATTGTGGCAAGAATTCTTTGGGTTGCAACACTGTACTACCGCCACAAGACTTGGCACTGTGTGTAGGATTTGTGTTTAGGATATTGTTTTTGCTAGATACAGAGCGCACAAAACAAGGTGGCGAGCGTATACTTATAGATTTTTTGTCCAAGTATTACAATGCTCAGGATCTTAATGAGAGTATGATAGAGTTTGGGGTGCTTGTACGTGCATTCAAACAGGGTGTATTACAACTATTGCAACTGTTTAACAAATAATAGGTTGATTTGGATTGTTGAGCATGGGTTCTATGCTTGCTTTAATATGTCAGATTTAGATAACAATAATGCTCATATATATGTTGTTGGATCAATCAATGTAGACTTGTGTAGTGTGATATCAGAGTTGCCTCGTGTAGGCGAGACTGTATTGGCTCAAGAGTTGATAGTTGGATTGGGCGGCAAGGGAGCTAATCAGGCTGTTGCATGCTGCAAGTTGGGTGGTAGTGTTAGCATGATAGCGGCAGTGGGCAATGATCAATATGGTGCAAATAGTATATCACAATTGCAAAGTTATGGCGTCAATTGTGACAATATCGTTGTAGTAGAGCAACCAACTGGTATAGCTATCGTGATGGTAGTCAATGCGGACAATAGCATAATAGTATCCCCAAATGCCAATTTACATTTGGACATGTCTACAATACAAAAAAGCTTGCAAAACACTACAAACAGTGATATACTAATTGTGCAAGCGGAGACGAATTGCGATCTAGTTAAGTCTACATTACAATTGGCCAAGTCTAAGGAGATGCGTACTATATTCAATCCTGCTCCTGCTAGTGTAGAGGCTATTGAGTGTATGCAGTATGTAGATATATGTGTGCTCAACGAGATAGAGTGTGAGATATTGACAGGTATAGCACCTATTGACGAAGTGCATGTGGTGCTTGCTATTAGGCAGTTGTACCTTAAGGGAGTGCAACAAGTCGTATTGACGCTAGGTCAACAAGGTAGCGTGGTGTCCAATGGGCAACAAGTGACATATATTGATGTTGTCAATACTCAGGTTGTGGATACTACTGGTGCAGGAGATTCGTATATTGGAGCGCTTGCAACATGTCTTGCAAGCGGTTGCGACATAGTACAAGCTGCTAAATTTGCAAGTCAAGTCGCTAGCATAACTGTGTCTCGCAAGGGAGCTAGTGTGGCTATACCGTACTTGCACGAATTACACCACATAGAAGATTTGGGCTAATTTATGCTTATTTTAGGGAGATGTTTTGTATGAATAGGAATAGTAGTGTCTTCAAGGCGATTGGTATTGTATCAATCGTACTTGGTTCTTTGGTTCTTATTGCACTTTTGTTGACGTTAATTGCAGTTGCAGTAGGACTGTCTTACGATGGTACATTGGCAGTCAATGGTTTTGACACTGTTGGTTCAATGATTGGTCTGTTGGCATTGGGTATTGTAGTGGCTGTGTATAGCTTTGTGTTGGTTGGCGTGGGTGTTAGCTATCTCAAATTTAGCAATCTCACTGATGCTCAGTGCGTACGTAACAAGGGCAGTATATTAGGGTGTACCATAATGTTGACTATTTGGGTATTCCCAATAGGTGCACTAGTATTTTTCCCGTATGTGTCTATAGGTGCCTACAATACAAGTACAACTCACAATTATGTAGAGCAACAAGGTCAACTCAACGAAGATCTTCAACAACATGAGCTTGGGTTGACGCAAGAGGAGCCACCAGTTGATCATGATCTCAATCACCAAAGCACTAGTCAACAACAACTAGATCAATCAACAAGCACTAACCAAACTGCAGATGTTGTACGGAAGGATGCCAAAAGTACTGTTGCTAATACTCAAGCACAGCAATCAAATGTCCCTCAATACAATATACAGGGATCTTATGATAGACAAGATAGGACATTGACACCTACTCAACAACGATATTTTGACAATGAGTTGGCAAAGTATCGCAAGCCAATGTCTATAGAGAGACATCTCAACTTTCTTAGAGATGTGCGTCAGAGAGGATTGTTGACAGATCAAGAGTATAATGACGCTAGAGACAAGGCGATAGAAGGTCAAATTAAGCAAAATGTAAAAACTAAAGTATCATAGTACCAATGATACGATTGATACAACTGTACAAATTAGTTCGTTCAAAGACGCACAGATGTGAGTTTTTGGACGAAATTGTCAAGCAAGTGCCTGCAACTCAAGTATATAGCTCACCAAATAGACAAAATCTAACATATGAGTACAATTAAGACAACTCAAGCTAACAATAGTGCTCACATGGCACTATATCGCAAGTATCGTCCCAATACATTTGGTAACGTAATAGGACAATCACACATAACCAATATACTTATCAATCAGATAGCTAGTTGCAATGTAGGGCATGCTTACCTTTTTTGCGGAAGTAGGGGTACGGGCAAGACGTCAGTAGCCAAGATATTTGCTAGAGCAGTCAACTGCGTCAATCCAACTCAAGCGCCTTGTGGCAAGTGTGAAGTGTGCAAAGGTATGCAACTGACTACTAATATGGATATATTAGAGATAGATGCAGCTAGCAACAATAGTGTAGAAGAGATACGCACATTGCGAGAGAGTGTCCAGTTTTTGCCTAGTTGTGGCAAATACAAAGTCTATATTATTGATGAAGTACACATGTTGTCCAATAGTGCTTTCAACGCATTACTCAAGACTCTAGAAGAGCCCCCTAGTCATGTTATCTTCATATTAGCTACTACCGAAGTATACAAATTGCCTACAACGGTATTGTCTAGGTGTATGAGATTTGACTTTAGGTTGGTAGACAAGAGTGATTTGACGCAATTGTTGATCAAAGTCTTTGACCAAGAGGGGCAGCAAGCAGACAACCAAGCACTAGAGTATATTGCAATGCGTGCAGAAGGTAGTGTGAGAGATTGTTTGAGTATAGCGGACTCATGTATATCCAACAGTGTTTTGACTATGGAAGCGGTACTACAATTGTTGGGAGCTACAGACATAAGTCACATAATAGACTTTATTGGAGTTTTGCACTACGGCAATGTCCCCAACGCACTCAGCATGGTGCAAGTGCTATCTACACAAGGAGCAAGTTGGTTGCAAGTATGCAAAGATGTATGTAAGTGTGCTAGAGATATCTTGATTGTCAAAAATTCTGTGGAGAGTAATCTGCAATATAGTGCAGACATTATACAAAGACTAAACAATACTCAATTTGGCAACGAATTTTTGGTAAGCGTTGTACACAATTTTTTGCAAGTAGAGTCTGAGTTGCGTTATTCGGTTAGTCCACGTATAGTATTTGAGTCGGTTGCTCTTATGATGTGTCTACGTAGTGGTCCAGATATGGCTTCTTTGCAAGACCGAATCAATAGATTAGAAGAGTTTGTTAAAGCTAACGGTATTACACTGCCTAATACACAAACCAACAACATAGTATCAACAACTGACTCAGTACCCCAAATGTCAGTTCAGGCGTCAACTATACCCAAGCAAGTACAACAAAAGACTCGCATTAGAGTAGAGCCTACGGATGCTATGAGTGTGTGGGGCAAGATAGTTACATGGATGCGCAAGAATAGTACTCCTAGTCACTTTCGTCTCGTAGCGAACCAAACTAGTGTAGTTATACAAGACAAAATTTTGATATTAAGAATACAAGATTCCAAGTTCAAAGAGTTTGAGGATATACAAGATATCATCAAGAGTGCATTGCATCAATTGCAATTGGATTTGGACTTTAGATTTGTTAAGGCACCTAGCATAGATAGCAAGGATGCAGAGATATCAAGAATTAGGGGGTTGGTAGGAGATACCCCAACCAACGTTAGCAAATAATACACAAAATTATATATTAGGAGATCTAAATTTATGTCAAAATTTGGTGGATTTGGCGGAATGGGTAATATACAACAAATGCTCAAAGAAGCTCAAAAAATGCAAGAGAACATGAAAGAAGCTCAGTCAAAACTAGATGATATGGAGTTGATAGGTACTAGTGGTGGGGGCATAGTATCTGTAAGTGTTAATGGCAAATCTAAAGTAATGGCTATCAAGCTCAAACCAGAGGCGGTGGACCCAGATGATATAGAGATGTTGGAAGATCTGATATTGTCAGCTTATAACAAGGCTTGTGATTTGGCTCAAGTAGAGTATGACAAATTGATGCCTACAGGACTAGGTGGAATGATATAGACAATATATCTACACAAACGCACAATAAATTTGTAGAGACTGTACTGTATCTAAAATTCTGGTGGTGATTTTGGGCTTATCAACATTGATTTGTATGCTTTGCAACAGTGCAATACTGCAACCAAAATATACAACTGTAAGTTGAAAATATGATAGTTGTAAAAGGTTATTAAATGAAGCGAAATACACAAAGCATAGAGAGATTAATAACCAAATTCGTTACTTTGGGCAATGTAGGCAGGAAGACAGCAATGCGATATGCTTATCGCATTGTTGATATGTCCACACAGGATGTGCAAGACTTTTGTGATGCATTGATGGAAGTCAAACTCAAGATTAGATATTGTAGTCAATGTGCTACATTCTGTGAAGACAATTTGTGTGATATATGCAAGTATCGCAAGAGTGATGTTGTGTGTGTAGTGTCATATCCTAGAGATGTCTTGAGCATAGAGCGATTGGGTATTTATGAGGGATTGTATCATGTATTGCATGGTACAATTAGTCCAATACAAGGTAGAGGTCCTGATGACTTGCGTATCAAGGAGCTACTCAAGAGACTAAACGGTGACATCAAAGAAATAATCATAGCTACCAATTCTAATGTGGAAGGGGACGTGACGGCTACATATTTGGCTAGACTCTTGCGTCCGTTTGAGATCAAAGTCACTCGTATAGCACAGGGTATAGCTATTGGTACAGATATAGAGTATGCAGACGAACACACCTTGTCTAAGGCTATAGACAATAGAGTAGAGATTTGAACCAATATTTGGCAAATTGTATGCAAATATACTTGGATACAATTGACAGAATCAACCAATTGTGATATCCTTAGTACTGATAAGGGGTATCATAATTTGGGCAAATACCACATATCGCAATTGTGCGATATGTGGTATTTGTATAAGGGAGAAGTGCGTCGGTATAGCCCCAAGGGGAATAGAACCATACCAACTATATAATGGATAAGGGGATATCCTATTATACCATATTAATAATGCCAAGTGTATTTGGCAATGTACACATGTAGCACTAGGCCACAAATATACTTATGATTGTATCTGTACTTTTATGCTCAATAGCACCAAGTCAATACACAGTCGGCTGGACTTACGACCTATTGTCAAACAATGGCTGCCACAAGATAGTACTACTATGTCTTAAGTTGCTAATACAATTATTGCATTTCTGGCATAAGAGTCTAGTATAAATCTCCTGAATTAAGGGTTTGGATTAGGTATTAGGACTCTCTTGCATATCTACGTCCTGATCCGTAGCATAGTTGACTTGAGTGTCATCTACAAAGTCGCCAGTACCATGGCTCATTATAGGAGCAGATATTGGCTTTTTTTTCTTGCCAAACAATCCACCTAACAAGCCAGAATCTCTAGTTGTACCAATGTCTATTACATTTTGACCCTTGAATAACTTAGAGTTGAAGTCTGTACAAAAATTGAAATCTCTATTGATCTTGTTGTGTAGTACAGCGTGTATCAAGTGATAGAAGATAGCTTCTTCTTTTTCTTCGTTGACTTTGAGTAAGTTTGCTTTGCCATTGATTATGTTTGATATATCTTTTTCGCAATTGCCACAAGGTATTGTAGGTGTATCACTAGGTGTCAATTCGGCTTGCTTGACTATGTGTTCTCTAGCTGATATAGCCGAACGTGGTCTATCCCAATATGGCACAATTTCATCTTCAAAGATTTTGATTAGGCTTGCAATACTTACATCTATGTATTGGTTAGATTCAAGTATATTGCCTTCAGTTTTGTTCCAATACAATCCAACAGCAGCTTCGGTAGGGTAGTCGCCTTCGCCATCTACTTTGGCACTATGATCGCCACCACGACGACGCAATTTGTACTTGGGATCTACTTTGCCCAAGACTGCCATGTCATGTATGCTAGCATATATGCCAAAAGCCAAATAGCTACTAGTGTTAGATACAAACATAAAGTTTTTTTCACCACTGCCCGAATTGTGAGTCTGGATTATATATCCATAAGCACCTTTTTTGAACTTGTCCCAATTACTATCCACTGGAGGTCCTATTAAGTGAGAGAAGTCCTTGTTAAAGGATGGACTAAAAAGCAACTTGTAAAGCATTATTGTATCTACCTTAATAATTAATTTTTTTGTTGATATTTTGTCAACACTATACAATGGGATATCTTAATTAGAAAAAATGTGGTATTGCCAAGATATACTAACAATTGGTATCTTGTCAAGTCTACACAATATTAGATATTACTGGTTTGCAATATACTAACAAAGGTAGAATATGTGTATACAAATTGTGGCGTTGTCAGGGTTGGTTATGCAACAATCCAATTGTCTAAGTTAGCACAACAAGGGAACAGGTTGGTTAAATGGTAAATGTTTTGGGTTTTTCAATAATAGTTGTGATTAGTTGATGCCTGGTATTTGAATTCCGTCATTTTCTAGTATATTGCGTATAACATATACGAAAGTTTTGCCACAAGACCAATCGTCAGCGTCACCTTTGACGTCTGTAGAGTTAACAAATGCAAAAGGAACATCTTTGTTGCGAGTTGATATTATTTCAGCTACTTTGGCTTTGATTGTCTCGTGTACTCTATCATGCATACTAAATACGATGTGAGTGGCTATACCACGACTATCTTTGAGGTGGGCTATAGCGTCTACAAGCGTGTTAAGTTGATTGGTCATTAGTTCTAGCTTTTCGTCGTCACGCAATGTACCCAAAAAGTCCGCACAACTAAACAACATGATAACGCCACTAGGCGAAGTATCACTTTCTTCGCTTGCATAACTTTCAAACAATGAGTGGAACATCTCCAAGTTTTGGGTTATGTCAGCACTTGCAGACTCAGACAAGAATGCCTCCTCAGTAAGACCACCAGGAGTGTCAGTTACGACAAACACAGGCCAATCTGGTTGAGACTTCCAACCACCTATAAGGCTAGTTTTTTCTTGTATTTGGATGGCTGTCTTGTTGACTAGACGAGTATTACCAACAGAGTGTCCTTTTTTGATTTTCTTTACATTCTGTTTTTGTTGAGCACGGTCATTGGCATCCATGATGTGCAATCTATTACCATTGAGACCCTTGTTGATTTGTGCAATCGCAGTAGTCCAATAAGTTGTTTTGCCAGCGTCAAATTTGCCTAGCATCAAAATCTCTTTCTCTTCCATTATTTTATGTTTCTCCTTTTAAAAAACAACTGGTTATTATTGTAGATCTTGCAAAGCAATTTTTTGCAAATCTTGTACCATTTATGTATAGTATTATACTACATTTTTGATATAAAGTCAACTATTATTCACCAATTGTTAACATATACGAACAAATTTAATCAATATAGTTATTTTGTGACATATATAACTGCTATTGAATCTTGGATTGCAAGTATACCTAATCTAGCGTATGATATAATGAGTTGATTTGAGTAGGCTATGTCAATTTAATGTAGTCAATGATATACATTGCAATTTGGCCTATTATTGCACAATATTGATGTAGTGCATATATATATTATAATGTAGCTAGTGCTAGCTTTTTATACATAATAATTGCTCTAATGTATTGTATATAGACAAAATGTAATAAATCGCACAAATCACTACAATACTTGTACACAATGTGAATATATTATTGACAAAAATATATAGTAATGCTATAGTATTAGTATCTACTATTATGGGGTTGAGTATGCAACAAGATGCATCATTGATATTGGGCGACAATACAGTTGTACGTGGGTGTGGGTGCGGCTGGATGCGTGATACGCATAGTCATAATATTGTGGTAGATACGCAACAGTACAATTGCGAACGGTCTCTCACTACACCTATCAATCGAGAGAGTATATTGTTGCGGACATTTCCCATTGTGCATCAACTTGACACAGAGTATATTGATACTAAGTTTTGCAATGCTAGGGGATTGATAGCTGGTCATTTGTTGAACAGTGCCAAGTCTGATCTTCAAACTAGTAGTATTGATACTTGGGACAGTTGGCTACGGAGCAGAGGGATACCTTGTATCTTCAATGTAGATGTTGGGCAAATATACCGCAAGTTGTGTGACGCCAAAGGCAAATTGAATGCCAAGATTGTGTTTGACAACAAGCTAAAATTGCAATTGGCAAGACCACTGATAGGACAGTTGACCAATTATACTATAGGTGACAAGCCGACTAATATAGCTATCATAGATATGGGGTTGGATGATACAAGCAAGGATATATTGTTGCGACATGCCACACTTAGAGTTTTTGGTGACTATGACTACAATCAAGTAGTGAGTACATCGCCAGACTATATATTATTTAGTGACGGTTGTGGCAATCCAGTCAACCAAAAATTGGCAATCAACTTAGTCAAAGCCAACTTGCTGTCCAAGAGACCTATCCCAATGTTGGGTATAGGTATGGGCAGTGCTGTATTAGCAATTGGACACGGTCTCAAGATATCCAAACTGCCAATATCAACTATTGGCAATGCAACTGTACACAATTTGGCTGATGATGCTATGCACAATATAGAGGTTGCTTGCGATTATGTATTAGTTGACAAGAATCTTCCACAAGATGTCAAGGTGACGAGTAGATTGTTGTATAGCAATATTATATCTAGTGTATTGTACAAGAAGACTAAGAGTGTAGGTATATTGTCAAGTCCGCAACTATTGCAGCAGTGGTTGTCCAAACAACTAAATATTTGATATATTTTCCAACTATTGACTGCCTAAGTCATGATATAATGAGGATTGATTGTTATGCCACTCAACAGACAAATCAAAAAAGTATTGATACTGTGCGATAGGTATAGCTGCAGCGATACTTTGTTGTCTATTGCACAGTCATTGACTGATGTCAATATACAAATGATTGTATTGGGCAATTGTGTTGCCATGCTAAAAGTTGTCAATTATACTACCAATTTATACATATCCAATATAGATATAGAGGTAGTCTCAAAAGTGGTAGAGTATCATCAACCAGATGGTATAATAACACTTAATTGTACGACCCAATTTGGTATATTGTTGCACGATATATTGAGATGTAGTAAGACAAAATTATTGACCAAATATGATGTAGTACATACTGTGAATGACGACAGTCAACACAAATGTATTATGGTTGTTGTACGGGACGCCAAGGGCAATACGGTAGTAGTGTCTTCGGTATATGCTGGGTTGTATACAGTGGTACCTGCTATCGCTCTCACTGCCAAGCAGTATAGTGTGGTCAAAGATACAGCAGTGCAAGTTGCACAATCACACAATATAATAGGCGTATGCAATGTTGAATTGTCTATAGACAATCTTGAATGTCTAGTGCTTGATATCAATACTAGCATTACGCATATACACAACTTGATATATAGAGCCACCAATTATAACTTGACCAAAGTTGCAACCAAAATCTCAGTAGGTTATAATTTGGATGAGATTGAGTGTGATTTGGCTCAGCGTCCTTGTATGCAACCGATTTTTGAGAATGTTGCTTTGTCTCCATCCAAAAATCTGTGCGATCTTTTGGGATTGAATTGCGATATACGTGAGTATAAATACGAAGATTTGGTACAGTTAGCCAAAGTTGTCCAGCATAACGTAGCTGATGAGTATTTGTCAATTGTGCACAGTATAGCTCAGTATGTTGTGTTTGAGTATATGCAACATTCTAATAATGCTAGTGTAGTACCCAATATTGTGTTGAGTGATACGGTTGAGGCAAGACTGATAGACAATACATATACTGAAGAGGGACTATTATATCAATTGTACTCAACGGGCAACACACGCACTAATACCACAAGTACCAAACCCACCCAATCAATCAAATGTAAAAAAAACGACCAAGATGATGTAAATCAAGACAAAACAAGCAAAGATAATGCACAACTCACATTGTTGCCCTACTGTATGACTGTGTCTACAACAGATGAGGTGAAGTTGTCTACACGTAACATGGATAGGTTGTGGGATATACGCAACTTGCCTACACGGCCTACAGATATCAAATTTGTCAAGATGCATGGAGCGGGCAACGACTATGTATACATAGATTGCCGCAAGAGAGATTTTGATATACTCAATGTATCTACTCTGGCTATACAGTTATCCGATAGACATTATGGTATAGGCGGGGATGGCATTGTCTTGATATGCAAGTCTAATGTAGCTGATGCAAAGATGCTAATGTACAATGCAGATGGTAGCCAAGGTGCTATGTGTGGCAATGCTATAAGGTGTGTTGCCAAATATCTATATGACAATGGTATAGTCAAACATACTAGTATCAAGATTGATACTAGTAGTGGTATCAAAGATATATCTGTGTTGGTGCAAGACAGCAAGGTAGCCTCTGCTACTGTCAACATGGGCAAATGTCAAAAAGTGCACAAGTGCAGTATACCCTTGTTAGATGTAGAAGTCTCTCAATGCAAAGATGCTCAGTTGTTTGATGTGTACTTTGTTGATATAGGCAATCCGCATTGTGTTGTATTTTTGGATTGTGAGTTGCAAGATCTCAACATAGAGGCATTGGGCAAATATTATCAACACAATAGTGTGTTTGGTGATATCAATCCCAATGTAGAGTTTGTCAATTTTAGAGACAATTCTGTATATATGAGAGTTTGGGAACGGGGTAGTGGTGAGACTTTGGCGTGTGGTACGGGAGCATGTGCCAGTGTGATTGCATGTATAGAGAGAGGATTGTGCAGCGCCAACATGGATATATTGGTGCATCTTAAGGGTGGTACTATAGTAGTCAATCTTCAAGGTGATGATGTGTTGATGACGGGGGACTGCAATACAGTCTTTGAGGGTGTGATACAAGTTTGGTAAGAGGTTGGATGTGATACAATAATAATATTTTTTGGTAGTCAAATATATTGATATTGCAATATGCTGTTGTCGGTCTTCTATTGTGCTAAAGATAGTTGACATTGTACATTATATTGGTGTACAATAGTATTGAATATATGCCGCTATATGATACTAGTTGTATGGCTAAATGGCTAAGGTGGTGTTAGTTGGATGTCGTTGATTAAAGTAGGAGACAATGAGTCACTAGATAGTGCTCTTAAGAGGTTCAAACGCAAATGTCAAAAGGATAATATTCTTGGAGACCTTAGGCGCAAGGAGCATTACGAGAAGCCAAGCGTAAGACGCAAGAAAAAAGCCGAACAAGCACGCAAACGCAATGCTAAGATGTAGTGTATTGTTTTGTCCTATTGTATTGATTGTTGTAGATGCAAATTGTATCTACAACCGGCTATCTTACAGCAAGAGCTTTTGTATATACTCTGTGTAAGCTGGCTCTAGATTGCTAACTGAACAAAAAGTCCGCTGACTTGATTTGGAACATAGTGGACTTTTTGTCATATGTTGAGATGTAGGGATACGAAGCTTGGCTACAAAATTAGATTGCTAATTTGGGTATATTTTGTTGTCTACAATCTACAACTGACTTGTTAAGATACGGAATGTATATTGAGTGTTGAGCAAAACTATTTTGGCGAGTTGTATAGTAGAGTAGTAAGACAAAAAGACGAGATAGACTATTAGGTTGTTCGTCTTTTTTGTATTATGATTGTCTTGTCAAGCCAATTATATTGGATTGTCCATCAGTTGCTTGCTATATATAATATTGATTGCATATGCTATAGTGTATGAGAACTGCAGAATGCACAAATACATCAAGCTATAATATGTATATAGTGTTGTCACTAGTGTCCCTGTGTCTAGCACTGTTGAGCATGTACCTGTATCATAGTGTGCTTATGTTAGTGTCTGCAGGTGTTGTCACTATTTCACTAATAGTTGTGGTCAATCTTGAATGTACGCACTTTGTATACAAGACAACGGTATCTATACTGTGGATATTGGCTGTATGGATAGTGGGGTATAGCGTTGTACATTTTGCTGGATGGCAAGGATATTTTAGCCAAGCTCAATTAGAAGTATATCTAGATTGGTCAAGAGATTGGATAGCACACAATATGGCGTTGGGATTGTTGCTGTATGTGTTGATAGTTGTATTGCATACGTTGGTTATACCCGTATCCACTACGCCATTTGTGTTGTTTGGTGTGGCAGTGTTTGGCAGTCATTTGGCTTTTGGGGCAACTGTGGTGGCAACCGTGTCAGGGTCTATAGCTACATTTGCTATAGGTAAGACCTTTGGCAAAAAATTGGTAACATGGTTGATAGGTCAAGACAAATTTGACAAGTACAACAGTACTTTGCAGTATAGTGGCAAATATTATTTGGCTACTATGTTTTTGTTGCCTGTATTTCCTGACGATATACTTTGTCTCATGGCGGGAGCTAGCAATCTCAAGTATAGAGAGTTTGTGTGGATTACTATATTGACTAGACCACCTATGATTGCCTTTACTTGTTATGTTGGCAACGGGGAGTTGATCTCTTTTAGTGGATGGGGTATATTAGTGTGGATTGTGATAATTGCGATATTTGTTGCAATGTTTGTTTGTGTCCACTTGTATGCCAGACACAAACAAAGGCAAAATATTGCAAAGACGAGTGATACTGTATCACAGTGTCAACGTTAGACATCTCAATGAGTATATGGTATAATTCATATGGGTGGTATTGTGTCAGCTTTTGACAATTGTGGTCAATATAGATTGGGTCAAAGTTGTTGCTACAATCATCAATCTTCAATACTATATTTGGTCGTATGAGTGTAGTGTATGATTCGTGGTTGGCTAATCATGGTGCAATTCTTCACCTGATGTCAATGGTGATTTGTAGGGCTCTTCTAGAGCCTATATGCTTGCTATGTAGTTGTAAAGTTGTATATATTAACTATTGATTAATTCAATATGTCCAATCAATGAATTTGAAAAATTGCTCTTAAAATGCTCAAAAGATACTCAACAGACTCGTTTAGCACGTCACAAATACTTGATTATGAACGACGCATCAAATACAACACAACAATTAGGCAATGTCTTTTCGGCTATACAGCCTACCAATATACCAACAATAGGCAACTACCTTGGAGCACTCAAAAATTGGGTATCGCTACAACAAGACTACACTTGTTATTATGCCATAGCTGACTTGCATAGTCTTACACTGTGTCTAGACGGAGCGGTATTGCGCAACAACATTATAGACTTGTACGCTCTATTGCTTGCTTGTGGTATAGATGTAGACAGGAGTGTATTTTTTGCCCAATCTAGTGTAGCAGAGCATAGCCAGCTTGCTTGGGTACTCAATTGTTATACCCAGTATGGACAAGCTAGTCGCATGACGCAATTCAAGGACAAGAGTTTGCGTCAGGTGGACAATGTCAATGTGGGTTTGTTTGCTTATCCTATACTACAAGCTGCGGATATACTATTGTACAATACTATGCATGTACCGATTGGAGCAGATCAGAAGCAACACCTAGAGTTGACTAGAGATATAGCTGAGAGATTTAACTCTAGATTTAGTCCTACATTTGTTGTCCCCAACATATTGATACCTAAGATAGGTGCCAAAATCAATAGTCTACAAAATCCTACTCACAAGATGTCAAAATCGGACGACAATGTCAACGCTTATGTACTATTGACTGACGACAATGATACTATCGTACGCAAGATCAAGCGGGCTGTTACAGATAGTGGTGATAGTATAGAGTATATAGATGCCAAGCCTGGGATTGCTAATTTGCTAAGCATATATAGTGCATTTGAGAATATAACTATACAACAAGCTGTACTACAGTTTGTAACCAAATCATATGCGGTATTTAAGGATAATGTAGCACAGTGTGTACTATCTCATCTTCAACCTATCAGAGATAGTTATGTCAAGCTCAAGGCTGACAAATCCTACATACAGGATTGCATGGCCAAAGGAGCTGATAGAGCTAGAGTGATCGCTCACAAAACTCTGTCCAAAGTATACAAAAAGATAGGCTTGTAGTCATATAGTATAATTGTACCAAAATATCAAAATTGGAGAAGATTGAATGTTTGGTTATGTATTGCCAGTGCAAGAAGAGCTCAAAAATCAAGAGTACGCATTGTACAATGCTTTTTATTGTGGGATATGTCTGAGCATTAAAGCTAGATTGGGCGAATTGGCTAGATTTTGTACTGGGTATGATATGACCTTTTTGGCTCTTCTTGCTAGTGACGTGACCAACCAAGATGTCAACTTTGGGACATGCAAGTGTATAGGTAGTCCTATACGCAAGCACTCTATAGTGCAACGCAATTCGTTGATGGATAGCATAGCAGATGTGTCCATTATATTGGCTTATCATAAGGCTCAAGACAATATAGTAGATGGTCGGAGGTTCAAAGGTAGACTTGCAGCACGATTGCTTCGCAAGGCGTACAATATAGCCAAGCAATCATCGCATGAGTTGGATAGTATGGTTGCGAGTGGATTGTGTGAGTTGGATATATTACAAAGAGACAAGTATGTAAGTATAGATAGACTAGCTCACCCCTTTGCTAATCTTATTAGACAAGTTGGTGTCTCGTTGGCAGGGAGTCATACAAGTGACAACTATGAACGTTTGTGTTATAATATAGGCAAGTTTGTATATTTGATTGATGCATTGGATGACTTGCCCGAAGATATACACAAGGGTACATTCAATGCTTGGTTGCATACTTTGAGTGCAGGCAATCCACAGCAATTTGCTAAGTCTACCAAGTTGCAAGTATTGCATCAGTACGGGGTTGATATACAATTTGGTATCAATAGTACTATCAATATGTGCATAGACGGGTTCAATAGTCTTGACTTTGTCCAAAGTTATTCAGTCCTCAAAAACATTGTCCACTTGGGACTTAGGCACAAACTCAACCAAGTCTTGTCAGCCAAAGGCAAACTTAGCAACAAGCAAGTACACAAAGACATGAGACGCACCAAGTCTCAAATCAAACTAGAGCAACTGCCTACGAGGTAACAAATGGAAAGTAATATATATAGGCTACTCAATCTACCATATACTGCCACAGAGCAAGAAGTAGAAGATGCATATACATTTGAGAATGCTAAATTGTCAGAAGATAGATTCAAATCTGGCTCCGAAGGAAATGATGCCGCTCGCAAACTTAACGATCTTAATGTAGAGTATCGCATGTACAAGGAGCAACTCAAACAACGCAAAGCGGGTGGGATTACTGGGTTTGAAGAGGTTGACAAACTAATCAAGAACAACAATATTGACGGAGCTCAAAGTCTACTAGATGGTATGATGGATCGCAATGCTGAGTGGCATTATATGCAGTCCATAATACTTTATAAGCGTGATTGGATAACAGAGTGTCGCAAGCATCTAACAATGGCTATCAATCTAGATCCGACCAACACCAAATACAAGAATGCATTGGACAAGTTAGATCAAGTAATAGGCAATGGACAAGCCAATGCCAACAACTTTGGCAATCAAGCTAGATACAACAACAATCAGTCTTCGTACAGGCAAGGGCAAAGTGATGCTTTGTGCAATTGTCTCTTGTGTTATTGTATATTGCAAGCTTGTGCTGGCGGGAGAGGTTGTTAGATTATACTACGTTTGTCTCAATGTTTGTACAAGTTGACCAATGACAATTGTATGGATTAATACTGACCGCAAGTATGAGACTACATATACAAGTACGACACTCAGATATTGAAGATATCTTAGATAACAACATATTGTGTATACTGTGGTTGCACTCTGTATAGATTGTTGCACTTTGTCTACAGAGAGTTATGACTGTTTGGATATATTGCAAGTATTTGTTTTAGGGGCTAATGAGACAATCAAATAGTGCCAAGAATATGTCATACGCTGGTATTGCTACCGCTCTATCTACTACTTCGGTCGTATTAGGTGGTCTTGCTCCAGTTGTCTTCTCCGTAATGCCTATGGTAGTTTGTCCACTGAGTTTTTGGATACTTGTCAAACGATCCAATTGGTGGGTGGGCATGCTAAGTGTGCTGGCTGTCCTGTTGTTGGTGATTGCACTATTGGGATTCAATCTACTTGTGATTGTGGAGTATATATTGTATATTGTGCCATATAGTGTTGTATTAGTTCTAATACATAGACTCAAGTACAATTTGAGCACGGGATTGTTGAGAGTGAGCATTGTGATAGTGCTTAGTGCGGTTAGTACGACTATAGCGGTAGTGTTTTTCTTTGAGTTGTTGGGATATGATACTATTAGTTACGCAACAGGTGCCGCTATATACTTGTTGATATATGGCTACAATGTAGTTACAGCAATAGCTTTGGATTGGGTTTTGGTTAGAGTGATGGTTGTGCTAGTTCCTAAGATCTTCAAGCAAGACAATGTAGCATACAGTGCAACGGATGTCGCCAACAATGACATATTTGAATAGAAATATTAGATGATCGTAATGTGTGCTTGTGCAATGTTTGAGTTAGCCGCAAGCAACTTGATGTATTGATTGTGCTAAGTTTGGTTTGATTGAGTTTTGGACTACTGATTTGGATGATAGAATTACAGAATGTTTCTTTTGCATATGCGGGGGCTACCAAGCCTGTACTACACAACTTGTCACTAACTATACAAGAGGGGAGTTTTGTGGCATTGTGCGGACACAATGGTAGTGGCAAGAGTACTATAGCTCGTTTGATCAATGGATTGTTGTTGCCAGACAAAGGCAAGGTGCTTGTCTACGGTATGAGTACTCTAGATAGGGGCAAAATTTTTGATATACGTAAGACTGTTGGACTAGTATTTCAGAATCCAGACAATCAGACCGTTGCTACAATCGTAGAAGATGATGTGGCTTTTGGTCCTGAGAATATAGGCATACCTCGTGCCGAAATAAGAGAGAGAGTAGATTGGGCTCTGCAAGTTGTGGGTATGGCTGATTTTGCTAAGGGTACACACACTAGATTGAGTGGTGGGCAAAAACAAAGAGTAGCTATAGCTAGCGTACTAGCTTTGAGACCTAGTGTGATAGTGTTAGACGAATCTACTAGTATGCTAGACCCTAAGGGTAGATCTGAGGTGCTTAGGGTGGCTAAGCAACTCAATGTTGAATATGGCATAACTGTAGTGATGATAACACACTTTATGCAAGAGGCTATATTAGCTGATCGTATAGTTGTGCTAGACAAGGGCAAAATTACTCTAGATGGTGGGTTGGAGATATTTGAACAGCGAGATGTGTTGATTGACGCTGGATTAGAGTTGCCGCCTTATGCTGAGATTGCATCTTCTCTCAATATATCGGATATAAGAGATGAGGGGCAATTGATAGATAGATTGGTACGAGTGATTGACACTACATCTATTGTGTCAACCGATATATCAAATGATGTCAATATATCTGACAAAACGAGCAATATTGCGACGAGTAATATAGCAATATCTGCCAAGCAATTGACTTACGTGTATAGTCCCAAGACTAGTTTTGCCAAAGTGGCAATTGACAATATTAGCGTAGATATTGCAGAGGGCGATTTTTTTGGGATTGTGGGTCATACTGGGAGTGGCAAGACTACTTTTGTGGGACATCTCAATGCCTTGGTTAAGAGACAAAGCGGTGAGTTGCATGTATGTGGTATAGATCTCTCCAAGAAGATTGACTTCAAGAGATTGCGTAGTCAAGTTGGTATGGTATTTCAGTACCCTGAGTATCAATTGTTTGATGAGACTGTAGCCAAAGATGTAGCTTTTGGACCAAAAAATCTCAAGCTAAGCCAGTCAGAGATAGACTCAAGAGTGAGACGTGCTATTCAACTAGTGGGGTTGGACTATGATTCTGTCTCCAACAAGTCGCCTTTTGAATTGTCAGGAGGACAGAAACGGCGGGTAGCATTGGCAGGTATAATAGCAATGCAGCCTAGGATGCTAGTGTTGGATGAGCCAACTGCAGGTCTAGATCCCAAAGGCAAAGCAGAAATATTAGATCTGATTGTAAGTATACGCAATCAATGTCCTACAGTGGTTATGATAAGCCACAATATGGATGAGATAGCCAAGTATTGCAATCGTGTAGCACTGTTTAGTCACTCCAAATTGCTGCAAGTGAGTACGCCACAATCATTGTTTGGACAAGTAGAGCTGTTACAGTCTCTTGACTTAGATATACCCTCAGTGACACGCATAGTCAATACCTTGCGATCAAAGGGTGTGAGTTTGTCCCGAGATATTATGGACATGAATGACTTGATAAAAACAATCAAAAGTATTATTAAGTGAGATTGTATATCGTGTGATGTATGTTGGTTTGAGGGCGTTGTGAGAGATATTACATTTGGACAATATTATCCTAGTGAGTCTAGTGTGCACAAGCTAGACCCTAGACTCAAGATATTGCTAGTAGCTACGTATATTAGTATGGTTTTTTTTGTACCTGACTTTTGGGGATATGCAATAGTCGCCATATTTGTAATCCTTGCTACATTGCTAGCACGAGTGCCCTTGCGTAGTGTGTTGCGTAGTATCAAACCTATCATATATCTAGTTGTTATTACATCGGCAATTACTGTGCTATTTTATTCTAGTACTGATAGCTTACCTACTTGGTCTTGGTGGATATTTGATATATATGATAGTAGCTTGCATCTAGCAGGTTTTATGGCTTGTAGATTGTTGTTGTTAGTGTTGGGACCGTCGTTGTTGACATTGACCACCACTCCCGTAGAGCTCACTGATGGTTTGGAATGGGTGTTGTCCCCACTCAAACTTGTCAAATTTCCGGTGCACACTCTTACTTTGATTATGAGTATTGCATTGCGATTTATACCTACTTTGATAGAGGAGACTGATAAAATTATCAAAGCCCAAAAAGCTCGGTGTGCTAACTTTGATAGCCGCAATATATTTAAGAAGGCCAAGTCCATGCTCCCAGTGCTTATACCGTTGTTTGTATCCTCATTTAGACGTGGTGATGAGTTGGCTGATGCTCTAGATAGTAGGTGTTATAGTGGCTCTAAGGGTCGCACACGTATGACACAACTCAGATTTGGGTTGAGAGATGTTGTGGCAGTCGCAGTTGTTGTTGTGTTTTTTGCAAGTATACTTAACTTGTCATATCATTGGGTATGGGTATGAGAGTCAAATTAAAAGTTGCATATGAAGGGACATTGTACAAAGGGTGGCAGAGTCAAACATATACGCCACACACTATACAACACAATCTAGAACAATCACTATCCAACGTATGCAATCACAATGTGATAGTGCATGCTAGTGGACGTACTGATGTAGGTGTACATGCATTGGGGCAAGTTGTGCATTTTGACACGACAGCCAAACGCAGTATGCATGCACTCTTGAGTGGTTGCAATCACTACTTGCCTACAACTATTAGAGTGCTAGATGCCATACAAGTGGCAGATGACTTTCACGCTAGATACAATGCCAAGTCTAAGACCTATCAATATTGGATAACAATGGATCTTCATCCGTTGATGGTGGATAGAGCAATGTATTGCCCTGAGTTGAATGTATCATTGATGCGTGAGGCTTGTACATATGTAGTTGGTCAACACGACTTTGGGAGTTTTGTAGGGAGTGGGAGTATCAAGTATCATACTACAGTACGCAATTGTATGCAGTGTGATATAGATACCACTATATGTCCTATTACTGGTTGTCAGTTAGTGGTCTTGTCCATAACGGCTAAGGGTTTTTTGTACAAGATGGTTAGGTTGATTGTAGGATTGATGGTGCGTATAGCCAAGGAGGAGTTGCCAATTGATGCGTTTAGGTCTGCAATAATTACGATTGATCGCAAATATACTACATTGCTAGCTCCAGCATGTGGACTATATCTGGCAACTGTAGAGTATTAGGCTGTTGTCAATTAATACTGATTGTCAATCTGTATTAGTATTTGTATGTTGAAGGCTACAATAATTTGAAGACTACAGTATATTTTGGTTAGATTTGCTCACAATAATTGTATGAAGTTCTATACAAAAGTTTTGGGCGTATTGTTGATAGCTAGTTGCATGATGTGTAGCTGGTCTTTTTGTAGTTGCGTCAATGAGGATTCAATAGTGTCTAGCGATAAGCTCTATGGTGCTAATATTGTAGAGTGTGGTGCAACCAAGCAATACTCGCAACAGGACTCAATTGTCAAACTACCAATAATAATGTATCACAGTATATCCAACAATGCCCCAAACAAATACAACGTAACACCCGTACAACTTAGACGGGATTTTGAGTATATATTGCAGCAAGGTTGGAATCCTATCTTCTTAAGTCAAGTTGTGGACTATGTAGAGCGAGATGTAGCATTGCCTAACAAGCCTATTGCAATAACATTTGATGATGGATACTCCAACAACTATATCAATATTTTGCCTTTGATACAGCAATACAATGTCAAGGTCATATTGAGTATAGTAGGCGAATTCACAGATCAACACCAAGATCTTACAATCAAGCAACCCGCCAATTCTCACATGAATCACATTCAACTCAAGACTATGTTGGATAGCAATCTTGTGGAGTTAGCTAGCCATACTTATGCTATGCACAATATTAGAGGTATCAATGGTCGCAAAGGAATAAGACGACTAAAAGGTGAAGATGACAGCCAATACAAAAGAGTTCTGCAACAAGATGATGCCAAACTTGTTGAATCTTGGGCTCGTTTGGGGGTTAGACCTTGTGTATTTACATTTCCATTTGGGGTATACAATGACGTAGCCAAAGATTGCCTTAGGGAGTGTGGCTACAAGATAGCATTGACATGTACACACAATATCAACATAATCAATCAAGATACAGATCTAATGCAACTCAATAGGTTTAATAGACCTAGTGGTCCCTCTAGCAAGGAGTACTTCTGTGCTATACAAGAATTGTACGACATAGGCAAAGATAAAAATATCAGACATGTACTCAAGCATTATTGGTGGCGTTGATGATAAACAACAAAATGACTCTATTACATTTATTCTTCTTGTGACTGTCCAAGTATATAGTTGTGCCTACAAATCTTCCAATCCGCTGCCTGACCAATTGCAAGTGATCTCATTTGACTGATTGACAAAATTTGTGTATACTATAGACTAAGATATAATAAGGTGTATAATTATGGATATGTTAGATGACGATCTTGTAGATTTTTTGGATGATGAAGATGATCAATTGTTTAGCAAATTGTATCAAAAACTAGAAATAGGCAACAACTCACAAGAAGATCAAAAACAATCTCAAGATACATTGCATGTAGATACCGTATCGCCAGACCAAACTGTGTCTACTATAGATGGGCAGTGTGATATGTTTGAGCCGTTTATTGTTGTAGAATGTGATGATGGACAAGAACTATGCCCTGAGCCTAGTCTTGTACAGCAGGATTATGAGCAAGATATTGTACCAAATGCAACAAGTGTTGAAGTTGAGACAACTGTCAAAGATGGCATAGAGTCACAAGTTGCACTTGTGCAAGAGCCTCAGAGAGATACTGATGTTGAGCACGACTTTGACTATGATACAACTCGTAGATTCAATATATTGTTGTATCGTAACAAGGGTATGGGCGGTTCATCTATGATCAAGGTAATGATCAATCAACCTATGCCCAAGGTGCTACCCCCACACAAAACAGGTGAGAGATTTGTAGGTTTTTTTGATAGTCTACAAGGTGGGTCTCAGTATTATGACAGTGAGATGAATAGCTTACGAATTTGGGACAAACCCAAAAATACTTTGTTGTACGCAAGATATGAGCGAGTTGACTAGGTCAAATTGATTAATCTAATTTAGTGAACCCAATAGAGTTGAGAGCAATATGGATCCACAATGTTTTAGCAAGTCTTGGTTTGATGCATATTTTGATAGCGACAAAGCTACGGTAGATTGTGTTGTATCTTCCGTTGTTTCAATCTTTCTAGCTGAATTCAATTATTGATCTAAGGTGGCACAGTGTATCTTTGTCTACAATATGCATTAATATTGCCACAACAATGATCTTACCCTTTGCATATTAGATTATTATGTATATCAATCTGAGCAATCCACCAACATTATGGTGGATTGCTCAATAAGTATTGTGTTGTCAACACTTATTCTTGTATATTGTTGACAATGATATGCCCAATAAGCTTGCTAAGCCAAGTCAATTGTGTGTATAATATTATTTGCCTAACAAACAAGGGTGTGTCACATAAGGATTGATTATGCCAATTAGCACGACATTTGATCAAGTGCAAGTACCAACACAAGCTCAAGATAGACTTAAGGTGTTGCAAAAGATAGCTTACAATGAGAGAAATGGATTGTTCCACAAAGACGCCGAAGAAGATGCTCCAACAATACCAATTGATGTCAACAAGTTGGATCTACTCAATGTCAAATGGACTAGCAAGATTGTCAACAAATTGGCAAATAGAGCAGGCAAAAAGTTCTTTGCCAAATGGCTCAAAGAGCCAAAAGTAATATACAAAGGCACAACAGGATTAGACAATTTGCAAGGATTTGGTAGTGGTGCTATGGTGACATGCAATCATTGTAGTATCTTTGACAATTATGCCGCTTATCTAGCTCTCAAAGAACATTGGACTCAACGCAAGTTTGTATTGCATAAGGTGGTCAGAGAAGGCAACTATAGCTATCCTGGCATAATTGGATATCTTATGCGTCATTGCAATACTTTGCCTATACAAGAGACCGAATATACTAGCATGAGAGTAACTATGGAAACTAGTCGTGCCATAACTACACTACTTGCCAAAGGCAAACAAGTATTGATATACCCCGAACAAGCAATGTGGTGGAACTACCGCAAACCTAGACCATTCAAGAAGGGTGCCTTTCACTTTGCCGCCAAGAACAACGCTCCAATAATACCAATGTTCATAACTCTCAGAGACAGTGATATAATGGGCAAGGACGGTTTTTGGGTGCAGGAATTCACAGTCAATATATTGCCAATTATATATCCTGATCCAGGCAATACAGTGTCTCAGAATGTAGATATGATGATTGATCGCAACTATACTATGTGGAAAGATACTTACGAACGTGTGTATGATATGCCACTGGAGTATACTACTATGGAGTTGGACAGTATTGATACAATAGTGAAGTAGGCACTGTGTGCAAATAAGTTGATTAGACAAGATACGACGACAACATATAGCAACAAGGGCACTGATATAGTGTCCTTGTTGTATATGTATAATGATGGCAAAA
>JAISDO010000023.1 GCA_031264755.1 Clostridiales bacterium
CAAGCGTCTATTAATCACTCTACTCTATTAGATATGACTAATCATTAGTGTTAACCCGTTCTTTTTCTAAACTATTATTTTTTTACCCTCACCGTGTGCCTTATAAGTGTGTACCACAAGCAATATATCCCGTTGCTAACAATATATAGTATATGATATGTAGAATATGGGGCTTATATTGACAGTTGACAACCAAATTGCAAACATGCTATAATTGGTACTATGCAAGGTAGGGGATCATATGGGTGCATTTGAAGAATTTCTTAACAAAGGCAGCAACTACAAAAAGGGAAGTACACCAGAGTACTACGAAGATACTCACGATCGCAACGGCAATTACAAAACATCAAACTTTGTACCCAATAATACACAGTATGCAAGTCTGCCAGACCGCAGTACATGGATCTCTAGTGGCAACAATCCACAGATGTATCCCAACCAAGTCAACATGGGAACAGTGCCACATGTTGTACCTACACAGCCTCCTTTCAACAATAGCAATTTGCTTCCAAACGTATCCAATATCACGTTTGCTCAGCCTAATCAATATACGCAATCAACCACGCCAATCACCAACTTGCAACAGCCACAAGTTGTTACAAATTTGCAACAATCCACACCTGTGGGTATACCTTTGCCCAATAGCAATAGTACAGTTGTCCCACGCAACTACCAAAACTTAGTCATATATCATCCCTCTACACCTGAAGATGTAGAAATGCTTATAGATTATCTAAGACGCAAAGAACCAGCAATAATCAATCTAGACAATGTAGATGATGTGAGAGCTCAACGTGTACTGGACTTTGTGTCTGGAGCTATATTTGCACTCAATGGGTCTATACAGAGAGTGAGTAGCAATATATTTTTGCTTTGTCCCGAAGGGCTACAGATAACTACACCTATCTAAATCGTATTTGTTGTGCAAGTTCTATTGGAGTGTGGTATGATCAAGACGATTGCCTATATCAAAAAAGCTAAATTAGAATTGATTCTGATAGTTTTGTTCGTCTTGATAGACTTGTTGTCAAAATGGTTTGTGGTACACAATTGGACAGGTACCCCAAGCACTATAATAGACAACCTGTTGTATATACACTATGTACGCAATTACAATGCTGCATTTGGATCTGATTTTGGTCTTAGCAACATATTTGGTGATGATGGAGCCAAAAGTTTCTTTGTAATATTTAGCATAGTGTTTATGTTGGGGTTTTGTGTCTTCTTATATATATGGCGAGACCGCAAACATCTTGCCAGAGTAGCTATAGCATTAATTATTGCAGGTGGGATAGGCAACTTGTATGATCGTATGGTATTTGGATATGTGCGAGATTTTGTGCGTATAGTATTTGGCGGAGCGGATTTGCCACTATTGGGTACTGAGTTTGCAATATTTAATATAGCAGATTCTTGTCTTACTATAGGTATTGTATTGCTAATATGGTATATATTGTTTGTATATCACAAAGATATTGCAAAAATAGAACCAAACAACAAGCAACCTGATCAATCTAATAGTATGAATACACGAGGAGCGGGCTAAGTTTGGATACCAATTGTCAAGTCTATACAGTGGACCTTTGTACAAGGCTAGATAGCTTTCTTGCTAGCAAGAGTATATTTACACGTTCTAAGATACAGCATTTGATACTTGGTGGTCAAGTATCAGTGGATGATATAGTGTTGACCAAGCCCAGTCACATGCTCAAATACAACTCTATCGTGAAGATGATCGAGCCAGATATAATTGAACAAGACAAAATACAAGCCCAAGATATAGACATAGAGATACTGTATCAAGATAGTGATATAGCCGTTGTCAACAAACCTCAGGGGATGATTGTACACCCAGCAGGCAATATATATAGTGATACTTTGGTAAATGCACTTTTGCACAAGTTGGATTGTTTGTCAGGCATCAATGGCGAATTGCGACCAGGTATAGTTCATAGACTAGACAAAGAGACGAGTGGATTAATGTTGATAGCTAAACATGACGAAGCTCACAATCACCTTAGTAGGCAATTTGCCGAACGCACTGTTACCAAGAGATATTTGGGTGTAGTTACGGGTAGATTGTCACAAAATACAGGTACAGTACATGCTCCTATAGCTAGGCACAAGCGTGATCGCAAGAAGATGGCTGTTGTGCTCAATGGCAAACACGCTACGACCAAATACAAAGTATTGTGCAACCTAAGCAATAGTTCTCAACTAGTAGAGTTTGACCTACTCACAGGTAGGACACACCAGATAAGAGTACATTGCCAACACTTAGGTCACCCTATAGTTGGCGATATTATATACGGCAATACCAATCAGTATGCTTGTCAATTGTTGCACTCACACAAAGTGTCTTTTGTTCATCCTGTTAGCAATCATAGACTACACTTTGAAGCACAGTTGCCACAATATTTTATAGACTATTTAGACAAATATAAGGAGAACCTATGAACAAAAAAACTATCAAAGATATTGATGTCAATGGCAAAAAGGTACTAGTACGATGTGACTTCAATGTCCCGCAAGATGACAGTGGCAATATTACTGACGAAAGTCGCATTAGAGGTGCATTGCCTACAATACAATATCTAATGCAACACAATGCCAAAGTTATACTATGTAGTCATTTAGGACGCCCAAAAGGATTTGATGACAAATATACCCTTCAACCAGTTGTTGATAGACTCAACCAACTATTGGACAACAAGGTTGTATTGGCAAGTGATGTAATAGGTGATGACGCCAAAGCTAAGGTTGCCGCTCTCAAGGATGGACATGTTGTATTACTACAAAATGTACGTTATCACAAAGAAGAAGAAAAGAACGATCCACAGTTTGCCAAGCAATTGGCAAGTCTAGCAGAGATTTATGTCAATGATGCATTTGGTACTGCTCATAGAGCACATGCTAGCACAGCGGGTGTTGCAACATATCTCCATAATGCAGTATCTGGACTGTTGATCCAAAAGGAATTGGATATAATAGGTACAGCATTGAACGACCCCAAACGTCCATTTGTAGCAGTACTTGGCGGTGCTAAGGTATCTGACAAGATTGGCGTAATCAACAACTTGCTAACCAAGGTAGATGCTCTTGTTATTGGTGGAGCTATGGCGAACACATTCCTAGCGGCACTTGGTGGCAAAATGGGCAAATCTAGAGTAGAGACTGACAAACTTGATTTGGCCAAAGAGTTGCTACAAATAGCCAAAACCAACAATATCACCGTACATTTGCCTATAGACAAGGTATGCTCATCAGAATTTAGCAATGATGCCCCTACTAGTATATGTGATGCTATGACTGTACCTGATGATATGGATGGATTGGATATAGGTCCTAAGACTATAGACAACTTTGTACAAGTTATTGGCAATGCTAAGACTGTAGTATGGAATGGTCCAATGGGTGTATTTGAGTTTAGCAATTTTGCAGCAGGTACACGTGCGGTTGCTCAAGCACTAGCAGACAACAAAGATTGCATAAGCATAATAGGTGGTGGAGATAGTGCCGCAGCGGCAGAGCAAATGGGCTTTGGAGACAAGGTCACTCACATCTCTACTGGGGGTGGTGCTTGCCTAGAATTCTTAGAAGGTCTAGAGTTGCCTGGCATAGCTTGTCTCAATGACAAAACATAAATTGCACACTCAAACAACACCGTGCAATTAGCAAACATCGTCAATTATCCGCTGTCTTTTTATATAGCTTTTTTATTCGTAAGCATAGATATACACGAGTATCACATAGCTACTCGTGTATTTTTGTGTATAATTGGATAATACTAACTACATGACAAATGCACGCAAAAAATATACGTTTTGGGTATACGTGGTTGTGCATATGTTGATATTGTCTAGACTTTGCGTTGGTAGTTTGGGTGTAATTAGTACATCTAAACACATTACAAACGATGTACTACAATTTGACATAATATACAAAGAGCCTAAGACTAGCAAGAAGAGGACGTTTAGATACATAGACAAATACACTCAAGCTCCAAACCATATAATACAACAAGACTTTGTTAGACGAGGGATCAATGCTACAACTTCACAAAAAATAGCTATATTGCAACAACTTCACAAGCAAGGTTACACAGCCGAACAAGCTCTCAATTGTGTATTGCCAAAAGTCTTTGAGACTATTGACAAAGTAGAACGAGCTCTTTATGCACGACCTGTTGATAGCAAAGTCAAATTTGTACCCAACAGTCAAAACATGTTCATAATCAAACCACAAGTCCATGGTAGACAATTGGATAGAGACTTGTTGATTAGAGATATATATCAAGCATTACTAGACTCACAACTCAATTGCAACGCATATGTGCAGGAACTGTACCCGAATATTGATCAACGCTACAACAAACAAGCTACATACTATAGGTCAGGGTATAGTACAGATTACAGTAGTAGTAGCGACAACCGCAAACACAATATAGCTCTGTCGCTATCCAAAATCAATGGCACAGTAATAGGTCCAGGTCAAACTTTTAGCTTTAACAAAGTGGTTGGGGCAAGAACTATTAAGACTGGATACAGAGAGAGCAAAATTATACTACACGGCAAATTTGTAGAAGGTGTAGGTGGCGGGGTATGTCAAGTTAGTACTACATTGTACAATGCTGCATTGCGAGCAGATATGTGCATAGTATCAGTCCGCAATCATAGTTTGCCTGTAGGCTATGTACCGCCGTCACTAGACGCAATGGTCAACTCCAATACTACTGACCTCAAGTTTGAAAACACCACCACACACCCAATATATATCAGAGCATATTCTAGCAACAATAGAGCAATTATAGAGTTCTATGGTCTACCAATGTTATATAGGATAGAGCCTGAGAGCGAAATTGTGGATAGTATACCTCCACCGATACTAGACGAAATTATAGTAGACAATGACTACAAATATATGCCACCAGACACACCTAGTGGTCAAACTGTGCAAGTTAACTATAGCAAAGGTGGATTGTCTAGTAGAGCATACTTGTGCTACTATGATCATTATGGCAATCTTGTATCACGTAGACATATACGTACAGACAAATACAAAGCTCAGCAAGGTCTAATTGCCGTAGCTCCGTGAGATCATGTTACAATCAATTGACAATATGCGGGTTAATATAATAAGCCCACAAGATGTCAATACTTGCCAATGCTGTGATTGTATATACAAAGCACATTTCCCAGTGACTCAATCTAGTTGTCACGGGGAAATGTTGTTATTCATCTACCAAGTTGGTTGTATATCAATTTGCAAGTGAGAGATATTTGTATACCGGTACACAAATATCTTGTTTATGCAACTTTAGATTGTGCACTTGACTACAACAATCAAAATCCCGACAATTATATACAATCAAGCATTGTCAAAATCAAGTACAACTCTCACAATATACAAAGCCACACTCATAGATACAATCCAAACTACATCTAGATTGCTATATCAATGATACATGTTAATATTTCAATTACAATCTACACTTGATTAATTGACGCATTTGAGTTATAATATTGAAGTATGGAATGTTTGAAATGTCATTGTCAACACATTATCAAAAACGGCACAAAACATGGCAAGCAATATTACAAGTGTAGCAACTGTAGTGTACAATTTAGTAGTCATTCTCGCATCAATCAAGATCTCAAGCTATATACTATCGTGTTGTATTGCTATGGATTGAGTCTAAGAGTCATAGGACAACTAATAGGATATAGCAATGTGTCAATCTTCAACTGGATCAAGGAGTACACCAATGCTCACTCGCAATCAAAAATAACAAGAGATCACCTAATTGATATATTAAGTCAAATGTCTGACTTCTTACATAGCAAAAAATGGGAAGTCTTCAACAATTGCAACAGTAGCATAAATTGCCAAAACTGTACAGTAGTTGTATGTTCGCAACATTTATTAGGATCAAAATGTGACTTGTCCAATTGTGACGACAACTGTATACACGAATTGCTCAAACACAATTATTGCCAAAATTGTACTATGCGATATTGCCGTCAACACAACTATTGGTACCAATTGTTGCACAAAATAGACAACATAATTGCAGGCAAAGCGGATTTGAATATTCCCTCTATATTGCAAAATATTTTTGTAGGCTAGCATCAAGTGAGGCAATCATGACAATTAAGGACAGATACAATTATTGGTGTAGATGCGTAGACAAGTCAGATCTAGCTCAATTGCAATCTATGAATGAGTTGGAACGCAATCAAGCTTTTGATGGTGATATTCAATTTGGCACTGCTGGCTTGCGTGGTATAATGGGACTTGGTAGCAATCGTATCAATGTGTATACTATACGACAAGTTACACAGGCTGTAGCTAATTATCTATTAGACAAATATCCCAATCAACAATTGCAAGTAGTAGTTTCTTATGACAATCGACACAACAGTAGATTGTTTGCTGATACTACTGCCGGTGTCTTGAGCAACAACAACATCAAATGTATGGTGTTTGATATACCTACATCTACGCCAATATTGGCTTATGCTACACGACATTTTGGTTGCACAATAGGCATAATGATTACCGCTAGTCACAATAGTAGTGTCTACAGCGGCTACAAGATATTTGACAATCATGGTGTACAATTGATAGATACAACCAAAATATCTCAATTGGTACAAGCTATTGAGATATTTGATGTACCTACAATCAGCTCACAATCACACAACAACACAACATACATAGGTCAATCCATAGTTGATAGTTATCTTGACACGTTGGCTACTCATATTGACCGTAGTGTATTTGTAGACAATCACATAGACAAAAACAAATTTAGTATGGTGTACACACCACTCAATGGTACTGGATGCAACATTATGCCTCGTATGCTAACGCAGTACTACAATTGCACACCCTACATAGTACCAGAGCAAAACTACTGTGACGGTGATTTTGCTACTTGTCCGCAACCCAATCCAGAGTATATACAGAGCTTTGAACTAGCTATTGAGGTAGCCAAATCTACAAATGCTGACATCATACTAGCTACTGACCCTGATGCAGATAGAGTGGGGGCAATGGCATTGCATAATGGTGAATACCGCCACATCAATGGCAATGAAATGGGAATATTACTTGCCGAATACTTGTTGTCTAGCAACTATGCCAAATCTCTCAACCCACATGGACACTTTGGAAAAGCACTAGTAGATCCTATAATAATACGCACGGTCGTCACTACCAATCTAGTAGACAAGATAGCCAAACAATACAATGCCAAAGTTTTGACTACTCTTACAGGATTTAAGTACATTGGCAATATTGCAAGGCAATTGTCTAGCAGCAGTCTTGTACTAGGGTTTGAAGAGAGCATGGGGTACTTGTCTGGCAATCATATAGGCGACAAGGACGCTTATATAGCTACAGCATTGATTGTTCAACTCGCCTCATTGTGCAAGTCACGCAATATTACACTTATTGATCAATTGTACAATATATTTGAGCGATATGGACACTTTAGCAGTAGCACCCAACTTGTAAAATTTGAAAGTACCTACAAGATAGAAGAGTTTATGTCCAACTTGAGACTCAATCACCATGCTTGTTTTGGAGAATATACCGTGCAACAGGTGTGTGATTATGTTGCACATGAAGACGACTTGATGCGTTCTAATATGATAGTATACCAACTTGACAATGATGTGGAGCTAATATTTAGACCAAGTGGTACCGAACCTTTGCTCAAAGTATATATTTTGTCTTGTATATCTCCTCAATGCAACAATACAGTAATAGACAATTTGACCCAAATCATTGTAGATATGACTAAATAGCAGTTGCAAATTCAATCAAAACTTGATATACTAATAATAATAATTTTGTTTTGATATTGAGTATCATCAAGGAGTACAATGCAAGAGTCAGCCGAAATGTATCTAGAGACTATATACATCCTAACCAATCAATTGAGCGAAGTCAAAGCTATAGACATAGCCAACAAGATGAATTTTAGCAAACCTTCTGTATCAAAAGGACTCAAAAATCTCATAGATAAGGGGTTGATATATAGAGATGACAAGCAATTGATCTACTTGACACACGAAGGCAACAACCAAGCCAAAACACTGTTTGAAAAACATAATGTAATAACCAGATTTTTGCAATTGCTTGGTGTGGACCACAGCAATGCCGAGAATGATGCTTGCAAGATAGAACACATATTGAGTACTCAATCTTTTGATTGTATCAAGCTATTTGTACAACAACAAGACGGGTTGAGCAAGACTATATCTTGCATATATTAAAGCGAGATATAGTCATTAATCAAATTATACGGACAAAAATTATGTCAAATTTTATTGAAGAAGTTATTGACAATGATCTAACCAAAGGCAAATACACCAAGATTGTATTGAGATATCCACCCGAACCCAATGGATATCTACACATAGGGCATGCCAAAGCTATACTTATCAACTATGGATTGGCGGTCAAGTACAATGGTGTATGCAACTTGCGTTTTGATGATACCAATCCTGCCAAAGAAAATGATGAATATGTCAATGCTATTGTACAAGATATGCAATGGCTAGGTTGGAGTGGCAATATATACTATGCTTCGGACTACTTTGACAAAACTCTAGAGATAGCCAAAGACCTCGTATGTAGAGGGTTAGCCTATGTAGACACTAGTACGCCTGAGAGCATTAGAGAAATGCGCGGATCTTTGACTACTAAGGGTACTGATAGTCCATATCGCAATCGTAGCATATCAGACAATACCAGATTGTTTGATGATATGATTGTAGGCAAATACAACGAAGGACAAGCAGTGTTGCGTGCTAAGATAGACATGAATAGTCCCAACATCAACTTGCGTGACCCAATAATATATAGAGTATTGCAAGTCTCTCACTATAGACAAGGTGACAAGTACAAAGTATATCCCATGTATGACTTTGCTCATCCTATACAAGATGCTATAGAGGGTATAACACACAGTTGTTGTAGCCTAGAATTTGAGAACAATAGACCACTATACGATTGGGTAATACAACAAAGCAAGCATTATTGGCAAACTCTTCCACATCAATACGAATTTGCTAGACTCAATATAGAGGGATTCAAGCTATCCAAACGCCACTTGATCAAATTGGTACAAGACAAAATAGTAGAAGGTTGGGACGATCCACGTATGCCCACTCTCGTAGGGTTGCGTAGACGTGGTTATACTGCTCAATCTATACGACAATTCTGTCAAGATATAGGAGTATCCAAGTCCAATAGTACTGTGGACATATCCATGTTGGAGAACTGTATCCGAACCGAACTCAACCAGACATCCAAGAGAGCAATGGTAGCTATAGACCCTATAGAATTGTTAATAACCAATCGTGATGATACTTGGCAAGAAGAGTTGAAGTTTGAGACTGTGATAGATGGCAATACTGTAGATAGCAGTCAAGTTACGATATCTAATCGTGTATATATAGATAGAGCGGACTTTGCCGTCAACCCACCACCCAAATACAAGCGTCTCACTACCAACGGATACGTACGTCTCAAATCAGCATATATAGTCAAATGTACAGAGTACAAGACAGATAATCACGGTAATATCACTCAGATATTGTGTACAATAGTTGACAATAGTAGATCAGGGCAAGACACTAGCGGTATCAAAGGTGTAGGTGTAATACACTGGACCAATAGCAGGACATCAGTAGATATACAGGTAAGACACTTTGACAGTCTACTGTTAGAGAATGGCGAATACAACAACAAGTCCTTGATTGTCTTCAATGCCAAGATGGATAAGTCTTGTGTCTACAAGTCTACACACTTTCAATTTTTACGCAATGGTTACTACTGTATAGATACACCTATTGCTAAAGAGCATCTCAATCAAAAAGAAGACACCAGTATAGACAAAGATAACAATATTGTCTTCAATAGGATTGTAGGTCTCAAGGATGGTTTCAAAGTTTGATTGTATCACAAACTATATTTTTTTGGATATATATTTATGAAGACACACAAGACAATCAACACAGCGCAAGACCTACGACAAGCTTGGTTTGATTACTTTGCTCACAACAACCATGCAATAATATCAGGAGCTAGCTTGATACCACAAAATGACCCTACTGTGCTATTTACTACAGCAGGTATGCACCCGCTTGTACCCTATCTAATGGGCGAAAAGCATCCCTCCGGTAGACGTCTAGCCAATGTGCAAAAATGCGTAAGGACAGGGGATATAGAAGAAGTAGGAGATGCTAGCCACTGTACTTTTTTTGAGATGTTGGGCAATTGGTCTTTGGGGGATTATTTCAAACAAGAAGCTATCAAGCTCAGTTTTGATTTTTTGACTACTGTACTGGGACTGGAGATATCACAACTAGCAGTATCCGTCTTTGAAGGTGATCAAGACAGTCCCAGAGATAGCGAAAGTGCTAGTATCTGGCATAACTTGGGTATACCAAAAGACAGCATATTCTATTTGCCAAAAGCTAACAATTGGTGGGGTCCAGCAGGTCAGACTGGACCTTGTGGACCGGACACAGAGATCTTCTTGGATGACGGTAGATCTAAGTGTTGCAATAGTTGCAATCCCTCTTGTAGTTGTGGCAAATATCTAGAGATATGGAACAACGTCTTCATGCAGTACAACAAGAACAAACATGGTGAATTTGAGCCATTGACACAAAAGAATGTAGACACAGGTATGGGATTAGAACGTACTCTCACGGTATTGACTGGTGTCAATACCGTGTACGATACCGATCTGTTTAAGGATGCTATAGCTACTGTATCTAAGTTGTGTGGACACATATATGGAGCAAATAGTAATATTGACAGAGAATTTCGCATAATTGTAGATCATATACGCACAGCTACTTTTATGATAGGTGACATACAAGGAATCGTCCCTAGCAATACAGACCAAGGTTATATATTGCGTAGACTGCTTAGACGTGCTATTAGATACAGTATCAAACTAGGTCTACCTAGCAAGAGTTTGTCTCAAGTTTCTCAATGTTTTGTTGACAAGTATAGTACACAATATCCCGAATTGACCATCTCTCAAGCCAAAATTGCACAAGAAATAGACGCCGAAGAAGAACGTTTTGGCAAAACTATCAACCAAGGCATGACTCAATTTGACAAATTGCTACAGTATATACAAGGAGATACCATAAGTGGCAAAGCAGCATTCAAACTGTATGACACTTATGGATTTCCGGTAGAGATGACTCAAGAACTAGCTAGCGAAAAAGGTATAAAAGTCAATATAGATGACTACAACAAGTGTTTTGAAGATCATCAAGCCAAAAGTCAACAGGGTGCTATACACAAGTTCAAAGGTGGATTGCAAGACAATAGTCTAGCTACTACCAACTTGCATACTGCAACACACTTGTTGCATCAAGCACTCAAGACAGTCTTGCAAGACAACAATATCAACCAAAAAGGTAGCAACATCACAGCTGAGAGATTGAGATTTGATTTTAATTTTGGAAGACCTCTAACACAACAAGAAATTCAAAAAGTGCAAGAGTATGTCAACGACGCTATACAAGCCAATGTAGATATATCATGTAGTGAGATGACTGTACAGCAAGCCAAAGATATGGGGGCTGTAGGATTGTTTGGTGACAAGTACCAAGAGATAGTCAAAGTATACTCCATGGGCAAATACAGCACCGAAATATGTGGTGGTCCACATGCCAAATCTACAGGAGAATTAGGCAAATTTGAAATAACCAAAGAGCAATCATCTTCGGCAGGCGTAAGACGCATCAAAGCAATACTATTGCGATAGCCCGACTGTAACGATGCTCCAGCCAATCAACACTAACACAAAATACATTGCTATGTTAGACTTTTGTCTCTAGCAACTATCTAGTTTATTGTACACTACTTATATTACAATTGAATAGTTTGGTTAACACTAGCATACAAATAGTACACAAGCTTAATGAGTTTGTGTACTATTTATTTTGGAGATAGCTAATGAGCTTTTTGAGTGATGTTTACAAGTTGTTTGGAGATGGTGTAGATGTCATTAGAGGTTTTAGTATTGTCAATTTTGACGGACAAGCAATATATATAGAAGGAATAACCAGAATACTAGAAGTCAATATTGTCAATATCAAACTAGCAACCAAGCATAACGTAATAGAAATACTAGGCAAACAACTCTACATACAACAATCTAACAAAAATAGTATCTCAATCAAAGGTGACATAACTGCAATAATCAAGTCCTAAGCAAACATATAGTATTGATAATGCAATATTTCTTGCATCTAGTGGTGAAAACATAGCGAGATGATAACACATCAAAAGTTGAACAAAATACAAATATCTGTAGAAGGTTTTAACCAAACTAGACTAATCAATACCTTGCTGCAACAAGATATCCAAGTTTTTGACTTACACAAGTACACCCACAGTAACATGACACTGTGGATATACACTAGCGATAGACCAAAATTATTTGCAATTTTGCAAGATTTGTGCTACAATGCTAATATTATCACTCAAGATCTAACTAAGGGCATGCACAATTGGCTCATCAAGAGGGTGGGTGCATTGCTAGGTGCTATAGTCTTCTTTGTGTGTTTGGTACTATCCAATAGTTTTGTTTGGCGTGTAAATGTGCATGGACTCAATAGTGTACCTATCAACATAGTCAACAACATACTCCAAGCACAGCATGCAACCCCTGGTACGCTAATATACCGAATCAACAAGCACAACATCAAACAAGCTATGTTAGAGTTGGACAATGTAGTAGATGCTAGTATAGAGTTGCGTGGCACTACTCTTGTGGTCACTATATTTGAAAATTTTGTTGACATCCCTCTAGATCCAACATACCACTCATCTATAGTAAGCAAGTATGATGCTATCGTTACTAGAGTGTTGTTAAGTGACGGTACATCTGTAGTCAAACCTGGCGACAAGGTAAGTGTGGGGAGTGAGTTGATAAGTCCCAATATATATGATACTACTGGACAAATATTGACCACAGTCAATCCGTCAGCCAAAGTATATGGCAATGTTAGTTTTAGCGATAGTAGATTCTTTGTCCCTAAACAAATAGTACTCAAACGTTCGGGCAATAGCGTATCTTTCAATGACATTGGTGTGTTTGGACTAGAGTTTAGCCACAAAGCAAGTCCTTATCAATTTTTTGAGACAAAAACCACCCAAAATTATCTATTTGGCAATCAATTGTTGCCTATTGTCATTAGTAGGACTACATACCACGAGTTGATACAACAAGAATCTGCTCTAGATGTACAACAGCATTCGCAGACACTAGTACAAATGATGCTAAGACAACTTCAAATCAAAGCTGGTACAAGTGAGTTGCATCAACAAGTCAATATTAGACAACTTAATGGTGGGTATAGAGTAGATTTATTTGTCACCGCTGAGATGCTGTTGTCCTGAATCAACACACAACTATTGTGCATGATATACTTATTCATCCAACACAAGGTCAATATATGTCGCAAAACACTAATGATATCAATGTTAGGTCAACAGATATCACAACAAAACATAACAATACGCAGATCAAACAAATCATGCAACAAAAAGGTATCATCTCCAATAGTCGTGATGTAGTCCAATTTGTTTCCATTTATGTAGTTTCTTTTTTGAGTGCCTTTTTGTTGACTGTTGCTAGCTTCTTTATATTTGGATACAAGTTTGAGATCAATGTATATTTGAGTATATTTGCTTGTATTGCTATATTGCTAGCTACTTTGTGTATATATGTAGTCAATAGTAGAGAGCAGCTACTACACAAAAAACGTGCACTTATGGCAGTATGCTTTTGTGTAGTGCTATCTTACGTAGTCAATATATACTTGATAGAGTGGAGTCCTTATGCAATGTCTATTGCACTGTGTGCTTATCTGGTTGCACCAATAACTAACAAAAGAGACGCATTTGTATCCAACTTGATAGTTGCTCTTATGGTGTCTTTTGTAGTTATCATAACTAGATTGTCGCTAGGGTTTGAGTACACTTTGGATATATTAGGCGTCACCCTTGCGGGAATATTGTCTGGTAGTCTAGCTAGTTATATAGTATCTAGCAAGCCTAATAGACTTAGTTTTTTGTCTTTGGGTATAGTTTTTGGAGTGTTTTCATTTGCTGTTATCTTCTCATTCATCTTCCTTACTGTACATGACTTTGAGATAGCAGAACATCTCAAAAACAATTGGTATATTTTTGTAACTGTTATATTGGGTACAGTTGTAGTCAGTCAGGCTTTGCACCCTTTTATTGAAGTTACATTCAATATCTTGACCAATACTAGATTGTTTGAGCTAACCAATCACTCATCACCATTGATATCTAGATTGATAGACGAAGCACCAGGAACATTCAATCATAGCATGGCGGTAGCCAACTTTGCCGAAGTATGTGCCAAGGCAATTGGAGAAAATCCATTCATGGCACGTGCCGTTGCATATTACCATGATGTAGGCAAACTAGTCAACCCAGCATACTTTACTGAGAATCAAGCCAACAACTACAACCCACATGACGAACTACTACCCGAAATAAGTGCAGATATAATTAGACGACATACAACAGATGGTTTTGAACTATGTAGACAACATCGTATACCTATGGAGATAGCCAACATCACACTAGAGCATCATGGGACTTCTTTGATATACAGTTTCTATACTAAGGCCAAAAAATTGACTGACAAGGATGTAGACGTGTTTGACTATTCTTATCACAATCCAACGCCTCAGAGCAAGATATCCGCTATCATAATGATATGCGATTCTGCTGAGGCTACTATAAGATCTATGGCATCGCCAGACGGTCAAAGAGTAGACGAACTGCTCAAAAAACAAATAGAGAACCGCATCTTGTCAGGACAGCTCAACAATTGCAATATAACAATCAAAGAATTGGATATAATACGCAAAACTATCAAGAGTATATACGGCGGAATTTTCCACGGTAGAGTACAATACAAATAACTATGCTAAGATGCACCAATTCTACTTTTGATCACATATGTTGCCATGTATACAATTATCTCAATCTTAGAGGGGACGACTTGATAGTTGAATTGGATATTGTAGATACCCAAACTATACATGAGATCAACCTAACACACAGAGCGATAGACAAGCCAACTGACGTGCTAAGTTTTGGATTGTTACAACTTAGTCCACAGGACACACTGATAGATAGACAACAGTATGTATATGAGTACAGTACGGAGTATCAAGCTATACTGCTTGGTAGTATAGTTGTCTGTCAACAAATTGCAAAAAAACAAGCTAACGAATATGGACACAGTGTAGAGATCGAACTCAACTATCTCTTCTTGCATGGATTGCTACACTTGTTAGGGTACGATCATATCAACAACGTTGACAAGATACTAATGCGTCAAGTAGAAAAATCAATAATCAAACAAATCAACTCTGAGCAACAACCACAATAATGCGTTTGGTGCTGCACAAGCGTATTTCTGAATCAGCAATCTATTGTATAGCATACTATAACAAATTACTATGGATATTAATACACAAGGTACACAAGGTACACAAGACAGTAAGTCAATCAAAGTAGGTTTCTTTGCTATAATCGGCAAACCTAACGTAGGCAAGTCTAGCTTGCTCAACAACTTAGTTGGTCAAAAAGTATCTATAGTATCCTACAAACCACAAACTACTCGCAACAAAATAACAGGGATATATACCGATGACTTTTGTCAATTTGTCTTCTTGGACACACCAGGTTTTGTCCAATCGGACAATAAGCTAGCAGAATTCATGACCAAACAGATCAAATCAGCAACTGACGGTGTAGACGGATTGTTGTTTGTGGTAGATTGCACCAAACCTATAAGTACAAGAGAGCTGCAAAGTATACAACACTATGCTATCAATGTGCCCACTATTGTGCTTGTCAACAAGACAGACCTAACGGGCTATCAAGATGTATATCCAGTACTAAATCAGCTCAATACAATCAAAGATATATATGAGACAATCGCTATATCTGCTCGCACAGGCGACAATCTATACTTGCTCAAACATGCATGTGGTCGTCTGTCTAACAATAGTGTACAGCACTACGATCAATCTCAAGTTACAGATAGATCTGTAAGATTCATAGCGAGTGAGTTGATTAGAGAAAAGATACTACTATACTATCAACAAGAGATACCACACGGCATAGGCGTTGTTATCACCAACTTTGTGGACAAGCCCAATATAGCTCGTATAGATGCTGATATAATATGCAACAAGACTACACACAAGCCTATACTAATAGGCAAACATGGCTCTGGTATCAAAAAGATAGGGACGCAAGCTAGGCTTGATATAGAGAGATTGATAGACAAGCAAGTCAACTTGCAACTATACGTCAAAGTAAGAGAAAACTGGAAAAATAACAATAACTATCTTAACGATATAGGCTATGATATCAAAGAGTGATTTTGAGCTGCTACAATTGCATAGTGAGTTATTGTACTAACACACTATATACAATTGTGTATAATATCAATTTATTTTATTTGCATTACTGCTACATAATACGATTGTATTTGGTACAAACTAAAGTCATTGGGAGGTTGTACATACAATGCGATACAATGATTTGGAGCTAAACCATAGTAGCAATCTAGCTTGGGAATTGTTTAAGGAAACTGGTGAGATAGGTTATTATATGCTGTACAAACAGCTCAATGATGAACTGTAATGCCTACCATACATAGATCTCATTGTGGCAAACATCAGATTGCTACACAAAAATATTAACAACTAATGATGACTGAATATACCGCTATCAATCTACAAACTATGGATTACAACGAGAATGACAGCAAGCTTGTGCTATTGTCCACTAGCGGTATCGTATATGCCATACTCAAAGGTGTCAAAAAGCCAACTGCCAAACTAAAACAAGCCAATTTGCCATTTGCATGTGGTATATATACAATAGCAAGCAATACTAACATAATAACAAGTTTTGAGAGCATACAGAGTTTTGGATGGATTGTCAACGACTACGACAAATACATACATGCTAGCATCGCTTGTGAAGCATGCATGTTGTGCAAATACGACAAAGACACCACCAACATCCTTTTGGAGTTGCTTGCATTATTCAGAGGACTTTTGGCAGATAATTATGCTGATAGTCTATCACAATTCTTAACAAAGTTGCTATCTTACTTGGGTTATTGCGATGACTACTCCAATGCCTCGTTGATAGAGATATTGACACAATTGCAATACAACACTGAGACCGAACTCAAGAGTGTTAGACTGTTGCAGTGTACCAAATAATAAATAAAGCCAATGCTATCTACTCAATCACGTTGTAGATAGCATTGGCTTTGGGCACTTAATGTAATTGCACCTGTTGATTTTGTTTTGGAGCTTTTGGGATTGATGTACACTTGGTAGTATTAATACGCATATTAGTAGTATTGACAAGCACTATGTCTTGTGACATAGAGATTATGCCAAAGTTTGGGAGCACATTGCCTTGTATTAGCAATGTATGTATGCGTCTAGCTTGCAATGTTATGTCCAACAACTCTCCAAGCAACTCACCATCTTGACTATATACTGACGCTCCTATAGGACAATTGAGAGATACATATCTAGTATTCCATACATACTTGACTTGATCTGGATATTTGAAGACTACTATCTGCCCTATACTATAGATGTCCTTTATATCTATATATTTAGTTTGGATGTTTGTATTGCCAAAGGTGGTATTATCTATACTATGTACAATAATATTCTGTGCTGTCTGCTTGTTGTCAAAGTTGACACTATGTATCGTACCATATGAGCTAGCATCACTAAGACACACTACTCGCTTGCCTATTATATCTCTTATACTACAACTCAATGTCATACTCTTATAATATTCTCAACAAGCTACATAGTTGACTATAATTCAGGACAAATCAATATCATATACAACCAACCCAATAATTACAAATTTTTTTTGGCAATTATTTGACTGTATAGAATTATTAAATTAAATATTAGCAATAATATTAGTATCTCATATTTGGCACTAGTATGGTAACACACACAACGGCAAGGTAGAACAACAACATGCCCACCAATAAATACACAAAACATAAGTCTACTCAGTGGTTGCTTATATCTATAGTCTTCTTTGTATTTGTAGTGATGAGTTTTTTGATAGGTATAGTATTGATAGACTATACCAACAACAATGTATATTATACACTCAAAATACCGCAATTGGTACTCAACAATACAAGTCAAAATATAATATGGCAACCTATATATAGAGCATCAGGTTATCAACTAATGATAGATGGTCAAAAAATAGGATACTTGCCACCCGAACAGTGTATATTTGATACCAAGCAGTTATACAATGGTACTCATACAGTGGCAGTACAAGCTATAGGTATCAATAATGTTGTTGACTCTAATTGGTCTAACTCACTATATTTTGATGTCAGTGACAGCATAGATGGCATATTAGATATACCTACTCATTTGCAAGTCAATGACGGTATCCTAAGTTGGCAAAAAGTAGAACATGCACACTCTTATGTAATCAAAATAGAAGATGTAGCAGTATTAATCTCCAACGAACATTTTGTAGATATATCATACTTGCCATTAGGTCAATACAATATACAAATCAAATCCATAGCATAAAAATAAATTGGTTACAATCTCAATTGTTGCATATGGATTGCATGTATATATTGTATTGCAATGCACACAATAAGATTACAATTGAAGAAGTATTACCAACAAACACACTGATTGATTAGCTTCTACAACTAGATATATAGTCACCAAAGTACAAAACAAGTACCAACAAGCAACTACAATAAGGAGAACTATAATGCTGATACCTAACACACCACCCAATCCACCAACTCAGACACCAAGTACCCAAATAAGCAACCAACTCCCCAAATCTACCAATACTCTCAACAATAACAATCTCAAAGTTAGGGCCAACAATGGAGGTGTATACTTAGATTCTGATTGGTCTGCACCTTTTGAATACACATCAACATCACAATTACCAGCACCAACCAACCTAGTTCTCAGCAATGGTATCCTAACTTGGGATGCAGTAGAGCACTCTACCAAATATGAGATACAACTCAATGATCTGGTATACGAGACCGAAGGCAATACACAAAGTCTACTAGATTTGCAACCAGGCAACTATGATATCAAAGTAAGGGCAGTAGGGGACTCCATATACCTGACCTCCGACTGGTCTACAATAGTACAACACACTGTGACATCCAAATTGTCAACCCCTATCAATCTCAATGTAGCGGACAATACCTTGAGTTGGGACGCCGTAGACAATGCTGTATCGTACGAGATAGAAATCAATGGTGACACAGACAATGTACAAGTTAGCACTACCAACACACTTGCATTGACCAATTTGACTACACCGGGGATATACTCATTCAGAGTACGTGCAATAGGTGATGGACATGTCGTACTCAAGATATTGTCACTTGATCGGTCTATTTAGACAATCAAGGATTTGGTCATCAGCCAAAAAACCAAACGTTGCAATACTATATAACTAATCTGTGTTGTATTCAATCCTAAATATCCAAATATCTTGTCCACCAAAATTGCGTACTACATCACCATCTTGCTTGTCTATAGTAGCACTGTGTGTATTTGACAATACAATCATACCACCATTGCTAGATAGCAAGATAGGTGAATGCTCACGCATACTACCTCCAAAATACATTTCGCTAGTTATTGTATTGTTGTCTAGAGTAGTTATAGCTATGCCTTGACTTGTAGTACCTGCCAACACAAGCAAACTATTGTCAAAGTCTATATTGACTACGTTATATATATCTATCCATCTATCCAATCCCAATATACGTTGCAATGACTGAATCGTACCATTAACTAACACAAATAGATTGCCGCCTTGTCCATTGGATACGAAGATATAATAGCCACTAATATTGGCAATTATTCTTACACTATTCACACCAACCATACGAGTATTGAGAGTGCTAGTATATCCAAAATAAGGTGCTTGACTGAGACTGAATGTTATTGTTAACAAATGAAGTACTCCATTGGCAAATCCAGACTTGGCTTCAACTGCCAATACGAATCCATTCTGTATCGGCTGAACTTGCAACGTTTCGTATGCAAAACCTGGTCCATTGATACCATTGAGTCTAAATACGGTAGGACTACTGCCAATTCTCAACAAAAATGCTGTAGTGTGCACTGTCTCTGGCACACCTTCGTTAGCAAATACTAACAATTGATAGTTGATATAATACGCTTGTAGATAGTCTATACCATATGGACTATCTATAATAGTAGTGGGAGGCAGCATGTTAGTATTGAGATCACTAGGCAAGCTCAATATTATTAGTTGATTGCCAACAAGACCTAAGCTACGGCTATATACCACTATATAATTGGGATCAAATATATTACCGTTGTGCAAAACGACCTTGGCATGTATAGGCAAATAGTCTGTAGTATACCAAGTATTGAGTATCTTGCCACTCAAATCCATGCGCGTCAACGCAACTGTGTTGCTAGCATCGCCCCCATCTTGTAATATTATGTATTCGTTGTTGTACAGTATCACTTGCACAACTTGCAGATTGGGATTGATAGTCCAAAATCCGATTGTACCACCATTACGGTTGAGTATAGCCAAGAAACCACCGTTGACATCTATATCAAAGTCGCAACTATCCGAATTGCCAAATATATAATAACAATCATTAATCTCAAATATAGCGATAGCTTGCTCGTCTAGGCTTCCACCAATATTTTGCGACCACTGTATAGGAGTGTTATAGTGCTGTGACACAAACGCATCTCTGACTCTACTATGCACATATGGTGTATTGTTGCTTACGTCATCTAATTGGGTATGCTTGTTGATTATCAAAATACCCAATACAATAATTATACCAAAATTGGCAACCAATAAGATGCTGAGCAATTTTTTTGACTTTATACTAAACATATATTATATTATATCATCAATTGTTTGACAATAATATAAATATACAAAAATAGTCAAATTATGGCAACGCAAGCAATTATTAATTGAGCAATCAAAAGTTGTATAAATTGTGTCAAACATTGCAATTAGTCGGTTGTTGAAAGCATTAGCAATAACATTGATGATGTACCCCTTATAGTTGTGAAGACAATCTAATATGACAACCAATGCTTTGCCAATATGTTTGTTGACATTTAGCATACACAGTAGTATAGTGTACTTGTATGAAGACTAACTTTGTATTGGGATTGACTGGTGGTATTGCAAGTGGCAAAAGCACTGTAGCTAGATTGTTGGCACAACTTGGAGCTACAGTTGTATACTCAGACATCGTCGCCAAACAATTGATGCAAGATGACAACATAGTACAACAATTGGTGCGAGCCTTTGGCAACACTATTGTTGACGACAACAATAGTATCATTGTGTCTACATTGCGAGAATTAGTATGGAGCAATATAGAAAATATACACAAAATCAACAATATAATGTGGCCACCTACTATATTAGCAATCCAAGAGATACTAGACAAGTCCAAAGGATTGATTGTGATTGAGAGTGCATTGTTGTTTGAATCCAACCTAAATCAAATAGTTGACTTGATTGCAACTATATCCATAGATGACAATATTAGACGCAAACGTGTATTGGATAGAGGAGACAATAGCATAGCACACTTAGACATCATACTAGCTTGCCAATTGACAGATGCCAAAAGAGAAAGTCTGGCTAATATAGTAATATATAACAATGGAGATATTGATACGCTACATAACAACACCAAGATACTATTTGATAGCCTTGTAGCATCAATATCAAATCAATTATCTACACATACAATATCAGATTCAATCATATAATATCACCATAACCAATTTATCTATACCAAAAACAATGCAAGCTTCAACCAAAAAATATTTATATATTATATCGAGCTTGGCTGCGGCAATTATTGTATCTAGTTTAGGATTGTTAGTAGGATTTAGGATCGTATATCCCAACAAATATAGTGACACTATACATACGTATACACAACAATACCAAGTAGACAAGCAATTGATACAAGCAATAATATGGGTGGAGAGCAAATACGATCCCAAAGCTAAAAGCAACAGTGGAGCACTAGGTCTAATGCAAATCATGCCAGATACTGCCCAGTGGCTCAATTCTACACTAGAGCAACAATCGCAAGACTTATTTGAACCCTCTTACAATATACACTTAGGGGTATATTATATCAAACTACTACTAGAGAGATTTGGGGATATCTCACTTACATTAGCAGCATACAATGCAGGACCCACCAATGTATCTAGATGGCTAACCAATCCAAACTATGCCCTTAATGGAAGACTTGTCAATATACCTTTCAAAGAAACCAAAAATTATATAGCCAGAGTAATCAAAGTCACCAAGATATATAGTAGGCTATACTAAAACAAGTCCAAATTGACAAAACAAAATCAATTGAATGATACAATAATCAAAAATAAATAACATTTGATTGCCTAATTGTAAATAGATACTATACTTCCAACAATTTTTTTACTATTTAGTTTGACTTTTGACTATAACTGTAGTATACTTAGATATGGTTATTGACAAAATCACATTTTGTCATAATTAATCGTAGTTAGAGGCGTATTTATGAGCGTAATTACTCGCAACTATTATGGCAACATTTTGATTACCGACGAAGCCATTGCTCAAGTTGTGGGCAATATAGCACTCAACAGTTTGGGCATTGCTGATTTGGTATCCAAAAAGTTTAGTGATGGCTTGTCCGATATATTTAGACGCAACCGAACTAGCCGTGGTGTTAGAGTATTGACCAATCAAGACAAAATATATATAGAGTTGTTTGTTTATATTCTATATGGCATGTCTATAGAAAGTGTGTCACAAGCCTTGAGACAAAAAATCAAATACGGCGTAGAAGAGTTCACGGGCATGTCTGTAGTGTCTATAGAAATCAAGGTAATAGGCGTAAAATTGTCCTAACTTCTGACGTTTAGCATTCTGTATCAATTAGGAGTTGTATGAAATATAATATAGATGGTTCATTTTTTCGAAAGATGTTTCTTGGAGCAATATCGTTGCTAGACAAAAATAAAGAAGAAGTGGACAAACTCAATGTTTTTCCTGTACCTGATGGAGATACAGGGTCTAATATGTCTCTGACAATGCAATCTGTAGCCAAAGAGCTTGCTATATGTACCACCAACAATATATCAGATTTGTGTCATGCAATATCCAGAGGAGCTCTACGTGGGGCACGTGGCAACAGTGGAGTGATACTTAGCCAAATATGCAAAGGTATGACATCTGTATGGGCCGAAACCAACAAGATTGATGTCAAAACCACAGCTAGAGCTATTGCTAATGGAGCTGAAGTTGCTTACAAAGTGGTATCAAAGCCTCAAGAAGGAACGATACTAACCGTAATAAGAGATATGGCTACAGCAGCCAAGAAGTTGGCCAAACAAAAAGGCATAGAGTATGATGACTTTCTTAGTGGAGTCATAGATGCGGGGGTAGCATCATTGAGATCTACGCCAGACTTGTTGCCTATACTCAAGACGGCAGGCGTGGTGGACTCTGGTGGACAAGGATTGTTGTTTATATTTCAGGGATTCTACAATGTAGTATTAGGTAGAGAGGAATCCATCTTGGACTTTGAGATCAATCTAGGGCTAAATGTAGATCTCAATAGACTATTTCATGCCAATTACAATTCGCTGTCCAATATAGAGTTTGCTTATTGTACTGAATTCTTTGTAATTAATATACACAAAAAGACAACTCAAGCATCAATCAACAAGTTCAGAGATTTTTTGATGACTATTGGGGACTGTGTACTTGTGATAGGCGATCTATCTATTGTCAAAGTACACGTGCACACCAATGATCCTGGACTAGCTCTGTCCAATGCTGTAGCATTGGGGGAAATTAACGGTGTCAAGATAGAAAATATGCTTGAGCAAACCCGTGAACTATCCAAAAGCAAAGTCAATCAAAAACCTCACGGCATGATTGTAGTCTCATCAGGCGAAGGATTTAGACAAATCTTCAAAGACCTATTGGTAGATGGTATAGTAGACGGTGGGGCGTCATTCAACCCTAGTGCTGAGGATATAGCTGCCACATGTGACAATATAGGAGCCAAAGAAGTCATCGTGTTGCCCAGCAACAAAAATGCTATCCTAGCGGCAGAGCAGTCCAAGCAACTAGTCAAAAACTGCAAAGTACACATATTGCCAACTGCCAACATACCTCAATCAATCAATGCAATCATATCATACAACCCTGATAAGAACGTCAACGACAATATACAAGCCATGCAATCTGTCTTTCAGTCAATCAAGACGGGTGCCATATCTCAAGCAGTCAAAACTACTAATGTCAATAGTATTGATATTAATACTGACGATTATATTGGAATTGTTGGCAACTCTATCAATATCAAATCTGACACGTTGACAGATGCTACTATACAACTAGTAGACAGCATAATCAATACTAATACTTCTAACATTACATTGTATTATGGCTCATTAGTAGAACTAGACAATGCTCAACGATTGATCAAAGACATAGCAACTCAATATCCCAATCATGATGTTGATTTGCAATTTGGTGGACAAGACTTGTATCACTATATAGTATCAGTAGAATAGAGACAATTCTAATAATAACCCACAATATCAACCTTGTATGTGTGATTGTACAATCACAATTCAATCACACATTAAGGTGGAGAAAAACATAATCAATGGACAAAATAACAAAAGGAGTTGTACCTTGTGCTGGTATGGGTACTAGATTTTTGCCTATTACCAAGTCATTGCCCAAAGAGTTGTTGCCAGTTATAGATACACCCGTGTTGCAGTATATTATAGACGAATTTGTCAACAGTGGTATCACTGATATACTCTTGATAATCAACGCTGCCAAACTAGCTATCAAACATTACTTTGAACCTAATAATGCAATAATTGACAAGTTGCTCAAAGCAGGCAAACACAATGAGGCTAGTATGCTGCAAGAGTTGCACAAGCGAGCCAATATAGTATTTGAATATCAAGAACAACCTAAGGGGAGTGGTGACGCTGTGCTACATGCACGCAACTTTGTTGGAGAAGATGTCTTTGCTCTAGCTTGGGGAGATGATTTGATAGTATCACAAATACCCGCTGTGGCTCAACTGATACAAGCATACAATAGTTTGGGTACAAGTATACTAGGCGTACAAGAGATATTGACTGATGACATTGTCAAATATGGCATCCCTCGCATCAAGTCACAACAAGGAGACAGCTATCTATGTAGTGAAATAGTAGAGAAGCCATCTTTGGATAAGGTTCCCTCTAGATTAGCAGCACTTGGTAGATACATATTGACACCAGATATATTTGATGAAATCACCTCTACTAGACAGAACAATAGTGGAGAACTTCACCTAACTGTTGCTCTCAATAGCCTATCTAGCAAGGGACAGTTGTGGGCTACCAAATTTGAAGGTACACGTTTTGATATGGGTGACAAGTTGGGAGCACTAAAAGCTACTGTACATTTTGGTATAGAGCGATTTGGAGATGCCTTTAGAGACTATTTGCAACAGATATAATTATATCTGTTGCAAATAGTCTTTGTCTATTGAATGTTGTAGAATATATAATTACTAGGCACAAATCAATCACGACCCTAATATAGTAAGATAATCTTGTATTTATGCTATATTTTTGCTAGACAAATAATATATATTATAATACAATAATTGTATTATAATATATATTAAAGGGAGTAGTATGAAGAAATTATTTTTATCAAAAAATATAATAGCCATGTTGCTAATTGCTATATTGAGCATAGGGTTGTTGGTTGCATGTATCCGCACCAAAGAGACAGAGATAGTCCACCCAGATGGAGTCAAAGTGACCAATCTCAACGATGCCTCCAAAGTAGCATATGGCTCTACAGCAACTTTGCAAGTAGAGTTTGTTTTTGAAGAGCATGATCATGACCATGAAGACGTGGAGATCAGGCAAGAGTTTGATGCAAATACTACTATAGAGTGGAGCTCCAATCTCGTGATTGAAGGTATCGATGGTGAGAGCGATACAGACGGAATAATATTTGAAAACTTGGATTACAACAAAAATACTCACAAATATACCGCCGATGCCTATATTGTGATGAATCATGAGATGTTGGACAACTTAGACAATCCCGAATTTGTCCTATCAGAAGATGCTATGTCTGCAACTGTTAGTGTAGTAGTCAAGTCATTTGATCAAGAGTTGACTGCTGATCTCAAGATTGATCTAGCATGGGCTCCAGTTGCATACATGTTTGTATCTACTTATCGTGAGCTTGTTGATGTCGTAGCCAGCAATATAGATCCCAACGATGTAGACCCAACTGACGATAATGACCCCAACGGTGTATTGCTAGCAACAATTTTGCAAGCGTATAGTGTACTGATGCAAGTTGAGGAAGATGGCCCAATCTTAGAGTTCAATCAAGAATTTGTGGTGTTGTCTACTCACATCAAGTCGCTAGTAGATAGTCTGTTTACACCCGAATTTGTAGATTTTGCTTTGAATAATTCTGTTTTGTCTGAACCAAACTTAGAGGATATTCAATCATTACTAGAGCTTCAATTACCTTATTTTCAACTTCTAGAAGAAGTATATGCGGCTCATTACACAGGGGGGTTGGACGCAGATGCAATAGCTGCTTTTGATGAGAGAGTGCAACAACTACTAGCCACTCAACAGGACACCATTGACGCTATGGTTGATATAGTCACTAATATAATGCAACCAATTGTTGTAGATATAGACAGGATTTTGCTCAATGACAATTTGACAATGTTTGAACAAGTAGTATTAGAGGGCAACAAGATGTTGATAGAGAATATATTGCAAGAGTATCCTACTATGATACAACAAGCATTGCAATACTTTATTGACACAATCCAAAGCATACTACACCCAGACTTGTATCCACCTATACCTCCAGTTGATAGTATGCAAGTGGCAACGGCTTAGTACTAGTAAGATCCCCACAATACAACCTAATTATCCAAAATATAAACGCACCAAAGATAGATATCTTTGGTGCGTTTTTGCATTCTAGTATTCTAATTCAATTCTTTGCTTATTTGTGATTTGCACTCGGTCAAGATATCCATAATGTCCTGAGAAGCCCTGAGAGGGTATATATCGCTCTCCAACTTGCCGTTGACATGCAAATCCATAAAGTACCTAATTTGGTACACAAACTGCTCTACATCAGTCTCATAGGCATGCTGTGTAACTTTGCCATACTTGTCGTGTATCTCATACCTATTGCAGCCATTGAAATCAGGCATGTGGATTGTACCATTGCTAGATTTGATATTGTAATAACAGTCCTTGCTATCACCTACAGCACACACACCAGTAGCACTAAACCCATTGTACTCCAATACAATCTTAGCACTAGTCTCCACACCATTGAACGATTCTTGTACTTTGCACTTGATTGACATAGGTCTACCAAATAGTTGATAACTAAGACTGACAAAATATACGCCCAAGTCTAGTACAACCCCGCCTGCATATTCCTTGTTGAAGATCCTGTGTTGTAGATTGTCACGTTGCGGGATACAAAAGTAACTTGCAACATCAATCGTATCCCCCATAGAAGAGTTGCTGATCAACCGCTCAATCTCATGTACACAAGGCAAATATGCTGTCCACATAGCTTCCATCAACAAGGTCTTGTGGTGCTTGGCTAACGCTATCATATCTTGAGCTTGAGTACTATCTACGGCAAATGGCTTTTCTACTAAGACAGGCTTGTGATGTTGCAACAATTGCAAAGTACAAGGGTAGTGCAAGTGGTTGTTGGTACATACATACACAGCATCAATATCTGCAGCCTCTACCAACTCTTGATAAGTATATGGGACTAGTCCATGTTGTATCCCAAATTCTCTAGCCCTATCTTTGGACGCTGAGGCACAGGCTACAACTTGTGTATTGGGTATACAGTCTAAGGCACGCATAAATCTCTCAGTAATTTTGCCTGTACCACATATAGCCCATCTAAAATATTTTGTATTAGTATCACCCATGATTTATTCCTTAACTATAAAGCTATCTAGTTCGTCTAGAATATTGTCATACTTGTCGGTATGTATATCCATAGTGATGTGTCTGGTAGTATCCAAACTACACACTCCCAATAGGGATTTGGCGTCTACAAGGTATCTATGTTGACGCAAATCTACATCAAAAGGATACCTCTCCACAATTTTGACAAATCTATGTATACTATCCATCTTGTCTAATTTGATATTAACTGTCTTCATTATATAATACACTCCTATATTGGTAGTATACTACACACAATTGAAGTTAGCAAGTACAATTGTGTGTATCTTTGTGTACTTTTTGGTTGTAGTGTATGCACACTCTCATCTCGCATATCTCGTGTATATGACAATCTATATCAAATACATAGTCTATCACTGTCTTTTGCATTATTTGCTCAGGAGTCCCGCTCTTGACTATACGACAATCTTTGAGAGCTACAATATAGTCACAATAACACGCTGCACAGTTGATATCATGCAATACAACGACAAAAGTACGACCAGTATCTTGTACAAGACCGTGCAAGGTACTCATGATTGCACTCGCATGCTTCATGTCTAGATTGTTGAGTGGTTCGTCCAACAATATACAAGGGGTATCCTGAGCTACCGTCATTGCTATCAACGCTCTTTGACGCTCACCACCACTCAAGTTGAGGATAGATTTGTGTTGCATGTCTTGTAGTTGTAGATACTGTAGTGCTTGGTCTATTATAGTATAGTCCTTTGATTTCAATCTACCTCTTGTATGAGGATATCTTCCAAAACTGACAAGTTCTCTTATGGTTAGATTGAGATTGAGATTGTTGCTTTGTCTCAATACTGCAACTTGTCTTGCTATCTCAGCAGTTTTGTACTTGCTTATCAATTGATCATTGAGATATACATTGCCACTATCTTGCCTAACAAGTCGTGACATTATTGAGAGTAGTGTGGACTTACCCGCTCCATTAGCACCGATTAGACCTGTGAGAGCACCTTTTGGGATACTGAGAGATATATCATCTAGGATCATGTTGTTATTATATTTTTTTACTATATTTTGTACTGCTAACATATATGTTGTCCTTGATGCTAATGCACACTACCAAATTTAATCCATACCAATTAGATACTCTAGTTAATTATATTGTCAGGTCAATTTTTTGCGACTGATTAGAAGTAGATACAAGAAGAATAGCCCGCCTACAAAATTGATAATGACTGATATAGTTATGCCAAAATTGTATATATGTGTCTTAAAGTATTGAGTAGCCACAATAAGCACTCCAGATATAAGTACACACATGGGTATTAGGTATATATGCTTGTATGTACGCAATACCATATAGCTCAAATTGGCTACTAACACCCCCAAAAACATTAATGGTCCCACTACAACAGTAGATACTGACACCAATACGCTCACTATAATCAAACATCTAATACACACTACTCTATAATCAATCCCAAGTCCAATAGCATTGTCTCTACCCAAATGTACAACATCCAACTGACTAGGGCGGGGGATAGCCAGTATACACAACCCAATCAATATAGAGGCAATCAAGCTCAAATACATATTGGGAAACTCAAAACTAGCAAACATCTTGGATTGAACTACACTAAATTCGTCTGGATTGATCAGCAACTGCAAGTATGTGTTGATAGCTGATGCCAATTGACCTATAACAACTCCCAACAACAATACAAAAAATACTCCACGACTACTCTTAAAAAACATAGGAACAAATACTATCAACGAAACAACTACCATCAATACCACACTAATCAAAAAATTGGGTATAGTGGACACAAGGTAGCTATTGGTACCCAACAAGTATACAATACCCGTCTGTATAAACAAATATATATTCTCCAATCCTAAGACACCTGGGGATAGTATGCGAGAGTTGCTAATAGTCTGAAACAGTATTGTAGACACGCCCACTGCTACCGACACTATTGTTATTGCAATTATTGTATTGGTGCGATTAGGCAGTATTATGTCAGGACGACGCCCCAAGTTGTAGTACATGTAGCTCCACGATATAGTCACAAAGACCAAGAGTAACAAACTTAGTAGTACTAAAGGACGCAACAAACAATAACGTATTTTGACTAGAGTTGTCTTCATACACTTGACCCTTTAGTGTCATCTTTGCCTCGTATCAACATCACCAAAAATATAGCAGCACCCAACACACCCACAGTAAGACTCACAGGCACTTCAAAAGGGAAGATTATTAGACGAGACACAATATCACACAACAGCAAAAAGACACCGCCAAACATAGCCGTAGGCAATAGAGTCTTCTTGATATTGTCACCCATAAATATAGCAACTATATTGGGAACGATCAATCCCAAAAACGGTATTATGCCCGCAACAATGATGGTAAGTGTAGCTATGACAGACACTAGCGTCAAACCTATGTACATAGTCAATCTATAGTTGAGCCCCAATCCTTTGGCAGTGTCTGCCCCCAATCCCACTATCATAAACTTGCTAGCATACAAATAGGCAACTGCCAATAATGGTATTGTAATCAACACTACCTCGTAGCGTCCAGACAACGCTAGACTAAAGTTGCCTATTAAGGCAGTAGATATCTGTTGCACATTTTGACTACGTTGAGCAAAAAAGCTAACAATAGCACTTATTATACCACTATACACTATACCTACAAGTGGTACAAATATATGATTCTTGACTTGTATCTTCTCCAATATTAGTACTAGCACTACTGTGACAGTCATAGTAGTGCCAAATATGACTACACTTCTGCCAAGTATTCCTACAGTAGGTACAAACAACAGTGTCAACATTATACCTAGTCTAGCACCTTCTAGAGTGCCAGCAGTCGTAGGGGAGACAAATTTATTACGTGTCAAGATCTGCATAATCAAGCCACATATACTCATTCCTACGCCCACTACAGTGACAGCAACTGTCCTAGGGATACGCACATGCCACATAGTATCCAACGCATGCCTCTGTCCTGTCAATACATCCAAAGGAGACACCCAGTAACTAAATACAAACAAAGACAACACAAAACACACAATCAAAGATGCTCCTAGTGTGTAGATCAATTTGTGTTTGTTTTGTGTTGTCTTAGCCATTAGGTCAATTGTTATTTCTTCTTGAGAGTTTTTCACTTATGTGTTAATAGACTATATGTTGGCACCTACAAACTCATTGTAAGCCTCAACAGCTGTTGATATCTCTTGTATCTGATTGAGCAAATTTTGAATACCACCTGACACAAAGTACCATGTCATATCTAGATCAAACACCAGATTGTTGAGTACAGCAGGGACATTCTTGAAGAAATCGTGTTCTAATATACTATTTTTGTTGCCGTTGCCTGTATTGTCTACAAACAGTATCATCTCTATATTGTCACTATTATCCTGAACTAGGCTAGGTGTCATTGGTGTGCCGTGTGCCTGATTGGACAACTCTCCAATGCTCTCTGTCAATCCCAACTCGTTGTATACCATAGACCAACGTCCGCTTTGACCATGAAAGCTATAACTTTCGCCATTTTTGAGAATCATCAATGTCTTGGGATTGTTGATACTTGATATTGTCTTGATATCTTGTATTTGAGTATTTATGTTGTCTATAGCCTGTTGTACAAGTTCAGCTTTGGTCTCATATATTTTGGCTATATCTTGTAGGTTGGATCTATTGTCTTGCAGGACTTGACCGCTAGACAGTCCAAAATCTAGCGTAGGAGCAATTGCGGACAATCTTTGGAAGTGTCCACTAGAGTTGCGTCCCGACCTTTGACGCCCTTCTATAATAATCAAGTCCGGCTCCAACTCAATAATCTTATCATAATCTGGATCGTGCGGAGCATCGGTGATACCACTACCAGATACACCGACTACGCCAGGTTTGCCCGAATTGAAATCGCCTAATGTTATAATAGGGAAGGCATCCTCAACATCAGTTGGCATACCACTCAATACTGCTCTACCTACAACTTTGTCCTGCAATCCCAGTTGTAGATAAGTGTCCATATCACCCACACCAAACAACACAACACGTTGAGCATCCCTTGGCACAAATATAGTCTTGTGTGCCTTGACATGCACTACATTGCCTTGTGCGTCTTGCAATTTGTGCTCTTCATAAAATCTATTGGTGATCTCCACAGCATTGTCTGGTCTAAGTTGGGGTATCGCACCATCTTTGGCAACACATGCTACACCAAGTACAGCAAATGCACTCAACAACATCAACAATGTTAGTAGCATTGTTATCTTTCTGCTAATTGTCATAATCAAGCCTCCAAGTTAGCCACAGCTAACTTTGTATATATTTTTTAAGTTAGTGATTGATTAACACTAACTTTGTTTATTTGCATCTTGTAAGTATGGGTATCCCCCCAATCACTTTGCTTGAGTTAGTTGCAACTAACTCAGTATAGAAAAAATAACATTATACCGACTCTTAACTGATACTGTGCACCTAGCATCAGCTAGAGTAGGTAATAACAACACAATATTATCATACAATTGTGTTGTAGTCAACTATTTGATCATATATTATTGCCTAAAAGTTAAAGTCGTCATCGGTGAGTTTTTCTACATTGATGGATTTGACATATCCATTGCCCTTGACGCTAAAGAAGTCGTGGTGCTTGGTATCTGTCTTGAGACCATTGAGTACAATAGGATTGATAACTTCGTCAGTAGGGAAGTAAGGCGGTATACCCAAATTCTTGAGAGCAGAATTAGCATTGTAACGCACAAATCTCTGCACATCTTCCACTAATCCAACCTGTCCATAGATCTCTTGACTATATTGCAACTCTATCTCATATAGCTCTTGTAGTAGCTTAATGCGGTCAAGCTCAACTTCTTTTTGGTCTTCTGATGACAATGTCTTGAACAAGTCTTGAGCTACCAATCCCGTGTATGTGCCGTGCAAACTCTCATCACGCAATATAAGATTGATTATCTCACCACATGCTGTCAATTTGCCTTGACCTGCCCACCACAATGGATAAAAGAAACCACTATAAAACAAGAAACTCTCCAAGAAGACACTAGTTACCAGAGCCATATAAACGTCCTTTTTTGGGGCGTCTGGTCTAAACAATTTGTAGTATCTACTTGTTATCAATTTTTCTTTGCGGTCTAGTGTAGGATCTGTCTCTATCCAGTTGAAGAGCTCTGTAATTTCTTCTTCAGCAATCAATGTCGTAAAGATGTGACTATAAGACTTTGCATGTATTTCTTCCATACCTGCTATGAATGTAAATACACCTTTGGCTTGCAATCTACCCATGTGCAAAGGTATAAGGTGCATACCGTCGCCACCTTGTTTGGTATCTAGTAAAGTAAGTCCACCCAATACTTTTTTGTAAACCTCTTTCTCTACAGGCGTGAGAGTTGCCCAAGCGTTTTTGTCTTGTGACACAGGGATCTCATCCTCTAGCCAGAACTGCATTGTGTTCTGTTTCCAAAATGTTAGCGAATATGTGTCCTCTGGGGTATTCCAATTGACTGCTTTGGTTAGTTGTGGATTCTTATCGTTTGACATAGCTTAACTCCTTGCAAGTTATAAAATTGTGAACAATAATTGTCTGCAAATTTGCTTATACAAAAATCAGACACTTGCTCATTTAGCCTCAAAATCTATACACTACACATTAAGCAATCTTCTACAGTAGTATGACGTGTTCGTGTATAGTACAAACTCTTGAGCCCCTTGCGGTGAGCATATATAGAGTACTTGGCAAGTTCTTTGGTTGAGATATCAGACATCACAAATAGAGTAGTGCTTATGCCTTGGTCTACATGCACTTGCATAGTAGATATAAGATCTATCAATCTATATTGATCCATATTGAAGGCAGATTTGTAATACAACACATTGTCCCTAGACAAAAATGGCATAGGAAAATAAGTAGTAGAATCTGCATACGTCCTAATCTCAATAGGATCTACAACGGGCATAACACTAGCGGTAGAATTTTGCACATAGGATATAGACTGAGTAGGGGCTATCGCTAGACGATAAGCATGATACAATCCATGTGTAGCAACTAGACTCTTGAGAGCAATCCAATCTTGTGGAGTAGGGATATGCATATCTCCAAACAATTCTGTTATTCTCTTAGACTTTGGAGCATAACTATTGCCAACATATCTATCAAAATATGTCCCTTTGGCATACTCAGATCTCTCAAATCCTACAAACTTCTCGTTGAGATCTCTAGCTATCTCCATACTAGCTTGTATGCTATAAAAATTGATCATCATAAAAAACGTATCTACAAACTCTATAGCCAGAGGACTCTCGTAGTCTATCTTGTGTTTGGCCAAAAATCCATGTAGATTCATGGCACCCAAACCCACAGAATGTAGCTCTTCGTTGGCTTTTTGTATAGTTGGGGCATTGCGTAACTTGGTCATCTGCACTACGCTCGTCAACGCTCTCATGGCTATGTGGACTGATTGCTTTATCTCTTGATTTTGCATCACATTGGCGATATTGAGTGACCCCAATATGCAACTAATATCTCTATTGATTGTGTTGCTGTCGCTATCTACATAGTCATTGATAGTGCTAGTCTCTTGAAGTTGAAAGATCTCAGTACACAAATTGGACATTTTGATCTGTCCCAAATCTTTGAGAGGGTGTTGACGATTGGCGTTGGACTTGTACACAACATAAGGATACCCAGACTCTAGTTGTATCATTGTGATCTTGACAAGTAGATCTCTAGCTGACAGATCTAGTTGCTTGTGCTTGACCTTAGGATTAGTCAGCAATTCGTCATACATTGCGTCTATATCCATGTCGTCCATGTGCTTGTCGTATGCTTCGTGTATACTGTGTGGAGCAAATACACACATAGGCTGATTGTTTTGTACCAACTCATAAAACTTGCTAGGTACAATGAGACCTATAGCCAGTGTAGCTATGCGGGACTTCTCATCTGCATTGATCTTCTTGGTATCAAGAAACTCAATAACATCGTGATGAAAGATATTGAGATAAGCCGCCCCAGCACCTTTGCGTTGTCCCAATTGATTGGCATAAGCAAAAGTATCTTCTAGGAGTTTCATGACAGGCACAACACCACTACAAGCGTTAGAGAACCCCTTAATACTATCACCACGTGATCGCAACTTAGATAGGTTGAGAGCTACAGCTCCGCCCATCTTACTCAAGTATAGCGATGTAGATATATTGAATGATATAGAGTTGAGGCTGTCATCCAACTCTAGTAGATAGCAACTGACCATCTCACCCCTACGTTGTCTACCAGCATTTAGAAATGTAGGAGTAGCCGGTTGATAATTTTGCTTCATCATCTGAAACATAAAATCTACCGCTCTTGCAAAACTGCCTTGACCCAAATGCAGTGATACAGATATTATGCGATCTATATAGTTCTCCAAATATTGCTCGCCATCATTTGTCTTAAGAGCATAATTGGCATAGAATTTGCTAGCTGCCATATATGAAGCAAATTGAAACTCAACATTTTTAGCATGCTCATACAATCTCTGTATATCATTGAGAGTATAGTCCTTAAGTACATTTTCATAATACTTATGCTCTATCATCCAATCATATCTCTCAGCTAGAGATCCAAATTTTTTGGTCTTGCCGTCAACATGTTGAAGAAATTCTTCTAGAGCTAGCTTGTCTTTGTGCAAGTCATAAAATCCATCAGATCCCTTTTGCATTATTTCGTTGTTAAGTTCAATATATTTCATTTGATTTTGGTTTCCCCTAAATAAATTTCTTTGAGCCATCAAATCAATATATTGAACCAAACTTTGAGTACATATACTACATATTGATTTGATGTTTAGATTTTACTACTTTAGGGTGGTCTCTGTCAATTGTAATATAACAACATTGCACAATTTTTTGTTTAATATTTGTTAGTATCAAAGCCATATCAAATCTTAAAATAATGGCGTTAACAACATTTTTTTGCTCATGTTTTGTAGCACATAATTATCTTTTTGACAATTATATGTACAAAAAAGCAATGTATTAATATAAAACATCTTATTGTTGAGCTATATATTGTTATATATTGATTAAACATGTCTAACTAATTAATATAACTTTTTACACATACTATTTTTGCAATGTCTAATCTAAAAAAATTTTTTTGTGGTGCTGGTATGCTGGCTATTTGTTCGTTAATTGCCAAATTACTTGGAGCATTCTTTAGGATACCTTTGACCAATATATTAGGTGCACAAGGTATGGGTGTGTATCAGATGGTCTTCCCTGTATATAGTATTGTCCTAATGCTATCTAGTGGGGGATTGCCTGTTGCTATATCCAAAGTGGTAGCTAACAAGTCTGCACAAGGCGATGTGGACGGGGCACAAAAAGTCCTAAAAGTTTCGCTGTTGCTCATGAGTATAGTAGGTATACTAGGCAGTGCTGTCATAGTTATGCTACATAGGTTGATCCCACAGTGGCAAGGCAACTCTCAAGCTAGTCTAGCATACTTAGGAATTTCGCCCTCTATATTGTTTGTGTGCATAATGAGTGTCTTCAAAGGATACTTCCAAGGTAGACAAAATATGCTGCCCTCTAGCATCATGCAGATAGCAGAGCAACTTGTCAAATTATTGGTAGGCATTACGTTGAGTCTATATTTTATGCAATGGGGAATAGCTTATGCTGCATTGGGTGCAATCTTAGGGATAACTGTATCCGAGTTAGTGGCAATGATAGTACTGATATGTTTTTATGTATTTAACACTAAGGGTAAAAAATCCAATATCAACTACAATCTTGCACATAATACTACTGAGGTAGCAGTAGACTGGAATTTGACTGATTATACCGAGCTTGATACAAACCTGTACAAGACACAATCTACTCACAATAGCACTATAGATATTCTAAAAACAGTATACAAAGTGGCAATACCTGTAACACTAGGGGCCTTGATATTGCCTTTGACACAAGTTGTAGATAGTGTAATAATCATCAACTTTTTGATATCTAATGGAATATCCAAACATGCTGCCACATCACAGTATGGGATACTCAATGGACCTGTTAGCAGTTTGCTCAACTTACCTATCCTTGTGACACTAGCTATATCAGTAGCTTTGTTGCCAAAAATAGCCAAGAACTTTGTGCAAGGACATGATGTACAAACTATAGTCAATAGCAATATGAAATACTCCCTAATGATATCCGTACCATGTTTTGCTGGTTTTATAATATATTGCAAGGATATAATGCAACTTATGTACGGCAAAGGACTAGACGCTACAGAGCTTGAACAGAGTGTACTAATGCTACAATTGCTAGCTAGCATCATTATATATTCAAGTATTATGCAAATATGCACGGCTACTCTACAAGGGCTAGATCAAGCACACAAACCTGCCTATATATTGGGGATAGGGGCTATTTTCAAAGTTGTGTTTACCGTTGTATTGATGCATATCTTAGGTATATATGGAGTATGTATAGCCACCGTAATCTTCTATATAGTCGCTTGCATGCTCAATATCCTGGCATGTTCTAAGAGCATTAGCATCAAATACTCTGGTATACAAGGTATCAAAATAATATTAATCACGTGTGCAAGTTTTGGAATAGGGCATTTGGTCAGATCAATCTTGCCCAACAATATATCACATATGTTAGCTATAGTGACATGTGGGCTGCTATCCATATTGATATATGGCATACTATGTATACTAACAAGACTTGTGCCTATACGCAAGTCCAATACGACAACAATCTAACTACACAATCTTGTTGAGTCAACGGCATTCTTGATTTGGTAGGAGTATGATCCTAGGCATAATGATAGGGGTGAGAGGGAAGTGGAGATTATTTGTGTGGGGATTTTAGGAGGGAGAGTTTGGATTTGCGGGTAATGGTGGAGGCAAGTTGGGAGATTTTGATACGGCGTTGAGACATAGTATCACGGTCACGGATGGTGACCATTTTGTCAATTAGGGAGTCAAAGTCTACAGTGACGCAAATAGGGGTACCAATTTCGTCTTGACGGCGGTATCTTTTGCCAATACTACTAGTCTCGTCGTAAGTGACAGAGTGGCGTAGAGAGAGTCT
>JAISDO010000008.1 GCA_031264755.1 Clostridiales bacterium
TCTCTTGACTATATTTATCTGACTACTTTGTATCTTCTTGCTCTATCCATCTTGCATACAGCTCTACCAACTCTTCTGGCGTTGTTGGCAACACATTGTCCCACTCTTGTGTACAATCACTGTCCGTATACCAACCACCAAATATATACCCATCTCTTGTAGATGTATCTGGGTCTAAGTACAACCCACTCTCAACTACATAATCTCTCCAATACAAATCCTCATTGGGTGACTCATCGTAGTTGTAATAATATTTTATATTAGGTTGCATACCTAGACTTGTGTAACTACCACCTAGATATGAACGTATAAATGACAGCTCCCAACGCATAGAAATCACATAATTCAAATTTGGGGTTGTTGAAAATACCCGATCATCATAGTTCCATATTGTATGTGGCATGTATAGCTTTTGCAATTGCTCGCTCTCTAACGGGAAATACATACTCACCCCCCACATAACACCATTCTGTCTGACAAGACCTATCTCATTAACCACAAAACCTTGTACAACACTCGGCACTACTAACACTTGTTGCTCTTTGCCAATATCCGTTAGTCCTAATGCTATCGCTGTTTGATTACTTTTGTTCAGTCTAATATAAAAGTACCCATCATCACTTATTACTACGGGACGATTCGGGTCGTTGTATGGATCATAACGCTTGCATGCTGACAGTGTCAATATAGACACCAACACAAGCATAGCCAATACAATCCTCAATGTCCTTTTGCCCATCACCTTAGTCATCTTATCTTACCCCCATATCTTGTTTTGTATTGTTGATAATACAAATAGTACTATATTTGTTATATTATGTCAATTGTATTTTGCTCTATTTATACTGCAATTTGTATTTTTTCTTAAATATACTAAATCACCATCAATCCTCCTACATCAACCCTAGATTGTCACTAGTAGTTGACAATACAAGAGAGTATAGCTAACGTTAGCTACACTCTCCACAAATGCAATCTGCTTGTAGTTGCAATATTTTGTTTCTTATTGTATTTGAGACACAAAACACAACCTTTGTAGATAAATTTATACAAAACTATACTATGTGATTGAGCAAATTGACATTAGTGTTGGTAGATGTGAGTGCATGCACAAAATGTGCACCCTGTGGATTGCCATGACACAGTTCTATAGTCAACATGTTGTTGTCAGTCCCTACTATATATATCTTGTCTAACACTAATATTCTCACTTGATGAGAGTGTATCTTGACAAAAATATCCAAAGTAGAATGTATCAATGCAGTATCTGTAGTATAAGGTACAACTTCTATACTATATTTGGTATTGTTTGGACTGGTTATCTGTATGGTAGATATGGACAAACATCGGGTATAAGATGTCATCTTGACACTATCTACAAGTCTGATTAGACAATCAGACTGCTTGAGTTGCATCTGGTGAGCACTATAGTCCAATACATTGTTGCAAACACTATACCATAGCTCTGTTAGTCTATCTTGTTGTATCTTCTTGCTAATCTCCCAAGCCTGAACAATTGTATCCCAACACTCTTGTGCTTGCTTGCTATGATCAACAAAGTCGCTCAATGTGTCCCTATTATCTTTGCCTATTACTGAGTTGGCAACTACTTGATACAACCTATCAACATTACGTCTATCCTCCAGACTAGACATCAATTGATGTCTAGTCTGGATACACTCACCTATACTTTTACTCCAATCCAAACTCATACTGGACTCCATAGTTGTTTAGTGCTTTGTCAATTGGCGCTTAGGTTGATACAATTTGGTGCAATCTCAAAGGCTCATTTCATAAATCTTGATTATGTCTTTAGCCAAAAGAGGTTTGTAACCTTTTGTAGTCTTAGTTTCGGCTTTGGTAGCCATATCTTGAAAATGTGTCCTATCAATATTGATACTACTCAATGTAGACTTGAGTCCAAGTGTCTCAAAAAAGAATTTGGATAGTGCTTGTATACCCTGTTGTGCTATGTCCATCTTAGGCAAAGTAGAAGATATCCCAAAAACATTAACACCAAACTGAACAAACTTGTCAACCGTGGTATCATCTAGCACATATTTCATCCATCTAGGCGTCAATATTGCCAATCCCAAACCATGTGATATATCATAATATGCGGATAGCTGATGCTCCATAGCGTGACAACTCCATCCTTGTCGCTTGCCACCATTGATTAGTCCATTGATTGCCCAACTACTAGCCCACATCAAGTTGGCTCTAGCATTGTAGTTGGTAGGGTCTTGTAGTGCAACTGGAGCTGCCTTGATTACAGTCTTGAGCAAGCTTTCCATTATGCCATCTAACATCTCTAGATCTTGTGGAGCAGTGAAGTATACCTCTATTATGTGAGACATTATGTCCGCTGTGCCACAAGCCGTCTGATACTTGTCTACCGTATAAGTATTGCACGGATCAAGAAAAGACACTTTGGGTTGCATCAAAGGATTGGCATTGCCCAATTTGTCATTGGTCTTGAGATTGCTGATTACGCCACCTGCATTCATCTCGCTACCTGTTGCTGACAACGTAAGTATACTGATGATAGGTAGACACTTGTCAGTCTTAGCTATGCCAGTACTCAAATCCCAAGCATCGCCATCATAGTATCTAGCACTAGCTACAAACTTGGTACAGTCAATTACTGATCCACCACCAACGGCTAGCAATACCTCTATATTGTGCTGCTTGCACAGTTCGGCAGCGGCGGCAACAGATTCCACTCTAGGATTGGGCTCTATACCACCATACTCAAACAGTTCAAGTCCTGCATCCTTAATATGTTTGACAACTTTGTCATATAGTCCAAATTTTTTGATACTACCACCACCATAAGTCAATAGTACACGTTTGCCATATTTGAGCAATTCGGAACTCAAGTTGCCCAATTGGTCATGTCCAAAATACACTTTGGTAGTGTTGTGAAATACAAAATCATTCATTAATTTATCTCCATATGTGGTAGTTGACACAACAATATATTATACCATATCAATCCAAAAGTCAAATTCACAATCTAATCAATCAAAAACTTTTGTTTGTCTATATTGCGTGTGATATGCTCAAAGGCATCATGTACACTGTCAGTTAGTATAAACAACTCCTTGTCTCTAGCCGATATATAGCCATGCTCCAACATCATATCAAAATTAAGTACCTTGCTAAAATAGTCTTTGCCAAATAATACAAAGGGTATAACCTTCTGCATCTTGTTGGTCTGTGACAATGTTATTATCTCAAACAGCTCGTCCATAGTCCCAAATCCACCAGGGAAGATTACAAAAGCTTTGGCAAGTAGAGCAAAGAAAAACTTGCGTATAAAAAAATAATTGAACCGAAAAACCAAACCATCACTAATATATTGATTCTCGTTTTGTTCAAATGGCAATGTTATATTAAAACCCAGTGTGCGTTCACCCGCATCACTAGCTCCTTTGTTGGCTGCCTCCATGGCACCTTTGCCCCCACCAGTACATATGTAGTACTTGTCCTCTGGATGCCTATCACGATAACGCTCTTTGACCCACAATGCCAACTTGTTGGACAATTGATAATTGGATTGGTAGTATGCTTTGGACATAGCATTGTTGTCGTTGGGCTTGGTGCGAGCAGTACCAAAGAAGACAATAGTATTCTTGATATTTTCCATCTCTAGTTTGCGTCTAATGGACACAAACTCATCAAATATACGCAACTCTCTATCTGTTAGTTGACCTTGTGTCAACATATCCTGTAAGTCAATCATACACAACTCCCCTCGTTGTTATAAATCAAAAGTAGCACAAATACACATGCACTACTTTGTGAAACAAAAGTCTAAATTGTTATTTTTTGGGCTTGGTCTCTTTGGCTTTGGGAGCCTCTGGCACCTTAGTGGTTGTCACCTTGTCTTTGGACTCTGTTGCTGGCTTGGTCTTCTTGCCCCTGGAGTCTTTGACTTCTTTGATTTTGGCAGCATTGCCACTCAGATTGCGCAAATAATATAATTTGGCACGTCTAACCTTGCCTCTTTTGATTACTTCTATCTTGTCTATACGAGGACTATGCAACAAAAAAACTCTCTCTATACCCACACCCAGTGACACACGTCTAACAGTAAATGTCTCACGCAGTCCGCCATTTTTGCGAGCAATTACTCTGCCCTCAAATGCTTGCAATCTCTCCTTGTCACCCTCTACAACTTTGATAGATACTTTGACTAGGTCGCCTACATTAAACTTAGAAACACTCTTTTTGAGATATTCCTTTTCTATATTGTGTACAAGACTATTCATGACTACTTCTCCACTTTTCAACTACATTGTATTCTTGGTTGTCTTTGGTTGCAACTAGCGGACTACAACGGTCACTATACATATCTAGTATATCATATAGACAGCAATATTGCAACCAAAATTTGGATTGGTGCAACAACTATGTTGTCACATTATGTATTCAACATCAACTATTTGTTGAGTATTAGTTTGAGCTTGGGTAGTATTATCAACATTTCAGATTTGGTCTTGTCCTCTTTATCGTGCCAATATACTATATGATTGATTGTAGCCTCTTTTGGCGTGTATCCTTTGACGGAGTATTGTTGCAACTTGAGTGCAAAGGCATTAGAATATTTGACAACTAGAGTATTGTTGCTAACTAGCCCTTGTGGACTGATTGACAGTCTGTCCCCACTAACCAATCTAGCTATCTCTTGTTGCACCTCTCTATGTCCAAACCCACCAAGAAACACATCTTTGTGCTCTAGCTCCACAACCAACTCATCAGGCATAATGTAGTTGGTATTGTCTGTCAATCTTACAACGCCATTGGCTACAACGCCACCAAATATTGTACTTGTGGATATTATACAGAGATTGCTCTTGGCTCTTGTCAATGCTACATATAGCTCTCTTGTATCGTTCTGTGTAAGATTATTATTGATTTGATATCCTAGATATACATTGTCAAACTCTCGCCCCTTGGTCATGTATGTAGTAGAGACTAGTATACTCTCCTCACTTGACACAAAGTCTTGTAGTTTGCTCTCGTCTACGAACTGTCTTAGATCAGACTTGTACTTGTATCTAGAGTGTATAGCTTCAAAGTCTCGTATCAGCCGTAGCACACAAGGTAGATTGTGTGACTGTCTGTATCTCTTGGATATATCCAATTTGGCGTTGTTCCACACATCTGCATCTATCATAGGATAATCGCCCTGACATACAGTGACGACTAACTCCCTCAGCTCTATCAAGTCATATAGCCTAAAGCCACGATTACTCTGTATTGCTCGTGCTTGCAGTCCATGCTTGGACAACAGTGCTACTATATTGTTGACGTGAAGATTGGTACGCACAACTATACAGGTAGAGCCGTGGGGTTTGTCTCTCAGTATAGCGTTGACAATAGGTATCTCTATATGAGATTGTGGGTGCAAGGTGGTTATTGCAATCTTGCCTACCTTAGATGATACTGCTTTGAGTGGATTGGATTTGAGTCTATCTTTGAGATACCTATCACCAAAACTATTGCTAAACTCCACTATATTGGATACACTGCGATAGTTGTCTAGCAACTCGTATTTGCGACCATTGCCTTTGGCATGAGCTATCCTCTTAAGGTACTCAGACGATGAGCCCCGCCACTCGTAGATATTCTGGTCATCGTCGCCTACTGCCATTACCCTTACGCCTGGATTGTATTTGGCTAGAGTACATATCAATTCAAACTCGCTCTTGCTCATGTCTTGAGCTTCGTCAATCACTATTATGGCAAGGCTCATTTTGGACTTGTCTATAGAGCCCTCTTTGATTTTGGCTACTGTCTCATCTACAATCTCGTCCGAACCATCAAGACTACCCAACAAACCCAACAAGTCAAAGCAATAAGAGTGAAAAGTCTTGATTTTGACAAAATTTGCCGCATTGCCTATCAAGCGTATTAGCCTAATTTTGAACTCAGTAGCCGCCGCACGAGAGAATGTTAGCATAAGTATATTCTCGTGCTTGATATCTTCTTGATAGTATATTGCGGCTAGCTTGTGAGAGAGTACCATAGTCTTGCCACTACCCGGTCCCGCTATAATGCCTATATATTCACTCTTTTTGTCATCTATTATTTGTCCTTGTATTGGTGATAGATGCTTGAAGAGTTGGTTGTATTTGGTAGGAGTCATATTGCGACGCAATTCGGACAATCTACCCCCAAAGTATTTGGCTTTGAACATGCCATCGTTCATGACAAAGTAGTCATATGCGAGCTTCAATGCCTTGTTGTAGTCTTGAGAGAGTAGCCTCAAGTACTCGGCTATAATATGTATTTGTTCTTTTTTGGTATTGTAGTATCTCTCCATACCAGCATAATCTACATTGGTGTACCTCAATGATTTGGTATAGTTCAATCTAGTCACTGTCATCCTGTTGTATATTACCAAAAATCCGCCATCTATATCTAGACACCCTATACGCTTGAGATAGTACAAGGCGTCTTCTACCTCTATGCTATCTACTACTTTGCCTAATAGCTGATTGCTCAAGATGTACTCCTGTACAATCTCAAGTACACTAAACTCTATCTTGCAATCCTCGTTGTCTTTGGGCTTGTTGAACTTGGTATCGTACAACCACTCAAGCACAAACTCAGCCACATCCAACCTCTTGTTGGCATTTGCTATTATCTTGTCTAGCTTGAGATAACATCTAAAACTAATATAGTCTTTGTTGGTGGTATATTTCTTTTTGATTATTCGCTTGATGTCATAGTAGTTGATTAGCTTCTTGAGATGATCTATTGAGGCATTGGGCACTTGTTGTTGCATAGCTGTACGGATCTCCTTGATATTGAATCTATACCCAATCAAGCTAGTCTCTTGCTTGTCAACAATCTCGTCCTCACTCTCTATATTGTCATCAATATCTAGTGCAACTTGCACCTCCGTATTGGGACTGACAAAGTCTAGTTTATTCTCATTGTCTTGTAGCCACCGACAAAAAAACTCTTCTACACCCTTGTATACCCTCAATCTTCTTATAACAGTTTTGCCCTTGTCTTTGTCTAATGTGCCATATAGATCCTTGTAGTCATCTAAGATCTTTATTGATTTGAGTTTGTCTATTATTCTAATTATTCGCTCTACTTCTATCTGCTCTCTATCTGCTATATAGTCTACTTGCTCGTTGTTGTCATTGGTATCCTTGTCTCTACCCCCTTTGGCTCTAGTTTTGAAGAGTCTTTGTACTATCCTTACGGCATCTTCTCGCTCTCTATCGTTAGTCCATGCATTGCTATCCTGTATCCGCTTGCGAGCGTCACTAATGCTAGATGTCTGTAGTGCTGTTGCATACACTTTGGGCATATTTTGCCCACGACTCACTAGCCCGGATTGTTCTAGTGCATTGATACATGCAGAGACACGAGTGCCTATCTCGCCCTCGTTGACGTCACTCCACCCTGCCTCTCTAGCTATATCCAATGCTGACAATGTCAATTTGGATTTTTGCTCATTGGCAGTACATTTTTTGATAGCTCTCCATATGTCGTTGATCTCTTTGGCTGTTATTTTGGTCTGGTTGAGGAAGACAAAATGCTTGTTGATATCATCGTCATTAAACAAGGCATAACACTTGGCTTGCAATCTCTCATCTCTACCTGCACGCCCCGCTTCTTGCACGTAGTCCTCTAGAGAGGTGGATATATCGTAGTGTACGACAAGGCCTACATTGTCCTTGTCTACCCCCATACCAAAGGCTTTGGTAGCTACTATAATATTGCATTGACCTGACACAAACTTGTCTTGATTGGCTACTCTAACTCGCTTGTCCATCTTGCCATGATATGCTATAGCATGCAATCCATCTTCGTTGAGTTTGGCTGCTAGTTGTGTAGCTCGTGTGGTCCTAGATACATACACTATACTAGGGCATCTATATGTAGTCAAGAGATCCCTTAGCTTGGCGTCTTTTTCTTTGTCGTCTTGTACATGGATAGCTTGGTACTGTAGATTGGTACGGCTTGCTTTGGATATTACTTGCTCCAAATGCAGTCCCAAGTTGGTCTTGAAGTAGTTCTTTATATCTTTGACTACTTCTTCCTTAGCCGTTGCAGTAAAACATGATATGGGTATAGCACGCTCAGCTTCTTTGGCTCGTTGTAGATCGGTGATAAATTGGGCAATATACAAGTAATCTACCCTAAAGTCATGCCCCCAAGACGAGAAACAGTGAGCTTCGTCTATAACTATCCGCACAATATTGCGATTGTGTAGCATTCGGCATATACTATTGCTCCTTAGAGACTCGGGGGATATGTAGAGGATACTTGCTTGTCCATTCTCTACTCTTTCTATCTGCTTGGTGCGTTCGATAGGATCTAGACTACCATCTATACGGACAGCTTTGGTTATGTTGTGTTTGTTTTCTAGATTGTCTACTTGATCCTTTTGGAGCGATTGCAGAGGCGAAATGACCACAGTCAACCCCTTATAGCTCTCTCCTTGCATCAATGCAGGCAACTGAAATGTGATAGATTTGCCTCCCCCTGTAGGGAAGACCGCCAGCAACGATTGATTGGCTATAGCCAATTTGGCAGCTTGCTCTTGCAAATTGTCACCGTCGTATGTTCTAAATTGCTTGTAACCATACCACTTATCCAATCCTTTGATTACATCTAAGTAATAATTGCAATATTGACACTCACCACAATAATTGCCCCTTAGCTGGTATAGTATATTCTCCACTCTAGGATAACGCTTGAGTACCCATGTCGGCGTAATAGAGTTATTGTCCACACTCATTACATCTATCTGAGCTATAGCATATGCTAGCTCTATAGGGTGTTGTTGCACTAGTGACTGTATATTGCATCTAGTACAAACTTTGGCATTGAGATATTTGGCAATGTCAATATGTATATTGTCTCGTTGCGGATAGTAGGTGTGATAGTCAAACCAACCTCCAAAGTATGGACTTGCTTGCAACAGATTGTAGTATATCAACTGTAGAGTAGGTTTGAGTTTGTGCCAAGCATTGCACTCGTCATAGAAGAGATCTCTAGCCTTGATGGCGTCATTGAGTGGATTGTTGTCCTGTACAGGGTCAAACTTGTCGTCCTTGAGCAGCTTGTGATAGGGATACCTAGCAAACAACAACGGTGACCAATACAATGTATCTATGTAGTATTGGATACCACTACTATCCAATTGCTGTCGCAAGTATTTGGCATCGTGCTCTATGATATTGTGTCCACAGCAGTAGATACCTCCATACAAAAACAAGGCAAAGTCATTGAGATTGCTAGAGTGATAACTCTTGCCATCTGCTTTGATTGCCCCTATATCTAGCACCTTGCCTGCAAGGTTTGTTTCAATATCTATCCATATGATGTTGTATGGTTGGTTTTGCATTATATTCTATCAAATATTGCAATACTTGTGTCAATATCATTTGTTAATTAACTAGTTGCAACTAGTTAACAATATATACATTATATCACAAATATACCCAAACCACAAGTGATATATACTACACTTGTGGTTTGGTCTACACATATAAATATTTGTGTCAAACAACGCTTGCTACTTGTTGTTGATAGCATCTATTGGTTTTTTAATTGTTATCTTGAAGACAGGCAACCATGTTGCTAGTAGTGCTACCAACACAGCTACACCCAACAATCCTGCAAATACAAATACATTGACATTGAGTACAGCAAAACCTATGCTGATATTGATCAACCAACACAATAGTGTTGTAGCTATACTACTCAAGACAAATATACCCAGAGATATAAGTAGACCCTCTATAAAGAAGATCTTGAAGACATCACGTCCACGTGCTCCTATAGCTCTCAGTATACCAATTTGTTTCTTTTTGTGATAGATGGACACTCCTATAAAGTTCATAAACAAGAGAGCACTAAATATAGCAAGCACTATACCAATCCACAACAATACTGGAGTAAATGCTCCTTCAAAAAGTTGGGCAAACATTCTTATGACTCCAAACTCAGTATTAGGAGTTAGAGCAAATAGATCTTCTCCTATCTCTATAACACTATTCGCAAGATACTTGTATACTGCCCGCATAGTAGACGTATTGGAGACATCCAACATTACGCTACTGTCGTTGGTTGATATGGTAGCGATCAAGTCAGATAGCTTTGCCAAAGCATTTGGGTTGAGTATCATAGCCTCAGACAGTGCTTCGTTTTCCCAATAGTTGTCCGCCTCAATATTGCATAACAACCCTACAACTTCAAATATCTCACTGTATGGTTGGTAAGAGCCGTCTTCGTCATACAACACAAGAGTATATTCAAAGGGACTATCCAACTCTCCACCGGGTTGTACAAGGGAGTCAAATATACTTTGTGCAGTCTCACTGGGAGTGTTGTAGTCAATGCCAAAATATCGCCCACCAAGCAATATCTGATTGTCTGCTAGATTGTCAATATCTACGCCATCTTTGAGATATACCTCTCTACTCTCTACAGGACTAGCATTGTTAGCCAACAAGTAGTATATATATCTACCATACGACACACTATTGTTTAGGTAAGAATTGGCTTTGCGTGGGATAGTCACTATGCTTGGTTGTTGTTGAGTCCCAAATCCACTCTTGACATACATCATAGATCCTGCCGTATTGCCATTGAGGGATTCAAACATGATTTTGTTGAGAAAATTGTCATTGTCTTTGGCATTGACATTGCCAAATTTGCTTAGATCTGTGTCCGTTGCATATACACCACTAATTGTCAAAAGGGTATTGTCAAGTCGCAACTCAAGCCCTACGAGGTCCTTGTAGCTATTGATAGCTTTGGGTTGCTCTTGACCGATATAGTTGTGCCCTACAAAATAGTCTGCAATCCAATCACTAACGGCAATCTCGTCATAGTCTTGCGGTTGTTGCCCCTCTACAAGTCTCAAAAAACCAGGAGTGCCCTCTTGAGGTAGCTCAAGAAGAGTGCTTATGGACTGTATAGGAGCAAAATAATTGTCTCGTTCTCCACTCTCTAAGATTAGATTGCGATCACTATAGTCGCCAATATTGACACTGTAATTGCTGAGTATCTTGAGTGGGGTCTTGCCTGTTATTTTGGTCAACTCCTGCAAATGCTCGGATCTAATTGGTTGGTCACTATAACTCCATGAGATAGAGTCATCAATATATCGGTAGCCATGCTGATTGGATACTACGAGAGATTGACGATTGCGGTCTCTCAAATAATTGACTTCCATCTGTACAGAGTTGACAAACGACCCTGTAAATGACATACCAAACATAGTAAATGCAACAAGGGATAGTATCAACAAAAATGTCAGTCTAATAGGCTTGGTCTTGAGCCCACTTGCACCTATCTTGAAGCTATCTTTGAAAGGCAGGTGACTGCGAACTAGTGCAAAGTCGCTTGGGTTGTACTGCTTGATGTGTAGATTGCTAGGATTAGTGCCTTCAAAAGTACCTGACAAACCATGCACTGATGCCTTTTCGCCAAATACCAAATTGCTCTTGGCATCTTGACTAATGTAGGCAACTTGATTGTTGTTGCGTAGCATGCTATTGATGCGGTCTACATCTTGAGATTGCAACTGGTATCCTGGTTGTATTTGTACTAGATTGTCGCTTATCCAATTGATAGGCGGGGTATCTTGCAACTGACCATTGTCTGTACTTCGTGTCCTATCACTAATAACATTGCCATCAGCTAGTTCTATGATGCGATCGGCGTATAGTTCGGCATTTTCTCTATCGTGTGACACTACTATAATCAGCTTTTGTTTGGCAAGATTACGCAAGACATCAAATACTTGTAGCCCAGTCTTGGTGTCCAATGCTCCCGTTGGCTCATCTGCTAGTATTATGTCAGGGTTTTTGACCAAAGCTCTTGCAATAGATACCCTTTGTTTTTGTCCACCTGACAATTCATTGATTTTGCGGTTGTAGTAGTCTTCGCTTAGGTCAACACGAGCAAGCATATCAACAACGGCGTCTTTGTCTGCCTTCTTGCGTTGCAACTCTAGAGCCAATGATATATTTTTGCCAACTGTATAGTCCTCTAGCAAATAATACTCCTGGAAGATGAATCCCAAAAAAGTATTGCGATAGCTATCAAAGTCCGCTTTGCTGAATCCACTGCTTGACTTGTTTTTGATTATTATTTCACCATTGGTATAAGTATCCAATCCGCCAATTATATTGAGCAAACTAGATTTGCCACTACCAGACTTACCCAACAAGAAGACTAGACCACTGTCAGCTATGTCTAAGTTGATATTGTTAAGAGCAGTTACGGCATTGCCTCTTTTGGGATAGTACAATTTGGTCAGATTGCGTATAGATAACATAAGTTGCTCCAATATATAAATTTTGTAGATTGAGATTGCTCATTGACAGAGTCTTATTTATTCACTACGCAGAGCAACAACAGGATCCTTTTTGGCTGCTCCACGTGAGGGCAAGTATCCAGATGCTAGTGTGACTATTGTGCTCACACCCAAGAGTATCAATACATGTATCCAGGTGACACTAGCTAGATTGGATGCCCCCATAATAGCTTGCAATATACTACTAATAACAAATGAGAAGATTAGAGTGCACACAACACCTACAGTACCACTAGCCAAACCTAAGATAAGATTCTCAGCATTGAAGAGTCGTGTTACGTCCTTTTTGCGAGCACCTATGCTACGCAAGATACCTATCTCCTTAGTACGCTCTAATACAGATATGCTTGTTATGATAGCTATCATGACTGCTGATACTATCAACGATACAGAGGTAAATCCAATAAGCACTATGCCAATCACATTGAGTATACTATTGAAGACACTAGCAAGTATCTCTACAAGGTCTACAAAGAAGATTTGTTGACCCAAATCTCTACTACTATTAAATGCAGCAATTTTGTCTAAGATTATGTTCTTGTTGGAGTATCCATTGGGTATTATGTTGATCTCAAAAGGCAAAGTATTGCCGCCCAATCTAGCAAGCTGACTTAGTCTTAGGTAGTCCGGGGTATCTACCACTATATAGCTAGTGCCCCCAATCGTAAGACTATTGATACCCGGCTGATAAATATTGCCAACTGCACTTGAACTAGTGTTGTTGTTGGGGAATGGTCTTGTATACCCATCAGCAAATTTCTCAAAATCTTGTGGCAATAGCCCATCTTGGTCAAACTTACTCCAATCAAAAGTACCTGAGGGGACACGTTGTATTTGAGCTTGCATCCACATAGTGATTGCCGAGTTGGCGTTGACTACTTGCATATCTGAGTATAGCTTGCTACTCAATTTGATACCACTGCCAAACACCCCACTATCTCTGCCCTCTTTGAGCTTTAACACACCTACTACCTGTACAATCTTGCCACCCTGTTCAACCCATTGATCTTCGGGAGTGTTGCGTACTTCAATCTCTATATTGTTAAATGGTGGCAACCCTTTATCGTCATTATCTTGGTCATAATGGTACACTTGATCATTGGCAGCAAAACCATATTTGAGCCCCAACAGATTGCTGTAACTGAGTGTATTGTCACTGCTTATCAAGTTGTCTATACTGAGATTGCGTAGTAGTCCGTCATCTAACGTACCATCATTGTTGAGTACAAACAATGCTTGATTGGATTGCAACTCGCTAGGCAAATCCCCAGCAATGATGTCATACTGACTTTGCACCAATTGCATATTGCTAGGTGCCCGTTTGAAGACACTGTTGCCAAAACCTATTAGGCTACCTATACTATCCGCAATACTGTCGTTTGATGTAGATAGATAGTTCCAATTTGCCATTGCAGTTGGTCTATAAGCATGCACTACCATACCAGTACTAATAGAGAATTCGTTGTACAAGTCGCTATCTAGACCATTGAGCAACTCAATAGTGTCTGTGTTGCTAGACAACAGTATACGCTCCCTAGGATCTTGAGTCACATTGACATCTATAATACCATCGTCGTTAGCCCTAACTCTACTTATACCACTAGGTAGATTAAATTTGTCCCCTGCACTGTCAGTGATAGTTATAGCTGCACTCTCAGCAGATGCTCGTGTCGCCATGTTGACATATTGACCCAGTCCATTGGTCAATGCCAATACTAATCCTATACCTATTATGCCTATTGCACTAGCTATACTAGTCATTATGCCACGCTTTTTCTTAGTCAAGAGATTGCGTGCAGACAATCCTATAGCGGTGCCAAAGGACATAGAGCTTGATTGCTTGGGTGAAGTGTCTTTGGATATACTTGGTACAGTATCTTGATTGGATTGCTGCTCAATATAGCTATTGTATGGATTGGTATCTTCTAGCAACTCCCCATCCTTGAGCCTTATTATCCTCGTTGAGTATTGTTGAGCGAGTTCGGGGTTGTGGGTGACCATTATTACCAACTTGTCTTTGGCTATAGACTGTATCAGTTGCATTATTTGGTCACTGGTTACACTATCTAGTGCACCCGTTGGCTCATCCATCAAGAGTATCTCTGGTCTATTGACTATGGCCCTAGCTATAGCCACACGCTGCATCTGTCCACCTGAGAGTTGATTGGGCTTTTTGTGTAAGTGCTCTTGCAATCCTACGTCAGTCAACGCTGATATAGCTTGATTGCGACGTTTGGTTGGAGATATGCCAGCAATAGTCATAGCTATCTCTACATTGCCCAAGACCGTCAAGTGCGGAATGAGATTGTAAGCCTGAAATACAAAACCTACTCTCTTGTTGCGATAGTTGTCCCAGTCCTTGTCCTTGTAGTCTTTGGTAGATTTGCCTTCTATGACCAAGTCGCCTGTAGTATATCTATCCAATCCCCCAACTATATTCATTGTTGTGGTCTTGCCACATCCGGACGGACCCAATATTGATACAAATTCGGATCGTCTAAACTCTAGACTCAAGCCTTTGAGTGCGGGCACACGGTTGCCAGCCAATATATAGTCTTTGGTAATGTTGTCTAATTTGAGCATAAATTTCCTATTTAGACTGCCTTGCAATTGTGCAAGTGCTGTCGTACCGTCAAAAACACAATTTGGTGCAACCGCACGTTAAGATCATTATATTTTTCTTTGCTCTACTCTGTTGCGTTCGTCATTGCGATATTTGTAATTATCCCAGAACTTAGTATACTCAGCAAACAATATAGGTACAAGAGACAATGCAATCACAGTCAACCAATTGACGACTCCCAAGTTGTGAGTCAATCCCAGAAGAGTATTGAGACCAGGTATAAGTACAAGGGCTGTAAAACCCACAAAAGTACCAATTAGGCTATATACAAGTTGCCTATTGTTGCGGTATCTAGTAGTCAAAAAGCTTCTTCTACTACGCACAGTCAGTACATGCAATATACTAGTCCAGCCAAGTATGACAAATGTCATAGTCTGACCGACAATATAGTTGTCATCATTAGGTTTGCCACCAGTCCCAATATAGTAAGCTAATATACCCACAATTGTTACTGCTATAGATTGCTGAATTATCGCTTGCATCAATCCACCGCCAAAAAAACTCTCGTTGCGATTGATTGGCTTGCGTTTCATTATCCTTTTGTCACTACGTTCTTTGGCTAATGCTATGCCCGGTATGCCGTCACACGCTACATTGACTATCAAGAGCATTATAGGCGTCACAGGCAACCACCACTTGACGCTACCGTCGGGCAAAGTTTGTTGAAATATCAACAACCCAAACAACATTATGAAGATCTCACTCAAGTTGCATACAATCAAGAAGTATATAGCCTTGCGTATATTGCTAAATACATTACGTCCTTCGCTTACGGCCTCTACAATTGTCCCAAATGTATCATCTACCAGTATCATATCAGCCGCAGATTTGGCGACTTCGGTGCCGGCTATACCCATAGCAATGCCTACATCCGCAGCCTTGAGAGCGGGAGCATCATTGACACCATCCCCAGTCATGCTCACAACAGCGCCTAGCTTTTGCCATGCTTGTACTATCCTAATCTTGTCTTCGGGGCTTACACGTGCGTATACACTGTAGTATTCTATGCTGTTGTACAACTCTTCATCACTCAGTTTGCCCAATTGTTGCCCGGTAATCACACCTTCCTGATGGACTATTATGCCCAAGTTGCGAGCTATTGCCGTAGCTGTTGCGGCGTGGTCGCCTGTTATCATTATTGTGCGTATACCGGCATTGCGTGCTAAGGCTATTGCTACCTTAGCCTGTGGACGTGGTGGGTCAATAATACCCACAAATCCCACAAACTCCAAGTCTCTTTCAAGCTCTGACAAGTTGAACTTGTCGGGTACGCTATCTACAACTTTGGTAGCTAGTGTAATAACTCTCAAGGCATCATGAGCAAAATTGTCGTGCATCACTTGCCGTTTGTGTTCGGCAGCTAGATCGGATTTGTCATATGGTATACGGTCAAATGCTCCTTTGGTCAATACCAGATACTTGCCGTCATCCCGCTGTACAACAATGGTCATCATCTTGCGAGCACTACTGAAGGGTATCTCCGCCACCCTCTTGTACCTAGCTCTCAACGACTCTACATCTATACCTTTTTTGATAGCTAGACGCATTAGGGCACTCTCTGTAGGGTCGCCTATGATTATTTCTTTGCCCTCTTCATTGACTTGCAATGTGACATTGCTAGCCAACAAATAGTTGTGTATCAATTGCAATTGTTGAGGATTGAGATCGGAGTCATCATCTATACAGTCAAATTGATTGTGCCAAATCCTTGTCACTGACATCTTGTTTTGTGTCAATGTACCTGTCTTGTCACTACATATTACACTTACGCTACCCAATGTTTCTACCGCTTGGAGCTTGCGTATTAGTGCATTTTTGGATACCATGGACTTGATACCGTATGTGAGTGTCAATGTTACTATGACGGACAAAGTCTCGGGTACTGCTGCTACAGATAGCGTTATTGCCACAAGTGACAAATACAAAAAATCTTGCCCTTGGACTATGCCTATAGCCAACACCACTGCTGCTGCAAGGATTGCTATAGCACAGACCGTTCTCCCTATCTTATTGAGTCTAATTTGGAGAGGGGTCTTACGTTTTTTGGTATGAGTCAGATACTTGGCTATCTTACCTATCTGAGTATTCATACCTACAGACAACACAACAGCAGTAGCATTGCCGCCTACAACAAGACAGCCACTAAATAGCAGATTCTTCTGTTCGCCTAATGGTACATCTTGTTGTTCTATTTTGATAGCGTTCTTTTTGACGGGCTCACTCTCGCCGGTTAGACTAGCCTCATCCACCAAAAAGTCATTGCAATCTATCACTCTAGCGTCGGCAGGTATAAGATCGCCAGTCTTGAGTACAATAATATCCCCTGCCACTACCTCAGCTGTATCTATCTTGGTCTTGACTCCATCTCGTATGACATAACAATGTGGAGCATTGAGTTTGCTCAGTGCATCTAGAGCCTTTTCACTACCTTTGGTTTGGACTACAGACAATACAACGTTGATAACGATTATTGATATTATTACTATAGGACTAATATAATCACTAAAGGTATGATCCTTGATCACAGCAAAGCTAAGTATAGCAGCTATAATAAGTATAATCTCAGATATCTCCATTAATGGGTGCAATATCACCTTGAAGATGCTTTCTTTTTTTTTGTCTGCAAATTGGTTGCGACCATATTTGGCAACATTAGTTTGTATTTGAGATTGACCAAGTCCCTTAGCGGGATCAACACCAAACTCATCTAGTATTTGTGATATATCTTTGTTGTAGTCTTTCAACTAATACCTCCTAATATTGTCAATACTTTTGATTTGCAAACACAACCCTAAAAATTATTGCTAGATTAAAATATACAACTATACATTTATTTTGTGCTAATATAATTGTACATATCTTACATATATAATAACAATATTGTCAACATATGTCAATTGGTTTGGTTGTCCTTCAATATCAAAGCAACCCAAATCTGTGGATCTGGGTTGCTTTGATATTGAGCTTTGTATACTGTAGATTACTCAGACTTGAGAGCACACACTGTGATATAGTTGTAAGGTTGATTGAAATGAGGCAAGAAGAAGATATCAGTCAAAGCCAGCTTGTCTATTGTTACTTTTTCTTGTATAGCTAAGCTAAACATGTGTATTACGGCAGATACATCCTCATATGACGCTATCTGGGCTCCTATGATTCGGCGAGATACTCTCTCATAGACTATACGTATCTTGACTTTGTGATTGTTGTGCTTGATAAAAGCGGGCTTTTGGAGATCTTCGTGGTCATTGTAGCATATGTCAGTTATGCCCATTTTGGTAGCTGATGCCACACTAAGACCAGTAGACATCATATTGTAACCAAATATTGATATAGCATTGCTACCTTGCACTCCGTTGCCCTCTAGATTCTTGCCCAAGATATTGCTTGCTGCAACTAGCCCTGTACGTACAGCATTGGTAGCTAGAGCAATGTAGGCGGTATTTTGTAGAGCATTGCTATACACTGTAGCACAATCACCTACCGCATATACATCTTTGATGCTAGTGCGTTGATATTTGTCTACGAGGTATGCACCATTGCCAAACAATTTGAGTTTGTCTTTGCCTAGTTCATTGTTAGGTCTAAAGCCTATCGCATTGACAACTAGATCTACATCGTAGCTACCTTTGTTGGTAATTATCTTGTTGACTAGCTTGTTAGAATTGCCTTCAAATCCCTTGACGCTCTCCTCGGTATGCAGTTGTATACCATTGTCCACCAACACTTTGTCCATCTCAGTAGAAAATTCGGCATCATAATAGTTGGACAAGACATTTTTGGATACATCAAACAACATCACTTCTTTGTTTCTACGTTTGCAAGCTTCGGCTATCTCTACACCAATATATCCCCCACCAACTACCGCAACCTTGCTGATCTTGGGATCAGATATCAACTGATCTACTATTTGGCCGTCTTGGAACCGTTTGAGAAAATGTATATTGGCAAGGTCCATACCTTCAACTTTGGGCATGATTGGAATACTACCTGTAGCCAACACTAGATTGTCATAAGTCTCAGTATATTCTTTGCCACCTTTGGTATAAGATGCTATCTTGTTGTCAAAGTCTATCTTGGTTACATTAGACTCTAGCTCTATCTTAGCACCCTTGTCCCTAAAGTCTTCTGCCTTAGTGTAGAACAATCCATCAACACTATCTATCTGCCTACCCACCCAAAGAGCAGTGCCACAACCCAAATAGCTTAGGTTGCTATTAGCATCTATCATAACAACATCTTTGACATTGTGATTGAGTAGTGTATTGGCGACCGCTATACCAGCATGGTTAGCACCGACAATCAAAGTCTTCATAATTAAAACATCTCCTAAGAGTAATCAAATTTAATATGCCACTGTATACTATATAATATACAGTAGCATCTCATATCCAATATTATAGCAATTGTGTATATATTTTGCAACCAAACAGTAAGAGATTGATTAACATTTTGCAAAATAGTTGTTTGTTGCTTCAATTTGAACACTGCTTGCACTACAGCAAAGGCTAAGCAATACAGCAAATATACAACTCACAACTTATCCAAAATATTGAACCAAACCAACACTATGATTGCTTTAGTTTTTTACTAACATAATTATGCCAACACTCAGTGCAAAAGCACTAGTGACAATACCCAACAATCCACTATATAGAGATAGATTGATATTGCTATCAAATGTGCCTAATAGCACAGTCTGGACTAGTGACAAACCTATCAATATATTGGCAAAATTTGTCATTTTGACCGCCTTGACAAAAGTATCATTTGTGTATCTGGCTACAAAAAAACCGTATATATACACGCATATCTGCCCAAACACAAAAGCACTAATTGTTAATGCTACAATCAAGTTGTATGACCTAGTTGATATACTCCCCCAAAGTGCAAGATATATACAATAAGACATATAACTCAAACTGCCAAAAACCACAAACCAAGCCACTCTACGCAAATAGTTGGTATCTGTATGTATGTTGACTTTGCCCCTAACGGCTAGCAACTTGGATCCCACTATCCCAATATTGTAACAACCTCCCACGCATACAAAGATAGATCCCGTCAACAATCCCATAGCTATCTTGCCTAAAGCAACAACAAAATTGAATCCAATAGAATATTTTGCAAACAATAGTGTGCGTCTAGATATTCTAAGTTGTCGTTGCGTTAAGATTGGTTGTTTCATACTTGCTACATTATAATAAACAATTGCACAAAGAGCAATCAAAATTGTATATATTGCATAGAGAGATATTAATATGTGCTACAATTGGTTGCTTTTTTGACAACTTTGTGTTACTATAATACAATAGATTAATATTTTTAAGTGGAGAATGCAATACAATGGCAAGAAGATGTCAAGCATGTGGCAAGGGCAAAGCGAGCGGCAACAATGTAAGTCACTCAAAGAGACACACAAGAAGAACATTTGATGTCAATCTGCACAAGGTTGATATAGTTACACCAAGTGGTGAAGAGAAGAGAGCATATATTTGTACACGTTGTGTACGCACAAGCAACAAACAAGCTCAATAATAGTTGTAGACATACGGTTGTATTGCTGTATGTCTACAGTTTTGTCATTGCGTTTTGACGAGATACTGTGTGTTTTTATGCTTTACATTATTGATATATAGGTTTATAATATCTCTAAATATGTACAATTTATTGGATGTAGGGACTTATCACAAAGATAAATTGCCAAGATGCAATTGTCAATTTTGGGAGTTTATACAGTTGACCCAAGGTCAATGTGTATTTAGTTATCAAAATGATGTAGAAGACATAGTGTTGCAAGTCAATGAAATGATAGCAATCCCACCTTTGACTGATTACAAATTAATGCATGACAATGCATTGCAAGCCAATTACATACAAATTGAACACATCATACTACCTAGCAACCAAAGCTTCAAGGTCGGCATATCGCCCAACAATATACTAGAAGATATCTTCAAACATTGCATATATTTCAACAATACCAAACATAATTTTAATTCTGCTGTGCTATATTCTATAGTAGATTTGTTCCTAAGTTGTATTGTAGAGTTTGCTACTATCAAACGTCTATCCCCAATTGTAGAAAAAATATACATGGCAATACATAGACACTATACAGACGCTAATTTTAGTATCAAAGATATACTCAAGCACAAAAAAGGCAATAGCTATGACTACCTGCGTAGATTGTTCAAAAAAGAAATAGGAATATCTCCCACTCAATTGATACGCAAACTACAGATAGAGTATGCTACTAGACTTATTATACACTCTTACAAGTCCAAACTAAACTTGTCACAAATATCAATAGAGTGCGGTATAGTTGATCAATATTACTTTAGTCGTCTCTTCAAACAACATACGGGAGTTGGTCCACAACAGTATATTAGCAATCTATCCAATGGCAAAATCTAGCATCAACTGTTGCTAGATTTTGGTTTGTTTTGGCAATAGTTGATCGTTGGTGATTGGCGATTGGTTATTGGTTGATTTGACTCTTGAGATGATAGCTTGTATGGCTGATACGCTTATTCCGGATTGATGCAATGCTTGCTTGATATCCAAATTGGTTATGTGTTGATCGGAGTGCCCTATTACAACTACTTTGGGTGGACTAATTAGTTGACTTGCATATGTTGCAATTTGTTGTCCAAACCCACCAATAATCACACCATCTTCTATAGTTATAATAGCCTTATAGTGCTTGGTTATGTGTTGCAACATAGTCGTATCCAACGGCTTGACAAATGTAGCATGCAATACATTGACCTCACGACACTGCATAGCTATATCCAATGCTCTGTTGCCAGTGACTACTATCACAACATCCCAATATTCTCGTCTTGTCCACTCCCATCTAAAGTCTATATTGTGCTCAGTATTGTACAACTTGTCAAAACTCTTTGGATATCTAATAGCCAATGGAGCATTGTAAGAGTGAGCAAATTTGAGCATGGCACTGAGTTGTGGACCATCTTTGGGAGACATTATTGTCATTTTGGGGATCTGATTGAGGTATGCTATATCATATACGCCTTGGTGCGTTACTCCATCTGCCCCATTGACTCCAGCTCTATCTATCAAAAAAGTTACTGGAAGATTGTTGATAGCTACATCATGCAATACTTGATCAAAGCCTCGTTGCAAAAATGTAGAATACACAGCAAAAAAAGGCTTGCATCCTCCCTTAGCCAATCCTGCCGCCATAGTTGTGGCATGTTGCTCAGCCATACCTACATCTATAAATCTATCTGGATAAGTTTGTGCAAACTTGCTCAAACCAGTGCCACTTGTCATACCTGCTACAATGACCACAACGCTCCTATCTGACTTGGCAATATCTATAAGAGTATCAGACATATAGTCAGCATACAACATTGGGGACTTAGTCACATTGGTAGAGTTGCTCTCTACCTCATATGTATTGGCATCTACAAGATTGATATTCTTGGCGGCTATGCCATGATAGCTCTCAGAATCCAATTGAGCATGCAATACTCCCTTGCCTTTTTGAGTCAGGAAGTGAATTAGTACAGGACCATCTTCTTGTTTGAGATCATTCAACAGATGTATGATGTCAGACAAATTGTGACCATCATATGGTCCAAAATACTTAATACCAAGTGATTTGATGACATTGTTGCCCAATTCTCTACTGAGTGCATACTCTGTCTTCTTGGCTAGTTTGACAATCTTGTTGCCCAATATTGGCAAGACTTCAAAACCTCTCTTGATGTTATTCTTAAATGTAGCAAAATTTTTGTTGTGGGCTAATCTTCTCAAATGGTTAGCCATAGCTCCTACATTGGGAGATATGGACATCTCATTGTCATTGAGTATGATTATTACTTTTTTGCGACTAGCACCCAAGTCGTTGAGTGCTTCGTATGCCATACCGCCGCCCATAGCACCATCACCTATCAATGTTACAATATTGTGATTTTGCTGTTTGATATCTCTAGCTCTAGCCAATCCAAGAGCTAATGACAAACTTGTTGTGCCATGACCTGTAGCAAATAGATCTGTATCACTCTCTACAGGATTGGGAAATCCTGTAGGACCACTATTGGTACGCAATCCCGTAAGGTCTCTATCTGTAAGTATCTTGTGAGCATAACATTGATGCCCTACATCTAATACTAATTTGTCTTTGACAAAGTCAAAGACATAGTGCATTGCCACTGTCAACTCTACTACGCCAAGATTAGAAGATAGATGTCCACCATATTGGTATACTTTGTCTATTATGTGCTGTCTTATATCTGTACAAAGCTCTTCCAACTCTTGTACAGATTTTGATTTTATGTTCATATTGATTATAATTTTCTATTTTTAGTGCATAAAAAAGCATGACAAACAACACTAAGCAATATTATTGCAAATGTCTTCAATGCCTTATGCAAGTATATAGTTTGGTCACAGTTTATCCAAAACTATTGACTGCTTAATCAACCAATTCTAACACCAAACTAATACTAATGTTTGCCTATTCCAAACAATAGTAGTATCTTACCCGCTACCTTGATTATATTGTGACTATTGCTAATTGCATACGACTTGATTATTGCTTTGCCACACACTGTACAACTAGCAATCAACGAACTAATGACTAGAGAGCATACTAATATATTCCAGCTGGTATTTTTGGCTATCACAAGGGCAAATCCCGCTCCTACAGAGCCACTAATTATAGCTGATATGTCACCAATAATATCACCGCATATATTAGCGACTTTGTCTTGACGTTTTATCAACCACAAACTAGATTTGGCACCTTTTACCTTGCGTGATGCCATAGCCAAGAATGGTACATTGTCACAAGCAGTAACCGCTACACCAACTAAGTCAGCCAATAGTGACAGTACCCAAAAGAAGACAAGCACAATTATAGAAATGAATATATTAGCGCCGTCCAAAGCAATCTCAGAAAAAAATCCAAAAACAAGAGACAACGCCAAAGCCAATACAAATATCTTGATTGGCCACCAATTGTATCCCTTGTTGTTGTTCTTCATAGCTTAAGGAGCAAATTAGACTGTACGATGATAAGATGTTGATTTATTTGCTTTGGTTAATCTAAGCAACCAATTGAAGTACACCTATTTGTAGATGCGACTCACAGTGCACCTACAAACTGCATTGGTGACCGAAGTATTATTAGAGGGCAATACAGTAGATAAACCCTGTGACATAAAGTTCGGTAGGATTTCCCTATTGTGTACTTGTCGTTGCCAACCAAGCAGTTTCCTATCAAACACAACAGTTGCTAGTTGCCTATCGCAACAACCGAATCGCCTACAAAATCACACTATAATCTCTACTGCATCTTATGCAAACAGTCTAGAAATTTTCTTTATCCGTTTTGATACATTCCTATCCATTTTTGCAATTAAAATTTCTTAGGGCAATGCCTGCAATTGTCTGCCGACAATATACAAGTGACCCCTAGTCCGCAATAATCACTCATGGCAGGCTACACTGCACACAACGCAATCTACAATTAAATGAAAAAGCAGATCCCATCATATAGCAGGTGTTCATAGCACTTGTTGGAATACAAATGCTAGCCTCCGCAAAAAATGGAACAGTTGTCGCATGCCGTTGCGGCTGCCCATAATTCTATACTCTCAGTACCAGCCCTTGTTTGGGCAACAAAAGCCAAATACCAAAAACTTCATCGATATGCCCTTTGACGCACTTTTAACCACGCCCTCAAAACGCATCAACCCGACTAGAATACTGCACCCTCTAACCAAATTGTATTATAAACCATAATTGGCAATTTTGTCAAGTGTGCTACAGTTGCATGACTTTTTGGCAAGAATATGCTATACTCTAAGCTATGAGACTTGACAAATTTCTCAAAGTGTCTAGGATACTCAAGCGTCGCACTGTAGCAACAGAGGCGTGTCAATCGGACAAAGTACGTGTCAATGGACACATATCCAAACCGTCCAAACAACTAGCTGTCGGTGATATACTTGAGATATCATTTGGTCAAAACACCATCAAACTAGAGATACTCAATCTCAAAGATAGTACACGCAAAGCAGACGCTGCTGAAATGTACAAGATATTGGCAACTACACCTACTATTCCAAAAGATGAATCAATCGACAACATATAGCAATACTACTGCAATACTACTAGCTGCGGGCTGTGGTACAAGAGCACACTTAGGGTACAACAAAATACTGTATAATTGTGGAGATTATACAGTATTAGAGCGAGCATATTTTGCATTGAGGCAAGTGATACCCAATATAGTAGTTGTAGTATCTAAAGAGGATCAAGCACACATACAAAAGTTGCTAAAACCATACATGCCGGTCGTAGTTGTTGGTGGTTCTACTCGTTATCAATCTGTCAAATGTGGGCTTGATGCTATTGTTAGCAATCGTATATTGTGTGACATTGTCCTAATACATGATGCTGCTAGATGCAATGTAGACAGTGATACCATACGAGCTAGTATAGAGAGTGCAACCAAATACGGCAGTGGCATCGCATGCATACAAGCTACTGATAGCATAAAAATAGTAAAAGACAACACAATTGTAGACAACTTGCAACGCAACACTACACACTTGGCACAAACCCCTCAGAGTTTTGGGTTTAGGGATATATATTGTGCCTATCACCAATCTAGTCACGACAACTATACTGATGATGCTACAGTTTATATGGACTATGGTCTAACAGCCTATGTCAGTCAGGGCAATCCATGCAATACCAAACTCACCTACTCCAATGACTTTGGGCAACTTGTGTGTCACAATCTCAAAATAGGACATGGATACGACGTGCATAGACTAGCTGAGGGATACAAGTTGATATTGGGGGGATTGGTCATACCATACAGTTTGGGACTTGTAGGGCATAGTGACGCCGACGTGTTGACACACGCTATCATGGACGCACTGCTTAGTGCTGCTGGGCTGCCTGATATTGGCGTGCTCTTCCCTGACACTGACAGTCAATATAAAGGTGCCAATAGTATCAATTTATTGAGACATGTACACAACTTGATAGTAGACAAGAATTGCGAGATAGTCAATATATCAGCCGTAGTCATGGCAGAACAACCAAAACTAGCCACACACATCTCCAATATAGAAGAGAGATTGGCTACTGCTCTTGGCATACCACAATCCAATATCAAAATTAGTGCAACAACTACCGAGAACTTGGGCGTAATTGCTAACAACAATGGCATTGCATCTACTGCCATGTGCCTAATAAAATATAATAATAAAGTATGAAGAAACAATCAATATTTGCACAGTTGCAAGATAGAGGCTTTGTGTATCAAGGTACCAACATACAAGATATACAGGACATATTAGACAACCATCGTATAGTCTTCTACCTAGGGGTAGATCCGACTGCCCAAAGTCTACACATAGGACACTTGGTGACACTAATGATGTTCAAGAGATTGCAAGACTTTGGACACCAAGGTATACTGTTGCTTGGAGGTGCTACAGGGCTTGTAGGTGACCCTAGTGGCAAACAAGAGCTACGCCAAATGATGACCAATGACACTGTAGTACTCAACATAGATAGTATCCAAAAGAGTGCAGAGAGATTTATTGCAACTAGCAACGACAACCAAGCTATAATCGCCAACAATGCAGATTGGTTTAGAGATATCAATTTTGTAGACTTTATGCGCAATATTGGTGTACACTTCAATGTCAACAAGATGTTGGCAGCTGAGGCATATCTCAATAGATTGGACAATGGTGGTCTGACATTTCTTGAGATGAGTTATATGTTGATGCAAGGATATGACTTTGTGCAACTCAACCAAATTCATAATTGTACATTGCAGATAGGTGGATCTGATCAATGGGGCAATATTGTAGCGGGTACACGTCTATATCGCAAAATCAAATTTGGCAATGACGAGCACTGCGACACTCAAGACAAATTGCAAAATATATACGGTCTTACATGCCCCCTACTATTGACCAAATCGGGCAAGAAAATGGGCAAGACAGAAAAAGGCACACTGTGGTTGGATCCTACCAAGACTACACCTTATGAGTTCTACCAATATTTCTACAATGTAGATGATCAAGATGTGTCCAAGCTACTCAAGATGTTTAGCAATATTGACACGAGAGAGATAGAGCATCTAGTAAGCACTGATATAATACAAGCCAAAAAGACTATGGCATACGAACTAACCACCCTTGTACACGGCAAGTCTATAGCTGATCAATGTGTGACTACTTCGGTTAGTTTGTTTGGTAGCAATGTGCTAGATATCTCCAATGCCCCCACTATACAGTTGGAGCTTCAACAATTGCAAAATGGCATCAACATAACACAGCTGTGTGTCCTATCCAAATCTACCGATAGCACAACTCAAGCTAGGCGACTTATAGAGAGTGGAGCCATATCTCTCAACAATACCAAAGTCACAGATACCAAGTACACAGTGACCAATATAGACCTAATAGACAACTCAATCTTGCTCAAAAAAGGCAAAAAACATTTTGTGAAGATAGTATTTGTGTAGCAAGATATCCAAATATTGAGCTATTGCTCTTGTGCATGATCAGCAATATAGTCAGTTATTTGAGTTATTGCATTGTCTATATACTCTTCAAAATAAGGCTTGATCCAGCTCGCTGCTGTAATAGCTACTTGTTCTAAAGAATATCTTTCGTACTCTGTTATCATAGTCCCATGCTCTAGCTCAAATTCTTGTATATTTTGCTCAATATTTGCTACTACTGCCCCTACAGCCTGACTTACTAAATCGTCTTTATTACCAATTAATGCATTCAAAGTATATTTAAGCTTCTCCAACTCAAATTGAGTTGGAGATGTGTTGATCGTCGTCTCCTCCAATATAGTTTCAATGTGATCTACCTTTAAGAGCTCTGGATCAATCCTGGATATATCATCAGGAATATACCCAGCAAATTCCAAAAATTGCTGACTAAATAGTTGTTCAATAAGATAATTGATGTGTTGATCTAACACTAGGTACTGCTGATTGTATTGAGAGTTTTGCTCTACAATTTTCAGTTTGTTGGAGTCATTGTACGCTAGGGCTATCTTGTTCATGATTAAGATTGTTTGCTTATCAACTTGATTGGGATCTATGTTGTCGGGATTCAACTGCAAAATATCAGAATTCTCATTAACAAATTGGACAGACAACGGAGCTTGTACAGTCTCAATAAGTACTGATTGACTATACTCTCTACCTTTGTGGTTGGCATATGCCGTTATTGAGCAGTCTTGAGTCAATGATATCAATGCTTGTGTGGTATCTTTGCTTATGTCAATTTTGGCCAGATCCTGTTGGCTAGTCCATTTGAAGTTGTCAAACTTGACAGGATTATCATTATCCTTGTAGATTAATTTGGCTTGCAAGGATAGTTGTGACCCAACTACCATCGTTGTTTGGCTCGTGGTCAACCTTAATTCAAGCTCTCTATTGTCTTGCTTGTCACAAGCAACAAGTACCATAGATAACAATACTATTAGCACTATACTCAACGCAAATGCTTTGGATTTAAGTTTACCCATAATACATATATTATATTTAATTTGTACTTGATTGTAAACAAACCTATCCAAAATAAAACTAGCAATAATTAACAAAGTTAGTTGTACACGACATAGTACCTATATAGAACTGTATTTGGGTGATTGTCTCTTGATATTTTGCAATATACCTATACTAGCTAAGAAGACCATTAGGCTACTACCGCCGTGACTTATGAAGGGTAGAGGCAGTCCTGTCGGTGGGATGCTACCTGTCACGACAGCTATATTGACTAGCAATTGTATAGCTATGATACTAGCTATACCTGTAGCAAGGTATGCTCCAAATCTATCCTTAGCTCTCAAGGCTATCTTGATAGCCCTAATAATTATGTATCCATATAGACATAGCACAGATACGCTTCCTACCCATCCCAACTCTTCGCCTATTATACTAAATATAAAATCACTCTCAGCAAAAGGCAAGAACAAAAATTTTTGTCTACTATTGAACAATCCTAGTCCAAAAAATCCACCAGAACCCAAAGCATACAATGATTGTATGAGCTGGAATCCCTCATCCAATGGATTGGCCCAAGGATCTAAGAATGCTACAAGTCTATCAAATCTATATGGCTCCATTATGATTAGTATTGGGACTAATGCCACTAGAGGTAGTGACAAGATAGCAAAATACTTGAGTTTGACTCCCCCTACAAAGAGCATAACTATGGTCAAAAACACTACACAAACTGTGATTGAGAGATTTGGTTGCAGCATAATCAATATACATACGATACCACTCACACCCAAAATAGGCAACCATCCTAGTCTCGTGGTCATCTTCTGATGATATTTGGCCATATAAGCGGATATAAATATAATTAGCCCAAATTTGGCAGGCTCACTAGCCTGCAGTGTCATAATACCAAGGTTAATCCACCGTCTAGCACCATAGGCCTCTATACCTACACCCGGTATCAGTACAATCAACAACAATGCTACGGAGACTATTATGACAGGCACTGCCAATTTGGACAACTTGGTATAGTCAAACCAAGCAAAAAAGATCAAGCCCCCAATCCCTATAAATCCTGCTATAGATTGGCTAATAACATAAAAAAACTTGTTGTTGTACTGAGCCTGCGCTACATAGCTACTAGCACTATATATCATAACAAGCCCAAATAGCACTAGTACAATTACTGCTACCAATAGACGCTTGTCCATCTTATTGATGCCACTACTGTTGGACTTATTGATTTTGGTCACAAAATTGCTCATGCTTGTCTCCCACTATATCATTATATACTATTGCAACACAACAACATATATACCAAAAAACTCAATGTACAAGAGAGCACATTGAGTTGGATTGACTGTTGATGATATATTAGAGGAGATAGACTACTTGCTATAGTACATATTTCTTAAGATCTTGCTTGTTGATAGACTTGCCTAAGTGTTGCAATACATATTTTTTGTCAATTATGACATCAGTCATTGGATGATTGCCATCAGCATTGAATGATATATCTTCTAACAAGCTCTCCATTATGGTATGCAAACGCCTAGCACCTATATCTTCTCTAGTTTCGTTTTCTTCAAAGGCTATGCGAGCTATTTCTTCTATTGCATCTTTTTTGAACTTGAGAGCAATATTATCTACTTCCAACAAGTAAGCATATTGTCTGGTTATTGCATTTTCAGGTTGTGTCAATATATTGACAAAGTCAGTAGTAGTAAGACTATTGAGTTCTACTCGTATGGGGAACCGCCCTTGTAGTTCGGGTATAAGGTCGGACATCTTAGCCACATGAAAAGCTCCCGATGCTATAAAGAGTATATAGTCTGTGCGGATTGATCCATATTTGGTTTGGACTGTACTACCCTCCACTATAGGCAGAATATCTCTTTGTACACCCTCACGACTTACGTCAGGTCCCGAAGAAGATTGATTTTTGGCTGCTATCTTGTCTATCTCATCTATAAAGATTATACCTTCTTGTTCAGCTCTACGGATAGCTTCGGTATTGATACTATCTTTGTCTAGCAACTTTTCTGATTCTTCTAGTATTATTAGACGCATCGCCTCACGCACAGTCAACTTGCGTTTTTTGGCTTTGCCTCCAAACATACCCATACCACCAAACATCTCGCCAAAATTAATCTCTTGACCGCTACCTGGCACAACTTCAAAAGACTTGGGGGTGTCCATTATTTCTATTTCCAACTCTTGCTTGTCCAATTTGCCCGCTTGTAGATCTCTAGTCAAATTTTCTCTTATTAGCTTGTAAGGCAAATCGTTGTCCTTGCTTTCGGTTTTGGATTCGGCCAATACGTCTACGATGCGTTTTTCGGCAGATGCTCTGGCACGCACCTCTACTTGAGCAAGCTTTTCTTCTCTGACCAATCTTACCGCAACTTCGGCAAGGTCTCTTATCATACTATCTACATCTCGCCCTACATAACCTACTTCGGTAAATTTGGTAGCTTCTACTTTGATAAAAGGTGCCTTAACTAGTTTGGCTAGACGTCTTGCTATCTCAGTCTTGCCTACCCCTGTTGGTCCTTTCATAATGATATTTTTTGGAGTTATTTCATCTTGCAACTTGTCAGGCAATTGCGAACGTCTGTACCTATTGCGTAGAGCCACTGCTACCGCTCTTTTGGCGTCCGCTTGACCTATAATGTATCTATCTAATTCGGTCACTATTTGTTTTGGCTGCATATCCATACTATATCTCCTCTATTGTCAGGTTGCTGTTGGTGAAGACACACAACTCTCCAGCTACTTTGAGAGCTTCTTTGACTATCTCTTTGGCTGACATCTTGGTATGTCTCAAGAGAGCACGTGCCGCACTCAATGCAAAATTGCCCCCACTACCTATAGCTACACAGTCTTCTTCTGGCTCTATTACATCACCATTGCCACTTACAACTAGCATATTGGTCTCGTCCGCCACAATCAACATAGCTTCTAACTTACGCAATATTTTGTCGCCACGCCACAGTTGAGCCAATTCTACTGCACTACGCATAAGATTGCCACTAAACTTATTGAGCATTTCTTCAAATCGCTCACTCAAAGTAAATGCATCTGCCACAGAGCCCGCAAATCCCGCTATGACTTTGCCGTTGTACAAACGACGCACTTTGACAGCATTGTTCTTCATTACAACGCTTTGCCCCATAGTCACTTGACCGTCACCTGCTATAGCTATCTTCTTGTCTCTACGCACTGCACATATGGTAGTAGCATGAAATTCACCCATATTAACACTCCAGTATTCAATGTACATTGTTACACTGCATTATATTTGACTATACATTATAGTATTGATATATACAAAAGTATATATCAATTAGAAGGTATTGTCAAGCTTTTTAGCACTCTATGCAACAGTTTGCTAAAACAGTAAACTAATCAACAACCTTGTCAAAAAACTCTAGAGATCTATTAGCATACGCCTTTTTGCGTTCCTGCTTGTCTCTAATTATGCTTAACGACGGCAATATGCCAAAGTTGGCATTCATGGGCGAATAGCTAGGATTGGGAGTAGTCATATAAGTAGTTAGTGCCCCTATAATAGTTGTATTTGGGTACTCTATATCGGTCTTGGATGCGAGTCTATTAGCCATACTACAGCCAGCCACCAATCCACTCATTATGCTCTCTACGTATCCCTCTAGACCAGACAATTGTCCAGCTATATATATGTGTGACAATTGGCGTAGACCAAAGTGCCTATCCAATACTTGCGGAGCATTGACAAAACTATTGCGATGCATAACACCGTATCTGACATAACTAGCATTGCGTAGTGCTGGCACAAGTCCAAAAACACGTTTCTGTTCGGCAAATTTGAGACTAGTTTGACAGCCTACCAAATTGTATATGTTGCCCAAAGTATTTTCTTTGCGCAATTGCAATACAGCGTATGGACGTTTACCAGTAGAGGGATCTACAAAACCTACCGGTCGCAATGGTCCAAATCTCATAGTATCACGCCCCTTGCTTGCAATAATTTCTATAGGCATGCAACTGTCAAAATATGGTATCTTCTCCCACTCTTTGGGTTGCACTCTATCCGCACTAATTAGATTGGCATAAAATTCGTCATATTCACACTTGGTCATTGGGCAATTGATATAGTCCCCCTCAATGATAGGTTGTTGAAGACAATCGGAGTGTTTGTCGTATCTATCTTGCACAAAACAAGACTTAATATCTATGCTATCATACTCCACAATAGGGGATACAGCGTCAAAAAAACTCAAAAACCCATTGGTCAATTCTTGTATTTGAGAAGCTAGCTTGCCTTCAGTCAAAGGTCCTGTAGCAATAATTGTAGGGTGTGTTATATCTATGCTATCCACGATTTGATGATGTATGTGCACATTTGGGAGTTGTTGAATAGTTGTAGTCACTAATGCACTAAAAGCAGCCCTATCTACTGCCAACGCACTACCAGACGGCACTCTACACTGTCTAGCTAGCCTAAGCAACAGACAATCCAAGCAATCCAATTCGGCCTTAAGTAGCCCACTAGCTGTATCTCTATCCAATGACTTGAGGCTATTGCTACACACTAGCTCAGCAAACGTGTCCAAACTATGGGCTTGACTCTTTTGCAAAAGCTTTTGCTCATACAAATTAACTTGCACACCACGTTTGTGTAGTTGCCAAGTTGCTTCACAGCCTGCCATTCCTGCTCCAATAACATTAACTATCTTCATTTGTCCAGATTATACCACAGATTTGTCCAATTCTCAATCTATAATTATGGCACCAACAAATCACTTTGAACTCAATATAGCTAGCTCAATGCAACTGTCCAAATACTCAATATCTTGTATATCCAATAGTGCATTGTATACAGTCTCTGTATCCCTAAGTACAAAAAATATCAAAAATTGATCACCTAGTACATCTATATCTATGATCTGACAATTGATACGAAGATTGTGCCTATATAGCTTGGCATTGTTTGCATTAACAACTGCAAAATCAGCAATATCAACTTGTATAGTATGTTGCTTGGTAGATATAATCTGGCTAGTATTAAGAGCATATTTGGAGTTGATTCGGTTACCTTGTACTGTATACAGCTCTATCTTGCCGCAATCAATATATACTTGGATCTTCTGACCTATATGTATTGCTTGATTGGTATTGCACTCCACAACTATAGTCTTGTCTCCAAATCTACAATATACAGCACATGTATCGAACAAGTAGTGTATCCAATATATATTGACTTGCAACGGTATAACACTGCCTATAGGCTCAAGGTATATATGTTGCGGTGCTACTAGCACATATAATGAGCACTTGAGCACGGATACATCTACTATAGTATCATATATATAAGAATCTATATGTGTTGGAAGATTGTCAATATATAATGACAATTTATCATTGATATATTCAAGTTTGACATTGTCTATTGTGTTGTACTTAGGTATAACCAATAACGAATCGTGAGTATTGTAGTCAAAGAGATAAAAGTTGCTAGATATAGACAATGACACATTGTCACCCACACCAAATTGTGTATTGCTAAACGCCGCAATACATTGAGAATTATATCTTAAATAGTATGCAAACGTATCATGAAATGTAGATTTGGCAACTATTGATGCATGCATACAGTTGTGATACAACTTGCAGTTGTACTTGGCTCTATCACATTGGCATGCATGTATAACTGCGTCTGATTGTTGTACCGCAAGTATCACTTCAGTCGGCAACTTGTGTGATATCCTCATTGCCATATCTTGAGGCACAACTAGACTCACAGCGTCCGTTTGACAATACAAATTGTTGGAATGTTGGTACAATGTCGCTGGTATGGTATTGAGTTTGGACTTGGTGATATATTGCAATGTGTGTAGATTGTTAGGAGTTTTGACTATATCAGCAGCTCTGCCTACCTGTTGAATCTTGCCTTGGTGCAATAATGCTACAATACCATGAGTATCTAGAGCATCATCTACATTGTCCGTAGCATATATCATATATACATTGTACTTGTCTTGCAAATACAATATCAACTTGTGCAATACATGCCTATCTTGACTACTCAGATCACATAGTGGATTGTCTAATATTATCAACTTAGGCTCTCTTAACAAAGCTCTACACAATGATACTTTGATCAGTTGTGCTAGTTTGAGTTGTTTTGGTTTGAATGCCAACAATTGCACAATATCAAGCTCACGGCACAACTCTTGCAATCTAGTCATTGACAATCGCATTCTACGCAATTCAATCCCAAATTTGATGTTGTCTAATACAGACCATTTGTTGTGCAACATAGGTTTGTTAGATACCAATGCAAAATTTCTATCTTGTATACTTATGTTATTGTACAATAGATCGTCTATATATATTTGACCACTTGTGCAATCATCAAGACCTGCTACTATTCGCAACAGTGTAGTTTTGCCACTGCCAATAGTACCAGATATACTCAACAATGTAGCATCATCTACTATTATATTGATGTTTTCAAGTGCTATCCTGTTGCCAAATATTTTATTAATATTACGCAATTTTATGTTAGCCATTTGTATGTATTATATCACAAACCAAATCATGGCGTACACTACATTATCATGGCGTACACTACATTGATTGCAACTATTATTAATAACAGCGACCATAAGTCAATCTCTATACCACCAACTGCATATGCAACAGTCAAGTTTGATTAGCTGTATCTAATATATATTAGGTTGTCGTTACAATTTAGTTCAAACTGTCTATATATATCTAGCCCGTTGCAAAAATACAAATTGTCATATTGATATGCTACACCTATAGGCAATATTTTGTGCATTGAACTACTGTAGATAGACAGTACTAATTGTAAATAACTATCAAAATACATGTTAGAATTGCCAAACTGCACAACCAAACTTGCCCTATCTATACAAAGATTGAATTCGCCTACTCCATATGATAGCAATGTTTGGTAGAATGTATGAGCATTCTTTTTGACCAAATTTTGCATAGCAAAAAAACTAACTATCTTATTGGACACAATTATTGCATCTATACCAAATTGTTCTACATTGATTTGGTTATTAGGATTGGATATATGTACTAATATACCAAATGATGGTTTGATGCCATATTTGCCGCTGATTGTAATTAGGGCACGCAATACATTGTCATCATTGTTGTCTGTAGACAGTATGACCGCTACAGCATTGCTATCGTTACCTATATCAGCAACAAAATCATCCAATCTATCCAAATCATAGTTCTTGCATATTATTCTGTCATCTATACGCATTAGTTCTTGCATCATATATTGATATTTGTCATTGTGTCCATATATATAGCAGTTGTTGTATGTTTGAGATGCTTTTACAAGTTCTAGTTGTAGTATAGACGGCAATTTTGTCTTGCGTTGCTCTAATATACTAGCTCTATTATTTGCTAGTACAAACACCTTGTTATGCTCGCATATTATGGGCAAACTGTTTGTAAACTCATATAGATAGTTATCAATACTTTTGTAATAATCACTATCGTATATGCTCAGCCTTACAAAAGATAATAGGTCATATACCACTCTTACCAATTGAGGACGTATGATGGACAAAGCCAAAAATTGTCCTATTTTTTGGTTGCTACAATAAGATATTATATCCTTGTCCTGTAGTGTAGGCATAATATCTGATATTTTTTGTATCATATCCTGCAATTGGTTAGAATGTGCCTCTATCACTATGTGAGTATCTACATTGATATTGCTACCTATTGACAACAACAAACCCACTGTATTCATATCAGACACATCATTAGCGTTGTCATGCACAATCAATATAGCTTTGGAGTGTTGTAATGCTACATCCTCTAGCTCAGATAAATTGTGTGGATTGCCTTGTCTAACTACAATATTGACTTTGCTGTTAGGTTTTGTAGTAAGTGTATTGTATCGCAACAATCCCTTGATATCTGTTTTGTCCTTATGTGATAGTATCAGTACTGTGTCATCTATATTATTGTATGACATCTCACGTAACAGTGTTGGCAATTTGTTGTTGTAGTTGAGTACGACATAATGTCCACTCATATTAAGCTTGCCTCGTGCAGTAGATTTGCGTGTTATGTAGTTTCTAATATGAGTAGTTGTGAGAGCTATTATAGTGCCACTGAAGAGCACAAGACCAATTATAAAAACTAATACAGACAATATCTTGATACCTATATTGTTTGGGACTAATACAGATGATGGTATCACCATCCATTGCAAAGCATGTATTATGTTGAGAGCATAATTGCCATATTCTGTACTATCTATCAATTGAGCAACACCCGCCACAAACAACAACAATATAATATTGACAATAGCCAACATCACAATAGTAGCCAAAAATGGACGTTTGTTAACGCCCACACTTATCATACTTTGTAGCAATCTTAATCTAGATAGAATTAGTCTCATAACTTATAAAATATGTGTACAAGTAGTATGTTCAATCTAGGCAACAACAAAACATCCCAAAGCACTATTGAATGCATTGGGATGTCTGGCAACATTAGTCTAGCCAAATGATGATGTGATTAAACCAAATCTTTGTAACTTTGACAAATCATAACATACAACAATCACTCTAATATACAAATTTGTACCAAACTAACTACCAAATAAATACTGATATATTGTCGCAAGCCTGACTAAATAGCCAGTTTGCTCAGAGTACGATTGTAATAAAATATATACTGTTGAGCAACACCACCATAATCTCCATACCTATCTGTATAGTATTGATAGACTTTGTGCTTGGTATCCAATGTGTTGGTCCTAAGCGATTTGAATATCCACGTATCTACAGGAAAACTAGCACAGTTATGCAATCCAAACAATGCTATACAATTGGCTACTTTGTCACCCACCCCCTTGAGAGATAGCAATGTATCCATAGCCTGATCATATGACATGTTGGGTAGTCTTTGCAAAATATTGTTCTTACTTACATTATGGCAAGTTTCAACCAAATAATTAGCTCTATATCCTGCTCCAAATACCCTCCAATCTAGTATATCAATATCACACAATTTGTCCAACGATGGAAAAAGACAATATTCATGTTGTATGTCACTCCTATCTACAACAAAAATATGCTCACCGTACTTGCTACACATACAATTAAGAGTATTCTTGATACGTCTAATGTTGTTGTTAGCAGACACAACAAAACTAACAATAGTTTCAAGTAGATTTTGACGCAAGATGTGCAATCCCTTGCAATGTTGTATAGGAAGACTCAACTCTGCATATTGCGATAGATAAGTCTCTATATTGTCATAATCGGTATGTAGATCTAGATATTGCTCAAAATAATCTAAATCATGAGAATGTAGAATTACATGATCGCAATTTTGCTCAGCAACGCACCATTTGTCACAAGACAATAGCACATAAAGGTTAGGTTGCAACTTGTTATACCTAAAGACTTGTCCACACTCTAGCGTGTGATGTATATCCAACCATCTACACACCTTGCTGGGTACATCATCCAATTTGTAATTCATATCACCTTATATATGCTATACAAAAAGTAGAACTGAATACCGCATATGATTCAATCCTACTTAATTGTACCTTTCATTATTACTCCAATTGACTCACGTTTACTCAGTTGAACATACAATACACAACAATTATATGTTGCTAGGTTGCATCTGAGTAGGATAAACGCTTATTTTTTTGCGAGTTTTGTCTTTACGTTCAAACTTGACTACTCCGTCAACTAGAGCAAAGAGAGTATCATCTTTGCCTATTCCTACATTATTGCCAGGGTGCATCTTGGTGCCTCTTTGACGCATCAAGATACTACCTGCTAGCACTGATTGACCATCAGTACGTTTGACACCCAATCGCTTGGATTCTGATTCACGACCATTGCGAGAGGATCCTACACCCTTTTTGGATGCAAATAACTGTATATTAATATCAAATATAGCTTTCATTTTGATTCAATCCTATTTTTATTTGTCAGACACATTCAACTCTACAAAGTCACTATATGTGTCACTTAGGTTGTCTATACCAAGCAACATAGTATCTAATAATACATCTGCCTTAGATCGTTGTGCGGGCGACATACTAGGCAACACAAAACTTAGTTTGCCTAAACGGTCGTCACTAGTCAAAGATATATTGAGTCCTAGCACTTGCATCAACCCCAACACTGTTGTTTGCAATATGCTAGACAATGCAGCACAAACTATATCATAACCATATTCATCGTAGTCTGCATGTCCGCTACAATCTACAGACATCACTACCTTGTCTTGCCTAAATACATTAACAATAGTCATTGTTAGTTGATGCTAATTATTTTTAGTTTGGTGTGTGGTTGCCTATGACCTTGTTTTTTGCGTTCGTTCTTCTTAGGTTTGTATTTATAGACCACTATCTTTTTGTCTCTTAGTTGAGAGATTATGGTAGCTTTGGCTTTGACCGTAGTATTGGTATCTATATTGCCTGACGTTGTGGACAACATCAATACGTCAATCTCCACAACATCTCCTGGCTTGCCCTCAAGCTTCTCTACTTCTAGAGTATCATTGGGTGCAACTTTGTACTGTTTGCCACCCGTTGCAATTATTGCATACATTTTGTTAACTCCCTTATAATTAGGTTGCACCAAAGACTTAGGTAACCACATATTTGCAGTGTTTGAGACCCACTCTGTGTGAATGTAGAGATTATATAACATTGTGACATATATTGTCAACAAAAAAAGCATTGTCGTTGCAACAACAATGCTACAAATTGGAGCGGAAGACGAGGGTCGAACTCGCGACATTCACCTTGGCAAGGTGACGCTCTACCACTGAGCCACTTCCGCATACTCAAACACACTCATTCATGCACTTGTCGTATTTCTGCTAAGAGGAGGATATAATACTAAACTGGCTTATGTACTTAGTATCTAGATATTTGTAATCATTGATTGACACATATATACGAAAGTTGCAAGTAGGACAAGATACAAACCTCACAGTATTAGTATCATTATAAAACCTTTTGCCAAGTTGAAGATCTTGCTTTTCACAAAAGAATTCGCAATTGCACTTGCTACAAGTTTTGTAGAGTTTTTCTGTCTTATATAGATTACCTTCAACTACAACTTCCATCAATAACACCAAATATCCTTAATCACCAATGTACAATACAATCTCAAAAATGGTGCGGATGAAGGGACTTGAACCCCCACATACAAGATACTGGTTCCTAAGACCAGCGCGTCTGCCATTCCGCCACATCCGCAAAACACAAATATATCTTGTGGCAACCCCAATCAATAAATATATTAAGTTTATTTGCAACTACACCAACAATCATATTCTATAATATTTATATTATATTGTCAACTGTATTTGACACAATTTTGCATTCAAACACAAAAAAACTTGCTTGTAGTTGAGAGTTATGTTATACTATTGTTAGTCAATTTGAGTTGAGTGGTATTTTGTCAAGATTGCGTCAGTAAGTTTGGTTGAATACTATCAATATTCTAAGGAGAGATTGTTAAAGATGACAGCAGGAGAATTCAGAGCAGGCAATATATTCAAGATGGACAACAAATTCTTTATGGTTGTAGAGAGTTTGCATGTAAGTCAACCACGTATGGCGGCGTTTGTACGTGCTAAGATCAAAAATGTAGAAACAGGTGCTGTACAAGAAAAACGGTTCAATGTAGGTGACTACTTTCCTGATGTAGAGTTTGTACGCAAGGATTTGGTGTTTAGCTACGAAGATGACGGCGTATGCCACTTTGCTGATAGTGAAACTTGGGAAGAGACCTTGGTCAACAAAGAACTGGCAGCAGACGCTCTCAAATACAACCAAGAGGGTATAGCTTTTAGCTTTACTTCTGTAGATGGCAAAATAATCAATATAGCTCCACCTACTTTTGTAGAACTTGTAGTTGCCCAAACCGATCCTAGTACTGCTGGCGATACAGTCAAAAACGCTCTCAAGCCAGCAACTATGGAGACAGGCATAAATGTCAATGTACCTATGTTTGTAAATTCTGGTGACAAGATAAAAGTTGACACACGTACGGGCGAATATGTGTCAAGAGTTCAATAGCAATCAACCAATTTGGGTTGTCAAGTATACAAAACTAATTGCAAACTACAGCTTTGTGTTTGCAATTAGTTTTGACTATTTAATTAATATTTGTAGAAATTCTTGATTATGAAGTCATCATCTAATATTCCTCTATCACGTAGACTCATGGCACTTTCTAGTATTTTTTTGTCTCTTATTTTGATTGTGTTTAGCCTATCGTCGTGATAGATCTTGAAATACTTGGTCATACTCTCAAAAGTTATTGTCTCATCCTGTTTGGTTGTAGACCAAGGCAATTCATTGAAGACCATCTCTGTCAATCGCCATGTAGAATATTGACCATACAAAAGATATATATTTTGCAAAAAATACTGTATATTGTTGCTAATATCTACACTTTCCTCTCTAAGATTAATACCTCTCTGTCCCCAGTTACTGTATTTTGCTTCTATCTCTAGTACAATAGGACCATTGCGACCATGAACAAAGTCAGCGTCAAACAACTTGTCATTGTTATTGATTACCCCATAACATCCTTGACTAAAATATAACAATCTTTGTAATTTGGTCAAAGTTATGCATTCTCCTCTATTATCTCTAGAGTCTAAATATGCTCTATTGATATAGTATTGTGCTATGTTTGATACGGTTGATTCTACTTTCATTGCAATCCCAATTGTATCATATTATTAACACAATGTCAATTAATTGGCAATACATGTTAATAGATTGCTCCTTGTATAGATCTACACAAAGACACTGTATTTTTGACTTTATGTATTACAATATGATATCATTGTAATTGTGAATTTGTATATTAAGACAATTGTAGATAAGTATTTGGTCAAATGCATTGGGGCTTTTGTTGCACTGATGTCCATTGTTGGAATGCTAATAATATCCAATGATATTCAACTTACATCGTTTAGTCATATGTTTTTGGTGTATGTACAATACTGTGCTTGGATACTAATGGCGTGCGGTGTAGGTCTAATATGGTACAAATCAGAGGTTGGGATTGGATTCGTAGGGTTGGCAATATTTGCAGATGGAGATGTACACAATTACATAATGAGTCCATTAATCGTATTATTGATGCTCTTGTACTACATACGTACAAAACACTATTATTGGCTACTACCTCAGATTGTATTGGCACTCATTCAAGGGTTGATATATGTATGGTTTCACAATCCTCCCAACCAATATTTTTATCTCACTGAGGGGTTTGGGTTCTTGATTGGTGGATTATTCTTTGCACTCTATGGGACCAATCACAACACAAAGCCAAATCAATTGTCCACTCAAACAAACACCTAATTGTTGCCACATCAAATATTGTGATATCTGAGGTCTTTTGGTTCAAAATTGTGCTAATTTTAGATTGATTATCTACTTGTACCCAAATATCACTAGCTGAGTTAATATTTATTAAATCAACAAAAAACTTTGTCTAGAGTGTTGCTCTAATTAGCCCTACAAATAGTGGGTGAGGATTGTATGGTTTGGATAAGAATTCGGGATGAAATTGCGAAGCTACAAAATACTTGTGATCAGCTAGTTCTATCAACTCCACTAAGTCATTGTTTTGGTTGACTCCCGCAATAATCAAGCCTACCCGATTCAACTGAGTCTTGTAGTTGTTGTTGAATTCAAATCTGTGTCTATGACGCTCTTGTATACTATCCTTGCCATACAGTGCAATACTCTTGGTATTGGGTGTCAATGTACAATCATACAACCCCAACCGCATAGTACCACCCTTGTTACGCACTGTTTTTTGGCTCTGCATTATGTCTATTACTGGATTAGATGTGTTTTTGTCAAACTCTGTAGAATTAGCATCCAACAACTTGAGTACATTGCGAGCAAGCTCTACAATAGCTATCTGCATACCTAGACATATACCAAGAAAAGGTATATTGTTGAGTCTTGCATACTGAGCTGTCAATATTTTGCCATCTATACCTCGCTCTCCAAATCCACCTGGCACTATTATAGCATCTACACCATTGATGGTGGACTTTGCACCTTTGGCTTGGACTTCTTCACAGTTGATGAGTTTGATACTTACACTCACGCCACATTGCAGACTTGCATGCTTGACTGCCTCTATGACTGATATATAAGCATCAGGTACTGCTGTATATTTGCCTACTATGCACACGATCTTAGGCTTGCCACTAGATGTCAACATGCGTTCTACCATATTACTCCATTTGGCAAAACTATCTTGGTTGTCCGGTCTGTTGAGTGCAAGCTTATTTAGTACTATATCATCTAGATGTTGATGCTTGAGCATCAAAGGTATCTCATATATACTAGAGCAATCTTTGTTGTGTATTACATCATCTACAGAGTCCAAGTTGCAAAACAAGACTATCTTCTCTTTGGTTTCAATGTCCAACTCTACATCTGAATTGGTTCTACATACTACTATATCTGGGAGCACGCCCATTTGACTTATGTCACGTACGCTATTTTGCGTAGGTTTGGTTTTGATCTCGCCACTAGCTTGTATATATGGTATTAGTGTGACATGTATAGACACACTACCATTTGGACCTAATTTTTTGCGAAATTGACGTATAGCTTCTATGTACACCATACTCTCTATATCACCAACAGTTCCGCCTATCTCTACAATTACTATATCTTCGCCCTTTGCTACGGATTGCATGCATTCTATAATCTCATTGGTTATATGCGGGACTACCTGTACAGTCTTGCCAAGATATTTGCCCTCTCTCTCTTTGTTGATTACACTAGAATATATTTTGCCTGTAGTATAGTTGCAGTATTTGTTGAATGAACGCCCTGTAAAACGCTCATAGTGCCCTACATCCAAATCTGTCTCAGCACCGTCGTCAGTGACAAATACTTCGCCATGTTGATATGGACTCATAGTACCTGGATCTACATTGATATATGGATCTAGTTTTTGTATACTTACCTTAAGTCCTCTATCTATCAACAAACGTGCCAAAGATGCCGCTGTTATACCCTTGCCCAACCCAGAAACTACACCACCTGTCACAAAAATATACTTGGTAGTCATATTTATATAAATTCTCCCGCAATTATGACTCTTAACAATTATTGCCAAAAATAGACCAAAACGCTATTGGACTGTTTGAATATCCAAAAGCGTCAAAGTATCATCGTCTTACTTGGCTGCAAATCAATCCTAACTATGTAGATAATTGTCAAATAACATCTCATCAACACTGTCAATAGACATGGCAATTATATCACATTATATACCTTAATAGCAAATATAGTTTAGCACAATAATAGCAGTCATTGAACAAAGCTATGCATCATCACCCACCACAAATTACATCATATGTATTGTAAATTGTCAATCTAATTGCAATACTATATATATGCACATCAATACCAAACATCTAAAGACTACAATAACTAGATTGTTAAGCATATCTGCAGTTATAGGCGTACTTACAATCATATCTATAATGCTAATATTAGAGCCTAATTTTAGATTTTATGGGCTCAACAATCTAGATAATAATATATTTGCACCAAAGACAAGCATCCATGTATTGGATGCCAACAACAATGTATTGGACATATCACCTTACAATTGCAACTATGTAAAGATACAAGATATACCACAACACACTATAGATGCATTTGTTAGTATAGAGGATAAAAGGTTTTTTGAGCATAATGGATTTGATATAAGAAGGATAGTAAGTGCTATAGCCAAGAACATAACTAGTCTCAAATTTAAGGAAGGTGGCTCTACTATCACGCAACAATTAGTCAAAAATACTCAACTAACTCCAGACAAAAATATATGGCGCAAAGTCAACGAACTGCGAATAGCAAGAGAGATAGAACGTAAGTACACCAAACAAGAGATACTAGAGCAATATTTTAATGTCTTATATTTTGGCAAAAATATCTATGGTATAGGTAACGCTGCCAAGTCCCTATTTGGCAAATCTATTAAGGACATTAATATACAAGAGAGTGCACTGTTAGCAGCAATAATAAACAATCCATTGGTATACAGTCCGTATCACAATTGTGATAATGCACTCAAACGCCGCAATTTGGTATTGCAACAAATGCTCAATTGTGCCAAAATTAGTCAAGAAGAGTATAATCAATCTATTGCAACAGATGTGATAGTCAACAGTATATCCAATCCCTTTGGTACGCTATCTAGCATGCTCATGTGCGAACTCAGCAAGTACCCATATATAGACGACAATAGCACAATTTATACCAATATAAATACTGATTTTACCAAATTGGCCTATGATATTATACAACATTATAAACTAGATGATGTAGACATATCTATGGTACTTATAGACAACTCCAACAACAGTATTGTATCAGCAATATCTACAAACAACGACAACCTCTACAATGCAAAAAAACAGCCTGGTAGCACTCTAAAACCTATAATTGCATACGCCCCCGCTATAGACAACAACGATATAACGGGGCTTAGCCCAGTACTAGATCAAAGGACAGATTTTGGTAATGGATTCTGTCCCAAAAATAACAACAACAAATATAGAGGTTGGATAACTATAGAAGATGCCATAGCATATTCCTCCAATATAGTTGCTGTCAAGACACTACAAAACAACGGGATAGACCAATCCAAAGCATTTGCTAATAAGCTAGGCATAAAGTTTGATAACAATGACAATGGGTTGGCTCTAGCATTGGGAAGCATGAACAGCGGCATTGACTTACCAACGATAGTCAATGCTTATTCTGCATTTGCAAATTTGGGTAGATACAAGTCTACTAGCATAATCAGCCAAATACATGGCAAGCTTAGCTATAGCAATTTGTCTACTTCTTGTGCTGTGATGAAACCAGACACAGCTGAGATAATAACGGACATGTTGCAGAATGTTGCCACAATAGGTACAGCAAAAAATCTTAGTTCATCAACATTTGATGTTGCTGCCAAGACTGGTACTGTAGGCAATATAAACAACAATAGCGATGCTTACTGTATAGCTTATACTAGTTGGCATACTATAGGCGTATGGATGGGCGGTCGCATGTCCAATAGCATCACGGGTGGTTCTACACCTACTTTGATAGTCAAAGACTTGTTGAACAATCTATACACATTCAGCACTCCACCAAAATTTGCCAGTAGTGGGAATGTTATACACAAATCTATAGATTTATCCAAACTCCACTCTCAACACATGTTGCAACAAGCACAACACTATATAGATCCTAACAACAAGATAAAGGGTAAATTCTCAATACACAACTTACCTCCACAATCTAGTTACAATTATTTGAGTTGCAAAGATATTGTACGGCACTACAACAGTTATATAGAACGACATAGGATATCTAGCAAAAACTAATACCGAAGAGGGTTTGGTTATTATATCTCTACAAGCTAGATTGCTATTGTCAATTAGCATTCAACTTGACCAAATCTATGGTCTCTTGTATAGTTTGTTGTATCAAGGCATCAAAGTCAGGTATCTTAGACTCATTAGCAAGTGCACGTTCTCTAGTAGGATGTATTGCAGGTCTGCGTGGCATGAAGACTGTACAACAGTCTTCATAAGGAAGTATAGACGTGTCATAAGTGTCTATCTGTCTAGCTATAGTTATGATCTCAGATTTGTCTAGACTAATCAATGGACGCAATATAGGCAAATCATTGATGGCATGATTGCTAATATTTATACTATCTATGGTCTGACTAGCTACTTGCCCCAAGCTCTCACCTGTAACAATACAATCCAACTTGAGACGGTTTGCTATGTCTTTGGCTATACGCAACATACAACGTCTGAGTATAGTTATTAAGTATTCGTCGTCACAGTATTTTTTGATATGCTCTTGTAGCTTGGTTGAGTTGACTATATACAATTGCATATTAGGACAATATCTGGACAATAGCTTGACGAGCTTTTGGACTTTTTGCTTAGCAGCTTCGCTAGTGTAAGGGTAAGACCAAAAATGTAATGCTGTTAGTTGCATACCACGTTTGGCTATCTTATATCCTGCTACAGGGCTATCTATGCCTCCAGACAACAACAAAAGTCCTTTGCCTGACGTACCATAAGGCAATCCACCTTGACCGTCGTGACTATTTGTATACACAAATGCCTGAGTATTAGAACGTATATCTACGAAGAGTGTAGTATTGGGATTGTGCAAGTTGACGGTAGCAGTAGCACATTTGTCCAAGATGGAGGCTCCTACTTGAGCTGACACTTGATATGATGTCAATGGATAAGATTTGTCCGACCTATTAGTCTCTACCTTGAAACTCCCCCCGTCAAAAATTTTGAGACTAGACTGTACTATACTATCTACACTAGCATCACACTGTATAGCCACACTAAAATTGTGTATACCATATACACAAGATAATCTATCTATTATTAGACGTTCCTGATGGACTTGATAATTGTCAACATAATATCTACCCACCCCGACGGTCAAAGAACATTCTATATCGCTCAAACTATCCCTAATATTCTGTATAAGACGTCTTTCAAAGTATCCCCTATTGTTACCTTTGAGATGCAATTCGCCATATCTAATAAGTATTGTGTTAGACATTGTTGACTATCCTCAATATTGTGTCACAAGCTTGTTGTATTTCTTGCATAGTATTGTGTGGTCCAAGACTTATTCTGATAGCACCATTGAGATAATACCTATCTATATTGCGTATACTGAGTATTTTGTTGACTTTATCTTTTGCCGAACACGCCGAACCTACTCCTACAATTACGCCTTGGTCACAAAGTTGCCGTTGTAGTATCTCAGCACGCAAACCTCCAAAACATACTACAAATATATGTGGCAAATCTGTAGGCAACATCAATATATCTATATTCTTCAAGCTACTTTTGATATAATCATGCATAACTTGATAATGTGACATAGGTTGCGACCGGTAAGCATCTATAGCACAAGGTAGTGATATTATGCTAGAATTGTTGACTGTACCCGCACGTTTGCCTCTCTCATGCCCCCCACCATTGATCAACGACGATATGTTGAGTCCCTTGCGTATATACAAGATACCCAAGCCTTTTTTGCCACCTATCTTATGAGCCGATACAGTATACATATCCACATCTAGATCAACTAGGCTATAATCCCACTTGCACCAAGCTTGTACCCCATCACTGTGTAGTATTGCCTTAGGAGCTAGTTTGCGGACTAGCTTGGATATGTCTGATATATTGTTGACTACCCCACTGTTGCCACATACGTGAGCTATGCTAACTAGCGTAGTATCCGTCGTCAGCTTGGATTGCAAGTCCAGTAGATCTACACGTCCTTGACTATCTATCAATACTTGTTGACTAGTTGTAGACAGATTTTGTACAGTAGTACTAACCGAAGCATGTTCTATAATACTATACAAGACTTTGCCATTCTTATCTTTGATACCTTTGTTTATAGCCCAATTATTGGCTTCGGTAGCACTACCGACAAAGTATATATCTTGTGCGGCAACATCCAAAGATTTGGCAACTTGCTCTCTAGCTCGCTCTATGCAATCTGATACAACCAAGCTAGGTTGGTACAACGCTGACGAGTTGTACCAATAGTCTTGTTCTACCTGCAACGACACTTTGTTGACCTCTTCAAAACATTTGACCGTGGCTGCATTGTCTAGATATATATAATTTTGCAATATTTTTGGCAACATAGTTAGACTTCAAGCAGTGCATAGTACAATTGAGCAACAATGGAGTGCATATGTTGATCTAGTTGACACAATACTATTGTACGAGTCCCCAAGTAATCAAAACACAATTGATACACTTTGTCAACAGAGTTGGTAACACAATTGATTGTCTTAGATGTATCCCAATTGTGATTTGCGTCATACAAAACAAATCCAACTATACTATCCAAACCTGCTCTATACAATACTCTATCAAATATACCCACATGCAATACAACAAAGTAACCATCTTGCACTACATAACACAATTGTCTTGTATTATAGTTGTATACACTATTAAGCTTGATATACACAATTAGAACAATCAACAACAGACCAAAATTGCTCAAAACAATAGTCAACAACTGCAATTGATTGAGCATCAACTGTACGGTCAGGCTTGTAGCCAAAGCAACTATACTATACATAGCAATCGCTCTGCATCTATGCAACATCAATAAGTATGCTTGCTTGGACTGATCTCGTGTAGTATATTGTTGATATACGCAAGTCATTGCCGTCATATTACTTTTTGGCAATTGGCTTAGAACCAACTATCTTGAGCGTAAAGGTGAATGTTGATCCATTGCCAGGACTAGACTCTACCCAGATAGTCTCCTTGTGATCTTGTATAATCTTCTTGACTATACTCAATCCCAACCCCGTGCTAGGTTGAGACTTGTTGGATGTCCTTGCCTTGTCCACCATATAAAACTTGTCCCAGATAAATTGCTGATCCTTTTTGCTTATTCCTACGCCACTATCTTTGACTAATATGTACACTCTCTTGTTATGTATATATGTGTCTACATTAATTTTTGAAAAATCTGGTGAATATTTGATAGCATTGTCAATAAGGTTGATGAGTACTTGTATTATCTTTTCTTTATCGGCATAAACTATAACACTATGCGTAGAGAATGACGTCAATATCTTGCTGTTGCGTTTGAGTAGAGTTGGTGCAAATCTGTCTACAACATGCTCAATGACATCGTGTATTTTGAAACTACTGTATACCAAGTCTATATTGCCATATTCCATCCTAGACAAATCCAACATACTATTGATAAGACTAGATAGGCGTTTGGTCTCGTTGTAAACTATACTAAGGTATTTTTCTCTATCTTCTGGTGTATTGACAGTGCCATCTATAATAGCTTGCAAAAACCCCTGCATACTTGTCAATGGCGACCGTAGCTCATGAGAAGCACTAGCTACAAAAGACTTGCGCATATCTTCCAAATTTTCAAAGTCTAACGCTATCTTATTGATGCTATTGGTCAACTTGATTATACCTAATTCACCTTTGTATATCTGTAGCCGTGTACTATAATTGCCTTTGACTATCTCGTCCGCTCCATTGTTGATCTGATACAGTGGCTTGAACAAAAATATATAGTCCACTACAACCCATACTATCACTAGGCAAACTATCAACAACACTACTATAGATACGACTACAGATATGTACACCTCAACTCTAGATGTCAATATCAACACTATAGCTATTATTAACAAAAAAACTATAGTAGCAACAAATAGTGTCGCCCGTGTTATGAATCTTTTCATACATGTCTATTGTACCAAATTGGTACACAAAATGTCAAACTAACCAGTTTGCAATTGATAATGTATCTTTATAGTTAAGCAAATGTCTTGTCTCACTGCCCACAACTAATTATCAAATCCATATGTATCCTAGTTGTTCACTCCAGTGTCTCAAGAAATTGCTTAAACATGACTATTAGCAACATAATCGTCAATAACTTAGCTGACAGTCAACAGCTTTTTGAGATTGAGAGATGCTTGATACAACTCGTTCTTGCTATATTTTTTGCTTGTTAAGTGCGCTATAGCTTGCTTGACATCTTTGCCCTTGACTATTTGGTCGCACAACAATGCTTCTATAGATATATCATCATTATTGTCAACTTGTACACTATAATTGGGCTGTACAACTATCGTGTATTCGCCTTTGGTTGCAATAGTATTTGTCTTCAAGTCATCTATGACTTGCTTATACATACCAACCGTAGAATACTCATGTAGTTTGGTCAACTCTTTGGCCACCATGTATTGTGCATTGGGCAAATTGTCATGTAGATACGCTAATGTATCCAATATCCTATTGGGAGATTCTAACAATACATAATTGGATACAACCAAAGATTGCATCTTGCTGACAATCAATTTGGCCAACTTGTTGGTCCTAGGCATGAATCCAAAAAATGCCCAATCTCCACCAAATCCAGATATAGATACACTAGCTATCACACAACTAGCGCCAGGCAAGGTTGTTACGGTGTAGCCTGCTTGCCTTACCGCTTGCACCAATGTACAGCCTGGGTCGCTTATACAGGGAGTTCCGGCATCACTAATTAGAGCTACACTACCACCTTGTTGCAATATATTGAGGATTTTTGTTGTTGCAATATTTTCATTGAATTTGTGACAACTAAATATCTTAGCATTGTTGATATTGTACTTGCCAAACAGTGGTAAGACTATCCTAGTATCTTCGCAAGCTATATAATCCACATTATGCAACAAGTCTACAGCACGTCTAGTAATGTCACCTAAGTTGCCTATAGGAGTGGCTACAACATACAATGTAGAAGAGTCTATCTTGGCACTATTACTATATGAGTCCCAATTAGTTTTTTTGGCGCCTGATACTGTAGGTGTATCCGGTTTTTTTTCAATTATGTGAGAGTATGTCACTCGTGCTGTCTCCAAGCTAGTCATCTCTGAGTTGAGTATATGTATATTAGCGTATCGTTTGTACATCTGATACCTATCTCTGTACATTTGGTGCAACTTGACCATCATATCACCATGCAACAACGGTCTAGTATTGTCACATTGAAGTCTATCATGTATAGATTGGACATCGCTGTCCAACCATACAATAGTATACTCATTCAACAGTTGCATATTAATCTCATCCAATACAGCGCCACCACCTGTAGCTACAACTGTATTGGTACACTTAGACACATCAAGTATCTGCATGCTTTCTACCCGTCTAAAATAATCTTCGCCGTGCAACTCAAATATATCCTTGATTGACATACCTTGTTGCTCAACTATACGCCTATCAATATCTACAAATTGCCACCCCAAAAGCTTGGCTAAGATTTGTCCCACTGTAGTCTTGAATGTGCCTGACAAACCTATGATTGCTATACTATTAGTCTTCATATTGACACCAGAGCATACAATGCCAATACATAGCTATGAACTCCAAACCCCACTATCGCACCATCTACCACACTAGACAACATAGACTTATGCCTAAAGCTCTCCCTAGCGTATATATTGGTCATATGAACTTCTATCTTTTTGCCCTTGTAACTCTCCAAAGCATCTCTTATAGCTATACTATAGTGGCTATAGGCAGCTGCATTGATTATTATAGCATCATGAAGACTCTCACCTATGCATTTGACAAGTTCACCCTCTATATCACTTACCACAAAATCTACATGTATATCCAAATCTTGGGCGTATTTAGATACTGTGGCTACAAGTTGTGTATAGCTAGCATTGTACTTGTCGCCACGTATATCTAGTCTTGACATATTAGGACCATTTATTAGTAACACTCTCATTGATACACTCCAACAAATTTGGCACAATCCTCGTTCCAATTGGGATAACTCACAGCTATACATCTCTTGTCAATTACTGTTATGTTGCCTAACAGTATGTTGGCTATCTCCATTGTCATTGCTATACGATGATCAAACCTAGAATCTACAGTGACATTGCCATGCAAGCGTGACGGCTTGACTATGAATCCATATTGAGTTTCGGTGATGTCAGCTCCTATAGCTATCAAGTTGTGCACAATAGCAGATATACGATCAGTCTCTTTGACTCGCAACTCTTGTGCATCATGTACTGTAGATGTGCCGTCACAGTAACAGGCAAGCAATGCAAGTATAGGCAATTCGTCTATCAGATAGGGTATCATGCTTTTGCCTATCACAAAAGGCTTGAGATAAGGTGTATATTCTACCGTAATATCAGCTATATCTTCTATGTCCTTTTTTTTGTTGTGCACCAAGTAATTGGCACCTATTTGGTCCAATACTTGCAATATACCTATCCTTGTTGGATTGACACATACGTCTTGCAATGTAATAATCGTACCTGGTCTAACAATAGCCAATACCATCCAAAAAGCGGCACTAGACATATCGCCAGGCACATTAATATCTTTGGCATGTACTTTGCATGGATTGAGTTTGATAGTGAGTTGATCCATCACTATATCACAACGCATAGCTTGCATCATCAACTCCGTATGATTGCGGCTAAAGTTGGGTTGATGTACTATAGTATCACCCCTAGCTTTCAATCCAGATAGCAATATAGCAGACTTGACTTGAGCACTTGCTATAGGCATCGTATACGTGAGGGACTGCAAAGATTTGCCATAGATGGTCAATGGTGCAGTACCATCTGTATCAACTATATCTGCTCCTCTATCCCTCAATGGCTCAGCCACACGCATCATAGGACGCCTACTAAGACTATTGTCTCCTATCAATCTAGTATTACAACCAGCAACACTAGCCAAAAACCCTGCCATAAGCCTCATTGTGGTACCACTATTGCAACAATCCAAAACGATATCACTATACAAGTTGCTTATAGCTCGTATAGTAGCAGTTGTCCCTTCTATATCAACCGCACATCCTAGACGCTGTACACAATCAAGAGTTGCTAATACATCTTGAGACAACAAGATATTGTGCACTTTGGCACGACCACCACTCAATGCGTTGAGTATAATTGCTCTATGACTAATACTCTTGTCTGCTGGGACTCTAATGTATAGATGTTTTGTCATTAGTTAAGATTGTAATTGGGTGTTACAACAAATTATTTTTGATTATTTCTTTTAGATTCTGTTTGAGTTGTAGTTGAGACATCTCCAAATGTTGGACTTGCCCTATATCTACAGGAACAACAAAAACTATCTTGTCCGATTTGTTCTTCTTGTCTTTGCTAGCTATTGCAACTATCTTGTCCAGATCTAGTTTAGGCATGGTTGGAGCAACTTTGGATAACAATAGACGAATATTATCTAGGTATTCGGGATTGATATACTCTGCAAACAACATACTCTCCAGTGTGATACCCAATAGCACATATTCGCCATGACTCAGTTCAAACTCACCACAAGTCTCTAGAGCATGTCCCATAGTGTGCCCCAAGTTGAGGTTGCGTCTTGCACCCACATCATGAAGATCTAATGCAACTATGCTAGACTTGATTGATATACAAGCATTGACTATGTCAGATATTACATCTGCTTGCCTATCTACAAGCTGATTCAGATTGGCATTGAGATACTCCCACAATTCAGCATTGAGCAAACTAGTCTTGACAATCTCACCTATACCGCTCAACCATTCACGTTGGGGCAACGAGGCTAACAATGTTATATCACACAACACTACTTTGGGCAACCAAAAGCTCCCTATCATGTTCTTGTAATTGAAGACATTTACACCTGTCTTGCCACCACTACTAGCGTCTACTTGAGCTAATAGTGTAGTAGGCACACAGATCCAATCCACCCCTCTCATGTAGATAGACGCCACGAATCCAGCAATATCACTCACCGTACCACCACCTATTGATAGTACTGTAGTATCACGATTGCAATTGCGTTCTAACATATCCAATATTATATCATGCACAGTATTGATTGTCTTGGATTGCTCACCACTTGTAACGATGTATGGACAAGTCCCCTCAAATAATGCTGGATACAATTGGTACAAATTGCTATCAACTATTGCATAATGCGAATCAGACGCAAGCAACTGTCGTATATCCTGTCTCAAATTGCCTATTATTGTATTCTTGTCAAATTGTGGTATGTTCATAATATATGCTCAATGTAGATCAAACCAAAACAAACAATCAACATTCAATCACCAATTCAACTACTAGGTATTTTGAATCAAATTGAAGATGTTGATTGATCTGTATTTATTTGAGTCTATCCGCTAGTTGTTGCATTGTAACGGCACCAGTATGGTTAAGCAACTCTCTAGTTAGTACAAATGCTAGTATATTCTTGGCTACAATTAGTGCCGCAGGGACATGACATATATCACTCCGCTCGTACATACTTATCTCATTAGTCTTGGTTGACAAGTCCACTGTAGGTATACCCTTGAGTACCGTAGGTATGGGTTTGAGGCTGCATTGCACAACTATGTCATTACCATTGGACATACCACCAGTTATACCACCAGCATTGTTGCTTTTGTGTCTAATGTTGCCAAATTCGTCATAGTACATAGCATCCTGCATTTGGCTACCATACACATCTACTACCCGGTTGCCTATACCAAACTCCACGCTCTTGACTGTTTGCAAGCTAATCAATGATGCAGCAATTATGCAATCTAGCTTGAGATCATGTTGAGTATAAGACCCTAATCCAATGGGCACACCGTTAGCTACAAGAGCTATTTTGCCTCCAACTGTATCTCTAGAGAGTCTCACATTGTCTATCTCTCTCTTGATTTGTGTAGAGGTATCTTTGTCAAAGATACCATATATGTCTGTATGATTGTATTTTTTGAGTTGATGTATGTCTACATCAACTTTGACCTTGCCTATCTCTAATATAGCCGCATATAGATTGATTCCTATTGACTGTAGCAATTGATTGCATATACTACCTATAGCACATCTTGTAGCCGTATCTCTAGCACTAGCTCGCTCTGAGACATCTCTAGCATCATTGATACCGTACTTGTGCATGCCTGGCATATCAGCATGACCGGGTCTAGGTCTATTGATACTTCTGGCAGTATTATCGCCATCAATTGGATCTAATATAGATTGCCAATGATCCACATTGTTGATTACAAAGGCCACGGGGTTGCCTGTTGTCACCATTCCACGCACACCCGCTAATATTTCTATTGTATCATTCTCTACAATTTTGCGATTGCCCCTACCATAAGAAGTTTGACGCAAGTACAACTCATGGTTGATAATGTCTATATTTAGAGTCAATCCTCTAGGCAACCCATCCAATATACCCACAAGTGCTTTGCCGTGAGACTCACCAGCAGTAAGATATCTCAACATTACAATCAACTCCTAAAAATGCAATTTGGCATGTGCAGTGGTCCTAAACTCATTGTATCTAAACAACACTATATATACCGCAAAACTCAACTCAATCAATAGATAGATACAGTTGACTAACAACAAACTAGTATTGTGAGGCTTGCTTGTCAATGTCACAACATCAACGACCACTCCTGTAATAGACATGACCAAAACATTGAGCACAGCATTGGTAGATACAGATCTAGATAATACAACTACACTCATACACAATACACTACCCAACAACAGTATGATTGGCAATGCTATATACCAACTCCAATCAATAGCATAGTCGTAGAGATCTAATAATACACACAATGACACTGCACTACACATCAATATTGCCAAGTATTTGTATCCCAGTCCAACATTGTGTACAACAGACAATATCAATCTATGCAAGCCTAAATACAACATGCCAACTGTCGCTACACAGAGCAAAAATACAACCAAAGTCAAGCTGCCACTGTGCATTAGCACAATCAAATTGGCAATAGTGATAGCCAAGCATGCGCACAACAGTATCTTGTATATTATAGTATAATATCTGATATGTGAGATTGTCAATTTGTTTGGCAATTGGGTATACTCATATGGCGTAGTTGTAGCTTTGTTGACCAGATTGGTCTTGCATATTGGACAAATCTCATGACTAACATCCATCAATATATTGCAATTGTCACATCTAGTATAAATCATAGTCAACTCAAAATTTGTAATATAATTAATAAAGCTTGTTTGTTGCTAAAGAATAACAAACATCTTAAGCTTGGTATTGCAAATTATTTGTAATGCATGAATTAACAATATCTATTGCTACTGACCTTAGGTGTCAAATCCAAAATATTGAGCAACTGAGCTAATTGTTGCTCTAGGACTACGCTTTCGCTCTTGACACAAATAGTCAACACTGTTTTGTTGCCAAAAGTAATCGTGGACGCCTCTATAAGTCTACCTGATTTAGCCACTCCATTGCTGGACTCCAATCTATCTATATGATTGCCAAATTCTTTGGGTACAATAGCTTGTCCATAATTAGAGTAGCTAATACTAGCTAGTTTTTCGCCATAGAGCTTGTAGCCTATGTTGAGTATCGGTTGTTTCCATATCAGAGGCATTATTTTGGCAATCCAACTGTCGTGTGCCATTACATTGGTATTGATGCACTTGATCAAATAGTCCTTGTCTACTTTGTGCAAGTTTGTTTGCACTTGCTTGATTACACTATCAAATGTCAAAGTATCTTGTATATCAAACAATGCATAACCAAAAAAATTACGCATAGACATTATGCCAAACTTGCGTCTCAAATCATAAGACACATTGACAATTATTTGTTTAGTATTATTCGTATGACTACATCTCTTTAGACAAATCAGGGTGTATACAATCAAGCTAAGCATCAATTCGTTGACATTGCAGTTGTGCTGTCTAGCAGTATATTTGAGTCTATTATACTCCAACTCAAAGTGAGTTAGATAATACACATTACCTAGAGCCTGAGGCAATTCTAGCTTCCAGGCTTTGGGTGTGCTACGAGTATTAATTCCTTTGGAAGGATTATATACAATATTGTATGCATTTGCACTCTCGTGCAATTTGGGTCTCTCACGCCAATTGATACATCCCTGATATCCACTAATTGACACACCAGACAATTCTAGGTATCTACGCAACAAAGTTTTGACAAATATCCACCCGCCGCCGCCATCAGTCAAACCATGAAAAAATTCTACAGATATACGGTGTTTGGAGTACAAGATACGCATAAGATCTTGTTTGTGATACATAGCAAACGGTTGGCACGGATAATGGCAATCTGATTGTACTACTAGTCTGTTAGAACTCTCTTCTAGATAGTGCCAAAACACCCCTTGTTTTAGATTGACTCTAAAATAAGGAAATCTAGTCATAATATCATCTAAAGCTTGTTGCAACAAGTCGGCATCAACACATTGATTGAGTACTGCCGACAGTCTAAAAACGCCACTCCAAGCCAGATTAGCTGTAGGTGCGTATATACTGCCTACGGTATCCATCTTGTACCAAATTCTCATTGTAATATAATTATACGCATACACAACTAATAATATTATAAATTGTACCAATATACACTGTATCTATCCAAGCAATCAATATTTGTCTGGATAGATACAGTACACAAACTTTACTCAGATATACAATATTTGTACAACTAGTGACTTTCACTTTTGTATAGCTTGCCGTTGATATAATAGTCCTTGTTGTCCAAAATTGTATATACTGTGATATCCAATATAGTATAGAATAATACAGTAATAGGCAATGTTATAATCAAACCAAAATTATGTGTAGGTATAGCCAATGATACATTGAGTGTTATTAGCACAATTGATACAACAAAGTGCCACAAATAAACCGTCCAAAATCTACGTGAAACTTTGCGTACACCATACACAAACGCTTCGTTAGGTTGTAGTTGAGCTGATACTACACTACCTACCCAACAACTAACTAGGGTTTGTCTCAATGCCAACAGAATCAAAAATATCAATCCAAGCACAAACAGTGCATACTCTACAGCATCTAACTCTCTCAACACAAACAAACCAATTACAAGTAATGCTACCATGCACAAATCAAAAAATAATGCAAATACAAGCCTATTGATAGTATACTTGACAGATCTAACTACAGAAGAGGCAAATATTGTCAAGAATTCAATATCAGCATCCATGTGCATCTTGTTGTATATAGAGGTAGCTAGTGGTATTTGATACAAACCAAAAAATAGTCTACTTACTGTCAACATAACCAACAATGCAAAAAACAAACTACCAAAGAAGTCTATATACTCAAAGTTGAGGATATCTACAATATTGACAACAAAACTCTGCAAGTTTACCACAAGATTGTCGGTATCGCTACTGTGTACTATGTTGTCAATATTTTCAAATACACCTAAGGCTTCAAGTCTAGATCCAAAATACCACAAAAATTGCATACCAAAAGCTACGAGTATACAAGATACAATCAACAAGTATATCAGCAATGGCCACAACAAGCCAAGCTTGTCAAAAAATATTTTGAACGAATTTTTGAGCAAAAAAACTCCTTGTAATCTAATTAGATTTGCCTAGAGCAAACTATTATTTTTTTATCATCATTTTTGTACTGTGCATACTACCCTAATCCAATATCTCTATATTAGTCAATGCAAAATATGCAACCATACTAAAAGTCTGTAGATACATTATCCAAAACAAATACACAAATATATTGAAGAAGAAGATAATCCACTCTATATTCAAGAGCGACAGCAATATAGATACTATCACAGTCACTATCATAGGCATAATCACAGAAAAATATATATGCAAAAAGTTGCTCTGTACTAGACGTAGGCAATATACCATCATGTCCATGAATTTGTAACCACTCATAATCAAGCTAGGTATCCAAAGTATCATGGACAAAAATAGTGCAATTGATACAAATATCAACAATATAGCTACAATAGCCATTATCATATTGACAACTATAGGGTCTAGACGTTGATGCAAAGTCTCGTGTATCACATAAGATATACTAGCTATAATTATCTTGAGCAAGACGACTACAACTACAAAGATAGATAGACTAATCACAACAGGTATAATTGTATAATTGATACCCATGATAGGTCTATCCAACGACAACCTACCCACTTTGAGATGCTGCTCCATTGTATTGTAATACATGCTACTACTCATCACCACAAGTACGGCTATTGCTATTAGCGGATATACATAAATGATGTTGTTTACATTGAACAATAGCCCTAACATACTACCAAAATTGACAGTATGCAACTCTTTGTATTTGATCCAAAAAGTAGCTATATTAAACGGTGTAGAATATATACCCAATATTATGCTTGGCAAAATACTTATCACAAAATACACAAGCCAATTCTTGTGCATATACTTCAAGCTAATATAAGCGTACTTCATCTCACCTTCAATTATACAATCAATTTACAATTTGGTCAACAATCAAGCGATAGGATTGCTAACTACAACTGCTCCTGTTGTAGAATAAGTCTCGCCCTTGTCATCTATATATTTGACAAAATAAGTATAAGTCTCACCTGGTACAATATTGCTATCTACAAATTTGGTAGTATGAGTACTACCTACTAGTGTAGCATCAGATATAGATTGCAACATCAGATAAAACAATCCATTGGTCTTGATACTTTTGACACGATATATCAAGTATGTATCTACATTGATATTATTGATTGGCGTCCAAATCAGTTCGGTAATATTTGCCTCTACTTTGGATGTTGTAAGATTGAGAGTGTGCAATGGCAAACTTTTGTTGTATCCTTTATCTACAACTAGCAATTGTCCCAAACATTGGGTAGATAGGTTTGCAACCGAATTAGCAACACCATTGTATACAAAACAACAAATCAACAAGATAGTTAATGCAATACTCCAATATATATTACTCTTCATACTTTAGTATTATGCTAAGCAAGCACAGTTTAATCATATCAAGTACAGTTTTGTTGGAGTTTGGATTATGCCTCGCTATACTAGGAGTGCTTTGCTGTATTATTGTATCAATTTTGTTGTTTGATAGGATAGCAGTCGCTCGTGCGGCGATATACAATACAGCTCTTTTCATATTGCATTGACTCCATTTGATACACACCTAAGAAGATATAATAACCATAACTATTCTATCACGTCTATCTTGATAGACTCTCCTCATCTTAAATTTATCTCGATATGTTTCAGTAATATATTCTTTATCAATGAAGTATTCATATGTTCCGTATTCATTCTTTGAATCATTCAAATTTGAGTGAGCAATAAACCATACATCTCTTGTCCTATCCGTATCTGCTCGTGTTGCAAGAAGTTTACGGTATTTAGCACCAAACTTATATAGTTGAGATATGTCCCAACCAAAAACATAACAACCATTTTTGTAGATATCAGCGCTATTTGGTATCATGTTTACCATGCGTCAAATGTGTGTGTGGGAGGGGGGGGGTGAACCGTTGTCCACAGAGGCTGCAGAGGTCTTGTCCTTCATCTTTATCAATAACTAGACTAGTCTACATAGTTTGAATTGCATAGTGCTCCTTTAATTATAATTTAGGTAGACATAGCCTGCCTAATCTTGGCGTCAAACTTGTTGCGAAGCTGCCCACAGGCTCCGTCTATATCGCTACCTTGAGTTCGTCTTATGGTAGCGGACACACCTAGCTCATTGAGTTGCCTACAGAACTTGAGTGCCTCAATCTTGGATAGCCCTTGCAACTCTCGTTCGGTTACCCAGTTGAGTGGTATAAGATTGATATGACTAGACATATTCCGTACAAAGTTAGCCAATCTCAATGCATCGCTAGGATAAGTATTGAGGTCTTTGATCATTATGTACTCAAACACTATCCTACGCCCAGTCTTACCAAAGTAATATTTGGCAGCCTCTATGACTTGCTGCACTGTATATACTTTGGCTACTGGCATTATTTGTCGTCTACTATCGTCAGTAGTTGCATGCAGTGATATGGACAGAGTTATACCTAAGTTGAGATCAGCCAATTGTTCTATCTTGTCAACCAACCCACATGTAGATACTGAGATATTGCGATTGCCAAAATTTATACCATCTTGAGATATTGCCAGTCTCAAGAATTTGACCACATTGTCATAGTTGTCCAATGGCTCACCACTACCCATCAACACTATATTGCCAACTGCCCTATTGTCAACAGTACCACCTTGCTCCGCATTGACCGCAATCACCTGTCCAAGTATCTCACCCGGTGTACAATTGCGACTATACCCCGCTAAAGCAGAAGCACAAAATTTGCAATCAAATTTGCATCCGACTTGACTAGATACACATACAGTATTGCCATACTTATTGGGCAAGTAGACACTCTCAACAGTACAGTTGTCTTGCAATCCAAAAAGGTACTTGCAGGTACCATCTTTTGATACTTGCTTGTCCAAAATTTTGACACTTTGTGCCAAATAGTCTTGACGCAGTGTAGACAACCAACTCTTAGGCAAATTGGTCATGGAGTCAAAGTCTACACCTCTAATCAACCAGTCTCTCAACTGCTCTACCCTAAATTTGGGCTGATTGCAACTTGACACAATCTCCCCCAACTCTTGTATATCACAATCTAGCAATAGTTTTTTGTTCATATTTTTTTGTCAATACTGCCGCAAAAAATCCATCTGTGCCATGCAGATGTGGCCATAGTCTAATATACCCCTCGTCGTCCGAATGTACATATTGATTGTCAACAACAACGGTCTCAAAGTCAGAGTGCGTCTTCAAAAATTGTCGCACAACACTTTCATTCTCAGCTATAGTTATGGTACAAGTACTATAGAGTATTCGTCCACCCGATCTCACATAACGTGCCGCATTAGACAGTATTTTGGATTGTATTATAGTCAACTGCTGTATATCTTGCATAGTAGTAGTCAATACAATTTCGTGCTTGGAGTACACCATGCCTAGTCCACTACAAGGCACATCACACAATACTATATCAAATCTAGACTCAAAATCAGGATTGTACACTGTAGCATCGTTGAGCAACACTTGTACCTGTTGGGACACACCCATTGACTTGGCATAGTTGCTAATCAATGGTAGTTTGTGAGCATGTATATCACAAGCAACTATATTGCTATTGGGACTGTTGTGGACAAAATATACAGACTTGCCACCAGGAGCCGCACACAAGTCCAAAACATTGCAGGACAAGTCTTGACCCAATGCATTGACTATCATCATGGATGCAAGCGACTGTATAGCATATAGACTCTTGTCGCAGTTGTTGAGATGCTTTGCCTCTACATACAGACCTAGACTTGACTTGTGCACTTCACCATACCGTACCAAATTGCGATACAGTTCATCTCTAGTTGTAGTTGTAGGATTGTGTCTTATGTGAGTCTTGTATGTAGGTACATATCCCAAGAACTGCGTGGCAGTATCAATGCCGTAGTCAGTCATTATCAATTGCACCACCCATTCGGGATAACTATAGTTGATACTGAGACTATGTACAGAGGTATCTAATGCAGGTAGTTGCACCTCGCAAGACTTACGCAAGATTGCATTGACAAAATTATTGACCCCACCTTTGTGTATCAATCTAGCCAAGTTGACACAATTGTTGATAGTTGCGTATTGTGGAGTATTGGTATACCGCAATGCAAACAATCCCATCTTAAGCAATACGAGGAGATTAGGTTTTGGTGACTTAGTTGTGAGTGTATCAATTAGGTATTGCAATTGCACATCGTACCTAAGCACACCATATACCATGTGCGTGACACTTGCAGTATCACAATTGTTATCACTCTTGAGAACCGAATTGAGTGCAATATTGCTAAACTTGCAATCACGATACACACTATTGAGTATTGTATATACTACTTTGAGATTGTATACATTCATTAAAAATAGACACTGATTAATTGACTAATAAGCAGTAGTTGGTGTATGAGACTATCCGAATTAGGTATTGTTATCAATATATTCAAGCACTTGAGATACATGATCTTTGACTTTGACATTTCGCCACTCATGCACTATAGTACCATGAGTATCTAATACAAAAGTAGATCTCAATATGCCCATATATTGCCTGCCATACATAGACTTTGGCACCCATACCCCAAAATTGTTTGCCAGTCGCTTGTCCACATCGCTCAGCAACACAAAGTTGAGTTGATACTTGTCCCTAAACTTAGTGTGACTATTGACACTATCAGGACTAACACCAACTATCACAGCTCTGTCGCCAATAATACTTACAACATCTCTAAAATCCTGAGCCTGCGTTGAGCAACCACTCGTATTATCCTTAGGATAGAAGTATAATATCACCGTAGATCCCAAAAAGTCCCTCAAAGCATAATATTTGGAGTTGCCTCTAGTATCCACACCTTGCAATTGTATATCCAAATAGTCCATTTATCCACCCAATATACTGCCTATAGGCAACTTATTGCCATTGAAGAAGTCCTTAATACTTAGTTTTTTTTTGTTTGACAATTGCAATTCTAACACTTTTATACATCCGCTACCACATCCTATCACTAGACCATTGTTGCTGTCGGCATACAATATTTGGCCAGGTGTCGTTTGAGATTGAAGATCTGATACTTGAGATCTCCATATTTTGATTAGTTGACCATTCAAATATGTGTATGCACCAGGTGTACTCGTAACACCTCTGATATGATTGTGTACATCTATACTTGACTTAGTCCAATCACACTTGCCATCTTGTTTGCGTATTATTGGGTGATAGCTTGATATACTATCTTGTTGAGGTTGTGGTACTATTTGGTCAAAACTATTAAGAAATTCCTCTAATGCTGTAGCACCTAATTGTGATAGTACAGTGTATATGTCGTCATAAGTGTGATGAGACTCTATCTCTGTAGGTACTTGCAACAATATAGGTCCAGTGTCAAGACCTCTCTCTGTACGCATAATAGTTATGCCAGATTTGTGATTGCCTTCTATAATACACCAATGTATAGGGCATCCACCCCTATATTGTGGCAAAAGCGATGCATGCACATTGTATACGCCCAATGTAGGTATATCTAGTATTGTTTGTGTAAGCAATTGCCCAAAAGCAGCAGTGATCACTATATCAGGTTGAAGATCCTTCAGAGATTGCACGCCTTCGGGAGATTTGATTTTGTCAAACTGCAATACAGGTATATTGTGACAATTAGCCAATGCCTTGATCGGACTAGGCAAAACTTGCATCCTGTTGCCCTGCTTGTCCAATTGCGTATACACCGCCACAACATTGTACCTTTTGCTTATCAACATAATAAGACTGGGTACTGCAAACTGCGGCGTACCCATAAAAACTATACGTTTTTTCTTTATATCCATGCATACAAGTATATAGTACTGTCATCATGTTGTCAATATAGTGTATATTGTATTTTGCACCAATATCTTTGTGTAATATTGCCCAAGTAATGCCATCTGAGTTATACCATAGGCACATCAACCACCTCATTTAAGTGGAGTGGCTTGATTGTTTTGTCTACAAAGAGTATACCATCTAAGTGGTCATACTCATGTAGTATTATTCTAGCCAGCAGTCCGTCCGCTTGCATCTCAAACTCTTTGCCATACCTATCTTGAGCTACAATGGTCAACTCACTAGGACGTTCTACATATCCTTTGGTACCTAGCACACTAAGACAACCCTCTTCAAATGTCCATGTCCCTTTAGTATTGACTATGACTGGATTGACAAATTCGAATACTTTGTCTTGTTCTGGGCTCACTACAAACACTCTCTTGAGTACGCCTATTTGGTTGGCTGCGAGACCCACTCCATCTTGCTCAAACATTGTATCAATCATGTCGTCTATAAGCGTATGCAATCTATCATCAAATGACACGACTTGTTTGGCGACTTGTCGCAACACTAGATCACCTATCTGTACAACTTTGCGAATGGCCATATATTGTCAAACTCCTCTGTTATTAATATCTTATATCATACTATTGCTAGTATAGTTAGTCCCAAGTTTTTGACCATTTTGCCAAATATACATCTCTAACGAGATACAACTAGCTCAAATTGCTTGGATTGATTTCTACAAATATACTAATCTTGTCTGTATGTCCTTTGACTATTTCAAATATCTTGAGAGATATTTGTGCTGCAAACGATGGTATTACACGCATCAAAACTTGCATTCGGTGTTTGTTCTGTATGCGTTTGACAGGACTACGCATACAGGCTAGATATATAAATGCTGAATGTGTCAACTTAGCTTGGGTGTCTATACTATTGCGTAATAATACAACTTGATCAAATACAGCCTTGAGTAGGCTCTGTGCCCGCTCCTCATCTTCGCTAGATATCAACACCCTGATTATAGTACTAAATGGTGGATATTTGGTAACTTCACGCAAGTTGCACTCCTTATCAAAAAAACCCTCATAATCCCCTTTGACAGCAAATTTGTACGTATAATGATTGGGCGTATATGTCTGCAATACTACATTGCCCTCAATATTCGCCCTGCCCGCTCTACCTGATACCTGAGTAATCAACTGATACGTACGTTCACACGCTCTATAGTCAGCAAAATGTAGACTCATATCTGCATCAATTATACCTACAAAAGATACCTGACCAAAGTCGTGTCCCTTAGCTATCATCTGGGTACCAACCAATATACGTGCCTGACCATTGCCAAATTCGTCTAGCAACTTGAGGTGGCTATCTTTATTCTGTGTAGTGTCATTGTCCATCCTTACTACTTTGATGTGCGGAAAATATTCTTTGAGTCTATCTACTACTTGCTCGGTCCCTACGAATCCCCTACGAATATGTTGGGACTTGCAAGCTGGGCAATGAGTAAGCATAGCAAAACGCAAATTGCAAAAGTGACATTTGAGTATATTATCCTCTTTGTGATACACTAGACTAACATCACAATCAGTACATCTAGCAACTACTCCACACTCTCTACATATTACATAACTAGAGTATCCTCTACGGTTGAGAAAGAGCATTGCCTTGTCACTCGGCGTCTTCATACATTGATGCAATCCTCGTAATAATGCTTGACTAAATGGACTATCATTGCCTCCAAATATCTCTTTCTTCATATCCACTATGTCCACATTAGGCAAGGGTTTGAAATTGACACGAGATGACATCTCCACTAGTTTGTAGTTGCCCAATCTGGTATTATAATATGTCTCAATAGAAGGTGTAGCACTACCCAATACTAAGCAACAATTGTTGTATGTGGCTCTATATTGAGCCACATACTTGGTATTGTAACGTGGATTGGATTCGGACTGATAACTAGAATCGTGTTCTTCGTCTATTATTATAATACCTATATTGGATACCGGTGCAAATATAGCACTTCGGGCACCTACTGCTACACTAGCAGTACCATTCAATAGACGTTGCCACTCATCAAATCGCTCTCCTGCCGATAATCCGCTATGCAATATTGCAACTTGATCACCAAACCTTCCTCTAAATATACGCAATGTTTGAGGTGTAAGACTAATCTCAGGTACTAGCATTATAGCTGTCTTGTTCTGCGACAGCACATGTGCTATGAGGTTGAGATACACTTCAGTCTTACCGCTACCTGTGACCCCATGCAAAACTACAGTATTGTGTCTAGTTAGAAGATCTCCACTAGTATCTTGTGTACAATTCAAACATTCGTGGTTATATTGCAATATGTTGCTCACAGCTTGTTGCTGCAACTCTGTCAATTGTACCGTAGAGTTGCTAGATGCCATATCTTTGTACGGAGTCCTAGCTACTTGTTGCCTAATCTTCAAAAATATATCACGTTTGACTAGATTGTTGATAGCAGATACCGAGTACTCTTTGGACAAATCGGACAACATACAAGTCTTAACTTGACACATGTACCCAAACACATCTCGTTGATTGCGTGATGTATTGATTGTCTTGTTGTCTATATCCTCTATTGTATACTTTGGATTGAGTTGTATTGCTACCCTATTGAGCTCTTTGATTCGTCCACCTCGCATCTGTGCAGGTATGAACAATCTAAGAATATCCACTACCTTGAGACCACATGTACATACCATATAATCTTTGAGTTGTAGCAATTCTTGCGATATCAACGGTCTATCATCTATATATTTGGTTATATATTTGAGTTTGGATATAGGTACCTCTGTTGTATTTTTTGTACCTATTACATACCCTTCTATCTCTCTAGCCCCAAAGGGTACGAGCACTCTATATCCAACATGAGAGTCATCTGTGCACACATAATCAAATACTCTATCAATATCACTAGCACTCACATCTACTATCACCTGAGCAAAGTATTGATCTGTATTGTTGTTAGACTTAATATTTGACATAACTCAATAATGTATACATAATATACCACAATACACAATGTAGACACAACCTACAATCTTAGCTTGTGTCTACATTAATTATATCATAGTATACAAGTATATGTCTACAAAGCTATTATGCAATCCAATATCTTGTCTGCCACTTCATGCTTAGACATTAGGGGTAGAGTAGTCTCTTGCTTGTTGCTAATCAATGTGACTATATTGGTATCTGCACCAAATCCCGCTCCAGATTGAGTAATATCATTAGCAACTACCAAATCTGCCCTCTTAGTGACCAATTTGATGCGAGAATTGACTAGCAGATCTTGAGATTCAGCACTAAAAATAACCAATTTTTGATGTTCTAGTTTGATCTTGCCCACTTGTTTGGCTATATCTACTGTCTTCTTGAGAGATAGTGTCAACTCTTGCGACTTGAACTTGTGTGTTGCATTATCCATTGTATCATAATCTGCTGGAGCTGCTGCCATAATGAAGATATCTATAGCATACAACTGCGACATAACAGTATCATACATATCTTGCGTAGTTTCAACTCGTATATTAAAATACTTAGGATTGGGTTGTATCAACATATTGCCATGCACAAATATGACATTGCCACCACGTCTATGTACACAGTCAGCAATAGCCAAACCCATCTTGCCACTACTGTGGTTGCTGATGTACCTTACTGGATCTATATGTTGAATTGTCGCTCCCGCTGTGACTAATACCGTCTTGCCAACTAGATCTTGATCTTGACGCACTTGATCTTGCATATTGTACAAATCTACAGATTCAAGTTTGTGCTGAGTTTTGGTATGAAGATCCTCTTTGAGTTTTTTGATTTGAGCTAATAGATCTGCCGCATCCAAACGTGCGGTGTTGTATTGTTGTGTATCACCATGTGTGACCGAGTCATTGACAACCTTACATGTAGATGCTGTGTGCGATTGAGTGTCAATATCCCTTTTGAGTTGATCAATATATTGCCTAAAAGGGACTGCAGTATCATTAGGTACAGTATTTGGCAACTTTTGAGCAACCCCTAGCTTTGGTTGAATAATATTGTGTCCAGACCCTACAAGATTGTCTACTATAGATTGTACAATATTTTGCAATGTAGCTAACTTGCCTATACCGTCGTCACCACAAGCCAATCTTCCACTGTCAGGCAACACAAACTTGTAACCAAACAATACTAATTTGTCCTGATTGTGTTGGTAAATAAGGTTTTTGTACATTTGGGTATTCATGGCAGGAGCTATCAATACTTGAGATTTGGTAGCTGCAATTGTACAAGTAAGCAAGTTGTCAGCTATACCATGTGCTATCTTGGCTATAGTGTTGTAGGTAGCGGGCACAACCACAACTATATCTGCCCATTTGGCATACTCTATATGCTCTAGACCATCAGACTGTACAGATACACTACGTCTGCTCAAAGTTGCTAAAACAAGTGGAGATACAAATTGAGTAGCACTTGTCGTCATCACCACTTGCACATTGCAACCTACCTTAATCAATTCGCTCACTACATCACAAGCTTTGTAAGCAGCAATACCGCCACACACACCCACGAGGACATTGCGATTGATACTTTGGTCAAGATTGTATTTAGACAAGATTGTGCTGTTCATGCATACACCTCCAAATTGCAAAACGCTCAACTAAGCGATTGAGTCATCATACTAGCTAATCGCCGTTGACAAGCTCAACTCTACCTTTGTACACTTCTTTGGCTGCATGCGTTAGAGCCGTCTCATTGGATTCGTCCAATTGATCTTGATATTTGTCTACTACATAACGTGCTCTTTTGGCAACTAGCGTAACCAAAGCAAACTTGCAACCTACTTTGTCTATCAATTTGTCTATTGGTGGATTAACCATACTTACTCCTTTTAGATACATCTTTGCTCAATCAACATACACTAACTAAGCAATAGATCATTTGGACTATTTTGCTTTCTTTTGGATTGTATTATATCTACTATTATATCTAGGCATTGTTGCAACTGGTCATTGACTACAACGTAGTCAGCTAATCTACCTACTTCCATTTCTTTTTCGTATAGACTAAGTCTCAATTGCTTAGTATCTTCGTCGTCTGTATTGCGACTATGCAATCTATGCATAAGGGTCTTAAAGTCTGGCGGCACTATAAAAATCCATACAGCATCTTGATACTTAGATTTGATTTGTTGAGCTCCGTCTAGATCTATCTCTAGTATTGTATCTTGATTGCGTGCTAGGTTGTCTAACACAACGTGTTTGGGCGTACCATAATAGTTGCCATATACCATAGCATACTCCAAAAAGTGGTCTTGAGCCAAAGCTTGTTCAAACTGCTCTACTGTATAGAAGTAGTAATGTACACCATGTTGCTCACACACTCTGGGACTTCGTGTAGTGACTGATATGGACTTGTTAAGTCCAATGTCCATCTTCAACAACGCATCATAAATCGTACCCTTGCCTACGCCAGAAGCTCCAGTAATAATATATAGCGATCCACAAGCACTGAGTTTGTTTTCTCTTTCAAAATTCGGTTTAGACATCTTTGTTGACTAGTTAATAAATTGCTGCAAAATCAAATTTGGCAACGATAATCTTTGGTATACAGTACAAATTAGCATTTGGCTAAGATATAGTGTTGTGGTACATACAACTAAGATTGCTACTCTACAAATCTCACTGTATCTTTGATAGATTGTAGTATCAACTTGGATTCTATCAAAATTTTGGTTGATTCAATTGACCCCAATTTGTCATCCAACTTGACTATCTCTCTCAGTATCTCTTGCAACAACAAGTCCAACTTGCGTCCAGTTGGTTTGTCTACCAAATCTTGCTTGAACTGCTGTATCCAATCAATTGCTCTGTATAGTTCTTGATATTGTACATCGTGCACTTGCACAAGTTGATCAACATTAACTGTCAATTTGGACATCAACTGCACCAATCTATCAAGCAGTTGACTGCCTTGATCGGTGGCAAATTTGTCTAGTGCCACGCATGCTTGCTCTGTAGCCCGCAATACAATAGGCAACACTACTTTGTCGTCATATACTACAGTAGATACTTCGGGCGATCTAAGCAACGCTACTACATTGCAATCATCATCACACAAAAACTGTGTACGAACCAATTTGGCTACCTGCCTATACTGACTAGCCAACTCCCAATCTACATGCAACTTGCGTATAGACCTAAGTCCTACTATATTCACTGATATATCTACAACACCTCTATTGACATATCTAGACAATATACTTGTGATATCATACTCATATCTTTGCAAAAACTTGGGTAGCCTGACATTGACATCATATGACTTGCCAATACTACTCTTGATATCTATGGACACTCTACCCCAATCACTATCTACCACACTAGAGCCATAGCTACTCATGCTCTTCATTGTAGATAGTATAACATATCAATTGCAATTTGGCAAATGTCACAAGGTTGTTGCATTGAGAGATGACAATTGAGACTATCAATTGCCTCCTTGTGTAAGTATACTCAGCAACTCTAATTTGGATAGCCTGCTAACTGTAGATTGCACACCTACTAACCCGATTGTGTTTTGGTAATAAAGTATATTGTCTAGACTATCCCATACTTCATGCTCCATTTCGTTATAAAAATAGACCAACTTGTACATAAAATACTCCTAAACTCCTATTTTCCCCACTGTTTGTTCAATGACCAGAGATGTATACAATACGGTCTCAGACAACACTACATACTCACCATCCACTATTACAAAATCACCATTGTCATCCATGCAATACAAAGATTGGAGATTAGTTTGTTGCACTATATCTTTTAGTTTGGTTCCTACAACTATGTCATTGTACTGACTGTATCCCTCGTCACTTATTATAACCAAACTCGTCAAGTATACATTGTCTTGGTCTATATGCATATCTACATCCCATACAACTTGCAATATTGCATTTGCATGTATAGTGATTGGCCAACTATCTATCTTGTTGTTGTCAAGTTTCCAACCTACTAGCTTGTATTTGGGGTGCTTTACATCGGGCATATCATCAGTATCCAATGTACCGTTTGTCGTTATGACAGACTCACTCTCTATACGTCCACCTCGCAAATCCAATGTGACAATATAAGTTTTTCTTTCAAAATAGTTAACCAACAATGACATTGCAACAATAATACTCAATATGGTTATTGCCACACCAATAGTTATTTTGATTTTTATATTATCTTTATTCATATCTTTTTTATCACTACAATATCTAAATACAAAAATATATACTAAGATACTCTTTTGTCACTGAGACATTCAAAAGCTTGATTTATGTATATAATATACCATAAGTATGTCCAAAATACTAACATTAAAGTGAATTCGAGCATTGTAAATACTTGTTAAAGTGGATTTTATTAACATAATATACAAAACATCTCTAATAGTTAAGTACGAATTGTATACAATATTATATTGTTTGAGCAGAAGTCTGAAGAGATATTTTGGAGTGGAAGTTTGAAGTATTATGAGAGCATATTGCTCTCAACGACTTGCAACATTTGGCTATTGAACAATTTGTTAAGTGTTATAATATAATATTATTTGCAACAACTAATAAGTATTAGTACAATTGGCTCTATATACCAATATGCTAATATATGCCAAAAAAGGCACCCATATCTACAATGAGTGCCTTTGCTTGATATATCTCTCTAGATAGTCTAGCGTTCTCTAAATATTGCGTATATTTCAATATCTTTGTCTACAATTATATGCCAATCACCATAATATATAGCACCTGGAGTATTGCTTAAGCTCCATCCTACAAATTGGTAATAGTCAGTACTATCAGGATTGTCAACCGTGTGATGAACCAAATTGTCTCTATACAAAACTAGTTTTTGATCTTCAAAGCTCCAATCAAGTATATCTCCACTCAACGACATCAGTTGATCTTGACTTACATCGTTAGGATTGAGTTTGTTATGCATCTGGACCATAAACTCTATTTTGCTATTGCGTGCTACTATGGCAAGAGATATAAAACCAATACACAATATCAACAATATGGTAAGACCACCTATCAATCCAGACCTTTTAAGTAGTAATGTTTTATTCACACATCCCCCTATTTGGCAATATATAGTACATATACTATACAATATTTATACAACTTTGTCAATCTATTACAGTAAATATGTCAATCTTTGGCTAATTTTGTATTGTTTGTAGTAAATTGTGCAATTCGGTCTCACTCACAATCCTAATACCCAACTGTGTAGCTTTGGCTAATTTGCTACCTGCGTTTTCGCCTGCTAGTACTATATCTGTATTCTTAGATATACTGTCATTCACACTCCCACCATGTGTCACAACAAGTTGCACAAAATAATTGCGTGGCTTAGACAATGTACCGGTGATGACGACTTTTTTGCCTGACAATATACCCAATTGAAGAGGCTTGGTCTCAACTTGAGGGATCACGCCTAACTCATGCAATTGTTGCAATTGCTCAATATTGTGGTGATTGCCAAAATAATCTACAATGCTCTGTGACACACTATCACCTATATCTTGGATATCTAACAATTGTGATTGAGTGGCTTTGACTATATTGTCTAGAGTCCCAAAATATTCGGTCAAATCTTTGGCAGTCTTCTTGCCTACTCCATTGATACCCAAAGCATTGACAAATTTGTGCAGGGGGGGGGTCTTAGATGCTTGTATATTAGTGAGTATATTGGTTATCTTTTTGGCACCAAATCCCATCATACCATCCAAGTCACTATACTGCAATCTATACAAATCCACTACAGTCTTGACCAAACTACGATCGTACAACAATTGTATAGTCTTGACGCTGATTCCTTGTATATCCATACAACCTCTTGCTACCCAGTGCTCTATCTTGCTACACACTATAGCAGGACATTGCTGATTGATACAGAAGATATTGACACCATCTTGACTCAAATCTTGATTGCACATAGGACAAACATTAGGTTGATTTATTGTAGACTGAGCAGTACCTACCACACCATATAATATCTCTGGTATTACGTCATTGCTTCGTCGCACAAATACCGTACTACCTATACCCAAACCTTTTCTGTTGATGTCCTCTATATTGTTGAGCGTAGCACGGCTTATTTGTACACCACCTATGTCTACAGGCTGTAGTATTGCCATAGGGGTTAGCTTGCCTGTCCTACCCACTTGCCACACTACATCATTGAGGATAGTAGACACCTCTAATGATTCAAACTTGTATGCAACCGCCCATCTAGGAAATTTGTCTGTATGTCCTAGTTGAGCTCTTTGACCGTAGTCATCAACCTTGATTACCATACCATCTATAAGCAAATCCAATTCTTCTCTTTGTATAGACTTGATATATTCAACAACGCTATCCATGTCTCCAAATTTGTGGCTTTGGATTGTATCAAACTTGTTGTCACGCAAGAATTGAAGTGCCTTGCTATGTGTATCTATAATATTGTCTTGTATATGATTGATGTGATAAAACAGTACATCTACCTTGCGGTCAATTGCCGCTTGTGGTTGAAGATTGCGTATAGCCCCAGCTACACCATTGCGAGCATTCTTGATAGCAACTGCACTAGTTGCATTGTATTCTGCAAGATCACTCAATCGTATATACCCCTCACCCTGTATCTCTATCGTGCCATTGTACTCTATAACTTTGGGTATGCTAGATATTCCTTGCACTTGAGCTGTCACTGTCTCACCAACAATACCGTCCCCTCTCGTTGCTACTTTGACAAGATTGCCTTTGTTGTAAGTAAAATTCAATGTAAGCCCATCTATCTTGTATTCGCAACAATATTCGGGCTGTACTCCTAGCTTGTTGCATATCTTAGTATCCCAATCTTGCAACTCTGTATAGCTATTGACTTTGTCTAGACTGAGTAGTCTTGTCAAATGTACATGTGGTGCAAATTTGGTATCAGCAATATCACCAACTCTAGTAGTTGGGCTATTGGGGAGCACAATACCTGTGGATTGCTCCAATTGTTGTAGTTGATAGTACAAATCATCATACACCTTATCTGCAACTATTGGATTGTCAAGTACATAATAGGCATGACTATACTCGTTGAGTTTGGTTGCCAACTCTTGCATTTTGCATATATCATCTTGTCGGTGTGATGTGCTAATATTTTGCTCCGGATTTGACATAGACAAATTATATCACACCACAACACAAAACCAAGCAAGTTTTTTGGCATGCTTGGTTTTGTGTCTTTGGGAGATATAGTACTCAACTAACAAAATACTAAACTTGTGTTGCCTCTAATACCTCAATATCGTCGTCATCTGGCTCTATATCATTGAGTGATTGCTCTAGCATCTTTTGCTTGACGCTAGGGAGACCTTTGGTTAGCTTTTTGATATTGACCTTCTCTATCTTACTGTTAGCAAGTCCCAACTGTCTAGCAGTCTTCTGTATATTCTCTTTGGTCTTTTCTAGACTTTTGATTGACTTGTCTATCTCGTTGATTGTACTCTCAAAGAATTTGCTAGCTGTATTATAGTTGCTGCTATAGTCTTCTTTGAATTGATTGAGTCTCCTCTCAAACTCTGTCAATTCATAATTTTGATTCTTGATTATTTCTAACTCTTGTTTTTGGTTAGCGGTAGTCATAGCAGCATCTTTGAGCATTTGGATCAACGCTATAAAATATTGCGGTCTTATAATATACATCTTGTCATAGTCATAAGACTTGTATATACCATTGTCATATAGGGGATTGTCCTCTTCTAACATTGTTACAAGTACAGCATACTCACATGATTTGTTTTGCCTATCCTTGTCAAGCTTGCCCAAAAATTGCTTGTTGGTCTGTTTGGTCACACTGTCCTTGTTCTGATTCTTCATCTCAAACATTATTGACAGCAATTCTACCTTTTTGGTACTGTCTGTATAATCTCTATATACAAAGTCACCTTTGGCGTTTTCTACAACTTGATTGTCCTTGTCAAAATAAGCATATGGAAATTGAGCCCTATGCAACTCAAATTCGGTCAAACAATGTTGTTCTAGATTCTCACCACGTAGCTTGATGTTGAGTTTGGACTTGAAGAGTTTTTCTTGTTCTAGCTCTTCTTGTTTGCGTTTGACTTCATACTCTAACGTAGCTATTTGCTTGCCAAATTCTTGTTTGATTTGTTCCTGTTGATCTGTGTTTTGCTTAACAAGATTGAACACCTCTTCTTGTTTCTCTTTTTCTAGGCTCAATTTGACTTTCTGCACTTCGTTGTTGTGTAGATCTTGAGCTTGCTTGAGTTGCACCTTGAGCACTTCTAGCTCCTGTTGAGTTTGGGCTAACGCTTGTTGCTTTTCGTTGTCTTTCTGTAGCTCGGTCTCTTTGATTAGAGACTTCTGCTGCTGTACCCAAGTCTCTAGATCTTTCTTTTTTTGCTCTTCTATTTGAGCTTTTTGACGCTTGAGCTCTTCCAACTCCAATTGGTACTTGTTGAGTTGCTCATTTACACTTAGTTTGGCGGTGGCTTCTGCCAATTCTTTCTCTTTTTTGATTTGGGCTTGATAGGACTCTTGTTGTTCCTTTATACGCTTGTCCAACTCTTGTTGTTTGGACTCTAATGCCCTTTGTACTGCCAATTCGGTCTTGTGATCTGTTATCTTAGACAATACACTCTCATCCAAAGTCTCACCACAATGTGGACACACAATATTTATACTCATACAATCCTCTTTATTATATAACTTGAATAATACTCAACACTCAATACCTTGTCAACAACCAATTTGACTATACTGTGCCTAATTGTGTATAATCACACTACTACAAATCATATCAATTTGACGTGTCATTGTCAACAATACAAATATACGATAGTCATATATATTTTTACAATGTTTGCAAAACTTTCCACACAACGAGCAATAGAACTCAAAATACCATTGGATATACTCTTCATAGAAGAATATATGCCTCACGCCCCCGATACATTTGTCAAAGTGTATCTATTTGGGCTATCTCTGTGTAGTCACAATATTGATGTGGACAACTCTATCCAACGCATATCCAAGAGACTAGCTATAGATAGTCAAGAAGTACTCAATGCGTATGAGTACTGGCAAGAACAAGGACTAATCAATATATTGTCTACCACACCCATATCTGTAGAGTACTTGCCTATCAAGGAGTATAGTGTCAACTATCGCAAAAAATACAGCAAAGACAAGTATGCGGACTTCAATAGACAGTTGCAATCCATCTTGCCCAACAGACAGATTATGCAATCCGAATATCTAGAGTACTACAATGCTATAGAGAGTTTGCATATGACCCCTGACGCTATGATAGGTATCATTAGCTATTGCGTGCGACTTAAGGGCATAGATATAGGATACAAATACATATTGGCGGTAGCTCGCAACCTAGCCAAGGAGGGTATACTCACTTTTGACGCTGTCAACAATCACCTAGATGAGCTCAAATTGTATGAGAATGATATACATCTGATCTTCAAAGCTCTGAGCTTGATACGAAGTGTAGACCACAATGATAAGACGCTCTATCTCAAGTGGACCAAGCAATATGGATTCAAGCTAAGCACAATAGTAGATGTAGCTCGCAAATTGAAGCGAAGCAAGAATATAGAGAGTTTGGATGCCAAGTTGACCAAATATTACAATATCAACAAGCTGACAGACCAAGAGATACTAGACTTTGAGACCAATGCAGATGCTATGCTAGCTCTAGCCAAGGATATATATCACAACTTGGGACAACGCTATGATCACTTGGGGTCTTTTGTAGATACTTATATACCCAAGTGGTTGGATCTAGGATTTGATAGGGCTAGTCTAATCCAAATAGCACAGTACTGTTTCAAAAAAAACTATAGGACTATAGAAGAATTAGACAATACTATACTCAAATTTTATAAATTGGGATTGACAACTACTAGCAGTATAGACAACCACCTACAAGGTATAGCTGAGACAGATCTCAAGATCAAGGCTATATTAGAAACCGTAAATCACGACCGAATGGTGAATCCTAGAGATAGAGACTTTTACAGAACTTGGACTTTTGGTTGGGTATTGAGTGATGAGTTGATACTGTACGCAGCGTCGTTAGCTCAATCTACCAGCAATCCCATGCAATATATCAACGCAACACTAGCTGATTGGCACAACAAAGGTATCAGCACAATAGAGCAAGCCAAAGCCACTAGACCAAGTTATCCGTCAGTCTCCAAGCAATCTGCCCAAGCTATACAAAATAATATCCCTACCAAAATTATGACAGCTGAGCAGCTTAATGCTCTGTTTGACAGTCTTGATCCAAATGACATGTAAGGACAACCATGCAAAATTATAGACAAATCATAGACCAAAAGATAGCAACCAAACGCAACAAAGTCTTGCAAGCACGTAGCTTGTACGACACTCTCAACGAAGAATATGAGAGTTTCTATACCAATGAGTGCCTATTGAGAAGAGCTATATTTGACAATGATGCAAGCGCCATATCCAAATATATGGACAATAGACGCAATATATTAGAGCATCTTAATGTTGATATCAATATACTAGAGCCACAAGTAGACTGTCAACTGTGCAATGACGAGGGGTACCTTGATCAATCTATATGCACATGCGTCAAGTCAAGCCTAGCTAAGCAATTTTGGCAGCAGCATCAATACCTTGCAACTGCCACATTTGACAATATCAATGATGACTTCTATGGGGATATTACCCAACCTAACAATATCGTCAATAGACTACAAGCATTCTGTGAGAGATTTCCTAGTACTAAATACTTTAGCCTTGTATTGTCAGGCAACACAGGTACTGGCAAGACATACCTAGCGGGGTGTATAGCCAATCAACTACTCAATGCTATGCACAATGTTGTGTTTGTGTCTGCTATGCAATTTGTGCGACATATGACCAAGTATCACACTACTTTTGATGATACCAAAGAGACATATTTTGCTCCTTATATAGACTGTGATCTATTAATCATAGATGACTTAGGTACTGAGAGCATCTTCAACAACATAACTCTAGAATATTTGTATCTAGTGATTGGCACAAGACTGTCCAGTCGCAAGCATATATTGTTGACATCCAATCTAGATATCAATGCATTGCAATCCAGATACGGCATGCGTATAGCTAGTAGACTGTATGACAAGCAACTGTGTTATGCACATACGCTCAATGGAGCTGACAAGAGGATAATTGGTACAACCAAGTGATTGTACCAATTATTGCATTGTAGATCTGTTGTATCTAAACACAACCAAATAAGGGTGTCAAACATAGCGACACCCTTATTTCAAACACTACAATCAAGCAAGCGCACATTGATTGCAATACATCAGTCAAATCTATGCTGATTAGTATACTTCAAACTTGTACCACTTGCTCCCTACGGTGACAAATCTCCAATTCTCGCCTGAGCCCACCTTCTATCTAATACCCCTGAAGTGTACGTCTACAGTCCTAGTATCCCCGTCACAACCTACTTCCCATACTTTTTCTAGCAATTTTTCTCTGCTAAAAAGCTCATTAGGGTGAGTGACAAAGTAGTACAACAACTCTATCTCCTTAGGTGGCATCTCTATACGTTTGCCTAACACTTTGACGATATAACTGTTGATACTTACAAACAAGCTGCCAATGAAGACACCTTGAGATTGGGGCTCTAGTATATTTGTCTGATATTTTGGCAACTGGCTTTGTGACTTTGTACCAACAATGTCAATACTGTAATCATCTTTGTCATTCATTTGGATTGGTTGTGTTAGATTGCACTTGTCCACTATATGGCTTGTCCTCTAGTTGTATTGTATCATCATCTACGATAGACAACATCTCTAGATCAATCATATCTTGTAGTACTGTACTAAGCTTGGATTTGATAGTACTGCCTACACTCTTCCACCCATAGCAATGTAGACTAACAAGCTTGAACAATTCGTCCCTAGTGATACCATAACTAGCTCTAGCACAAGCATAAATCATATCCGCAAAGTCAGCATTTGGTACATTGTTGGCAGGTTGTCCATAGTATCTTGACTTTGGCAACTGACTTGATTGTTTTGGTACCAAGACAATATCATCCTGTTGCTTTGACTCGGCTTGTGTCAATACAACATCATCTTTTGGAGTGTCATTGCGTACTATGTTGGTTGTATTGAGATTGGGTACTTTGTCTACCGTGTAGGCTGTGTTGGTATTAGTTGCAATAGGTTGCTCAACTCGTCTATTGTGTATGTTGATTGTATCACCGTCAATATAGAGTGCTTGTTGATCCAATAAGTCTTGTAGTGCCCCCTCAAGCTTGGATTTGATAGTACTGCCTACAATCTTATATCCATAGCAGTTGAGACTAACAAGCCTAAACAATTCGTCTTTGGTTGTGCTATTACAGTCTTTAGCACATGAATAAAGCATATCAACCCAATCACTATTGGGTATATCTATAGGAGATTTGCCATAGTATCTTGACTTTGACAACTGACTTGATTGTTTTGGTACCAAGACAATATCATCTTGTGGATTGTCATTGTGTACTAGATTGATTGCCGTAGATTGAACTTGACTACTATATGGATTGTCCTCTTGATATGCCGCAATTGCTGCATCTATAGCTTGTTTGAGTTGCTCTTTGGCATTGTTTTGGTCTCTATACCAGTGAGTAGACCACACTCTATATATAGTCCACCCCATGTTCTCCAATACACTTTGTCTCAATCTATCACGGTCTCTAGCAGTCTTAGAAGAGTGATAAGACGCCCCGTCACACTCTATACCTATACAAAATCTACCACTATGATTTGGGTGCCTAACTGCCATATCTATACGGTATCCACTACACCCTACTTGTGTAGCCACATCATATCCCAACGCTCTAAGGTAATTGTATACACTCTCTTCAAACATAGAGTCAAACTGTACACTGCCATTATCCACTCTCTCACCCAACAATGCTTGAGAGCCATGTCTAGCATAGTCTATGTACAATTGGAGCAACTTTGGACCTATGTGTGTTATACTTTCGGTGCGTATATCTGTAGATAGTATACTACCTACCAACTTGAGATCATATCTAGCTCTAGTGATGGCTACATTCAATCGTCGCTCCCCACCTTGTGCGGTCAACGGTCCAAAGTTCATATTAAATTTGCCTGTTGCATCTTGAGCATAACCTATACTCAATATTATACTATCTCGCTCATCTCCCTGCACATTCTCTAGACTTTTGACAAAAAACTCTTCTTGCCTATCTTCTCCAAATAGTCCTTCGTATGTGGCATCTTGCCTACGCTTGTGCTCCAAAGCTTGCTCTATAGCTTCTTTTTGCACTTCGCCAAATGTAATGACACCAAGACTACGATTGGGATAATTGGCAAAATGTTGATATACTAGCTCCGCAACTCTTTGTGCTTCAATTCGGTTGCCGCTCTTGCCCCCTCTATCGTACACACCTTGGGGGACATATTCGTACGATACACCCATATCATTGGACACATTTATCACCGAAGGGAATGTAACAAGTCTGCCATCGTAGATTTTGGCATTAGAGAATTCTATAAGGCTCTCATGCTTGCTACGATAGTGCCAACGCAACATTTTAGACGGCAATAAGGCTGCCTCGTCTAGCAAAGATTCGTATGCACCTCTATCATCATCTACATCATCATGCAATGTTGTGTCTTGACCATTATTGACGCCATTTTGATCCGAATCGCTTTGGTCATAATCTTGACTGTCACTAGAGATAGCAAAAAAACTGCTAGGTGGCAATTGCTTGTTGTCCCCTACTATTATTGCTTGTTTGGCTCTATATATAGCTCCTATAGCGTCCGAGGTCCTCACTTGAGAGGCTTCGTCAAATATAACAGTATCAAACTTGATATTGCTATCAAGAAAGGTACTTACACTAAGAGGAGACATCATCATACAAGGCTTGAATACCCCTATCAAGTTAGGGATAAGAGCTAGCAGCTTGCGTGTAGGCAATCGTTTGGACTTTTTTGCCATCTCTCTTCGCAGTCTAGCAATCTCGCCATAGTTGCTAGCTGCGTCATCTATATTAGGGAGCTTGTTGTACAGTCTAGACAATACCAATTGTCTAGAGTACTGTATATGCCCTGTATCAAGCTTGACAAACTGACTGACCAATTGTTGTTGATAATTATACCTAAATGAGTCTATATGTTGATACTGTGGCACAATTATATCCAACCAGCTCTTGTATACACACTTGCAAAAACTATCTACAATATGTTTTGAATCAAGTTGCACTAAGGTGATTTGGTCTATATATTGCTGTATCCCAAGCTCTTGAGCCTTGCTGTATATATCCCTGTATTGTATATATCTATCTAGAGCGGGATAGTTGTTGTGGCACAACTTGACCTTGGTCATCAATGAGGCTAAGTCCATATTAATGATTGATGACGAGTTGCCAAAAAGTGATGCAAACTGCGTCAAATATACATTGTACTGATTGAGCCAATCTGTACATTGCGTCAATAGTTGTCTGTACTCGTCTACCAACTTGTCATCTATATTGGCAAGCTTGCGGATTGAGTCTGGAGACAGTTTGTACTTGGTAGCAATACTGTATAGTTGTGCGGCTCTATTCAACTTTGGTTTGAGTTGGTCGTCAATATTGATAGGTAACAATTGTTGTAGATATAGATCAAGTTGCTCTTTGGCTTGGATAGCTCTAACAATATTATCAACTCTAGAGCATATCTCACTATACGACAATTTGGCAGTTAATGTGCTATGTGCCATCAATATATTGACATCATTCTTATAAGCTCCACCTAATGCACGACGCAAACCTGACTTGTGATTGACATACAATCTATGTTGCAAGCTCAAGTTATCCAAGTCATATACACTAGACCCAAAATCTTGCCTAACAATAGTATCTTTGGCAATCCAATCGTCACACAGTTGCAATGCGCCCCCAATACATTCGTCCACCAATTGTATAGGGACAACTACACTAGTGTCCTCTAATATATCTTGCAACAATTGGATTACGTGTTGCCAATTTTCCTCAGGCACAACGTCAAGACTTGAATTAAGTATATTGGATAGTTGTGTACCCTCCTCAATCAATTGTATCAATCTAATTGCATTGTCGCTACATTGTTGTTGGAGTTGATAGCTCAACCGAGACACGACCGTCTTTCGCCAAGGATTGTCTTGTTGGTATCCATTGTCTTGCAAGTAAGTAGCCAATTGACGCAATATGTCAATGCATTGTTGCAATTGGCTATAAGATATTTTGTCAGCAAAATTTGCAAAAAAGTTGACATCAACAGCATCTTCTAGCTGTGATAAGAGTCCATATACTTGATATATACTCCTGTCCAAAGGTGAGACTATGGTATGAAGTTGACTAGTATAACTGTTGAGATTAGCCTTGACAGTATGCAATTGATTGAGATCTGCGTCACAATTCTTAGGCAACTCTACTCTCTTGTTGGACAATTCTAACGATTGATGCAATTGTGCTACTATATATTCACGTTTGGCATTTTGGCTATGCAAAGATAGACAAAAGTCCTTAAGACCCACATCACTTAGTCTACTATACACAACATCCAATGCTGCCATCTTTTCTGACACAAACAGTACTCTTTTGTCGTCGTGCAACAATTGAGCTATAATATTGGTTATAGTTTGGCTCTTGCCTGTACCCGGTGGACCCTGTAGCACAAAACTCACCCCTTGTTTAGCTAGAGCAATAGCGTCCTGCTGGCTACTATCTGCGTCAACCACAGTTAGAGATTGTTGTGGTCTAATTGTATCATGATTGACTTGAGTATATGTTGTAGATATATTGGACACATCGCCCGCAATAGCTTGCACTATAGGACTAGATACTATAGTATCATGGTTGTTGACCAAGTCCATGTACATATCGTTTTTGTTGAACGAGAATAATGATATAACTACTTGCTTATGGATTGAAGCATTGATAGATGATGGCATACAATCTTTCACTTGAGCAAAATAATCATCTAGAGAGCATTCACCATACTCGGGTAGATTGATACGATACTCTCTATGCAATTTTTGTATCAATGCTTGATTGGATATTATGTCATCATCTCGTCTCTTGACAACAATTGGTGACGCCAAGCTTGACTGAGTCATCTCTATGGGCACCAATATGAGTGGTGAATGACAAGTTTGCCCTTTGGTATCTTGCCAGTTGACAAACCCAAATGCAACATAAAGCACGCTAAAACCTTTTTCTTCAACAAAAGTCTTGGCTTTAGTTCTCAATTGCTTGAGTGTCTTAATAGTCTCATTAGGAGATTGGTTGGTCTCAAACTGACCATATCTATAGCTATACTGATTGTTTACAATATTTGGGTCTATATTAAAAGATTTTTTGGGGTTGTCAACAATATCCCACAAATGATAAATATCAGGAAGACTTATAGATATCAGTGTACGTTGTACTCTATATCCACTTGATTTGGATATGATGGAACAGTTGATTAGGTTGTTGCGTCTAGTAAGATCCAATATGTTGTCACGCCAATATTTGAGCTTGTTATGTATAAGGTTGTCCATGCTTACCAATATCCTCCACAATCAATCCACAAAGTGCCCAAATTCATTTTTGACTGCGACAATTGCCTTGAGCACAGCTTTGTCCATATCATAGTACTTGTAGTGACCCAATCTACCACCAAATATTACATGCGGAACCGAACGTGATAGATCTTGATATCTGGCTAGCATCACTTCGTTGTGAGCGTCGTTGATAGGATAGTACGGTTCGGTATCCGTAGTCCAATCTTTGGGATACTCTCTAGTTATTACAGTCTTGTTGGATTGATTAGAGTTGGAAGCAAAATGCTTGTGCTCTATTATCCTAGTATATGGCACATGTCTCTCGGTATAATTGGCGACAGCCGCACCCTGATAATTGTCCATGTCTAGTACCGTCGTCTCAAAATGCAAACTACGATACTCTAGGTGACCATAGCAATAGTCAAAGAACTTGTCTATCATACCTGTATATACTATCTTGGTAGCTATATTAGGCTTGAGTCTTATTAAGTCAAAATAATCTGTACCAAGCTCTACATGCACACCCTCCAACATATTGCTCACCATCTCTGTATATCCACCTTGTGGTATGCCTTGATACGAATCGTTAAAATAATTATTGTCGTATGTATATCTCAATGGCAGACGTTTGATTATGTCTATGGGCAATTCGGCACAGGGTCTACCCCATTGTTTTTCGGTATAGCCCTTGATCAGTTTGTTGTATATATCATATCCTACCATAGATATGGCTTGTTCTTCTAAGTTGGTAGGCTTGTCTACCCCAAACATTTTGATTTGCTCTGATATCTTAGCTCTAGCTTGCTCTGGCGTAGTCGTACCCCACAGCTTGTAGAATGTATTCATATTGAAAGGTAGATTGTATACCTGTCCCTTGTGTACGGCTATAGGACTATGGCTATATATATCAAAATTGGCAAAACGATTGACATAGTCCCACACCATGTCATAGCTAGTATGAAATATGTGAGCACCATATTGATGTACCAATATGTCACCCACAGTGCTTGTGTACGCATTGCCCGCTATGTGATCTCGTGCATCAATAACAAGACAAGTCTTGTTATTGGCTCTAATTTGTTGAGCAAATACCGCTCCAAACAATCCTGCTCCCACTACAAGATAATCATAATGTTTTTTCATAAGTTGACGGGCTCATCGCCTGACCAATTGTACTGTCATAATCGTTGTTGAGAGCCAAACTCTCCAATTGATGCTCAAACAAGACTGATACAACTTGTCCATTGTCTACAATAGTATATCTATGGTAATATTGACTATTGAGCATCCTAAAAGCTTGACGCAAAGTGGTATGCTTGGTGATGACAATATCTCTCAATTGTATACCTTTTGTAATTTTGTCAGTACGATACGCTATAGAGTACAATCTTTGGTACTTGTTGGATTTGTCTGGAAATATACTAGTCAAAAAGACAAAACCAGATATCAGAGCTATTGTAATATTGACGCCATTAGCAATAGCTACCACGCATATACACAGCAATACAAATGCCACAACAATCCCAATCAACCGAAAGACAGCATATGCTCGTTGTCTCTTGTAGTGCCTAGATAGTATTGCAAGCAGTATCCTTCCACCGTCCAATGGATATATAGGACAAAGATTGATGACAAATATAGCAAAATTGGCTATTAGCAATGCCTCACTATATACATAAGTAACGGGCCAAATCCACCATACGGCAACTATCAAGATAGCAATAGCCAAATTGATTAGAGGACCCGCCAAAGCTATAAGGATCTCATCTTTGCACTTGATAATATCAAACTGTCCTGTGAGACTAGCACCATATGGCATGAGTCTAATAGTATGCAATTGATAACCCAATCTCTCAGCAACTTCAGCATGACAAAACTCATGCAACAAGACTACCAATACATAAGCCACAAACTCTACGCCAAGCCCACACAAGAACATTGCAAAACCCATCAAAAATATAAACGGCGAAACTCTAAAGGACATGGTATACTATATGCAATATACTATGGACTAATTACAAAGAAGTTTTGCACCCGGAGACATGCTCAAAATCTATCGTGTTGTCTAGATACTCTAAGAAAAGTAGCACATTTGCCAAATTGCTTGATACCTGTAGCACCTATATAAGTACCCGCACTACGCAATCCACCCAAGATATCATCTATAACAGCTGCAACAGGTCCTATATATGGGACTTCTTCTTTGCGACCTTCGCTAGTGCGATAATCCTTCATGCCCATCATAAATTTCTGTTGAGCATATTGACTAGACATGCCATACCAGATTTTAAATTTTTGCACTTCTTTTTTGAGCCCTAGCAACTCACCTGTATCGGGGTCTACATTGACTATATTGCTCTGTATGACTTTTTGGACTATCTCACCATCCATCTCGTCAGTGCCTGACAACATACCACCCAACATAACAAAGTCGGCATTGGCAGCAAATGCTTTGGCTATATCACCTGGGGATCTCATGCCCCCGTCTAGCACTATGCCAGCTTCTAGACCATGTGCGGCATCACCACACTCTATACACGCACTCAACTGTGGATATCCTACACCCGTCTTAAGTCTAGTAGTACATGCACTACCTGGGCCTATGCCTACCTTAACAAAGTCAGCTCCCGCCAATATCAACTCTTGAACCAACTCTGCAGTACATACATTGCCCGCTATTATTACTGTATTGGGGTTGTTTTCTCTTACTTTTTTGACAAAATCTGAGTATCGTTTGGTGTATCCATTGGCTATATCTATACACAGATGCAAGTCCTGTCTAGACTTGATTTTGCCTGCGTTCACCAATTGCTCTGCGACTTTTTGGTATGTAGCATACTCTTCTTCTGACATACCTATAGTGTACATACAGTGTGCTAGAGTAACAGCGTCTTGATGCAACCAATCGTGCAATTGATAGAACTTGTTGATAGCCACTAGCATATTGTATCTAGCAAAAACCTTAGCCATAGCAAATGTACCAGTGGACATATTAGCAGCTATAATAGGTACACATTCAAACGATACCTGTGACCACTTGGTCTTAAACATTCTATTAAGCACAAAATCTTTGCGACTAACTAGTGTGCTACGTTTGGGTTTGAGCAACACATCGGCAAAATCCAGCTTGATATCATTCTCTATTATCATGTATTATCCTCACACATTGACATATAATATATAGTTGGGAGCTCACTTGCGACTTCTTATATACTCTCCACCGGCATACCTTGACACCCACGATATAATAGTATCACTATCTATACCTAATATAGAACTAACCTTGATAGAAGAATATCCAGACATATAAGCTATCACAGCAGTATACTTGATATCGTCACTATATCCTTTGGGAAATGGAGTATAATACGAATTGCAAAATCTACAATGAGCTCTCTGTACACCTATCTTTGTTCGACCTTTTTTGATTTGTTTGGTTCGGTCGCCACATTTTGGACATACAAGACCATCTTTGAGCATGTACAATAACTGATCATAACACTTGCTCGCATTGGGCAACTTGAGTAGATGTTCGTATCTATTGTCCCAAGGCAATACCACCCAAACAGTGTTGCAATCCAATTGCAAGATTTCGGCACAAAAATCAAGCATGGATATACTATTTGCATTACAAAATAGTGAAGCAAATAGTACATTCTTGAGTACACCCTTCTGAGCATACTTCTCTCTCAACAGTTTGACAGTTGTGCCGGATTTGACTATATCATCAACCACAAGTATCTTGGACAACTTAGCTAAGGAGAGACTATCGTAATTGACCATTGGCTTGTGCAATCTATTGGACAACACTACTGCTAGGATCATACCGCCACGTGGTATGCCACAAACATAATCTATATCTTGCCCACTATTAGCAATACTAGCTATAATACTATTGCAACAATCATCAAACTCATCCCAAGATATGTTGAGTATTCTGTGACTCTCCAACTCAACATCAGCTAGCGAACCTTCCAATGACACATCTGAGCTGCCTAACATCATAAAATATCTTCTACAACCAACCCCATCTATTCCCAAGGAAAAGCTATCCAACGATAGTCTTGGCTGCCTATCTCAGCAGGCAAGAATTGCGAATAAAAGTCAGGTACAACCATAGCACCAGCTCTATACAACAACGCTGCCGTCTTGATATGCATATCATATCCTTTGCTCTTGTACTGATTGCGAAACAACTGAAAAGTCTCCCCAGTGTCACTCATATCGTCGCATACTAGGATATTCTTGCCTTCTTTAGCATGCATAAGACCATCGTCTAGTATCATAGGTATGCCAAGTCTATTGGACAACTTGACACTCAACGGCAATCCACCACGTGGCACTCCATGTATATAGTCAGGTCTATAATTGACCTTGTCCATAGCTTGAATAATGCTGTCCACATGCCTGTCAAAATCTTGCCAAGTCATATACTCAAGTGGATATGTTTGCTTAAGTTCTTCTCTAAATTCTACACCCATTAGATGCTCCTTATTGTGACTTATTCAATATTACAACATAACCAAAGCATTACTGAACAAGTCTATTATAATCTTTAATATTTGTATTGTCAAATCTTCATTGGTACAAACACCCTACTCATCATTAGACAATAATTGGGTACTGTACCAAATATTGCAATATAGTATTGCAGTATATTAGCCTAGTATAAAGAATAGCAAAAACAATCCCGCTATAACAAAAGCCGTAATGGACGGAAATTTGGTCTTAGTATCAGTTGTGTCTTCGTGCACTTGCTCAGATTGCTCTTGTTGCCACAACTCGGGATCTATCTCACCCATAGAAGCACTCATTGTAGCCTCAACCATCTGGCGGTTGCCCTTGATATTTTCTACAACCCAACATAGTGTAGTTATCAACACATAAGCAATAACACCCAGTCCTATACCATTGGCTATAGAGTATGTCAAAGGCATCATTGCAATAGCCAAGAATGCTGGGGCCGCTACCCTAATATCCCTAAAGTTGATATTGGTAATATTGCCTATCATCAACACTCCTACATACAACAGAACCGAAGCTGCCGCAGCACCCGGTATAAAGGCAAATATAGGCAATATAAACAACGACAAAACAAACATAAAGACCATAACCAAAGCAGAGAATCCAGTCCTACCCCCCTCGGCTATACCACTACCACTCTCTATATATATAACAACATTAGACACACCAACTACAGAGCCCAATACTGTAGCCAGAGCATCACTCATCAATGCTCTATTGAACCTAATAGGTTTGCCATCTTCACCTATCAATTGTCCTTTGCCACGACCTTGTGTCATCTGAGACAATGCCATAACGCCGCCCATAGTATCAAATATATCAATAATACTAAAAGCTATTATCAGCCCCATCACCTCAACGAATGATCCAGCAGGAAAGTTGAATCCTTTGGCAAACAAACCAAAAGCACCAGTTTCGGGATCTCCACTAAAAGCAGCACTGAAGCTCTCCCAAAACTTCCATGAGACTCCGCTCTCCCCTCTCAACATACCATAGTCTAGCAACCGCTCTTCAATTGCCAAAGGCAAGCTCACAACACCCGCAAACACAGTTGCAGCCAACAAGCCCAACAATGCCGCACCTTTGACATTGTAGTGAGACAGTACACATATCACCACAAATCCAAATATACAAGTGATAGCACCCGCAGTTTGAGCATTGTAAGTGCCAAAGTCTACAAGAGTTACAAATGTACCTGGATCTGCCGCTATAACGCCTGCATTCTTTAGACCTATAAAAGCAACAAACAATCCTATACCACTTGCTATAGCTATCTTAAGATCTTTGGGTATACTGTCAAATAGCTTTGTTCTTGCAAGTATCATACTACCGTCGCTATTGCGACCAATGGGCAATACAGACACTATGACAAATACTATACCTGATATAAATATTATAGCTAGAGCATTTTCAAATACTAGGCTACTACCCGCACCCGCTAACACCCCAGCAAACATGCTATTGAGACCCATACCGGGACACTGTACAAATGGCAATCTAGCATACAAGCTAGTCAACAATGTACCGATTATGCAACCTAATGCAGTAGCTACTATTAGAGCAGGAGTCCTGACACCAGGCTGAAATCCCTGCATAGCAAGTGGATTGAGTGTAAGAATATATGCAACAGTAGCAAAAGTAACTATACCTGCAAGTATCTCTACCTTGAAGCTGCTACCCATTTTGGTTATACCAAAATAATTGTCCAATTTTTGTTTCATGCAATTATCCCTTTAATGTTGTTATAATGTGTAATCCTAAAACAAGTCTTGAGTATAACACAAAACAATACTACTAGACTAGCACACAAAACACAAAATATACCGACAAAGTGCACCTACATACCCCAAAAATGCACTCAACCATCATAGTACATTGGTGAGTGCATTTGACATGTTTGATTACACACATTTTCTTGAGCCAAATTAATTGCCTCATATTTTCTTGAGCCAAATTATCAAAGCATTGATATCACTTGTGGTTACACCACTGATGCGACTAGCTTGAGCTATGTCTAATGGCTGTATCTTATTTAGCTTTTCGGTAGCTTCTTTGGACAAGCCTGGTATACCTTGATAGTCTTTGAGTGTTATCTTGAGGCTCTGCAATCGTACTATCTCCCTTAGCTCTCTATCCAATCTCTCTATATAGCCCGCATACTTAATCTCTGCTACCCAAGTGTGGACTACTACCTTGTCATAATCCTTGAGTATGTCCAACCTAGCTACAGTGTTGGCATCTACTTCGTTGATTTTGACAAAATGCTCTACAGTCTGCATAGCATTGGGATGTTGTCCCATAGTAAGTTGATTGAAGTCTATCAACTGTCTAGCCTGTTCAATATCCAATTTGAGATTGGATAGTTGTCTAATCTCCAATAACTGTTGCAATCTCTTGTGGTACAGAGCCTGTCTAGCTTGGTCTACTAGCCCAATTTGTATACCCATAGGTGTCAATCTCAACCAACTATTGTCCTGCCTCAATCGCAAGCGTTGCTCTACTCTGCTAGTCATCATACGATAAGGCTCATTGGTGCCTTGCACGACCAAGTCGTCTATTAGTACCCCAATATAGCTACCATACCTATCTAGTACAAGTGGGGATTGTTGCTCTAACCACAAGCTAGCATTGATACCCGCTAGTATACCCTGTGCCGCTGCTTCTTCGTATCCGGAGGTGCCATTGATTTGTCCCGCCAAAAACAAGCCGGGTATAACTTTGGACATCAAGGCTGAGGTCAATTGTGTAGGGTCTATACAGTCATACTCTATAGCATATGCATCTCTAAGTATCTCTACATCTTGTAGACCTTGTATACTTGAATACACTCTCTGTTGAGCCTCTACAGGTAGACTTGTAGACAATCCCTGTACATACAACTCTTGAGTACTGTCACCCTCCTGCTCCAAAAAAAACTGATGTCTATCCTTGTCAGCAAACTTGACTACCTTGTCTTCTATACTAGGGCAATACCTAGCTCCAACACTATAGCTAGTACTATGCTTGGAGTACTTAAAAGTCAGGTGTAGATGGGCTCGTATTATGTCATGTGAGTGAGTATTGGTGTGACCCAAATAGCATATTTGAGTATTGCTTATAGGAGTGGTAGTCATATCACTAAAGGTCAGAGTATCTTCATCTCCTCGGTGTATCTCAAACTGTGACTTGTCTATACTACGTGCATGTATGCGTGCGGGTGTCCCCGTCTTGAACCTACGCATTGCCAAGCCCAATTGTTGTAGACTACCAGCCAATCCAACAGAACGACCAAATCCAGCTGGTCCACTGTCCAATCTATGTTGACCTATTAGCAATTGACTGTTCAAGTAGACTCCTACAGCCACAATTACCGATCTAGCAAGGTATACTTGTGCAAGTGACGTAGTCAATACAAACAATTTGGATATATTTGAAGATTGTGTGTCTAGTGCTTGAGGCAAGTCAAGACTTGAGATATCTGATTGTTGTATACTAACGACCTCGCACTGACGCAAGTACACGTTAGGGTGATTTTCTAACAATTGCTTGGCATACTGATGGTATTTGTATTTGTCCACTTGACTACGCAAGGACTGTACTGCCATACCTTTGCTACTATTGAGCATGCGTATCTGTGTAGAAGTAGCATCTGCAATAACACCCATAGCACCACCAAGCGCATCTACTTCTCTTACCAAGTGAGCTTTGGCAGTGCCTCCAATACTAGGGTTGCACGCTAAGTATCCCACACTATCTAGATTGATAGTAGTGACAAGCACACGCTTGCCCAAGTTAGCTAGAGCTAGAGCTGCCTCTATCCCGGCATGCCCTGCTCCTACAACTATAGCATCATATATATCAAATTTTTTTGTCTTCACTTTTTGTATGTCTTTATTAACAAGTTTGACCTATTTTTGACGACATTGACAACAACTCTATTTTATTTTCTTTTGACGTTTGAAGATACTTACTACTTTGTCCCCCCAAAGCCTATAAGTAGATGCACCAACTACTACAACCACCAACAAACCTAACACTATCCAAATGCCAGCGCCAAAACTATCGTCTATACCACCACCAGCTTTGACTTGTATCCACATTAGGTTGATATCATGCCTACGCTCTCCCAAATCTCTGTATGCCGCTACCCTACTAAAGACATCTTCGGGTGGAAAAAGTGTATATATATAATTTTGCAAAAACTCTATCTCATCAATATCTGCATCTTGATCGTCTTGAAGCTCCTGTAGCTCATCATTCAATGTCTCACCAAACTCGTCATAAGCACTCCATACAGGCGTGGTTGCTCCTACATATTCCATATTGGCTATAGCTACGTCATGGTCTAGCATAAATCTCAAAAAATAATTGGCAGCGACAGTATTGCGTGCTGTAATAGGTATAGCAAAGGTGTCTATCCAAGTATTGCTACCTTCTTTGGGCACAATATACCTTAGATCAGTATTGTCACTCATAGCATAACCTGCTTGCACACTCCACACTAGTGCTAGCCAACCTGCTGTATCAGATGCAGTAGCCAAACGCTCGTTGGCATCATCTACCGCATAAGCTAGCAAATTGTGCCTTTGTGCCACCAGTTCCTCTCTAACTCGCTCCACATTGTCCAATGATGTGTCGTTGATTACACTCTCTACCCACGCTCCATGCTCTGGAGAATTAAGTCCATAATTGAGCTCTACCTCTTGCAAATCTGCTCTGTTAGCCCATATGCTACCTATACCAAAGGCGTCAGTAACACTGTCTTGCATGTATATACGTCCAGCAAATTGGTCGCCAAATATAGCCTCCCAACTGTCAATATCAGCTAGCTCACTAGGTCCACGCACAGGATCGTACAGTATACCCACGGTCCCCCAAAGATAGGGTACACTATACTCCATATTTGGATCAAAACTAGTGTCTACTATATCCACAATGTCCGGCAAATATATATCTGATTGTGGATCCATCGGAACAAAGTCAAAGTCACTGTACACAATATCAAAGTCTAATGGCTGCAACAATCCTTCGGTACGCATGCGATCTACCATATAATCAGAGGGTACAATTAGGTCAAAGTCTGCCTTTTTGGACGCTATCTGCGTGTACATTTGCTCATTGGTACTAAACCCACTAGACTGTACTTTTATGTTTTTGCCAGTCTCCTGTCTGTACCAAACTTCAAAGTCATGTATTGTGCCTGGAGCTAGATAATCTTCCCAATTGTACAATCTTAGTATCTCATCTCTATTGCCCCAAGTACATGCTATAAGGTTGGTACTTGCAAACAACACCAAACCCAAAGCTAGTAGTATGCTACACACTCTTTTTTTCATCTGAACCTCCCCACCCTACAGCATGCAAAGCACGTCTAGCACTAGTAGCTATCCTAGCTCTAGCTGATGAAACCAAATTGAACAACAGCATAGCCACTAATACCGTAACAAATACAATGCTAGATAGAGCTCTAAAGGTCGGGTCAAGTCCTCTAGATATACTGCTAAATATGAGCGTAGATATAGTCTCTATGCTACCCTTGTTGTACTGAGATATTATAAAATCCTCTAGAGACAATGTAAAGGCTATAGCAAAGCCTGTGACCATCCCAGTAATCAACTGAGGAAAAATAACAGTCCACATAGTCCGCATGTTGGATGCACCCAAATCTAATCCCGCTTCGTACAAGTTGGGATTGAGCATACGCAATCTTGGGTTGACTGCCAATATTACAAAAGGTATTGTAAACACGCTATGAGCTATAATAAGAGTTGCAAAACCATCAGGCAAAGGTATGCCAATATTAGATATAGATATAAACAACAACATAAATGCAATGGCAGTGACTATATCTGCGTTGAGTACTGTTATTTGGCTGCCTGCATTGACTATTTGCTTGTAAGGACGCTTGAGATAAAATATACCTACTGCTGCAAAAGTCCCTACCAAAGTAGCAACAACCGCACTAGCTAATGCTATAATTAGAGTATTGGTTACAGCTTTGCTAATCTCAGGGTGAGCAAAGACATTGCTAAATAGCTGTGTACTAAACCCTGACCAAGTCATAGTATTGCTAGTTGTAAAACTAAAAACAAGTATAACCAACAGTGGCAAGTATACGATTATTACGCTTAGCCATATAATTGTACGAGCTATTATGACTTTGAGCCTATTTTTGGATAATGTACTCACTTTAGATCCCTCCCAAAAGTCTACCAGACTTCTTAAACTTGGCTCCTATCAACATTACAAAACCTACAAACAGTAGCATTATCATAGCTAGGGCACTAGCATATCCCCACATATTGAGGTTGTACATATCATTGACTATATTGCCAAACAAAAAAAGCTGAGCATTGCCTAGCATGTCATTGATAGCAAAGCTAGACAGAGCAGGCATAAAAGTCATCATTATACCACTAACTATACCTGGTACTGACAGAGGCAGTGTGATTTTACAGAAGTTTTGCCAGCTTGTGGTGCCTAGGTCAAAGCCTGCTTCTTTGTAGCTCTTGTCCATACCTGACAATATAGTATACAGTGGCAATAACATAAAAGGAAACAAATCATACACCATACCTATCAAGACAGACAAGTACCCTTCACCCAGTCCAATCATAGACAACAACTCTCTCAAAGCAAAAGTCCTAAGCAAAAAATTGATCCACATAGGTATAATGAAAAGAAGCACAATAGTCCTACTGCGGTTGAACTTGGTATTGACCAACAATAATGCTAGTGGATATGCTAACACTAGACATATGAGTGATGTCAATGCACACAATAATATAGTCTGTCCAAATACTCGGTATGTAGTCCCACTGTTGAGTAGAGAGACAAAGTTGCTAAATCCAAAATTGCCATCCCTATCTATCATAGCATACCAAAATAGTATAAAGAGAGGCACTATAACAAACACAATGCATATAGCTATATAAGGATAACTAAAGTGCTTGCGTTGGAATTGTAAACGCTTGATGGTCGTCATAAGATAACACCTACTGTACATAATCAAACTTGACTAAATATACCAATTACAAATATAATTCCCTTTGTCAATTATGTACAAACAGTCAACATTTATTTGTGTATTATATTTGCATCTAATTACAAATATAGCTTGCTTTGTTTATATCTAATACCTATATCCTATATTTTGTATTAGTTGTCGTCTTTGCTTATCAACAAATCTTGCTCTTCAATTTTCTCTTCTGGATTATCTTCTACTTTTTGTAATGGAGTGAGTTTGATACACTCTCTAGATATATTGATACCCACTCTATCTCCAATGTCCCAATCGTCAGTAGTATTGAGAAAGATATCATTGTCGTCATCTGTATACACTTGCACTTGATAATATTTGCCTTTGTACAAACTTGTCGCTACGTTGCCTCCAACAGTACCCTCACTCTCATAGTCAGTCAAAGTAATACTCTCAAAGTCAAATTCTGCCTGCACTATATCTCCATGCTCAAACCCAGATGCATCACACTCAAAATACTCATCAAACAAAATTATACCATTGTCATCAGATACTTTGACCTCATACTTGTTAGTAGTTCGCAACTTTTTCATTATGTGTATAGCATTAGGACGTATGAACAATGACACTTGCGAACCTATTGGATTGCCTTCTATACCCTGTACACTAAACTCATAACCATCCACCATTACACGCATCTCGTAATAGTCACCTTTGAAGATACTATCTACAACTTGCCCTATCAAGCCACCTTTGTCTACATGTTCTAGTATTATGTCTTCGGGGCGTATTACCAAGTCCACTTTCTCATCCTTGCCAAAGCCCTTATCACTACAAGACAATACTCTATCTAATACTTTTACTTTGTAATCTGCTACCATCTCACCAGATAGTATATTGCTCTCACCAATAAAGTCCGCCACAAAAGCATTGCTGGGCTCATCATATATTTTTTTGGGTGTACCTATCTGTTGTATCTCCCCATCTCTCATAACGACTACAGTGTCAGACATTGTCAAAGCCTCCTCTTGATCGTGCGTAACATACAAAAATGTTATCCCAAGATTGCGGTGCATTTTTTTGAGCTCCAACTGCATCTCCTTACGCATTTTGAGATCTAATGCTCCAAGTGGTTCGTCTAGCAACAATACTTTGGGCTCTAGTACTAGTGCTCGTGCTATAGCCACACGTTGCTGTTGTCCTCCCGATAGAGTGTTGATATCACGATTGCCATACCCCTCTAACCCTACCATACGCAGCCCATAGTTTACTTTTTGATCTATCTGTGTTTTGGTCAACTTGACAGGTTTGACACCTGCGGTCTCTATACGCTTGAGTTTTAGCCCAAAGGCTATATTATTGTAGACATTGAGATGAGGAAAAAGAGCATACTTTTGGAAGACAGTATTGATATTGCGCTTGTTGGGTGGTATGTGAGTTACATCCACTCCCTCTAGGTATATATTGCCCTCAGTACTACTCTCAAACCCAGCTATCATACGCAAGAGAGTGGTCTTGCCACACCCTGAGGGACCTAGCAATGTGACGAATTCACCCTTGCGTATCTTGAGATTGAGATCTTCAACAGCTGTAACATTGCCGTATCTTTTGGTTATGCTCTTGATCTCTATTATGATGTCCTTACGATCCATCTTTTTGCCCTTGGGTTGTTCTAGGTTATTTTGTCTTATCTTATCTTGCATAATGATACCACCCTTAATCAACAACAGTGTTTTTAATTCAAAATAATGTTTGGCAACAATCTCAAAAATTGGGTGGATTGCTTACCCAGAGTATTGTAGCAACTTGGTCTGTATTGTTAGATATAGAATGAGCTTTGTCCGCTCTATAATAAAAACTATCACCCGTCTTAGCTACATACAACTTCTTGCCTAATTTAATATTTATACTACCTTGCAATACATATCCAAACTCTTCGCCCTCGTGTGGATTGTCAGTATATGTCGCAGCATAAGGTTGCAACTCTAACTGTATAGGCTCCATGCTATTCTTTTGGCTACTTGGGACTAACCATGTAGTTGATACATTGTCACTCTGCTTGAGTATATAGTCATCCGCCCCAAAGACAACTTTGTCTTCGTCTTGCAACTCGTCAAAAAAATCAGACAAATTGCTACCTAACACCAACAATATATCCTTGAGTGTTGCAATTGAGGGGCTAGATATATCGTTCTCCAATTGACTGATATAGCCTTTTGTCAATTCGCATCTATCTGCTAGTTCTTCTTGTGTCAAATTTTTGTGCAATCTCATTTCTCTAATCTTACTACCGATATCCATACATCCTACTACCAACTCAATTATTCTACTCAAATCAACTAACATCGCTAGTATAGTATATATAAATTATATGTTTATGTATACTATACCTAAGGTGAGTATCATTATATATCATATAACACTCACTGTCAACTATTATTTGGATACATTTGTAGCAATTCTAGCTCTACAAATCAAACCTCACTATCATGTATGTTGTTAGGCATGTGACTATTGTTTGAGCATACATACAAGAAGATCTCTACAATTGTAGAGATCTTCTTGTATGTTTGCAATCTGCTTGAGTTGTTGATATCTATAAGTTGGTATCACATACGTCAAATTGTCATCAATAAGATGAGAACACAAAAGGCTGACGTAGTAAGTCTACTACATCAGCCTTTTGTGATTGCAAACCACTATTGATAGCAAGGTTATATCTGGTGTCTAGTCCACTCTATAGAAGGTTATTGTCTTGTACTTGAATCCAAACAACTCGTCTTTTGTTATATTAGTTGCCACAAAGTATCCCTTACTTTTATTGTTCTTAAGCTTCCCTGCAAGAAATACCCTATTGCCAAAGACTGATCCAAAATCGTCAAAATTTGTCTCATCGTCAACTACGCTAATACCAATATCAGTATTTGGGGTAAATAGAAATGGTATAGCTCTCACAACATTGCCATGTATGTCTGTGATGTCCATCTGTGCACTCTCATAATCCTGTGCACTAATAGCGATATTATTGATGAAGATCTTAGGCTCATAAGACACCCAATTGACATCTGCTCTCGGAGCATTCCACCCGATACAACTGATTAGTACAAACGAACAACCAACTATAGGTATCAAGACCAATGTACAAGCATATATTATACGACGTTTAACTCTCATGCTATATACCCTACTATAAATCCACCACCATTGTTTTGTGTAAATTCATCTAGATTGTTGCTGCTATATGTCCCTCCATAATTATAACCCGTATATACACCCCCAACTTTGTCCACAAAGTATATGTGTGCTCCACCAAATGGGTTCCATATCTTGTCACTATTAAACTCACACATCAACAACTTGGCATTTTGTTTCTTTTCTACTTCTTTTTTGTAGTCATTGTATCTAAGACTGTGCTTGGTATAGCTTATACCTTTGTACTTCAAGTAATCATATACCTCAAATGGATTGCTTCTAAAATGACCAAATACCAATTGATAATCCTCCATCTTACGGATTACGTCGCTCAATCTATCCATCTTGCCTACACTCTTGGTCAAGTTGTACACCGCACTAGGTCCACACCCCACATCTGCAAAATTTGCAAACCCAAACCAATACTTCTCTACATTAGGATTAAATTGACTAGTTATATAGTTGCTAGTGGACAGTCCTTTGCCGTTGTTCTCTAACCATCTATTGTGGTCATAATTCTCCCTGCTCTTTAGCTCCTCTGCCGTCTCCTTGACCACTATTATTGCTACTATTACAACAATTGCTACAAATAACCCCAAAAATCTTGCTTGGCTATTGCCTTGATTGTAGTACTCTTGATACAACTCACTTAGTAGATACTCTCTACCGTCTATCTCAAACACAGCTTCCAATCCACCCGTCTCAGTCACATACCCTTGAGATACTTGTACATGCTCCTCTACTATAGTGTTGCCATCTATCAACCTTGCCACAAGCTCAAACTCTAAGGTCTTTATATCTAGATTCAACATTATCTCAGTTGTATAGTTGTCTTGCACTCTTGCTTGAGTATTAGAGACTAGTCTACTGTACAATGCACCGTTGCCTTGATTGGTCAATCCCTCAAACACTACCTTATACCCATTGCCTTGCAACTTATATTCTGTATAGTTGTCTTGCAATATTTTCTCATGCTCTTGCTTGGGTTTTAATTATTCTGTCGTGTTGCTTGCAACCGGTACACTTGGCTTGATTAGCGTACCGCCATTGCGTAATACCGCTATCATCAATGCACTGATTGGCAATGTTACCACCAATGCCATGATTATCGTAGGCATGTTTACGCTTGATTTCATCAAGTCCTCCTAATAAATATATGTTTGTTATATTTCACTAGGATAGAACTATGTAGACAACATACAATCTCATACTCACATACACTACAGTACAATGTTGTACACCACTATACCACAATATATATTATCCAAGATTGTTTTTGTGCTAGTATAGCACACTATCTCTAGTGTTGTATATTATATTGCACTAGTGTATAATTGTCAACAATTTTTGTATAATTTTATAGCTACTTCTTGTATATTTATCTAGGACTTCTTTGTTGATATGGTGTTGCTTGATTGCTATAACACAGTATACAAATCGTTCACTATACACTCATGTTGCTAGTATTTTTATCACCTTTATCGTTCTTTATTGAACTACTTGCCGTTATAATTTAACATTTTTTGTTAATAGTTATTTTGTCTGTGTATCCGTGCACAGTGCAACTATGTATAAGACAACAAGACTAGGCAATCCTAGTCTTGTCATATAGTTGTTTCATATTTGTGTCAATTTTCTTATGACTTTTTAATCACATCAGCCAACAAATCCTTAAAGTATAGCAACTTACCTGCCCCCATGATTGATGTGTATATAGCATTGTCAACTGACCATACAGACACACCCAATAGATCTTGGTACATTACATCTATACCTGGTATTTGACTACTACCTCCACATAGATATATACCCTTGTATTGTATATCTTGCACAACTTGTTGCGTACAATTTGACAAAACGCTCTTGATACCATCCAGTATCTTGTCAAAATACGGCTTGATAACTCCATATATATCAAGAGATTTGAGTACGATGTTGACAGGTTGACTGTTAGACGCATTCAATCCCAAAACTTGCGTCTCTAGACCATCATTGGGATAAAGACTACCTATATCGTGTTTAAGTTTGATAGCTGCTGTTCTTGTTACATTGACACCCAATGTAGTACCAAAATACTCCATAATTGCCATGTCTAACAAGTTGCCCCCAATATTAAGACTACATCCCTCTATCACACAATTATTAGATACAACTGCTATATCAGTCCTACCTGCACCTATATTAATTACACAAAAACACCCATCACTAGCGATAGGTAGATCCATACCCACTGCTGAAGATAGGATACTGTCTATCAAGATTACGTCGTTGATACCCGCCCTATAACATACACTCTCAAACGCCGCTCGTTCCTTGTCAGATAGTCCTATAGGAACGTTGAGTACAGATCTAAACTTGGGATTGAGTATTGCGGTCTTAGGTATTAGACGTTTGATATAGTCCTTGAGCATCAATACACAAGCATCAACATCCAACAACAAACCACCGTCTATAGGTGATATCAACACTGTATCATCTGGATTGGTAGATAACAATCGCAAAGCATCTTTGCCAAATGCTTTGATTTTGTTACGTTTGGCCGAACGAGAAAAAGCTACTACAGTAGGTTCAAACAATACCAATCCAGTATTGTTCAAGAAGATAGCTGTATTGCTAGTACCCAGTTCAATAGCAAGCTCCATAACCATGGCTTCTATAGTTTTTCCCCTTAAATTTAGATTGAGCCACAAACACGTATACAACTCTAAAGGCAACATAATACCACAATACCAGCATTATGCCGTACCAGTTGGTTGTTGTACTGCAACAAAAAAACAAAGCACCTTACTATAAGTCATCGCTGAATTTTTGGGTGCAACCATAGCATCAAAAACTATGTTTGACAATGAGTTTCTTCTACAGTATTTTGATATTTTTTTTGAATGCTTTGGCAAATTGAGCTTGACACAACTTGGTAGCCTCTGCTATCTCTAAGCTAGCATCACTAGATTGTAGTGTCTTAATGATTATACTATCCCCTAGTATATCGCAATTAAGCTCTGTAATAGCCCTACAGTTGGTACGATCCAAACAATATGCCAATCTCAATATTATACCAATCTTGATAGCTGCTACCTTATCCTCTTCGGATACTATACCTCTATACTTGACCCATTCAACATTATTGAACTCGTCATGCAAATAAGACATAATAGCAAATCCAGTTACTATCAATTCACGATGAGATACACCAACAATACCACTATTGAGCACATAATACATACTATGCCTAACGAAGTCGGTATTGTTGATCCACTTACCACATTCATGCAAAAACGTTGCCATACGCAATGCCTTGTTGTATTGTCTAGGCAACTTATGTAATACCTTGAGTTGCTTGTACAATTGCATACATAGATTGTATATATGCTCTAGTTGCGGTATGTCTTGATGCAAATAATTGAGTCTAGCGTATATACTAGATCCCAACGGATCCAATATTATTTTTTCTTTATTGGCTGATTGTGAGTGACTTAATAACACACCCTCTCTCAATCCATATTCACTAACAACAACACCGTCCTTGGACAAATAACTCAATATAGCCTTAGCAATATACATAGAACTACAAAAAGTATCAGCCCTGCCTGTTATCCCCTTGATCTTAGTAGATGAGTTCACATCTATGGACTTGAGCATGGTATATACATTGTCAAATGCTTCTAGCCGTACATTGTAGTTGTGAACCACGTCCAACGGATATCTCTCCAAGCGCATGCTCATCTTAGCAAGCGAACGAAAGAATCCTCCTACCCCTATAATGTTGACATCTTGGTCTATAGACTTGAGCCAATCTATAGTCATCAACTCTTGCTTAACAAAAGCTTCTATATTGGCACTAAGTTGGACAGGATCATTTTTATATTCTTCAAACTTCTCTATTATGGTAATATTGCCATATCTTATCGCTTGAGAATCTATAATACCTTTGCGGTTGTACTTAATAAGTTGTATACTACTACCGCTAATATCTACAATCAGACCCTTTGGTGTATCAAAATTATTGGATACTGCCTTACCAATAAGTTCGGCCTCTTCGCTCTCAGACAATACCCTAACCTTAAATCCACAAGTAACACCAATCTCTTCCAAAAAACTTTTTTGGTTCTTGGCTCGTCTAACAGCACTTGTGGCAATTACATATACCTTGTCTATCTGCTGATTCTCACAAAGTTTACGAAACATTTTGAGCACTTTGACAACTTCAGATACTCTACTAGGTTTGAGAAATCCATCTCTACTCATCTCAGCACCCAAACGTACTGTTTCTTTAATTTGATCAAACACCACAAAATGCTCTGAGGGCAACACATGAGCAAAAACCATATTGACATTATTGCTACCCAAATCAATTACTGCTATCTTCTCCAAAGCAACCTTCTCCACGAGTTTTTGCAACCTTTGCAACTAGACATAATGCAAGCCACAATCCGCCAAACAGAATAACATATTGCATAGTTATGTCTATACAAATCGCCATTATATTATAACATAGCTTGTACACTTTGTCAATATTCACTTTGTACTAAACCAAACTGTATATATACTTAACACCAAGACAACAAAAAACTTGAATAATACAAACATATCATTCAAGCTTTTTGAATTGTGGAGCTGGTGAGAAGAATCGAACCCCCAACCTACTGATTACAAGTCAGTTGCTCTACCGTTGAGCTACACCAGCACATAATCCAAACCAATATGGTGCCCCGTCGCGGAATTGAACCACGGACACAGGGATTTTCAGTCCCTTGCTCTACCGACTGAGCTAACGAGGCATATGCATTATTGAAGTATACTTGACTAGAGATACTTGACCTTGGCGACCCGCACCGGGCTCGAACCGGCGACCTCCAACGTGACAGGCTGGCGCTCTAACCATCTGAGCTAGCGGGCCAAATACAATCTAATCAAATCCAGTATACTACAATAATCGCAATATGGTGGGCCTTCAGGGACTTGAACCCCGGACCAATCGGTTATGAGCCGACTGCTCTAACCATCTGAGCTAAAGGCCCTAATATTAGGGTATTGCAATACCTATAAGATAACAAATATTGCAATTGTGGTCGAGGTGAAGAGACTCGAACTCCCGGCCCCATGGTCCCAAACCACGTGCGCTACCAACTGCGCTACACCTCGCAACATCAAAAAAAGAAACGAGAGCACGATGTAATCAAACATCAACTACAACTCATTCAATCACAGACCTAATTTTACAACAATTTTGGTTGTGTGTCAACTAATTTGTGTTATTTTCTAGTATTTTGACAAGAAATTTGTGTAAGGTTGCAAATGATTGATTACAACCGTCAGTAATGCACAACTAAGCACCAAAATGCTTGTTGCTGAGATTGCCAATGTCAAAATATAAATTAATACACTTACACAAACAACTCTAGCGACATATTGCTAGAGTTGTTTGTGTGTTTTGGTTGTTATACAATATCATCTTCTGTCAATCTAGTTGACTTATTTATATCTTAGTTGCTTAGAATGTCTTGATCTGAGAATTGCCAAAACAACAAATACAAATATCAACGACATGATTGTAGCTATACTCACAAACAATACTACACTCAATACACCGTCGCTTTGTATATTGTTGTTGTCTTCTATATTGACATTGACTACTAGGCTAGTTGTAGTATTGATATGAGACATAGTGACTATGCCACGGTTGCTCATGTCTACTTGGATATCTACAACATTGTTGACTACCACAAAATAGTATTTGTTGCTTACCTCATCACTATTTATACGATATACATTGCCTATAGCTCCGTATATAGCTCTAGCGTCACGTCCATCTACACAAGCACTCTCGTACCATTGATAGTTGGTACTACCGCTACGACGCTCTATTGACACAGTTAGCTCTATCTTGTCACCTTGCACACTCTTGACTGCTCTTGGCTGGGTCGTGATACTAAGAGCCTTTTGGTTGGGATCCAATATCTCCACACTATATGGCTGGCTTGTAGCTGTTGCTACTGCACCCTGCACTGTTGTAGCTGTTGCTACTACATAATAATATTTGGTAGTTGACACATTAGTCATTACAGTATAATTTGGGTTGATTGCCTTGTCTATTGCTCTACCACCTACATTGCTCATTGTGTCATTCTCGTACCATTGGTAGGTCAATCTGCCACCTGTACTAGCTGTAGCTAATACTCTTAACTCTATCAATTGCCCTATACTAATAGTATGAAGATTGTCGCCTGTATCATGGATTGTTGGGGCAATTGCTGTAGCTGCTGTGACTACTACTTGTGATACTCTACTAACTCTCGTCGTGGCACTACCTTGTACACTATTGCGGACGGAGACATAGTAATATGTAGTACCTACTACACTTGTGTCTACATTATAAGATTGACTTGTTGCACCAGTGATACTGTGACCACTCTCATTGCTATCTACTGTATTGTAGTACCATTGATAGCTCAAATTGCCATTGACTGTACCTAAGTCTACCGATACCCCTAACACTACTGTATCCAATTGGTCTACAATCTCAATAGTTGCTGGCTGTGCTGATATCTCCACTTGAGTAGCATTAGCTTGAACTGATACTGTTGCTATAGCACTGTAAGTGTCCTTATAAACTGAGTCAAAACCGCCCACCACGTCAGATCTAACGGTCAGTACTGCATAATAATAGTACAACCCTGCTTCACTGTGCACTGGAGCAAAAGTGGGTTTGTCTGCTCCTACCAACAATATTCCGTCCTTAGTATCCTTGACAGTACTGACATACCACTGATAATGGATTGTGCCTGTCGCTTGACCTGACACTTTCAATATGCCCGCACTATTGACATTTATTGTTATGTCTTGCGGTTGCTCGGTGATTGTAGCAGACTCTCCGCTGATATTGCGGCTACCTACTCTTGCAGTAATAGTTGTAGCAGTATATCTAAATTCTATTATGTTGTTGGTCACCACCACAAAATAGTGCCTAGCACCAACCCAATCTACAATCAAGTCTAATGTAGAATTATTGGCTCCTTCTATCAATACAGCCTCACGCCCATCTTGATGCTCTACATCATTGCTATCTATTGTGTTGTAGTACCATTGATATGTCAATACACTATCTACACCAGGCTTACCGTCGCTCATGATAGTGCCATATGCTATCACACTCAAAGACAGTTTGTCACCTATACTCTCTACAGGTTGTGTTGAGGGTTGTTCTACAATTGTGGGCATTGTAGACAATGTATTGCTACTATCCTTTATGTTAGCTTTGCTATCATTAGTTGTAAGCAATGTGTTGCTAGGCACTACATTGTTGGCAATATGCACATTGGTCATAGCTATACCACTACGACCTTCGCTACCTATAGCTGAGCCAACATGTACATGCGACTCCCACTTGGGTCTTGTGAATGCCCAAACACTAAATAATATCGTCAACACAACTACGGCTATAGCAATAATCACCATAACAACTAGTATCAATGCCCCTACAACAAGAGATACAACTAGCCCTAATGGTATTGCATTCATAGCTAGCAATAGTCCTGACACAAGTGCAGGTGACACCCAAGCAATGGGTACCACAACTGGTGCCACATTGGGAGGACCGTCTACACTAGGCGCACTTGTCCCAATCCCTCTAGTACTAGTATCACTAGTGGCAAAAGGCAAAATTTGGGAGGATTGGATTGTAGTTGTGCCATCCTTAGCTTGTTTGTCAAGCTGTTGACGCCACTCTAGCAATTGAGGATTGCTTGCTAATGATTGTATATCTCCATTCAATGTATTGTCAACATCACTCAACAACGACAGTTGTTCAACGCCCGTATCTACATGTTGACGTTGTTGCATTATTATTCTGTTGCCGTCTGGGGCATCCATAACAAAGCTAGCTTGAATATTGACAAGTTCTAATCCCCCCTTATTGTAATAATTGGCATTGCCAACTATACTACCAATATGGCGAACATCACTTACGTGCTGTGTCTCTGTTCTTGTTTGATTGTTGTGCATATTGCTTGCTAGACCCTGCCTGCTATTTGTGTCACCAAAAGTATCTAGATATATATACCCACTCACATCAACATCTAGTATAGTGGACGTCTCTCCATATGGCACATCCGCTAGCCCTACGACACCACCTGCTGCAAAGACATATCTCCAGTTGTCCATATTGCGGTCTACACGTACCATCTCCATGGCTACAGTGCCTTCAAAGCTAGACTGCTGAATTGTAAATATCCTAGCTTCGCCCATCAACCCGCCTATACTATTGACCACTGTTGTACTGTCAATCACCCACCCGCTCTTATCTATGTAGTGATTGACAATTACCGACGACATTCTGGCAACTGCTAGATTCATATATATACGCCCTTTGCCTTCTTGTTGCCACCCTACAAATATACCCGCTTTGACATCTTTAGTGAACAATTCTCTCTTAGCTTCAACCGTACTAGGCACAAACACTGCACTGTCATGTACGTACACATTGCTAATCAATACAGTAGCGTCACCTTTGACTTGGGATACTACAACAGCCATAGATAATCTGTCATACACTTCATCAAGCTCAGGATTGGCAATAGATACTGCTTGACTAAGCTGCAAATTGGTTATCACAGCTTGATCTCCCAGTACCCCAAACATACCTACAACTGTACCATTGCTCCAATCCCAATGGCTAAACACGAGCAGATTGCTGATTGTATGACCCGCTCCATTAAATACTCCACAAAAATCTCTACCATTTTCCCATCTACCTACGGGTAGCCAACGATGTGCAGACATATCTATATCGCCAGTCAACATATACTGTGCTGTCAACCACTCTTGCTCTCCTACATGATGATTGATTTTGTAAGCCATCAAAGCCAACTGCTCAGGTGTAGATATAAGATATGGATCTTCCTGCGTACCATTGCCACCGTCAAAACTATCTGATATGTACGAAGTATCCCCGTACATTGCCCAATAACTCTTAGGCACGTGAGCATTGGATCTTAACATAGTATTGCTTGTTGAGACTACATCTCCAAATGTAGCACTTGCTACCTTGTTGTTGAAGAGTGTCAAAACATGCTCAGCATGCAAAATCATTGCCAAACATAACAATGCTGTTACAACAAGACTAATCAAATTTAGTCTCTTTATTGTTTTGTATTTCATTAAAATTCCATTTAACCCTAAATAACCTCAGCTGACATCATAATACTTGATATTATCTCAATTTGTCTATGCAGGTTTGCATCTTCTCCTGAGACAATCCTATTGAGGGATCCGTTTGGACAAAACACTCGTCTGGTACATAACGACTACTGATATAGTTGTCATCTAGTACTACATACTCTGATACATAAAGATTGACATTGAGCCACTGTAATATCTCATAACCTCTATTTTTAGCTCCAAAAATCGGAGTCTTACCCACAAAATACTCCCTACCAATACCATAAGGTGATAGTCTTTTGACTACATAATCTAGATTGTCGTCATACAATCGCCAACTACTAGACAATACAATCTTGGCACCTGTAGTATCCAATATATGTTTGAGACGCAAGCAACAATTGGAATCCATCATACCATACACGCTCAAAACCCCTTCTATATCTAAGAAGACTATCTTCATAATGCCCCCAATCCACATCGTATACACGAGCGTACCTCTTCAAAGCTACAATCCAAGCTACTACATACCTAGACATTTATGCAAATTATACAACGCCCAATCAAAACATGTCAATTAGGCGTTGTACAATAATTATATATTTTAATTGGAAATTTTTGTAATATTAGTCTAAATCAAATATTCTCGCCATTGCTAGCTATTAGGTCTTTGTACCAATAGTATGACTTTTTGGGTCTGCGACTAAGGTCCCCACTACCGTCATCATACTTGTCAACATATATAAATCCATAACGCTTTTCAAACTCACCTGTACCCGCACTAACTAGGTCTATGCAACCCCATGTAGTATATCCAAGCATGTCTACACCATCTGCAATAGCTTCGGCCATAGCTGCTATGTGAGCATGTAGGTACTCAATACGATAATCGTCATTGATACTGCCATCTGCTTCTATCTTGTCTTTGGCACCCAAACCATTCTCCACTACAAATAGCGGCAATCTATATCTACCTTGCAGCTTGTTGAGTATAACTCTCAATCCCGTAGGATCTATCTCCCAATCCCATGCACTACGAGACAAATGCGGATTGCTCACACGCTTGACAAGATCACCTTCTTTGAAATCGCTATCTTGTTTTTTGGCTTTTTCTGTATTGGATTGATAATAACTAAATGATATAAAGTCAACTACTCCTCTTTGGAATACATCAAAATCACTGGGGTGAGTATCAGGCTTAGCCCCATACTTGTCCCACACACGCTTGCTAAAAGCTCCATACTGTCCAAGAGCTTGCACATCACTGCAATAATAATTGAGCAACTCTTCTTCTTGCATGGCGACAAGTACATCTGCTGGATCACAACTATAAGGATATACAGGTGATGCTATCTGCATATTGCCTATCTTGGCATTGGGGACAATCTTGTGACACAACTCAACTGCTTTTGCACTAGCTACCATTTGGTTGTGCAATCCTGTAAATATATCCTTGGCACCTTTGGGCGTATTGATATCAGCAAAGAAGCCAAGCGACATCATAGGTGCCATCATACCTATGTTGATCTCATTGAAAGTCAACCAGTACTTGACCTTGTCCTTGTATCTCTCTAGTATAGTCTTGCTATAAGTCTCAAAAAATCCTATCAACTTGCGGTCGGTCCAACCATTGTACTTTTTGGTCAAGGCTAGTGGTAGCTCAAAGTGAGATATAGTGACCAATGGCTCTATGTGATGCTTGACACACTCATCAAACACTCTGTCATAAAAAGCCAAACCTGCTTCGTTGGGTGTAGCATCATCTCCATTGGGGAATATGCGTGCCCAAGATATACTCAATCTAAAAGTCCTAAATCCCATATCAGCAAATAGTGCTATATCTTGGGCATATTTGTGATAAAAGTCAATCCCATCATGATTGGGATATGTGTACTTAGTCTTGTCTATCTCAAGTGGCACTGTGTTGGTTGCCAACATCTTGAGTCTCATCTTGCCACCTGGTAGTACGTCTGCTATAGTCAATCCTTTGCCATCTTGGTCATACGCACCTTCTAGTTGATTGGCAGCAACTGCTCCCCCCCACAAAAAGCCCTTAGGAAACTTTGACATAAAAATTTGTATACTCCTCTAATTTGATTTTGTTTGTATAATTTATGTACATAGTATATTTATACTACAATCACATTGTATCTCAATATCAACTGTTTGTCAAATAATTGATATTGAGATATTGTGCCCCATGATACAAACCAATAGTCAATTGTTGCCGTATATACAAGGCAACGCCACCTAAGCTTGAATGAGATCTAATTGTTGACCATTGTCCTCTACAACTTTTGTAGTATGTTTGACTGTATCGTCCTTGTAAGTCAAATATACCAATGCAGCCGCTACAACAAAAGATACCACAAGTCCTACAATACTACCCCAAAAAGCTCTACCAATCCCCTCGTCGCTAATTGTGCTAGGCAAACCAAGCAACCCCCAAGCACCACTACGATATATCCCAGCACCCATCAATCCCGCAACCAATCCACCAACTGCACCACCCACAACACCGTACACAAATGGCATCTTACGTGGCAATGTTAGGCCATATATTATAGGCTCTGTGACACCACACACCCCTGTAGCAACTGCTGTAATTGCCATACCCTTGGCACCTTTGTCCTTCATGCGTAGCATCATACCAAAGGCAGCCCCCGTCTGACTCATAGCGGCTACTTGAGTAATAGCACCAAAATTGCTAAAACCTTTGGTTGCAAGATTGGTCAAGTCAATTGGACTAAACGCATGATGCAACCCAAATATAACTAGCACTTGCCACAATGCACCTATCATCAATCCACTCAACCAAGGGGGTATCGCACCATAACCCTCTACAAGAGCATTGGCTGCCCCTGTCAATATTGGACCAATAATCCACAATGTCAATGGTACAACTATCAACAACACTAGAGTAGGAGCTGCAAATGCCCTAAATGTCTGATGCATGTATTTCATAAACAATTTCTCTAGTACTACAGCAAGGTATGCACTCAACAAGATTGGTATAACACTACCCGTATAGTTGAGTACATGCAAGTTGATCCCTACAAAGGATATATCCGTCTCAGCTAATGATACAAAAGTAGGGTGCATTATGGTTGCACCTATTAGTCCACACAAATATGGAGAGCCACCAAAGTGCCTACCAGCAGAGAATCCTAACAATATTGGCATAAAGTTGAGTGGTGCAAACCCTAAAGTGCTAAATACTATATCAGTATCGCCACCCTCTTGCATTGCTCCTGCAAGCAACAATATCTGACGCAATCCCAACAACACCCCCCCCGCAGCAATCAACATAATTACGGGTGGAAAGACTCCAGACACAGTCTTAATAAACCGTTGGGGCAAACTCTTAAGGATTTTCCAAAATATCTCTACACTAAAGGATTGTTTGGTTTGAGACTCTACAGCAAATTCGTTGCGATTGGCAGCATCTGTCGGGTTGCTTGCCGTGTCGCTATTTTTGGATACTATAACTATAGCTTGTCTATACACGTCAGGTACAATTTGCCCTACCACAAATTGATACACGCCCTGCTTGTTGATAGCGGTGATAACCCCGTATATTTTTTTGGCTTCGTCCAAATTGCACTTCTTCTCGTCTTTGAGATTAAATCTCAGTCTTGTAGCACAATGCCAAATGTTGGTAATATTGTCTACACCGCCTACGTGGTCAATTATGTCTTGAGCCAATTTGCGTTTGTCTATTGCCATAACACCAATCTCCTATTATTGATTGATTTGGTTTTAGTATTGCAAGTATATATATATGTACATGACCCAAAGCTAATATTGCACAATACAAGATTAGACATCTCCTCATCTGTGTCAATATGCTTGATCATAGTACAATAATACTACTACAACAACATTTATGGCACACACAAACCGTCTTATTGTATGGACAATATTACCATACAATATGTTGTCTACAACACGTCGCAAATGCCCCCTACAATACTTTGTGTATTGTAGGGGGCATGGTGGTGGGCGATCAGGGACTCGAACCCGGGACCAATTGATTAAGAGTCAACTGCTCTACCAACTGAGCTAATCGCCCATAAACTAAGATACTAGCCTTGCGTCAATGTCCTAACCATCAAATAAAGGACATTTGCAACTCTGACTAGCAACCCTAAAGAATCAGAGACCAAACATGTCGCTACAAAATACGCACGCAACTGTATACGCTCATCAATCTTGCAACAAGATACATTATACCAAACAAAAAAATAATTGGCAAGTACATATCGCTACTTTTGGCAAGTTTGTGTATCTTTTGCTTATATATTTGCATACTCAATTGATATTTGTATTGCAACCTATCTCCCAAAAGTACTAAAAAATGGGGTGTTGAACAACATCTGACAAGGGTCTTGACTGTCACATTCTTGATACTCTATCAATCCATATGTGGGTATAAGTATATCTATCATACCTACAATTCTGGTTATTGCTACTACACAACAAGTCAAAGCTACAAAATCAGTTCCTTCAAATCTTGCTCTAAGTGACTCCAAATTGACTATACTCTCTACTGTGTATGGCTGCAACCCCGCTTGAGGTACACGCATAAGTATGTCAAAATTTTGATCCAAAAATGCTCTAGCAGTCCCTCTCTGCCCCGTACTATCCTCAAACTGTATAGTCGTTGGTATATGTATATCAAAGGCAACTCTACTTATCCCTCTATCATCTGTATCTGTTATTACTAGATTGCGTACTGGTATATACTCACCAGTACTAAAAGCAGACAAAAATCGCAATGGCGGTACAGGTACAAAACTAAATTCTACCAATTGAGCATCAAACGTCTCTCTCTCAAATCTAGTAACACAACCATCAAATATACGTTTGGCTTGTATAGCTACCCTATCACACAACCCACACAATGGATTGTTGTCCCTTATGGGACCTGCTTGTATACCACTTCTCGTTTGCATAATACTCCCTAAATCACTGCCAAAAGCAAATTGTTGACACGGCATAGCCGCATCCAAAAAATATAGTATTGATTTGGTTCAATACAATATCCAACCAACACCACTTATACTTATTTTGCAATGTATGCTCGTATGTACATTTTTGACACAAAGCATATCAAAAAGCACATATATCATACATAATACATGTGCTTTTGATTGTTATGTTTGGTATTGTATGATAGATTGCATCAATTCAAATCAACCGCCATTGTGCACAATCCAAGTTATTATTCTTTGAGTTCAAATTTGATAATGTTGCCTTTGGTATTGGCTAGCTTGTTGGCTAGCTTGTCATAACTGTCCACTATGTCTTGCTCTCTATGTCTATAACTGCTACTATACAACTCTAGCAATAGCGGGACTCTAATATCATTACTAACAAGATAATTAAATATGCTATCAAAATCAATTACCCCATCTAGAGGCAAACAGGGACTATTGTTGAGATCAACATCACACAAATGTATTGTACTTATACGATCGGAACAAGCTTTGAGAAATTCTAATGGGTTCTTGCCACCTTGCACCGCTTGTTTGACATCTATGGTAGCATACAGTTCGGGGCATAATTGGGACAATGTAGCAAAGTATCCTGGGTTGTCAAAATAACCGTAGTGTATATTCTCATAGGATAGTTTGAGACCATATTGTGTCAATATATCACATATTTTGTTGATAGTTATAGCTATGTTATCGTAATTGTGTACATACTGTTGACGCTTGAGCTTGAGTGGACCGTGGAATGTAATATACTTGGCACCAAGTATAGAGGCTGCATTGCAAACATTGTGCAAGACAACTTCGGCATCACCACGCACTCTATCATGACTACTAAACAACTCAGCTTCGTATTGTATCCCAAGACTGTGTACACTGTGCACAGTTACCCCCTCAAGACAAGACTTGAGATACTGTACATACTCTACAGTGTACTCACTTGCACTACTAAGAAATACCTCGGCTATGTCTATGTCGTATTGTCTATAGAAGTCAAAACAGTTCTCGGTGTACCTAATCCCAAAAAAACAAGCTGTACTTAACCCTAATGGGACATAGGTATCTAATTTTGTTAATTTCATAATATCACAATTACACCTATGTATTTGACTTCATCATATACATAGTCTCTATATTCGTATTGCCAAAACTATTGTTTTTGTAAAATTGTTGCAAATACAATAGTGTGTACGTATTGTATTCTAAATACTCGGCTACATTGTATCTAATATCAAAATCAATTATGCCATTAAGGTTGTTAAACAAGTTAGTCAAATGTATATCTTTGTCTTTTGTCTCTCCATCGTCTAATTGATATTGCAAAAAGAAACTAGTATTGCCATAATTGATTCCCACACTTTGTCTGTCTTGCAACAACACGCTTGATCCCAATGTATATCTTGCACTTGTACTTATTCCAAACAGTTGACATACCGTGGCGTATATGTCTGCATTACTTGCAAATTTGTGCACTTGCCTACCTACAGTATAATCCAAATTGTCCATATCTAATTGACCTTGCTCTATTTTGTCATATATATTGTCTATGGTTATAACATAGTCATTGTTGTACCTATAGTTGGCTTTGAAAATTGTCCATACATCTCTAGGGTTGTATATCATTAAGTTGAGACGTTCGCCATTTGGCAGATTAGAAGAATCTTGCCGTCTATTGAGCACCCCCCCCCTATCCTGATTAAGACCATGTCCATTGGTCGCATAATTGTGATGGTCGCTAAATACAACCAATGCAGTTGTATCTATCAGTGGTACGCTTCCGTCAGGATATCTTGCAAGATCTGGAGTATTGCGAAGATGCTCCAACAAGAGTCCTACGCCGTCATCATAATCTCTCAAAGCTACCATCCAAGCGATGCTAGCATGATTGACTGCATCATCTTCATACATGCGTGGATAAAACATACTGAGAATGTCCTGATTATACAACACCCAATCCAAATCATCTTCAATATGGGACAAGGCTGGCAAATACTGAGGTCTACCTAGCAAATCCAATCCATCATATATCATGCGTGGACTACCAAAATGAGTCCCATGCGGAGCTACATTGAGTATATAGTTGAAAAAAGTCTTGTCGCTAGGAGCCATCCCTTGCTCACTCAAGCCTCTCTCAAACAATGCTTTGTCATTTTGCAATCTAAAGTCATTATACAACAAGTCATCACCATCTTGCATATCATAATAGTTGTCAAACCCCATATTAGCTTTGGCAAAAAAGCTAGTCCTATCGTATGCACTATTGTCATAGTTGTGATAAGCATCAACAGTGTCATATCCCATCCTACCAAATATATGAGGTAGACTTTGTGGCAAGTATGTGTTTTTGTACATATATGATATTTCAAATCCAAATAGATTGCTACCTGTCAATGCAACATTTTCGGTTACTGTTGTACGTTCGATCGCATAGTAGTTGTCCACCCATGTTGAATGTTCTTTGATCCACCACAAATTGGGGGTAAGTATAGGATTGATACAGTCGTACTCTACAGTCTCCATCATCAACATTATTAAATTGTAATCAGAACCCAAACCTAACACATAGTCTTCAGTCTGTTGTTGCTCCGTATATTTGTCAAGTTTTCTACTAAATACATCATTGCTAAAATCACTCTTGAAGACATTCCAATCAAATATATTTAGGAGATTGCGTACAACAAATGCCATTGTACCATATTGCTTATAGAATTCTACTCTATTGACATCAAACTCTTGATTGATAATCTTAGGGTTGTATACATCATTAAGTATATAATTGCTTGGCTTTTCGTTGGAATTAATAACAAGAGCAATGATAGGCATCATCAATACGCACACCAACAAACTTGCAACTTTGGATTTGGCACCTGTAATTATACGACGTCCTGATTGCGTACTTGCATTGACAAACAGTCCATTAGCAAACTTGTTGATAATAATTGCACACACCCAAAACAAGCAATACAGTATAGATACAGTTACTACTCTACTAATAGCACTAAAATCTACCAATTTTTGTTGCTGAAGGCTATGAACTATCTTGCCAAACAACTCCAGGCTAAATATTTCACCCAGTGAGTCAAAAGACGCTATATTGCAAATAGTAAAGAACAACCCTAATCCTAATAGTATCCCAAATATAATCATCTTAATCATATTGGAACTTAGCGTATTGATCAATCCAGCAAAAATAATCAACAAAAATACAGATACCCAAAAGTTGCTTGTCAATTGCCAACCATTGTTGGCAAACAACACCAAGTCAAATAATATGGAATATATAACATAACACAAAGCTATTCCAAATTTGGATACAAATACCATACACTTGTGCTGAATTGTATCAACACAAGATTGAGTATCTTCTGATTGCAAAACACCATTATACATAACAATCTACCAACTATCTACATATTTTGTACACTACAATAGTATACCATAATATTGTCATTATGACAAGCTATCCTTTAATAACCAGAACAATTCTTGGCTTTCAGCCATTCTTTATCCATTGCTATCTGTACACACTACTATTATGCTATTAGGTTTGCTATCATAGATTGATATCTAATGCAATTTGGCAATTTGCATTAGGGTATGCTATAATTGTGCCATGAAGAGTCTAGACACGGTGGTATTAGTGGGAGCCCAATATGGGGACGAAGGCAAAGGCAAAATTGTAGACATACTATCGCAAAATGCTGATATGGTAGTACGCCCACAAGGTGGCAACAATGCAGGACATACAATAGTCAAAGATGACAAGACTTACAAACTTCATCTTATACCTAGCGGCATACTATATCCCAATTGTCAATGTATAATTGGTTGTGGTACTGTAATCAATCCCAAAGCCATATTGCAAGAGATGCAATCACTGCAAGACCTAGGTATATCATTGGACCAACTCAAGATAGATTGTAGAGCTCATGTGACCATGCCTTACCATATTATACAAGATGGATTGCATGAACAATCACTTGTCAACAACATAGGCACAACCAAAAAAGGTATAGGACCTACCTATATGGACAAGTCCAACCGCATTGGCTTGCGAATGTGCGACCTCGTAGATACAGATACTTTTGCCAAAAAAATACGTCAAATAATAGACTTCAAAAACAAGTATATTGGCAGATTGTATGATAGTAGTGAGAAGATTGATGCCGATCAAGTAATACAAGAGTACACCGAATACGGCAAACAATTGAGACAATATGTGATAGATACTACTATACCACTCTACCAATCTATCAAGCAAGGCAAACGGGTGTTGTTTGAAGGAGCACAAGGTACACTATTGGATATAGACATTGGCACTTATCCATACGTGACTAGCTCTCACCCTGTGGCAGGTGGAGCTTGCGTAGGGGCTGGAATTGGTCCTACTCTAATTAGCCAAGTTATAGGAGTAGCCAAAGCCTATACTACCCGTGTTGGTAGTGGTCCTTTTGTGACCGAATTGCATGACGATATAGGTAGACATATCCAAACTATAGGTTGCGAGATTGGCACAACTACGGGTAGAACAAGACGAGTTGGTTGGCTTGACTGTATAATATTGCGTTATGCTGTGCGTGTCAACGGTTGTACAAGTATAGCTATCAACAAGCTAGATACATTGACAGGTATCAAAACACTCAAGATTGCCACATCATATAGGTACAAAGATAGAGAGCTAACAGAGTTTGTAGCTGATGTACGAGATCTATCAGATTGCACTCCTGTATATATAGAGATGCCCGGTTGGGAGCAAGATATTAGCCAATGCAAGTCTTTTGAACAATTGCCAAAGCAAGCTCAAGACTACATCAACATGATACAAAAGCTCATAGATTGCCCGATATCAATGATTGGAGTAGGTCCAGATAGAGAGCAAAACATATATAGGTGACATCACAATTTTTATCTATAGTTCATTGTGCCAGCAACTAACAATCACATATCTTACAAGACGAGTGACTTTGATCAATTTTTTTGAGCCTATATGTTATGCACCGACTATGTACTATTATTGGTAGCATAAATTCACCATTTCTTACTTATGTTTGAACAAGAGAGATTAGACATATTATCACACATCAAGACTAATATATCGCCCACTATATATATACATCAAGAATTAGCTTCTACCAATACTGTAGCCAAGCAGTTGGCTAGTGGTTGCCCTAATTATACTGTAGTTATTGCCAAGTCCCAAACATCCGGATATGGGCGTTTTGGACGCTCATTTGAGAGTCCAGTAGGCGGGCTGTACATGAGCATTGTACTCAAAGGGCAAGAATACTCCAATATATCGTTGACCGCCCACGTAGCTTGTGCGGTATGTCAAGCTCTAGACAACATCATATCCAAGCCAATATGTATCAAATGGATAAATGACATAATAATAGAGCGTCGCAAAGTGTGTGGCATATCTTGCGAATCCCGAAGAGATACCAGTGGCAATGCACAATGGTTTGTAGTCGGTATAGGCATCAATATCAACGATAATTTGGGAGATATATCACCTATTATATTGTCACACATAACTACACTATCCGATCATACCAACGCAACCATAAATTATCATAGACTTGTAGCCAACATAATAGACAACATATCCAAGTTGCCACAAGACAACACCCAATTGTTTGCAAACTATAGTCAACGAATACCTTTTTGGGGAGAAGATATCCAAGTACATGAGCAAGGAGGTTCAACTTATACTGCTATAGCTAGACACATCAATCTCAAAGGACAACTCATTGTAGAATACGAGGGCAACTTGCTAGCTCTAGATAGCCAACAAGTTAGCACTACAATACACAAATGAACAACAAGTGTAGAGACTAGATATCATCTCTACACTTGTTGCACAATCATTGATTGAACACTATTTTCTTTTTTGCAAATATCGTACTACACCATATGGCAACATGTACTTGATTGTTTTTTTTATGTTAGACTTTGTAATGTTGTATTTTGCAATCTTTTTGGCATTGCATAGTCGTATATCCCAACCAATTTTTAGCGAATATTCTTGATAAACCTTATTGTATATAGCTGCTTGCCCATTCCAAGGTTTGGGACCAGCATAGTGAACTATAACAGGTTGAAAACTTTTATCAAAATTATCTATAGACAACAACTTCATAAGGAAATTGCATCTAAAATCTGTACTATCCAATTCGCTCAATTCATCTATGCCAGAATTCAACCCAAACACATAAGGAAAAATTGAGACAAGTATATTGTACTTTCCATCAAACAAAACTCTTGAGTCAGAACCATCCTGAAATGCCAAATAATTGAGTATATCCTGATCGGGAAATCTAAAATTCTTGTTTTGTTTGTGCTTAGCAAAAAACTCTAGCGACCTTTGGACATAGTTGTGTTGACGCCAATAATCATTGTTGACAAGCATTACGCCCGCATTTGTATAGTCTATATCGAACAAATCATATCCAAGAGTCCAAAAAAACTCTAGTGTTGGAAATGTATTTTTGCTATACGGATTGGTTGCCAAAGTAAAAAAGTTCTTTTCACTTTTGGCAGCATAAGGACTATTGGACACATCAATATTGTACAAGGTAGATATATCACCTAGACACAATATATCACAATCAAGGTATAATATCTTGCTAACATTAGGCAACAACAAAGGCAAAAATAATCTAAAATTAGCCTCCTTGCCAAATCCTCCTATCATGGGTATCTTGTCATAATACTTCTTGTCTATGTATACTATGTCAAGAC
>JAISDO010000016.1 GCA_031264755.1 Clostridiales bacterium
ACAGAGTTGCTAGGAGAGTATGTCAATGTTGAGAGTGATGCTGTCACAATAGACATACCTCAAGAAGTAGAGAGTTATCTAGATGCTAGAGTAGTAGAGTATATAGCAGAGCTTGAGACCTTAGCCAATCAAGCATATGCAGAGCTACTTCATGCTATAGATGCTGTAGATTGGGACAATCTAGAGATAGAGAGTTTGCAACGAAGCAGTCTTGAGCGGTATCTTGTTAAGATAGAAAAGCATTGGGTAGCATGGACTATAGACGGTGTATTGATAGCGATTAATGCAGGAATAGTTGCTGCCAAATGCCTACCATTCGTAGGTAAGAGCCTTGCAATCAAAGCAATTAGAGAAGGTATACCAGCAGGTATCAAACTGCTTGCAAGTATAGTGGCTGGGTTGGATAGCATTTTGGCTCTATTTAATCATTTCTTGGGTAAGTTTTCGGACAGCCAACTGTTGAGTTGGTTGACTATAGGTGGTATTATTGCCAATATTTTGGATTGGATTGATAGTGACGGATACAATGGATGGATAACAATTTGATTGACATTGTATATACAATCGGTATCAATATCAACCTTACAGTATTGGCTATTTTTGTAGAGATGATTAGTGTTAAGACAAAATTGTTCAAGCGATTTGGTAGCAATGAAGATCTGCATAGTCTCAAGATAGATTTGATTAAGATTGTGATTGTTGTTATTATTCAATTTGCAATATTTACTACGTTGGCAATAGCATACCAATTGGTGCAAAACCAAACCATAACCAAAAATAAATTAGGGACATACTATTGGTGGATTGCTTATCCATTGGTGTTGTGGTTTTATGTGCTATGGGTTGTTCGCATTGTCAAAAAGTACACGAGTGCACGCAAGCGATTGATACAGGATTAGGTCAGTTTATTGTGGAAAACATCGGTATGGCGTATACGCCATACCGATGTGCACGTGTGATGATTGTATTGCATATCTTGTTAGCTACTTTATCTGATTGTGTGATTCAACAACTTGTACTGTGGTTGCTATTGGCATCATTATCATGTATAATTGCAATATGGACAAGTTGATACTTATAGATGGCAATAGTCTTGTCAATAGAGCTTATTTTGCATTGCCACCAATGAAGACTAGTGAAGGTACACCTAGCAATGCTGTGTATGGTTTTGTCAATATGTTGCTCAAACTTATTGACAATTACCAACCCAAGTATATGGTTGTTGCATTTGACTTGCCAGGTGTCAATCATAGGCAATTGCAGTATGATCAATACAAGGCTACACGCAAGGGCATGCCCGACGATCTAAGAGTGCAGATGCCACTACTCAAACAACTGTTGCAGGCTATGGAGATAGCTATAATAGAGCGTTCCGGTGTAGAGGCAGACGACTTGATGGGTAGTATTGTACGCAAGTATACGGAGGTGCATAGTTATATAGTTACGGCTGATAGGGATTGTCTACAGCTAATCAATCCACATACTACGGTGCTACTTACCAAAAAAGGTATTAGTGATATACAGCATATGGATGCCACTATGTTGCATCAAGAATGGGGGTTGTCTCCATCTCAAATTGTAGATTACAAGGCACTGTGTGGAGATGCATCTGACAATATACCCGGGGTTCAGGGCATAGGTGACAAGACGGCACTAACTCTACTCAACAAGTACGCAACTCTCAACGGGGTGTATGACAATATACAAGATATCAAGGGTGCTCAACAACAGCGACTTCTACAGGGCAAGGACAATGCGTACTTATCTTATGAGCTAGCAACCATAATTACTGATATAGATATACAGCTGGATTTGCAACAAACTGTACTCAAATATCCTTTTGGGATGCATGTGAGAGATATCTTTGTCAAATTGTCTTTTAGTACTCTTGCCAAAAAGAATTTGTTGTTTGAGACTGTAGTTGAGGGTGGGTATATTGTTGACGACCACAAGAGTGACATTAGTGATACTGTGGACATTCAAGCTATCAATACAAGTCAATCAAGTATACAACATTCGTCATTGCAAGTGAGCGTTGTACAAGTAGACAATATTGAACAATTGCAGGATATATTGAGACTTGACTACAATCAGGTATGCTTGCATATTGTAGACAACGCTGTACAATTTGTGTTGGGTGACACATCAGTCATGGACAAGTCCAATGTACAGGATAGTTTGGTGCCAATTGTGCAGTACAACATCAACATAAATGTCAATATTGTCAAGCACCTAAGCTTTTTGTACAACTCACATTGTACTGTTGTCGTATACGACCTCAAGAACTATCTATACGCTTGGCAACACCTAGATATCAAAGCCAAATTGATAGATATACGCTTGATGCAATATCTTGTAGATATAACTAGATCCAAAGACAATGTAGAAGATTGGGCATCTGCTATAGGTATGGACCAATCTGCAATCGCTAGCGTTGTATCACGCACACTGCCGCTTTTGCAAACCAAACTACAAGAGTTGAACATGGTTGACTTGTATTACAATGTAGAGCTACCGCTAGTGAGAGTGCTGTATATTATGCAAGTCCGTGGTATAGCTGTCAATCTAGACACTCTAAGACATTTGCAGATAGAGTATCAACAACAACTGAGTCAGCTCAGTCTAGATATACAAAGTATTGCAGGGGCTCAATTCAATGTACAGTCGCCCAAACAACTTGCCAAAGTATTGTTTGAAGATATGGGACTGACATATCCACGCAAGAAGTCCTCTATACTATCTACTGCTGCTGATATATTGAGAGATGTTGAAGACAATACGGGCATAATTGCACTCATACTTAGATATAGAGAACTATCCAAACTCAACAATACTTATGTAGAAGGGTTGCTCAAATTGGCAGTAGTTGATGCTAATTCCAACGGACAATCCAAATACAATGTTCAAGCTCCTAGACAAACAAGCTTGTTATGCAATGACGAAAATGCCAAAACTCATAGTTGTGGTATAGTGCACACCGACTTTAGGCAGATGGTTGTAGCTACAGGACGCCTTAGTAGCAATGAACCCAATCTGCAGAACATCCCTGTAAGGACACCCGAAGGTCGCAAGTTGCGAAGAGCTTTTGTCTCTAGGGAGGGCTATAGTCTAATATGTGCTGATTATAGTCAGATAGAGTTGCGGTTGCTTGCACATTTGAGTGGCGACCAAATAATGATTGATGCATTCAACAACTGTATAGATATTCACACTACTACTGCTAGCCAAGTATTTGGAGTATCGCTACAACAAGTTACTAGCGAAATGCGTAGACAAGCCAAGGCTGTCAATTTTGGTATAGTATATGGTATAAGTGACTTTGGCTTGTCTAAAGATCTTAAGATAAGTGTCAAACAAGCCAAAAACTACATAACAGAATACTTTAACAAATATCACTGTATCAAGTCATATCTCAACAGTTGTGTGCAGTATGCTACAGAGTATGGATATGTCAAGTCAATATTGGGTCGTGTTAGATGTATTCCAGAGTTGAATCACCCCCAAAAGCTAATGCAACAACATGGTCAACGCATAGCCATGAATATGCCTATGCAAGGTAGTGCTAGTGATATTATCAAACTAGCTATGTTGCAAGTGTATCAACAATTGCAAGAGTACGATGCCTATCTAATACACCAAGTACATGACGAATTGATAGTGGAGTGTGTAGACAGCCAAATACCACAAGTGACATCAATATTGACTCAATGTATGAGCAATGCTTACAAGTTGAAGGTACCACTAGAGGTAGATGTAGAGATAACCAAAGAGTGGAACTAAATACAAAACCCAATGATATATGGGTGTTTGTTGTATGGTGTTGTTGCTTTTTGTTGATTTGGTATATATCATAGTATTGATAGCATATATATTTTACTATGAGCATTATATATGTAGATAGATACGGTGTAGTCAATGATATCAAACAACACATATACGACAACCGCAAGAAATATGTTTTTGCGGTTGTCGTATTGTGTGTAGCATTTGGTTTGGGTATGTCTACAGCGACCCGAATTAATAATCCATACAATGGTCTATATCAATACAACCAAGCGTACTTCAATATGATGACTATTGTTGGCAAGAATAGCTATCTAATGTCACAAATATTGCTCAACTTGATGAGTTTGGTCGTGATATATATAGCGTGCTTGCATTACTATAGTAGCTCGTTGTGCAGTGTGGTGTTGATGTATAGAGCTTACAACATGGGCTTGACAATTGTACTATTGTTTCGGTTGCAGAATGCAGGTGCTATACTTGTGGTATTTTTAGGGCTAATACCATCATTTGTTGTGCTGTATGGGTTTATGGCTAGCTTTTGTGTCTTGATGTATAATACAGCACACAATGCATTTAGGTATGGAGAGTCTACATGGACAATATACCAGACCAAAAATATTTGGGGCAAGCTAATATTATATGCTACATTGGATATAGTATTGTCAAGCATAGGTGCATGGTTGACTATGTTGCTAGGCAATGCGTCATTATAGTTGCTGTGTTATTGAATTTTTTATCTTTTTAAGGTATGTTATACAAACATAAATATGTATATTCAAAAACTATTAACAAATGCTGAAAACTACCACTCTCAACTACTTGACAATGAGATCTTGTAGTTGGTTGCTCCATATGGATAGTAGTGTTTGATAAGTCATTGTGGCATTGGCAGGGCTAGTTGAGGGCATCCTAACTACAGTGATTGATAGATTGGGATTGTATCTGGTGACAGTACGATAAGACAGTGTGCCATTGCACAGTATTTTGGATATATTTGTATGTGCTATCAAAGTTAGGATATCGGTATGTATAATGTTGGTTGCCGTGCTATCTGAAGAGCCAACAATGTCGCACTCCAAAATAGCATCAAATAGAGCAATATCGTGTGCCAACAAAGTTTGTTGTCGTTGATTGCCATTCAAGAGTGCAAAATCAATGCCCAAAATATCGCTCATCAATCTCCAAAACTTGTTGTGTGGATGAGCGTATGGATAGCCGTCTTCTACACTCTTGACTGATGGTATACTCCCCAAAATCAATACCTTGCATTGTGTACCGACAACAGGAGCAAATGGATGTATAATGTGTCTTGTTTGCTTAGTCATACCAATATATTTCTATTTTGCTGTATGTTGACAACGTATCCACAAAATATTGAAAAGTTGTAAAATCTAAACTCATTGACAACAAATTGAAGAATGCAAAAGCTATGATGGTATATTAACGTAACATTTTGAGTTGCAATGATTAGGATTATGGGGGTGTATAATCTCAAAATTGATATAGTTATAAACACAATACTTGTGCTAAAAAAGATAACGTCAACTATGGGAGTCTTGAACCAAAAATGCACTAGGGACGAGTAGCAAGCCAAAGGATAGTTTTACTATAATTTGATGCAATATAGATTGTTATATATTGCCTTAAGCGTATGGATTGCTAACATAGGGATTGGTTGGAGTATTATCTATTTGGCTATACGCAACTATTCCAAATATACCCGCTATCAAACAACCAAATATCAACAATACTATACTCCATGCCAACACAGATCTGTTTTGCAATTCGTAATCACTTAAGCTAGAGTATCTCAATAGCTTGATGCTAGCAATAAGAGAAGGGATTAGGCTTATAGCTAGTGCTACAACAAACACTACAGTAAATACGGTTTTGGCTAATTTAACTGTTGCTAGGATCTCATCTTGTTTCAACTCCAATCCATCTACAATATTCCAATTGTCAGTTGGTATAGAATTGATAAATACAAGCACAATTGCTACAACAACAACTTGAATACAGCACAAAACTATGCCAATTATACCACTTGCTTTTAACATTGCACTAGCTTTAGATTTGTTCATATACTTTCTCCATATATACCAAGTTTGGTATATTTTCATTTTTGATTAGGAATAGTTTTGTTTTAGGAGGGAGAGTTTGGATTTGCGGGTAATGGTGGAGGCAAGTTGGGAGATTTTGATACGGCGTTGAGACATAGTATCACGGTCACGGATGGTGACCATTTTGTCGATTAGGGAGTCAAAGTCTACAGTGACGCAAATAGGGGTACCAATTTCGTCTTGACGGCGGTATCTTTTGCCAATACTACTAGTCTCGTCGTAAGTGACAGAGTGGCGTAGAGAGAGTCT
>JAISDO010000007.1 GCA_031264755.1 Clostridiales bacterium
CTAAGATTATTTTTGTACTAGTATAGCACAATCACCTGTGATAGTGCTAGTATTTTTATCATCTTTTCCGTTCTTCCTTGAACGACTATGTCGTTATATTCTGATCTTTTTTGTTCATAGATACTACAAGCACAATATCTACCTCATATATATTGTCTGCACAGTATATTGTATCAAGCTCATACATCACATATGTGATGTATGAGCTTGATGTTATTGCACAATACAAATTTGCAATCTAATTCACTTTGCAATTTTGGCCCAAACGACACTCGCAACTAGACCTAAAACAATTGCAACAACTAGACCTACAAGTCTACTTAACCAAATAGAGTCAAAGTCAAATACCCATATCAAGATATGATACAAAAGCATAGAGATTGAGTATATTATAGCAAACCTGACCATACGATCAATCTTGCCACCTTTGTTATTGGTATCCACTTCAAATAATCCTTATTGTATGATATACAGCTGGTGGTTGAGACCACGCTATCTCAGGCAGTTCTACAGAACCTAGATGCCTAGTAATATCCTTAAACTCTACACCATCTAGTAGTCCATTCAACAATAACTCTGTTACAAAACCAACAACCGCACCAACAAGAAAAGACCCAACACCAGTAGACATCAAAGCAGCTATTATTAGCCCAGCAATAAAGGCTACAGCCAACCCAATAACATATCCAGTATACAATCTCTGAAAGTATGCAGTGATTGTGATATAAAAGTCATGTCTAACAAGCCATAAAAATCTATTTTCAACATTGCTACCATGATTGCTATGTGACTCAATCCAATCTTCCGTAATAGATTGAATTGCTTGTTGCATTTGAGATATTTGAGTATTGTCTATAGCAAAATCATTGTAAGATTGTATAAATTTGGATTGTATAAGATTATCTATTATTTGAGCAAGTACTTGTTGAAATACATCTTGATAATCTTGATCCAACAATGTATCGTCCAAATTATCTCCAACCAAATTTGGATTGTTATGCTTTGAGATGTTATTGTCAACAATCTCATTATCCAACAATTCGGATATTATCCGAGCACTATCTAGATATTCTTGCCTAGCCAATTGCTCTTGTTGTATGCTTGCTTGCAATTGAGAACTGTTGTACTCACTACGCAATACCGCTACCATCAGTGCAGATATTGGCAATGTGATTACCAATGCCATGATTATAGATAGCTTGACCTTGCCTACTCTATTGGTAGGCTGTTTTACTTTAGTCTCCATGAGATCCTCCTAAAATATAATATATTATTTTTTATTACACTAGGATAGCCTACTCATTACACACACTCAATCTTATACTACATACACTACAATACAATGTTGTACACCACTATACCACAATATATATTTTCTAAGATTGTTTTTGTGCTAGTATAGCACTATTACCTGTGATAGTGCTAGTAATTTCATCAACTTTATCGTTCATATTCTGATCTTTTTTGTTCATAGATACTACAAGCACAATATCTACCTCATATGCAACATCTCTCAAGTCACATTCAATCAATATTGAGTGTGACAGATACCAATTTCAAATATAGCAAAGCAAGCAATGTAGACATTGCTTGCTTGATACTAGATTGTATATCGTTTTATTTTGGATATTCTACATGGACCTTTTTGCCTTTTTGTGTTGACTGCTACAACATATTATTTTTATATAGCGTATACCTATTTTTATCTATTGTTGCCAATATTTTGTTGGAGGTTGGTTATTTGGATACGTATTGCAATTGGCTCATTGTGTGCTTGGCTATGCCATCATTTCCATCAAATATCGCTATATCTCTATTGCGACTATTGCAGTACTGCTGTATCAATGGTCGCAAAAATACATAGTGAGTACAACCTAGCACCACACCATCTACATAGTCATACTCATCTAGCAACATACATACCTTGTTGTATAGTTGACTGCACAAATCTCTATAAAAATCTTGTGGAAGTGCATAATTGCCTGATAGTATATTTTGTCGCAAATTTTGCCCCGCTCTACCAAACTCTATCAACCTAGCTAGATCTACTTGAGGTGCAACTACTATATTGCTCATACTATTGTATCTGTCCTTAAGCATAACAAACTTATCCTGCTGTGATGTAGCCACAGTGGTCAATACTAATATGTTGTTGCACCCATCAATTGCAGCAGGTTTGATAGCGGGTTCGCACCCTACAAAAGGCACCTTAACATCAGAATACACATTGGCCAATCCTACATTGGTAGCTGTATTGCAGGCGACTACTACAATTTTGCAATCTTGCTGCAACAATTTGTACACAAGATTAGACGCCCTATCCAATATGTGACTAGCATCTAGATTGCCAAATGATACAAAATGCTCTGGCATAACATATATGTACCGTTCGTTAGGCATCAACTCTTGCATAGAGAGAAGAGTACTAACCCCCCCTATACCACTATCCAACACACCTATAGGTCTATTATCCACTAGCAATCTAGCTGTATCCATACCTATACAATATATGTCAACCCGAGCTCAAGTGGGACAAAAAGCACTTGCCAATTTTTATCATTTTTGTTATAATTTGATTGTATATTTTATGCTTTTTTGTAAGCAATCTTGAATGGGTTGCTATGCTTTTTGTGTTCTATTTATGTAGAGCAACATGTCACCAAATAGAGGTAAATAATGTCAAACAACGACAATATAACACCAGACGACGACAAAAAATCCCTACCAAAAGAACCTAAAAAAATCAAACGTTCTTCCAAACCCAAACAATCTCAAGATACCACAGCACCCAATGATATTGCCAATAGCGATGTAGACAGTCAAGTTGTTCAATCCACTGAAGAGCTCAACGTTCAATCCAAATCGCCCAAGCTCAAACGTGACAAAAAAGACGCTCGCAACTTTGACAATACCAAATTTGTCAAAGTCCAGGTAGAAGACGAGATGAAAAAGTCGTTTATTGCCTATGCTATGGCAGTCAATGTCAGTCGTGCTATCCCTGACGTGCGGGACGGTCTCAAGCCCGTACATAGACGAATATTGTACGCAATGAGTGAGCTCAACTTGTACAGTGACAAACAATACCGCAAGTGTGCTCGTATCGTAGGTGATGTATTGGGCAAATACCACCCTCATGGCGACTCTGCTGTATACCAAGCATTAGTGCGTCTCGCTCAGGACTTTACTATACGTTATCCTCTCATAGATGGACACGGCAACTTTGGTAGTGTAGATGGCGATCCACCCGCTGCTCAAAGATACACCGAAGCCAAACTATCCAAGATATCTAGTGAGATGCTACGAGATATAGATAAGGAGACTGTAGACTTCTACCCCAACTTTGATGACACTATGGAGCAGCCTACAGTATTGCCTGCCCGTGTCCCCAATCTCCTAATCAATGGTAGCGATGGTATAGCGGTGGGTATGGCTACCAACATACCTCCGCACAATCTTAGAGAGGTTGCCAATGGAATATTTGCACTGATTGACAACCCAGATATTAGCATTGATGAGTTGATGCATCACATACCCGCCCCTGATTACCCTACAGGTGGCATAATCATGGGTCGCATGAATATCCGCCACGCTTATCGTACTGGGCATGGTGGAGTTGTCATACGAGCCAAAACCGCCATAGAAGAGTACGGTGGCAACAAGGATGGTTTGGGTGTCAAATACCGAATAGTTGCTACCGAATTGCCATTTCAGGTCAACAAGGCAACTCTTATATCACAGATAGCCGAGCTAGCCAAAGACAAAAAAATAGAAGGTATAGCCGCAATACACGAAGAATCAGATCGTGAAGGTATGCGTGTAGTTGTTGAAGTCAAACGTGACGCTCAAGCTCAGGTTGTACTCAACCAACTCTTCAAGCACACCAATCTACAAGTATCCAATGGTATTACCTTCTTGGCTTTGGTCAATGGCGAACCTAAAGTATGCAATCTCAAAGAGATACTGTATCACTACCTAGAACACCAAAAAGATGTAGTAATACGTCGTGCTAAGTATGACTTAGAGAAAGCCGAAGAACGTGCTCATATACTAGAAGGACTAGTCAAAGCATTAGACAATATAGATAGAGTTATCGCTATAATCAAGCAGAGTCGTGACAAATTTGAAGCTAGTGAGAGCCTCGTTGCCGAATTTTACTTGACTGACAAGCAAGCCAACGCAATCTTAGAGATGCGTCTCTCTCGTCTAACCAGTCTAGAAGTAGAAAGTCTCAAATCCGAATTGGAGGCGTTGCATATCAAGATAGCTGATCTCAAAGACATAATCAATACACCTAGCAGGGTAATTGATATAGTCCGTGCAGAGTTGCACGAGGTCGTAGATAGATACGGTGACGATCGCCGCACTACACTAGAAATCAACTACGACGAGATAGATATAGGTGACCTTATAGACAAAGAGAATGTCGTAATATCAATGTCACATTCAGGATACATCAAGCGTCTGCCTACAACTGAGTATAGAGTACAACACCGTGCAGGCAAGGGAGCAGTAGCCCACAAGCCCAAAGAAGAAGACTTTGTGGAGAGTATGTTTGTTGCTAGTACTCACGCCGATATACTCTTTTTTACCAATCTTGGCAAAGTATACCGCATCAAAGGATACGAGATACCCGAAGCCAACAAGGCTACACGTGGACGTGCATTGGTCAATCTGCTCAATCTCAGTGTAGAAGAGCACGAAAAAGTCACAGCTATAATTCCACTCCCCGAAGAAGAAACTCCACGTGGATACCTAATAATGGCTACCAAACGAGCACTAATCAAACGAACTGCACTAGAGCAATTTGCTAGTATACGCAAGACAGGCAAAGTTGCTATAGAGCTAGTAGACGGTGATCAATTGATATCTGTACAGTTGACTTCAGGACTAGACGAAATATTGCTAGCTAGCAGTAGTGGCAAGTGTATACGTTTTGCTGAGACCAATGTGCGTCCTCAAGGACGCAAAACTAGAGGCGTCCGTAGCATAAGGATCAACGATAGCGAGCATTGTGTAGACATGACTGTATTGCACCCAGGATATGAGATACTCACAATTAGCCAAAATGGGTACGGAAAGCGTAGTGATCCCGAAGATTATCGGTTGCAACGACGTGCTGGCAAAGGTATCAAAGCTGGAGTCTTCAACGACAAGACCGGCAGATTGGTCAATCTCAAACAAGTCAAACCTGAAAATGATATAATGATCATAGCTGACAACGGTACTTTCATACGTATCAAAGCTAGCGAAGTGTCCAAGATAGGTAGAGATACTCAAGGTGTACGCATGATGAAACTCAAAAATCAAGGTAAGATAGTCAGTGTATCACTAGCCGAACCCGAAGAAGAATATACAGACGACGATGGTATTGTTGCCCCAACTGTAGATACAGAGACCACTGATTAGATTGCAGTTTGTAATTTGTCTTCAGCGTATAACCACCCACAACAAAGATTGTTGTGGGTGGTTATACTAAATGAATATTTTCTAATGTCAATTTCTCATATTCTTAAAACACAATTATATACAACTCCAATACAAACAAATAGTATACAAAAAATCAACAATATATTAGTTGATTTTTACCACTGGCTATTATCTGTCCGAATAAATTCATTTATATAGTATAACAGTTTTTTACTCGTTTGATGTTTTGTCACTTTTTTTCACTGTACTCAGCCCACTAGGCAAAACATTAATCACTGAATCAATTTTTATCTTATCCTTTCCTACCAAAAGCAAAGGCTTGATTACATTGTGTCCGTACTTTTTTCTTAGTTTAAATATAACATCATCAACTCTTTTTTCTTTGGCTACTTTATCATTGTCCATATCCCCAAACATATCTAGTTGCACTGGCATATTATTTGGTTGCAAATCTATTGCCGTCACTGTGACAGCACGGATTAACGAATGCCAATCATACTCTCTCAAAAACAATTCATACGCCTTGATAGCAATAGTGTAGGCGTCTTGTGTAGGTTGCACCAATTTGGCTTGCCACTGTTTGGTAGTCATTGCATTATTTTTGATGACAATACTCACCCCTTTGGCAGACTGGTTGTAAAGATGCAGTCTATACCCAACATCTTGTGTCAATCCCAAAATCACTGCCCAGACTTGCTCAGAACTTTCTAGGTCTTTGGCTGTCGTTGTACCGTGACCTATGCTTTTGGCTGGCATACTACAATCACTACGACGCACAACTGAGTTGTCTTGTCCATTTGCAAACGCTTTAAGTTCCAAACCTCTACTTTTGAGTTTGTATTTTAGCCAGTCACTGTTAGTATTAGCCAAGTCACCTATGGTACGAATATTTACTTTTTTGAGTATAGCACTCGTACTACGTCCCACTCCCAACAAATTCTCCACAGGCAATGACCAAACAATTTCCTTATATTGCGATTTAGGTATCACTGTAATAGCATCGGGCTTTTTCAGATCCGAGCCAAGTTTGGCAAAAACCTTATTAAAACTCACTCCTATTGACACTGTCAGACCCAATTCAGTTTTGATTGCATTACTTATTTCCTGAGCCACCTTTACACAATCTTCCCACTTCCCATATCGTGTACTTATGTCCAACCAACATTCGTCTAGTCCAAATGGCTCAACCCTATCGGTATACCTATCATATATCTCTCTAGCAAATTGACTAAACTCCAAATATCTATTAAATCTAGGTGGCACTACAATGAGATTGGGACACAATGTCTTCGCCTCCAATAAAGTCATACCCGTTTTTATGCCCAACTTCTTGGCTTGCTCACTCTTCGCCAGCACTATCCCCCGTCGCTCTTCCTCACGACCACCAACTACCATTGCCTTGCCACTAAGACTTGGATTGTATATACACTCAACAGACGCATAAAAGTTGTTCATATCTATGTGCAGAATTTGCCTCATACTCTTATTCTGTCCATATTTTGTCTATCTCTTTCTTTATACTTATGTTTGATTGTCGTTCTTACTTCTTAAGTATATGCTCTAATATATAACAAAAATATTTTTAACTAGCCAATATCTATGTTCATAAAATAAATACAAAACAAACCCCACAAGTAAAAGTACTTGTGGGTGAAATCTCCTAATTATATGTTTATCTTTATTATATTATTATGCTTTTACAAACTTCTAATTTATACTCATCGGCTTATCTGAATATTGTCATTCTAAGTTTGCCGTTGTCTGTTTGCAATATCTCAGGCATGTAGCCTAGTTCGGCAAAGGTATATTTATCAAAGATTACGATATTGTTTGCGTTCTGCCCAGTGTAGGGATATATGCAACTGCTTCAGGATTTGTCTCGTCTTTTAGTCCAAATTGAAACCATCACTCGCCTTGTTTGTATAGTCTAGATACTCCCTAATTTTTTGAGTAGGTCATACGCTGCCTTTTTCTTGGCTTCTTTCTTTTGATTGTGTTTGGTTGTTGCTCTATATACTTTGCCATTGTGGACAACTTTGATAGATACATGTGCTTGCCATTGTATATCATCATTGTCTATAATATCCGTAATTGTATACTCTGGTTTGGTTATTAACTTTTTTCGACACAGTTCATCTAGTGCATTTACCGCACTATCCGTTGGTATTCGTTCTAGTTGCTCAATTCTACTAACAATTATAGCGGTCAATTCTCTATCTTCAGGTGTCGAAACATGAATTAAACAATTTACATCATTTTTTGCAATGCTATTTAGCCATTCTACTTGTCTTTGTGATACATATTCCCAAATTTGCTTTGCCACATCTTCTTTTGCTTCTTTTTTATTGTGCCCATGCCCTACAAAATTTGTTTTACCATTATACCCGTGCATACAGATTGGTTCTTGGGTATAGCAACTCCCAAATCCAATTTCGTTTTGTGTAGTATATTTGTACTCGGGTATCAAGGCATTGCACCGCCAACCCTCTTTTAGTTCTACAAACTCATATAATTCTTGTGTTCTTTTGTTGCTTGACCCAACAAGCCCGCTATCCATAAAACTCTGTGGATGGCAGTCACTCCAACTGCTAAAGACAAAATGTTCGTGCTTTGCAAAAAACTCCTGCACTTTTGCAATATAACTCCCAGCACCACCTATATTGGGATTATCTATATGATTGCCACTCAAATTTTCTTCATCATTATCAAACCCAAGTAGAACTTGCAAACAATTATAAATAATTTTTTCATCTCGTTCGCAATCTACTGCAATCGCTCCAATCAATGCTTCCAACAAGTTTTCTTTTATATGCAATCTAGAATAAATATCGGCACTTGTATCGCCTTTGCCCATTGCAAAATATGACTTCTTAGCAAGCCCCAACTCATCCACTCTACTAGCCAAATATTTCGTGCCAATAAATTTTTGTCGCCACTTAGACAGCCACCCCTCAGAATGCTCCGAAACTAGTCCCTCGCAACACACTTCCAAATAATTTTCAAATGCCATTTCGGTGACAAATCTATAAACAAATGAGTCTCCAATCCACTCCAAAACTTCGTTGCACTCTCCGCCATGCTCCTCAGCATACGACCTAAGTGTATACGCCTGCACTAGCAAAGCCTTGTTGTCAAACTCATATCCAATAATACTCTCAACAGCTTTAATTTGATTTTTGTCCATATTACGCCTATAAAATAACCTATTTTTTTGACATAAAAAAACTACGACCAAACAATCGCACTAGCCTAAGAAAAACCTAGACTACACCAATGTCAAATCGTAGTAAGACAAAATACTATCAAATAATAATTTCTTAGACATTATAAAGCAAGTCTCTCAACTCACAAAATAACAACCAAGACATTAAATCAAACATTATAGTATCTCACTACCTTATGTATCACAGGGATTATATAACACAATAAAAAATTTGTCAACAACATTTTTGCAAGAAAATCATAAAACAACAACATCATCATACCACAGACGGTATGGTAGACTTACTTACTATATTTGTTATAACTTCTCCTAACATAATATATTTTTTATTACACTAGGCTAGGCATCACACATACTCAATCTCTTACTACATACACTACAGTACAATGTATATAAGTATTTTGGTTGTCTACTATACCAATGCAATGTACAAGATTGAGCAAGCAATGTAGCCACTGCTTGCTCAATACTAGCCACTAAAGAAAGACATACGCAACTTGGTTGTCAACTCAACGATTGAGATTGGTTATAGTATTGACATCCTTCCTATTGTTGACAAAGAAGATACATGTCTCAACAACATTGACTATCGCCAATATACACAATCCAAATTGCCAATACTCTCTTTGTCTAATTATATCATCAGCCGAACGCATTGCGTTGAGCAAGATAAATACGGCAGTAACTAGACTAATAGCTATAACAATATTTTTGGCTAGTGCTGTAGTCTTGTCGTCCTTTGTCTTGTGCTTGGCATAGAGATAGTCACACACTAGCCCAATAGCCATCAATACAGACACCAATACAATGAGCGTCTCGTGTATAACAATATCATCATGCCCTTGTACAATTAGCACCATCTTGACAATTATACTTACAATATTAGGGACAATCAATATAACTCCATACCAAACAAATTTTTTTCTAGCTCTTGCAAGTCGCTTATTGCACCTATCCACCACTTGTTGTAGTTGTGATTGATTGCCGTCATGCATATTCCACACCCCAGTTATCATCGCCAAAATATATCTTGACCTTGGACATCATACTATGCGTATGACGGAGCCGCTACGCCCGCAGGTCTCTTACCAGAAAAATACTTGCCTCCCATAAAGCTGAGTGCCAATTGCAATATATCAAACAAGTTCCAATCAGTATCACTGTCCCAGAACCACGGTGTATATATCGTCCATATCACATGCCTTTGGGCAGTCATGATCCCAAATGTCCTATATACAATTTCGTCTAATAGTGTACTCAATATGCTACCAAATATATTGCCAATCATAGCACCAACAAAGAGCCCAAATGGTCCCAACGACCCCAATAGAGCAGCCATTACCCCACTTAGTGCAACGCTAAACATCCACCCCGCAATAGTGCCAACAACATAACCTAGCGACCACGCTACAACTAGATGTGTCCTAGTCCAACCTCTTGTATTAGATTGTTTGACATCATTGTTACCAAACAATATCCCCAAAGCACTATAAAAATCTTCTTGTTGTGCTTGAGACAAATGCTCCACAAAATAATCTAGTACAAATTGACTACTCTGCCCATCATCTATCAACTGTATTGTCTCTAGTCCAAGTGCTAGCAGCCTATCCAACTCTTGCGTATCAAGATCTTGATTGTTCCTATTGAGAGCAATTTCAGTTATTGCTTCTTCATGCCAATCATACAACATTTTGCGATTGGCTTCTTGCATCTTTTGATTCTTGATTGCGATTTGTTGCTCTATAGTCATAGCCGCATTGACATCACTATACCTTGTCTGCAATACCGCTACCATCAATGCACCGATTGGCAATGTGATTACCAATAGCATTATGATAGTCAACTTAATTTTGCCTACTCTATGTATAGTAGGCTGACTTACTTTAGTCTCCATGAGACCCTCCTAAAATATAATATATTATTTTTTATTACACTAGGATTGTCTACTACTCTACACTTATCCAATCTTATACTACACATACTACAATGCAATGTTGTACACCACTATACTATATATATCTTCTAAGATTATTTTTGTGCTAGTATAGCACAATCACAGGTGATAGTGCTAGTATTTTTATCATCTTTTCCGTTCATATTCTGATCTTTTTTGTTCATAGATACTATATATGGCTTATCATAAGAATTCCTCACAAATTAAAGAAGACTACAATCCTCACTATGCTCTCTTGTGCCTTGCTTCTTTACTATCTACCTCTTTCGTTCATAGATACAACACATTCTTCTACATATGCAGCAAGGGTACTACTTGCTCAACACAAGACAAAAAGCCTATGCAAGCATATAGCTCACACAGACTTTAGTCTCAACATAACTCAAAAATTGTATATTGTACTCAGTCGCTTAGATTATTCAAGCTACTATGT
>JAISDO010000022.1 GCA_031264755.1 Clostridiales bacterium
TACTCTACTCAACTACCGAGACCTATACACCCCTTCCCCAATCCTACATCTTTATCTAAGTTGACAATTTTTTGATATCTAGTTTACTAGATATATCTAGTTTTGTCAACTACTTTTTGTAATTTGATTATATAAATTTATACAAACCAAATGAAAATCTGAGATGCAATTTTGGACAATTTGGTAGAATTCACCCACAATATACGATACATTGCTTTGCCTACCAAAATATACAAATTGAGTGTTGAGATTGTGCATCACAATCTCAACAGTCAAGCATTGTCAACCACCAAACAACTTGATTGTACAACTAGTCAATTGCACCTCAACAGTAACGATACCTAACTTGTAGTACTACCGTCCTCATTGCCAGCTTCGCCACTGTCGGTAGAATTGTCGCTATCTTCAGGTTTGAGATCATCGTCTATACGATGTCCTACAAAATGTGATTGAGTCTCTGGATTGAGTGATAGTCGTTTGAAAAAAGCATAATTATTAGCCCATTCGTCCACTCTACCAAAGTACACCAAGTGATCTGCTACAACATCTATATTGAGACCTTCGGTTGACACCCCTTGGTCTGTCAATGTATCTACTCTTTGAGAGCTATCACCGACCCTCTTGTTGTAGAATGTCCTGAACACCTTGTTGTCATCATTAGTAAAGTATACAAATCCGTCATCTCTTACAAACTGTATAGTAGCTGTGCTATTGTATACAACTATGTTGTTGGCACTGTCAAAATATCTCATTTGGCTAGCAGTCGTAGCTAATGCTTCTGCCTTGTTGCTATTGCGATTGCTGCGAAAAGGATATATACTTGTGTACTGCTCTTTGTCATAGCTCAATACTACACCATCAACCTGCTCACGCTCGTTGATATACACTTGTTGATGTGTATACAAATTGTCTTTGAAAACACCGTTGGCACCTATAGTATTGTTGTCCAAGAATTTTTCTTCGGATACACCTCTCTCTATAGCTAGATCTCGGCGTGTATTAAGCAAGTTGTCATATCTCAACTCTTGATCAGTACCACTAGCTAACGAACCCGGTGCCTCATAAAACAACAAGCCATCTCTCACAGAGTGAACAGTAGTCTCAATCTTCTCACGTATTATGCGACGTTGATCCCCATTGGGACGTATCATCTCAAGTACATTACCCAGCCTAAAGTTTTGTTCTTTTGGATGTGAGCGATTGAAGTATACAAAGTTTTCTACAAAGTCCTCAGGCATACCTTTGTAGTATATTTCAACTCTAGGCATGATCACATTGCTAACATCTTGAGCTATTACTTGAGGATTGCCAATTTTGCCACTAGCTTGTACACTAACCAAATCACTGCCATTGAGTACCGTCAAGTATACATTGCCCCTATACATATAGAATCCATAAGGCGAAGACTTGGAGGCTTGTGATGTAGTGTATATTTCTGTCCTACGACCATCTAGTATATTGGTTCTATAGAAGACTGTAAGATCAGTCTGCAAATTACCCTTGTTGTCTCTCGTGTTAGCAGGTGTAGCATAGTAGATGTGATCTCCAAATATCCATATACCACCTTCTTTGTACTCTGCTGTACCCACAGTTTTGTCAGTGATACGTCTATTTTTGACTGAGACTATCTCTTCTTGACTATCATTGGGATCTTGTATAGTTTCGTTGTGAAAGTATAGATCTACTCTATCTTCATTCTCTCTTTCCCACTCTTGTCTAGTATCCAACGTCTGATTGCCACTAGCAATTTCGTGTTCAAAATTGCTAAAAAACTCAAAGTCCACACCTACTTTGTCGTTGCCAAACAATTCGGCCCTAAAGACACTACCTTTGTATACATCGTTGTTCTGGTTACCATCTCCGTCAGCATATCCTCTATAACCATTGACAAAGTATACATAGTTGCCATACTGCACAGATATACCACCATTGCTAGTCACTATATGTTCCAAATTCTGTGGTGGCAAATCATTGAGTGATACACCTTCAGTACAAGCTACAAGCACTAGCATTAATATGGCTAACAAGCTTGCGACAACAATCCTAAATCCTGATTTATTAAGTAACTTAATCATCTTCCCCCTCAAACAATCCCCAATAAGCATGGAACAATATTTAGCAAAACCAATCTTAGGTATTAGGTATACTTATTCAAGCAACACACCTAAAGTACAAAATACAGTAAGCTGTCGTTCGCAATAGTCCCTGATGGCATGCTTTGTCAAAAAATAAACTTACACAACAATTGCCAACACAGCTCACAAAAACTCACTCATATATCTCACTAGGCTCAAACAATGACAATCACACATAGCAACTCAAATCAAAAAATAGACTTAATCTTGCTAGACTTGGGCAAACTAGATTTTATGCTTAGTTTGAGTCTACCAACTAGCAATCCTTCACTCTTAGCCACAATACTTGCCTTGCCCTCAACCAACCCCTTGATTACGACTTGAGCTCTGCCGTCACGCACAGGCAATATTAGCTCATTGTCACATGTTTGACTAGATACAAACTGCTTGTCTGCATTACCATAAGCGACGACGACGCACTCTTGAGATACAACCAAATGCACATCTCTAGTAGCAAAATCTACTACAAGACCATTGGCATCTACTATCTTGACATCTACGAATGCTATATCACGTCTATCCAATATATTGAGTGATCTCTTGTCACTAATCAATTGTATAGCATATGGAAACCCCACACTAGACAATTGAGTAATGCAATGTTCAACTCCTTTGAGATAACTCACAGCTTTGAGAGTACCAGGCTCATAGGGGACACCAAATCTAGCCTTGCGACCATACAAGCGTCCAGCTAGATTACGAGACACTAGATTGTCATTGAGATACAGTGCAACTACATCACCACTAGTAAACACATCTACAGTTATCTCTTCGCTTTTGCAAGATGGATAATCCCAAGATGTTTGACCTTGTGACACATTTGAATCCTCTTGTGTATGATAAGTAGCTATAGCAGACTTGTGCTTGGCACCAAACATTACTTGTCTATATACATATTGTGGCTGATTGTCCACAAACAAATCTAATCCCGCACCATCACTAAAATCACCCAATATATTGCTCTTAAACTCCAACTCTTCCACATCCATCTTGTCTAACTTGTCCACTTGTGTATCTACACCCAAGATTTGCCTATTCTCAAATATATCAAGATCTTTTTTGTATCTATGGCTCAAGTCCTTGTAGCATACAAAATCCAACAAATCACAAAAATCCTGTGTAGCATAACGAAAGATATCACTCTCTTTGCTTATTAATTGTGCCATCTTAACTATATCAGCATTGTTAACTACACCGTTAATATAGTTAGAATAAGTATTGAGTTCTTCTACTGTAGGTACCAACTCTGTCACCGCTCCTGTGACAGGTCTAGTGCTATCTTGCAATTTTATCACATCTATGATGTCTTTGGCAAATTTTATACCACCATCTCTACCATAAGTATACGGATTGCCATTGGCAATACTATATATAATAACGCTCGGATGGTTACGTAAGAGCCTTATGTGTTGATTAAGAATAGTCTGATGCTCTCTATCAAATACAAATGTATCAAACGAATTGTCAGCAAAAAAGTTGTCTACAAGATCAACCAATACCAACACACCCAGCCTATCACAAGCACTCAGGAATGCTGGATTGGGCATACCTAATACACGCACCGCATTGAAGCCATAAGATTTGATTTTTTCCAATTTTTTTTGTTCTAGTCTAGCTGTGCTTAGATATCCCATGACCCCGTTGCTAAGATCACAATGCACACCATTGAGCCACAATACTCTATTGTTGAGTGCAAACTTCTTTTTGCGCAAGTTAAATGTCCTAATACCAAACAACGAATTGCTGCTATCTACAACTACCCCATCAATTAGTAGACTAGTCAATATCTTGTATTGACTGGGTGTATTGTCACAATATAGAAGAGGTTTGTTAATTCTGATTTTCTTAAACTCTATCTTAACGTTCTTACGCAAGCGCATCTTCTTGAGTCTCTTTGATACACGCTTGTTGCGATAATTAAATATCTCTACCAGAATTTCACAAGCTATTGGTGGATTGGGCTTGTCGTCACCAACAACATTGCTCATATTAGCCAATTTGTACCTAGCTGTATCATCGTATATCAATTCTATCTCACAACCTACAAAGGCTATACTAGGACTACAAAACCTAGTCGTGACAAAGATACCTAAGTTGTCCACGTATGCTACGCTACTAGCACGCAGTATATTGACACCACCAGCTATACCTGCTGCTCCATTGGTATTCTGAACATGCAACATGATAGCGTTCTGCCCAAGCTTGACAAAATTTAGCAAATCTACAACACTATATGCTCCAGTCACTGTACCTATACGATGACCATTGAGATATACTGTCGCTACACCTTGCAATCCAAACAACTCCAAACTCAATACATTGTAGTACTGCTCTACATTGATAGTCTTATAAAAGTACACATTGCTATCTTGCATGCAAAAAGGCAAATCTACAACAAAGCCATCCAAAGGCACAATACCCATAGTAGCTTCTTTGGCAACTTTGTTGTTGCACCGCCATTCGTAATCTAAGCAAGCATTTTGCATAGCTATTTTATTATAACACATTTAACAAAATTTAACAAGCATTTGAATGTAACATTGTGACATTAATCACAAAAACAAATATAAACTGCAACAAAAATGTAACTAAATGTGTAGGTTTGATTATGCCGCTACATCACTATGATTGCCAATAGCAACTAGCATATACTTGGGTACAGTGCTATTGCAAACAGATTTTTATTGACAGTACAATCAAAAAGTGATACAACAACACAAATAGTCCATTGTCTACAATATCACAACGGACTTATGTAACGATTTTTTTAGGATTACTTTTCTTTGTTCAACTTTTTTAGTGAGTTTGTCGTTAGAGCATCTTTAGTGAATGCACCTATGTATATTCTGTCAGACAAAAAGCTAAAAATAGTTTATTTAGTATTCTTCATATAAAAAAATCCCTAAGCTTAGTGCTTAGGGATTTTAACTCAATACATATTGTAGACACATATATTGTACAACAACACTACTAATTATTATTGTTATTATTTTTGTTGTTTTTGATCAACGCCTGCAGAAATGGCGGGTGTTGCGGTTGGTGTGGAGATATCCTTGAGTTGTTGTTCAATCCATTGTTGGGTTGTTGTGATTGCATATGCTGGAGATTAGGGTTGTGTTGGTTGGGCATCAATTGACTAGGATTGATTGGCGGTTGACTGTAACCATTGTTAGGCTGAGCATAATTGGGTTGATTGCCAAAACTTTGGTTGGCAAATTGCCCTTGATTGTTGCCAAAATTGTTTTGAGATACATTAGGTTGATTTGGCAATGGTTGAGCCGTATTGTATCCATTGTTGTGAGTATAACCATTGGACTGATTGCCAAAACTTTGTGCATTGCCAAATTGTACTTGATTGTTGCCAAATCCACTGTTAAATTGCGGGGATTGAAGTGGGTGAGCATGTTGTTGAACTTGGCTGATTGATTGAGGATTGCCAAATGGACTTTGAGCTACATTATTGGATTGAGCTTGACCTACTACGGGTGCCATACCATAGCCATTGTTAGGTGCATAAAGATTGTTGGGTTGATTGCCCAAAGACTGCCCATAACTCTGATTGCTACCGATATTGTTAGCAAACGGTCCCTGTTGCCTTTTGATTTGAGATTGAGATAATATATCTTGCTTTGCATTTGCAAATGTATTGTCTCTACTGTTGGATTGTCCATACAATAGTGGACGATGATAGCCTGTTATGGACTGTTCTCTCTCTTGGTGTTGCACGGGTGGATTCCCCTCAAAACCTGTAGCAATGAGCGTTATGATGATTTCGTCTTCCAAAGACTCTCTGCTATCTGCACCAAATATGATTAGTGCTTGAGGGTGCACAACTTCTCGCACTAACGACGCTGCCTCATTGACTTCGGATAGAGTCATATCTTTGCTACCTAATACATTAAGTATAACATGAGTAGCTCCCTCTATAGTAGTATCCAATAGTGGGCTCAAGACTGCTTCACGGACAGCTTCTATGGTACGTTTGTCACCAGCACCTCTACCAATACCCATGTGTGCCAAACCCTTGTCTTTCATGACTTTGCACACATCAGCAAAATCTAGATTGATTTTGGCAGAGGATACTATGAGATCTGTTATGCCTTGTATACCTTGACGCAACACATCATCAGCATACTTAAAAGCATCCTCCATTGGCAAATTGGGAGCAATCTGCATCAACTTTTCGTTAGGTATTATTACTAGAGTATCTACTGCTTTTTTGAGATTTTCAACACCTTGTTCGGCAGCTTGCATTCTTTGCCAACCTTCAAATGTGAATGGTTTGGTGACTACTGCTACAGTCAATTTGCCCATTGACTTGGCTATACTAGCAACGACAGGGGCAGCACCTGTACCTGTCCCGCCACCCATACCAGCAGTGATAAAAACCATATCCGCATCTTTGATAGACTCAGCTATGGCAGCCTTGCTCTCTTCAGCAGCTTTGGCCCCCACTTCGGGAGCAGCACCTGCTCCTTGTCCATGAGTCAGCTTGTCCCCTATTTGTATACGATGCTGTGCCTTGGACATATTAAGAGCTTGCAAATCTGTATTGACAGCAATGAACGACGCACTCTTGATATTAGCATCCAACATCCTATTGACTGCATTATTGCCACCGCCACCCACACCTACGACCTTGATAATTGCAGGTGGTCTACGATTTTCTTTTGGTATTTGCATAAGTTCTCCTAAATTATATAAACGAATAATTCGTCAAATTAGATATATGTAGTATTGTAGACACACAAAACTAGTCCAAATACCGAGTATCAATACACAAGCTCACTATATATCAATCTATATCGTGGCAAACTATGCAAACTGTGCAGTCTACCATATATTTATGTATTTATTGTATTACTATTTACAAGTTTTGTCAATAGTAATCAACCTAAACATAGCACAAAATGTAAAAAAAGATTTTGATCCAATTTAGATGTATTGACAATTACTTTGGTCTTAATTAACATTTTGTTATCACTTGGTTAATGCAATAACTTTATTTTGCATATCACAATCTGTTGATCACAACACGTAGGCACATATATATCTATTTGACAAATTTTGCAAACAAACCTTTGCGTACATTTTGTGTAGCAGTACTATCATGAGCTCGCAATACAATACTCAACAATCCAACAACACTAGATTGACTAGGTTTGGCAAAGTCTTGCAAAACTGGAGCTATAATATCAACAGGCTTGTTGACTACTCTAGATATAATATCTTTGGCACCTCTCAGATAAGATAGTCCACCACCCGTCATATATATATCAAAATTTTGGGCACTTTCACTAGTAGACAAGACATCCATTATGGTTTTGGCTATAGCATTGATACGTTCGGTTGCTATAGCATTGACCAACAATGTATTGTACCTATAAGGTACGTTGTCTACAACCACCTGATAGTTGTCATCTTGACCAACAGACAGAGACAACTTGATGTGTTGCTTGAGTTGAAGAGCTATATCAAATGGCACATCTAGATACATATTGAGATCGGCAGCTATGTGTCCACCTCCTACACTAAAGCTATAGTGACTAAGCAATCCATCACCCTTAATTATTGCAACACTAGTTGTCAAATACCCACAGTCTACCAATACGAGTCCCTTATCTCTACGTGATTCGTCAAACAAAAACAAGCTCTCAGCAAGTATAGAGCTACAGTACTCCACCTCCACTATACCTATAGCTCTCAGCACACTATCCATATGGTGTATATGCTTGTTGTCACATATAGTATAGGATAGCCGTGCCATTATAGTAGACGCTTGCAGTCCTTCTGGATTAAGTGTCCTTGTAGTGTTGTCCAACAGATAAGTAATAGGTTGGATATTGATTATTTTGACATCTTTTGATATATTGACTGCCCCTTGATTGTGAAGATCCAATATATCTTTGTCTATTATTTTGCGTTTTCTACCCAATTGTTGTTGTTCGTCTCGCACAACAGTACAACAAAACTCACCGGGTATACCTACAGTCAACTTATCAATCTTGATATCAGAATTTTTGGTTTTGGCTTGTTGTATGGTTTGAGCAATTGTATTGCCCAACTTGTCAGGCTCAAGCCAAGCTCCATCCACAAATCCCGAATACTCGCATTCAGCTTTGGCTAATACTACTATAGTATTATTAACACCTAACCTGCCAACAACCAAAGCAATCTTAGAAGACCCTATATCTACAACAGCTACTTCCATTATACTCTCCACGACATTTGATGATATCAACTCTAGTCAAATTATCAAATACAATCGCCCGCCTAATATTATACAACTACATTGTATAATATTTTGATCAATTTGACAACAATTTTGATAGTCCAAAAACTCTCCCAATATGCAATATACAATAGGAGATTTTTGTAACAATGATAGGATCATGCACATAGCATTGACTGCATAGTCTAGCACAAAGCGAAAATACTCAACATATTGTAGCTACCTTATGTTATAGTAGCTTGCCCATCTCTGATACTTACGGTCTTGCCTATTAGAGCATCTTCAATATTCTCACGTACTAATTGCACAGCCGTTGGTATATCGTTGTCCTTATATATCTCAAAAGATCCGTCCTTGAGTTTGATCACAAATTTGGAATCACTGGTATCGTTCATATTGTTGAGATCAATCTCTGATATACTACTGATCAAAAACCCTTGAGGTCCAACAACAAAGAATCTTTGCACAAATTTAGAAACAAATTCAAAGTTGTCATCATTGACAAAATCCCCAATTGCAGTAGATGTCGCAACTCTAGAGTAGTTCAACTTGACAAGTGGCTGATTAAAGTCATCACTAGCAACAGAACTAGTTGTAACACCCAATACCCTACCGCTCATACTCAACTGAAAAAATTTGGAACCATTATGTATCTCTAGCTGTTTGTGTAACAATTGATACTCAACATACACAACGCTAGGATAGGACTTGTCTACACTGATTACCTTGATATCAAAGAACTCTCTCTCTAGCATACTAGCCACATGTCCACTATCTAATGTGAACATACTTTGACCTGTACGCAACGCTTGGACACCTACAATACTTTGATTGAGTTCACTCACTCTAGCATTGTTGGTCGTAGCTACAGCATTGCTAGCTATAACTTGCCTAACACTAAAAAAACTATTGCCAACAATGACCGATACCAAAGCTACAACGATAGCAATAATGCCAAAAAAAATTCTCCGATTAGTCATGTAGTAATTTTAACATAAATTTACATATACATCAACTCAATTAGCACTGCCGTCCAAAGTACAATGCTTGTTGACGGTGACAACTCAGCTCTTAATAGCTTACTCTCAATATAAAATACAATTGAGAAATGATTGGTAGACACTTGAGACCCAATGCTACAAATTAACATGGGTCTCTTAGACAATGTGACTTTCATACTAGACATTGAAATTTTGTTTGAAGAAAAATTGTACAACTCAATTTTGTGATTTGACGGTTTGGGTATCTTCTACTTTGTCAACAAGATTATTACACTTGAGTGCTTGCGGACATCCCGAACATCCCCCCTTACAACCACACCCACCCTTACCCTTGATTTTGTGCAGGATATTGTATATGATAGTAAATAGCACAAGGCAAATTGCCAAAATCATCACAACTATCTCTATAGCAGTCATATCTCCTCCAACTTTAATTTGGTATACAGTAACTTATTTATCGCTATAAATCTCAATCATCAATCCTATACTATTTGTGCTAGTTCAACCAACCATCTTGCGTACCCAACGCATTATACATTTGGTCCTTAGCAATGCAACAATTGTAGCTATACATATCACGCTAGCTATCACAATTGTAGCCGCCCACCAGCACAATGCAAACAACACACCAACCCAAAATATCAGTGCCGAAATACCATAAGCAGTAATCAACCAAAAACTGATAGCAAACCATATAGTCCTAGATTTGTTATTAGTCCTAACTGCAACTTGATTTGTCGCTTGGTTTGTATCAACTTTGGCAGATGTCAGCTCACCAGTCGCAGCGGCAACTGCCGCCATACAAGGTACAGACAGTAGATTGAATGCCATGAATGCAAACATAGCAGGTATAGCCACATTTATACCACCCAACGTACCCCCTATACCTAGCATCATTACCCCAAGTGAGGTCTCTGCTATATCAGCACCCTCTATATCAAGGGGGTCACCGTCAAGACCAGCAAAAGTACCCAAAGTTGCCACTACCATCTCTTTGGCTATCAATCCAGTAATGACCGCTACCACAAACTTCCAACCCTCATCACCCATACCAAAGCCAAGTGGTACAAACAAGTAAGTCAAGCCTTTGGCTACTATACCAATCATACTGTCACCACTATCCTCTACATAACGCAGTCCAAAACTAAACGATGACAAAAACCAAATAACAATCAATGCCCCTACTATTATTGTAGCTGCCTTAAATACAAAGTGCTTGAGCTTTTGCCATAGGTAGATAGCAGTATTCTTAGCTCTTGGCATGTGATAGTCAGGCAACTCCATAATAAAAACTGATGTCTGCCCCTTGATTAGGGTAGATTTGAGCAAAAACGCCGCCAGTACTGCTATGATTATACCCAATACGTACATACCAAATACTACAAGTTCGGCATTAAATCCAGCATAACTGGATGCAAACACACCGGCGAATGCTGCCCAAATAGGCAACTTAGCTCCACACGAAAAGAATGGTGCAAGCATAATGGTGCGTCTACGCTCTTGTTCGTTTTCCAGTACTCTTGTAGCCATTATACCAGGTACCGCACAACCAAAACACATAATTAGTGGCATAATCGCCTTGCCTGACAATCCAAGTCGTCTAAATGCTCTATCCATAATAAAAGCCACACGGGTCATATAACCTGTGTCTTCTAGCATAGACAAAAACAAGAACAAGAGCATAACCTGAGGTATAAATGATAATACCGAAAATATACCACCAAGCAATCCATCTACAACAAGACTTGTGTACCATGTGCCGTCGGGCATTGCTCCAGCTATACTATCACTCAACCAAGTTGTAGCATACTCCAGAGCATTGAAGAGCATAACGCCAGGACTATTAATGGCGTCTACACCTATTACAGGTATATCCCAACTATCTTGTGGTATCAAATATCCCAAAAACAAAAAATTCTCGCTAAATGTTGTATGAAATACTCCAAACATTATAGCCAAGAAGATTGGTATACCCCAAATTCTATTGGTCAACACTCTATCTATCTTGTCACTTCGTGTCAAACCTTGATGTCTTGTAGATCTAGTCAATGCTACACTACAATGAGTAGATATGTATCTGTACCTAGCATCTGCAACCATTCCTTCAAAATCGCCGTCAAAGTCCCCCACGTCTACATGACTCTTGTATGCATCTACAATATGCACAAGCTCACTTCTAGTTTTGCATTCCAACTCGTCACATTCAAGTATTTTGGTAGATCTAAATATAGCATTGTCAACACCTTGATAGTGGGGCAATATTTGATCTAAGACTTGTCGCAATTGACCACTCAATACAGATCTGGCTTGATGCGGTCTAAGAGATGCTTGATATGCCGCATGTATCAACTCCTTGATTCCCTCCCCTTTCAATGCACTTATTGCACAAACAGGTACACACAATTGAGTACTCAACTGCTCTATATCTATCTTGTCACCACGCTTGGACAGGATATCCATCATATTGAGAGCTATTACAACTGGTGTATCTAGCTCAATTACTTGTGTACTCAAGTACAAATTGCGTTCAATATTGCTAGCATCCACAATATTGATGATACAATCAGGCTTGTCCTGCAACAAAAAGTTGCGTGATACTACTTCTTCGGGACTGTAGGGGGATAGGCTATATATGCCTGGTAGATCTACTATCTCAACTCTATCGGGCAAGTGTCTGCATATCCCGGTCTTCTTGTCCACTGTGACACCTGGCCAATTACCAACGTGAGCGGACTTGCCTGTCAAAGCATTGAACAACGTGGTTTTGCCACTGTTAGGATTGCCAATTAGAGCAAATTTCATACAAGATCTCCCATCAGTATAGTATCAGCGTCAGCTTTGCGCAAACTCAACTCATACCCTCTTACAACAATTTCAATAGGGTCGCCCAACGGAGCCATCTTGCGTACGGTTATCTCTGCACCTGGCGTTATTCCCATATCAAAAATTCGGCGTCTCAAAGGACCTTGAGCCAACACTTTGGCTACAACGCCTTTGTCTCCCGGTCTATAATCTCTAAGTGTTTTGGTCATATACATGTATCCTTGTTAATCTTCTAGACTTAAGGTTGCACAATCAAGCTACCATAATCTTGAGTGCAAGACTCTTATTGAGTGCTACCTTGCTCCCTTTGACCTTGAGTATAAGATCACTCTTGCTATCTAGTATAGACACAAGCGTAGAACCTATAACAAATCCCAAATTCTCCAAATGCTTTTTGACTTTGTCCTCTGCATTGATTTTGACAATCTTGAGCTGAATATTGAGTGGTGCAAAAGCTAATGACATATTGTGCTCTCCTATATTATTTATCATAAGGCTTGACCCATATTATATAATTGCCAACTACGTATATTATATAATATGCTTGAATAGTTAGCTTAGACTAACTTTGCATAAAGAATATCACAAAACAATACAATAGTCAAGTGTTTGGGTATTTTACCCTTGACGTCCGTTTGTCCAACCTTTGCATACTATTGTTAGATATACACCAATCAATAATCCGAACTTTATTTGATTTTGGTGTGACACCTTGCAACAACACAAATGCAAGACTAATACAAATATATCTACATTAGTCCTGCATATTTTATATCTCTAATATCATCACACACCTAATCTGATAATACTATTAACCAGTCAATTTTGTCGTTGCATATATAGCCCTATTGCCCAAAGTGCAATACACAACACCAAAAATATTGTTATAGAAGAAGACACAACAAATATAGAGCGTAGCACACTATGTGTTACGCTCTATGTCATGTTGCAATTTTGCTATACCTTTATTTGAGGAGTCTCTTGTACTTGCTTGATGTAGTAATCATTGCAATCACACTCAAGATAATCATCAAATTAGAGACAACAAACATTGCAATATACCAGTACTCACCATGTTGCCAAATATACTCGCTACCAAACAGATGACACAACGTGACCGCAAATGTAAAAGCACCTGTAGCGTCTATAGCAGGCATGATTGGTTTGGCTTTGACTTGTGGAGTGCCTAATGTGACCATAAAGATCAGCCACACCATCAAGATACACAGGTATCCCAGAATTGCCCCAACCTCATGTATAACTATACTCTCATTGCCCAATAGCACAAGGATCAACTTGACCAAAGCAACCAAACAATAAATACCAAAAAATACAATACCCTCAATCCTATGATATATCCGCTCAAACTTGTCTACAAACACCCACCTATCATACGCAATGACACGAGCTATATCCAAATCCGTCATACTACTGTGCAACTTGACGCCCTTGTAGTACCTAGGACTGTCCTCTTGATTGCTTGTCTTGTCCACAGCATCATTGTCTTGATTGTCGTCCACTACGCCATCACCAATCTAGGAGCACTAATACCTGCCGGTTTGGTGCCTGTACCTATCCTACCGCCTATAGCACTAATTATCATAATCAATATATCCAATATGTTGATATCAGTGTCACCACTCCAAAACCACGGTATACTAACTGTACCTATCACATACCTAAATCCCCACAGTTGCCCATTATCTCTAATAAACCAATTGACTATTGTCTCTACAATATATGCCATGACGATACCAGCTATCGTTGCCAACAACCACGCAAGAGGTCCCGCTATAGCAGTATGAGCAGCTATAATAGAACCTGCAACAACACCAGCCCAATAACTAGCAATTGCACCTGTCAACCAAGCTGCATCCATAGCAAACACAAGATGTGTGCGTTGCCACCCCCTGGTACTATTGGTTGAGTTGCGTGTAGTTCCGTCAACATTGCTCAAGCCCATCATACCAAGCAACTCTGTCAGTTGCTCGTCCGTCAATTGAGATACAAAGTATTCAAATACTGTTGCTACATCTTGCTCGCTAGCAAGCCTATCTACCACTATATATCCCAAATCAAACAATTGTTGAATTTGGTCATCTACCTGTTGATTGCGTTCATTAAGGTTCAAATTTTGTAGATACAAGTCATCCAACATTTGGCGATTGGTCTCATGCATCTTGATATGATTGGCTTGCATCTGCTGTTGTATAGTCATTGTCACATTGACATCACTATACCTTGTCTGTAACACCGCTACCATCAATGCACCGATTGGCAATGTGATTACCAATAGCATTATGATAGATAGCTTTAGTTTGCCTACTCTATGTACAGTAGGTTGTTTTACACTTGAATTCATCAAGTCCTCCTAATAAATATATGTTTGTTATATTTCACTAGGATAGAACTATGTAGACAACATACAATCTCATACTCACATACACTACAGTACAATGTTGTACCATTCACTATACTACTATATATTTTTTCTAAGATTATTTTTGTACTAGTATAGCACAATCACCTGTGATAGTGCTAGTATTTTTATCATCTTT
>JAISDO010000018.1 GCA_031264755.1 Clostridiales bacterium
TGCAAGCAAAGTAATTGACACTCAAGTTCAAATAGTCCAAGACAAATTTCTGGTCAAAGAGCTAATCAACAAGACATATGCTGACTTTGACGCATATCTTGTTGTTAAGTACAAGATGAGCAAGCCTATCAAAGCTCCTGTGCATGAATATAGTAAGCATACTGTCAATATTGGAGAAGAAAGGGAATTTGGTATAGAAAAAGGATCGGAAACAAGTACTACTACTGCAAAATATACAGAATACGGAATCAAGTTTGGTAAAGAGTGGGGTGCAAGTCTCAAGTTTCCACTAAGTGGTGGGGCATCCATGTCAACAGAACAAAAAACTAGTCTTGAATTGAGCATAACTAAGAGCTTTGGATATGAAGAAAAACAAACATATAGTATCAAAAATTCTGATTCGGTCAAGATAAAGAATGATTCTGGTAGAGTTGTAGATTATATATATCAAGAGCGAGCGGATTTTAGTGCTTATGTAGTGCAAGTTTTCAAGATTGATTACCAAATAAATAAGTGGAAGAGTAGTTCTCCATTTGATTTTACAACATATTATGGCTACGACAACTTGGGTAGAATGAGACTAGTTGATGAGTATACAACTTGGGTTATGGATCTTAGCAAGAGTACAGGTCTTAGTATGGATGGGTACTATACTAATGAGCATGGCAAATTGACCTTGCTCAATGACAAGCAAGATTCAAATGTAATCTATGTATAAGGAGATGTGTATATGAGTTGGATTAAGAACAAAAAGGCTCTATTGTGGAGTAGTGGTTGCGTTGCATTTGCGATTGTGTTGGTATTGGCTGTAATTGTCCCATTGTACAATTATTATCACTTTATAGAAGTAGATGAGATTTCAGTTTATAGCTATAATACGAATTATAATACATTGTACACTAGCAAAGGTGAAAATAAGGTGGCATATCGTAGCCGTGGCAGTGATTGGCAAATACGTCATTATCGCAACGGCAATACTAATGGTAACAAAGCACACTTAATACAAGTCCCAAAATATCTTGTAGTTATAACATTCTATTAGTATTGGATGCCGTATTATTATGGCAGTGTAGACAAGGCGTGGCTCAAGTACGATGGGACATCAACGTCTACACTGTGGTATGTGTATGGGTAATTATGGAATATAATATAGAAGACAGAACTCAAGCTATTGCAAATGCCCAATCAACCAATAAGTCAGTAGAAAAAATCTGTAGCTCTAACCAAAAATATAGTTGTGATATTGTTGTGTTTGGTATCTAAGTGTTTGTTCAATAATAGGAGTTGTCAACTATGTTAGATTTGTGGATAAGGATTTTTTAATAAGTAGCAATAGCAACTCTAATAGCAATAGTTCTGGTGGTATTACTAGTACGCCTCCAATAGCAAGTTGGACACCAATATTGGTTCAGTTTGATTTGATACGACATCCTAGTCCTACTTTTAGAGAAGTAGTGATAGAGAGTTATTCGGTACAAGATAAAACTGACAATCAATTTGAGTTTGCGGTACTGCTGTTAATGGTAATAATAGTATTGCATTTGTAGCAACTATAATTGGTAACAGGAAAAAATGGCTTTCTTGCTAACAAGCAACTATCATGGCAAATTACAATAACTGCAATTGACGACGGTATTGGTTCAGAGCCTTCAGATTTTTATAAGATTAAGATTACTAATATGGGGTTGTTGTATCTAGGAAAGTAATCGTATTGGACGTCAACTAAAATATAGATATACCATCAAATACAATTGGTGGTATACCTGTTGTCTTGTACAATAGGCATGTCATAGGTGTCCTTGTTGACCAAATAGCCAAAATACTTTATAATAATCTTTATGCAAGATAGAAGGTCACGAGTACGCAATTTTTGTATTATTGCACACATAGACCACGGCAAGTCTACGCTAGCGGATAGACTAATGGATACTACCCAAACTGTATCCAAACGTGAGCAGCAGTCTCAATTGTTGGATAGTATGGAGCTAGAGCGAGAGCGTGGTATAACTATCAAGTTGACGCCTGTCCGTATGTTTTATCAACAGGAGGGTATTGAGTATATATTCAATCTCATAGATACACCTGGTCATGTGGATTTTACTTATGAAGTATCTCGTAGTCTAGCTGCCTGTGAGGGGGCAATATTGGTTGTAGACGCCGCACAAGGGGTAGAGGCACAGACTCTTGCCAATGTGTATCTAGCACTGGACGCTGGTCTACAGATAATGCCCGTAATCAACAAAGTAGACTTGCCAAGTGCTCGCCCCGAAGAGGTCAAAGCAGAGATAGAAGAGATAATAGGGCTAGATGCTAGCAATGCTCCACTCATTAGCGCTAAGTCCGGACTCAATATAGATCAAGTATTGGAGCGTATAGTTACTGACTTTGGTGCACCACAGGGTGCTCATCAAGAGCCACTTAAGGCACTTATATTTGATAGTTATTATGACAACTTCAAGGGAGCGGTGTGTCTTGTACGTGTGATTGATGGACAAGTCAAGCAAGGTACTAAGATACGCATGATGTCCAATGGCAAGCATTTTGATGTAGTAGAGGTCGGTGTCTTCACACCACGACCACACAATGTAGATGTACTGAGTGCAGGAGATGTAGGATACCTATGTGCTAGTATAAAAAATGTATCAGATACTACACCGGGTGACACTATCACAGAGCACGAGCGTCCTTGTGCAATCCCATACCCCGGATACAAAAAGGTTCAGCCCGTAGTATACTGTGGCGTATTTACTACAGATGGTGCTAGATACAACGATCTCAAAGACGCATTAGAAAAACTCAAACTCAACGATGCTAGCATGAACTTTGAGCCTGAGACATCAGTAGCCTTGGGTTTTGGGTTTAGGTGTGGATTTCTTGGATTGTTGCACTTAGAGATAATAACGCAACGTCTAGAGAGAGAGTTTGATTTGGATTTGATTACTACCGCTCCGTCAGTAATATACAAAGTATACAAGACCAACGGCGAAGTGCTAGATGTATCCAATCCTAGCAACTTGCCCAATCCTACTGAGATAGACTACATGCAAGAGCCAATGGTGTCTGTGGAGTTGTTTACACCACCGGAGTACATAGGTGCTATTATGGACTTGTGTCAAGACAAGAGAGGTATATACAAGGATATGGTATATCTAGACAAGTCTAGAGTCAAACTCAAGTACGATGTACCACTCAATGAGATTGTGTACGACTTTTTTGATAGCCTCAAGTCTAGGACACGAGGATATGCTAGTCTAGACTACGAACTCAAGGATTATCAAGAGAGCAAGCTAGTCAAGTTGGATATACTTCTCAATGGTGATGTGTGCGACGCATTGAGCCTGATTGTACACAAGGACAAGGCGTACGACAGGGGCAGGGCAATAGTAGAAAAGCTCAAAGAGGTCATACCTAGACAGATGTTTGAGATACCTATACAAGCGGCAGCTGGGGGCAAAGTTATTGCACGGGAGACTGTGCGTGCTATGCGTAAGGACGTGCTTGCCAAGTGTTATGGCGGGGATATAAGCCGCAAACGCAAACTCCTCGAAAAACAGAAAGAAGGCAAAAAGAAAATGAGACAGATAGGTACTGTAGAAGTACCTAGCGAAGCTTTTATGAGTGTACTCAAGCTAGATAAATAATCAAACAACTCAAAGCCACTTCAAAAACAATTAGGTGCGGTCGTGCCATTAAGATTTTTTTGGGTTTGGGGGGCGTACGGTAGCAAATTTGTATATATATGTACAAAGTACAAACACTAATATAGATACAACAACATCTAATACGTACGAGTGTATTTTGTATATGAAAGACAACAAACCAAAAAATACTGTCAATAGAGATACTACAAGCAATGTTAGACGCAAGTACAACAGCACAACCGTGTCTAACAATCCCAAAAAATGGTTGATAACAATCAGTGTCATAGTGTCTAGTATTGTCATATTGAGTATAGTATTGGGACTAGCTCTAATATCTCTCAATAATGATGTTGACAATATCAATGATGGTGGCGTGATAACAACACCCCCAACACCTCCTGGTAGTGGGGCCGGAGGTGGCGACAATGGTGGCGGGGAGACGAGACCACCAGTGCCCCCTAATGTGGATATTACAGACTTTAGTCCGGACGGGGTTGAGGCAAGGATAAGGTACTATTTGCCCCAATCCAAATTTGAAGAGATGTTTCCGGTTAGGTTTGGCACACAAGGATGGAAAGATCATTGGGCGTCTCAAGGATACCCAGGTTACTGGACCAAGGATAGGGTAGAGAGCAAGACAGACAATTATTATACTTATGACAATCTAATTGCAGCAGCTAGACATATAGCTACTCGCATTCATAGGGTGCAATATCTACAAGGTGCCGAATATAGTGTGCGTATTAGTGTGATAGACAAACTCACCAATAGGGAGTACATTATAGACCCGGGAGATGGTTTTGAAGCTTATTGGAACAAAGACAAAAAGATAGTAGATATCAAGACTGATTATGGGTCTTTTTTGACGTCCAAAGATGACAATGACAATAGACGTGAGCTTGCTGGGTGGCTTGCCAACAACGCCCACGAAGTAGGCGAAATGGCCAATATTGATGACAAGAAGATTTATTGGGGGTTGTTTTACAACGAAGAAGTAGGCAAAGAAGGTTCTACAGATGGGGCATATTCGCAAGCAGATAGACCACCATACGAGCCTTGGCCTGCAATACCCGGCAAATCATACCACGGAAGAGGTCCCAAGCAAGTAAGTTACAACTACAATTATGGACTGTTGTCCGATGTCTTGTATACTAATGAGAGTTATTATCCCGCTAAGTGGGGCGAATGGAACCCGCCTGATTTGGATACTCCACAAGGCACGCCGCCACAAGACGCCAATCCCGAACATTACAAGACCAATATCTGGCTCAACAACCCCCAAATCTTGTTGGAGAGTGGCAAAGATGCGTGGATGTCCTCACTGTTGTTTTGGTTGACACCACAACCACCTAAGGTTAGTTGCGGGGATGTGATGAGTAGGCGTTGGATGCCTACGCAACAAGACTATGACAAGTATGGATACGAGAGCGGGTTTGCCATGAGTATTATTATTATCAATGGTGGAGTAGAGGCAGGGCAAGCAGAACTCTTTGACAACAATGGAGATCCAGTCAATGCAGTAGCTAGGCGGATTATGTTCTACAAGAGATTTGCTGGTATTCTCAATGCGGATATACAAGGCGAGCAATTGTCAGTCAAAAATATGAAGCCTTGGGCATAAAATGCACAATCATACACATGCCAAACAGGCAATACTAAGGATTAAGTAATATGAGTGACGCAACTAAGGACAAACTTCAACACAAGCAATTGTTGATATTGGGCAATGGATTTGACTTGTCATTGGGTCTCAAAACTAGATATGCAGACTTTTTTGATGCGTGTATCAAGAGCAAGTCAGAGATTGAGTACATTGTAGCACTCAATGATTTGGTGCAAGTGTTGTGCCAATTAAAATCTAATTTGGTGGCAATAGGTAATGTTGAGTTGTTGAGCAAAATTAAACAAGATATACCCAATAAATTTGAAGCTGTCAATAAGTGCGGTGAACAACCATTATTTGAACAAACACATGTAGACAACTTGATTGGCAAAATAGATAAAAAAATATCATATGAAAGTTCTACAATTAGAGTAGCAAACTCTGTTGATATGGACCAATCTCTATACACCAAAGCAAAAGAAGCCTTAGATACCACCTTGCTCTCAAGCAATATGTTTGAGAGTATTTTGGCTATTGGCAATAGACAAGATTGCAATTGGTGTGATATAGAAAAAAGGATTGAAGACAGTCTAAAGGTTCTAAAATCAAAAGATAACAATCTCAAGCAAGGTGTGATAGACTACAATTATATAATTGAATTATTCAAACAAAAATATAAAGATAAAACTGTAGACACAGTCATAGAACACCTCAAACAATTAGAGCAGTCTTTTTGTAAGTATTTGGTAGATGAAGTAATTCGTGTCGCTAATATTTATTTAGATCCAGACAAATTTATTGACTTAGTCAATAGCTTGTTGTCAGACAAAGTAAATAGTATTGATTATAGCAAAGATGCTCAATCAGATTATAGCAATGTCAATATACTAACATTCAATTATACTAATCTATTTGAATGGAGAAGCATTACCCAAAGAATTAATCAACTTAATCCAGACTTTAAGCAATTCAAAATATCAAATGTGCATGGCAAAATATCTATGCGTGACAATAGCAACATTATCTTTGGTGTAGATGATAGTGTCTGTAGAGATGATGCGACCTTAGGATATTTAGCAAGACATATAGGATAATATCGTCCAATTTGTCCAGTCATAAGATACTACCGCAAAACAATGGCATGACAATCAAGGTGTTTGGACACTCGCTCAATCCAGCGGACTACTCGTACTTTCAGAGTATATTTGACTACTACAATATATACAACTCAGATACTAGATTGGTGTTTTGTTACAACTCTTGGCGAAACTCGCCAAAAATCACTCATGAAAACAATGGTATGAATATTAGCTGCAACACTTGCAAATATGAAAATGCAGAAAAGGAAATGATAGATGCAGTATACAAGCTAATCCATACATATGGCACAACTCTCAGCAACAAGGACAACGGCAAGAACCTACTACACAAACTATTGCTAGAGAGGCGACTAAGTGTAGTAGACGTAAACTTCGTATGTTAATTGAGCGATACGCAATCTGCCAATTGGCAAGATATATTGGCAACTATAATTTATTATATGGATTTGTTAGATTATCATCAAGACAACAATACTAGCATTGGCACTCCTCTAGCAAGCAAGATGCGTCCCACATCTCTAGATGAGCTTGTGGGGCAGTCTCATATTGTAGGCAAGGGCAAATTGCTAGATAGGGCTATACGAGCGGGACGACTTGGTAGTTGTATATTTTGGGGTGCTACAGGCTGTGGCAAGACTACGTTGGCAAGATTGGTAGCACAGTATAGTAGTGCCAACTGTGTGTCACTCAATGCTATATCTAGTGGAGTGAGTGACGCCAAACGGGTTATTGAGGAGGCGACTACTCTCAAGCATATGAGTGGCAAGTCTACATACTTGCTGCTGGATGAGTGTCATAGGTGGTCCAAAGCTCAGAGTGATAGTGTGCTAGCCGCAATAGAAGAAGGTACAATAATCTTGATAGGTTGCACAACCGAAAATCCCAGTGTATCACTAACTAGAGCTATAGTATCTAGGTGTAGAGTTTTTGAATTTTTGCCGCTTGATAGTCAGGATATATTGCATGCTCTCAACAGATGTCTAGGCAAATCTGATAGCTTTGGTGACTTGAGAGTTGTAGTAGATAGTGATGCTCTTGTACAATTGTCTCAACTAGCCAATGGTGACTTGCGTGTGGCATACAATGCTCTAGAACTTGCAGTGTCTAGCACTCCACTACAACATGATGGTAGTGTGCGTATCACAACTATAGATATTGAGCAGTGCATATCACGCAAGGCATTGTCTATAGATGAGAGTGATTATTATGACATGTTGTCTGCTTTTGGCAAGAGCCTAAGAGGATCTGCTCCAGATGCTGCACTGTATTGGGCTTTTGGGTTGATGCAAGCAGGGGTGGATCCGTTGATAGTGTTGCGTAGGCTAATTGCCCATGCTAGCGAAGATGTAGGTATGGCAGATAGTCAAGCGTTGGTTGTCGCCAACAATGCATACAGTGCGTATGAGAGATTGGGTATGCCCGAAGGGCGTCTAGCTATAGGACATGCCATAGTGTATGTAGCCAATGCTCCCAAATCCAACGCCGTATACCTAGCTATACAACAGGCTATGCAAGATGCCAAAGACTGTGCTACTGTCAGTGTACCATACTACTTGCGGGATTATCATCATAGACAGTATAGAGTAGACAATGACGGGTTTGAGTACAAATATCCTCATGATTATCCAGACAATTGGGTAGAGCAAGAGTATATGCCACGAGAGTTGGTTGGCAAAGTATATTATAGACACTCCAATAGCAAGGACAAGGTTGACTAATTCGCTTCTTAGCGGATTTTTTCATATTCTGGATTGTATATGAACATATACCAAATTGAATGTTAAAACAAACCAAATTAGTTCAGATATTGTTATATGCTAAGTCCAACAATAAGTTTGCAAATATACCTGTAAATATGTTAGGATAATATTACAAAATCTAGCAAGTGTTTTGATTTTGGTCGCTTGCTATGATATTGAGATAGGAGAATTATGCAAGACAAAAAAAACAAATCTAGACAAGGTGTCATTGGTGCCATTATGGCGATTAGCCTAGTATTGGTATTGACTTTGGCGATTATGCTCTCCAATGCTGAGGGATTGATTGTAGAACATGGCAAGGCAGCATCTAATGTAGCATATTTCAAGTCAAGTTATAGTGTACAAACATATGGTGTTGCTAAAAGTGATACTGATCAAGAGGGCAATATAGAGGAGACTGTTGACCCAGAAGACAACGGGAATATCGGTAACATATACAATCCAGGCAATCAACTTGTGATAACAAGTCACCCAAAATCTCAAGATTATACATTGGGTCAGGGCGATCTTAAACTGCATATTGCACACAATTGGACTAATGGTCAACCCAATCGTATGAGTTGGTTGTGGTATATCAGTATCAATGGTTCACAAGATTTTAGAGCACTCAATCCTGTAGTTGTGCCTAGTGCAACTGCGTCAACATTGGTATTTCCTGCCAAGTATCTAGTTGATGCTACGGTGGCATTCAGGGTTAGGATACAAGGACAGGGTACTCAAGGTGCGTCTGTCAATATATTGAGCAACATAGCTACTATCAATATTGTTGAAGGTGTCGCCTCTAGACCAATATTTGAGACTCAACCTAAGTCGGCATTGGTCAATGTCAACTCTACGCACACATTGACAGCTACCGCTACTGCCAATGGTCAACTTGCTTATCAGTGGTACTCTAATACCAAAAATACCACTGACGGAGCTATGGAGATCGGTGGTCAAACTACTGATAGCCTAGTTGTAGATACATCTAGAGTTGGCACAAATTATTATTTTGTCAAAGCTATCAATACAGTAATAGACAATGGTGAGACATTTGTAGCTACAACAGATAGTGACATAGCCAAGATAGATGTGGCAAATCAACCTAATGCACCTATTATAACAGACCAATCCAAAGATACTGTAGTTCTGGTTGGTGCAGAAGTGCAATTGTTTGTCAATGTTGTTACCGCCAATGAGAGCAATTCATTGACTTATCAATGGTATGAGAATACTCAAAACATCAACCATAGTGGTACATCTATGCCTGATTTTGTAGATTCTACAATTGTTGTCGTTCCACAACAAGAGGGTACTAGATACTATTATGTTGAGGTTGTCAACATAAGTGATGGTGAAAAGTACACAGCAACTAGCAAGGCAATTGCAGTCCAAGCAGTAGAACAAACAAATACTCCAATTATTGTAGAATTGACAGAGACTCCAGTACAAGTTCTTCCTAACCAAGAAGTTGTACTAGAAGTCAAAGCTACAACAGTAGATGGTGTTGATACTAATTTGACATATCAGTGGTATTTTGGTGGTGAGGACAACTTTGTAGGTTCTTACAAGCTTGAGAATGAGACTGATACTAAGTTGACTGTGACACGTAGTGAACCCGGTACCAACTACTACTTTGTAGTTGTGACTAATACAGTCGATGGATCTTATATTGTGAGCCGAAGTATCATGGTCACTGTACTAGAAGATGCGTATGATGAGGGTAATGCAGATAGTAAGGCAAACCTTAGTGGTGCATTGATGGACGACGGAAACAATTCTAATATAGTATGGATTGTAGTGTTGTCTAGTGGTGTGTTGTTGATATTGTTTGTGTGTGCTATAGTATTGTTGACCAAAAAGAAATCAAAATCAAACAGCTACTACTACAACAACAAAAATTATAGATACTAAACAAAAACAACGTTGAGAACATAGTCCAATCATGGAATAGTTGATAGGCTAAGTGCCCTAGATTGTATTAGCAATATGCAACACAGCAACTGAGAGTGACAAAGCATCATCTCGGTTGCTGTGCAATATACGGATCATATTAGCTAAGTATGGTTTTGTTGTATTTTTCTTGTTCAAAATTTGTTCATACTTATTTGTTTGCAAAAATATAGTTGCAAAAAAAAAAAATGTATGTTAGAATGACTGTGATTTTGATTGTAGTGATTGAGTGTATTGCAATCATAGGGGGTATTTGTGCTTAAGATATCCAATTTGTCCAAGGTTTATGCTAAGTCTGATGTATATGCAGTTAGAGATATCAATCTTGAACTCAAGCCTGGTGAGATATTTGGATTCTTGGGACCTAATGGTGCTGGTAAGACTACGACTATCAAATGTGTTACAGGTATACTACCTTTCAAGCAAGGTTTGGTTGAGATCAATGGACATGATCTCAAGCGAGATCATATAGTGGTCAAACGCAACTTTGGGTATGTTAGTGACAATCATGTAATATACGACAAATTGACAGGACGTGAGTATGTCAATTTTATGGCTAATATATACAGAGTGCCACTGGTCTTACGCAAAGAGCGAGTGGATAAGATGCTCAAGGCTTTTGACCTTGGCAAATCTTATGACTCTGCTATCAAGACTTATAGCCATGGCATGAAACAAAAGATTCATATAATAGGTGCTATGATTCACAATCCTGCATTGTGGATATTGGACGAACCTATGACAGGACTAGATCCTCAATCCAACTTTGAGCTCAAGCAGTTGATGCGTGAGCACTGCGATAGTGGCAATTCGGTCTTCTTTAGCACTCATATATTGGATGTAGCTGAGAGATTGTGTGATAGGATAGGTATAATTATCAAGGGCGAATTGATAGCAGTAGGTACACTAGAACAACTCCGCAACAATAGCAACCAGACATTAGAAGAGATCTTTATGCAATTGACAGGTGCCCCTAGTGTCGTAGATTGTGATGTAGATGACAATTCGGTGGTACAATCAAGTGAGTTATAGATTGTGACTCAGCAAGAGTATATCAATACTCACAACCAATCCAGCAATAGTCTTGTCTCACTTGGCTACAACAATATTGCTCATGTATAGAGGGCACAATCAACGTAGCACAGCAGTTGAATTCAACTGAATCCCCCGTCGCAGACGGATATATAAATCAAATAGTATAGTTACCAAAACATATTAATTGTACATTAACTTAATGGAGATGTTGTACATTATGAATTTAGCAAAAAAAAATATCAAAGTTGTTGTAGCTTTGATGTTAGTCACATTGACTATAGCAGTTGTGGCTTGTGTTGATCGCAATTGGAAAGCAGATAGATTGATACACGTAGTCAATAGGGACAATGTCAGTGGCACACGCAAAAGCCTAGAGTCATTCCTATATGGTAGCAAGCACACACCTACCCTGCCTCAAGGTGACGGGTATGAAATAGTCCCTAGCGAGTCGGCTATGCTAGCCTCTGTACGTAGCAATCCTCAAGCAATAGGGTACGAGGGGTTTGGATTTGTCAAAGCTAATCCCAATGGTATCAAGACTCTATCCCTAGAGGGTGTAGCACCTACTGTAGAAAATATCAAAAACAATGAGTACAAGATGGCTCGTCCACTCAATGTAGTGCATAGAGATGATAGGTTGGAAGACAACCAAGCTGCCGCTGAGTTTTTGAAATATATGTTGTCGTCGGATGGTCAACAAGTTGTTGAGTATAGAGGGTACATAACCAATGATGAGTTAGAGGAGATTGAATATACTCCTTTAGATAATTTGAGTGGGGAGATCATCATACGAGGCTCTACCACAGTTGAACCACTCATGCAAAGGTTGGCCGAAGCTTTTAATAAGATCGAAGGCTACAATGTTACTTTCAATATATCTGCGGCAGGTAGTGGCGATAGTGTAGATGCCATGAAAGACAATAGTGCGGATTTTGGTATGTACTCTAGTGTAGTTAGTGAGAGTGTACTAGAAGATATGCAGTCGGGTAGAGATGAGTATATAGTCACTGTGTCCTCATTGGCTAGAGATGCCATAGTCTTTATTGTACACACTACCAACTCTACAGACAATGTTAGACAAGACCAATTGTACAACCTATATGATAATACAGGCACAAGATACGACAATTGGCAACAGATGCTAGATTATACACCAGAAGAGACTAAGTAATAATTGAGTATACAACAATACAACATGCAAGACGATATAGTTGAGATACACTCTACTTGCATGTTGTACTATTGTATCTGTGTTGCAAGACACCTGTGCTTTGCAAGTGCGGTTGGCTGGGCAACAATTATAAAAATAGGATATGCATCCCAAAAAAAGAACTCTAGGATTTGTCAACGCTCGTGACAAAGTAGTCAAATATTCGTTGCTGTCTAGTGCGTTGTTTAGTGTATTTGCTCTATTGTGCATAACCATATTTTTGCTATGGCGTGGAGTGCCTGCTATAGCACAAGTAGGTTTGTTGGACTTCTTGTTTGGCAGTACATGGAATCCACATTTGAGTACCCCTAGCTATGGCATATTGCCAATGTTGTTAGGGTCAATATATGTCACAGTCTTGGCTACGGCTATTAGTCTGCTATTTGGGCTCTTTATAGCTATATTTCTGTACAAGTTCTGCCCTAAGCGTCTAAGGTCATCTATAGAACAGGTAGTCAACCTATTGGGAGCTATACCTAGTATAGTGTATGGATTGTTTGGTTTGATTGTGCTTGTCCCGCTATTGAGAGAGATATCTCCCAACTATGTAGGACATGGTATACTTGCTGCTAGTGTCATACTATCTATCATGGTTTTGCCAACTATAGTGAGTATCTCATTGAGTGCGATGCGAGCAGTATCTAGAGAGATGTATGAAGGGGCATTGGCACTTGGATGCACTAGAGAGCAGTCAGTATTTAGGGTGATATTTCCAGCTGCCAAGAGTGGGATTTTTGCGGCGGTTATACTATCTATAGGTAGAGCTATAGGTGAGACCATGGCAGTAATAATGGTCATAGGCGGTTCGCCACAGATACCAACGGGGCTCTTTGGTAGTGTGGATACACTTACAGCCCTCATAGCCCGAAGCGCAAGAGAAGAGAGCGGGTTTTTGCTAGAGGTATTGATAGGTGTGGGTGTAGTATTGCTAGCCTTTGCTCTAATACTCAATTATATCATGCTCAAGATCAAAGAGAGCAAACAAGCCAAAAATTACAAAATACAACTCAAAAAAAAGCATGATATAGAAGCCAACGCTCTAGCTAATATGGGTGGGATATTGCTCTCCGTACACAATGGCTGGTGTATCTTCTGGGGATATATAGGTTGGATAATTAGGACAGCAATATACAAGACCAAGCAAGGCGTTGCATGGTTGTCTAGCAAGATTGGGTTGACTCTACTCTTGTCTACAATTGGCAATGCTATAGACGGGATATGGGGTGCTAGAGCTAGACAAGCGACCAAGTACACTATACTCAAAGTTTGGACATATGTTGCCGCTATTGTGGGAGTGCTGGTACTATTGACTATACTGTGGTTTGTCCTCAGTAGTGGGTTGTCACATCTCAGTTGGGATTTTGTTTTTGGTAGGTATACTTTGGACAATCCCACACTATTGCCTGCCATATTTGGTACACTTATTATTGTAGTTATAGCATTGTTGGTAGCTATGCCTATAGGTGTTGGGTGTGCTATCTTCTTGTCCGAATACGCCAGACATGCCAAAGGTGTCAAATATATACGACTAGCTATAGATAGTCTTGCGGGCATACCTAGTATAGTGTATGGACTATTTGGTTTTGTAGTATTTGTCAAGTTGTTTGGTTGGAATTATTCGCTTGTTGCAGGCGGACTGACAGTGGGTATTATGACGTTGCCTACAGTAATACGCATCACCGAAGAGAGTCTACTAGCAGTGCACCACACATATAGAGAGGCGAGTCACGGTCTCGGTGCTAGCAAGGTGCGTACGACTTTTGGAGTGGTGTTGCCCGCAGCACTCAATGGCATAGGCAACGCAATGATACAGACAGTAGGTAGAGTTATATCAGAGAGTGCCGTATTGATACTAACTATCGGTCTAGTAGTTGGCGTAATGCCTAGTGGTATATTTAGTCCAGGTACTACACTTGCTCTCAATATATATTACTTTGGCAACACTATATATCCAGACCAAGCAGCGGCTACGGCGGTAGTGTTGATAATATTGGTATTGATACTCAACTTAGGTTTGAGTGGACTTGTCAAATTGCTCTCAAGACGACAAGGAAGCTAAACCAAATTGTAATGTCCTGATATCTATAAATAAATACATTGATTTGTAAGTCGCTTGATCATAAGTCGCAATAGGCAACGAGTATTGTTTGTAATTGTGGTATCAAAATAAGAAAAACCGATTTTAAGACATCGCTGGCTTTTTGACCCAATTGATCCAAATTTGTTTTGGGTGGCAAAAATTATTTATGTTTGGCGGTGAGTGTTATCCTATGAGTATTATAACTATCAAAGATCTCAAACTATACTATGGCAACTTTGAAGCTCTCAAGGGCATCAACATGTCTATATCCAAAAAAGAAATTACAGCCTTGATAGGTCCGTCAGGATGTGGCAAGTCTACACTTTTGCGGTGTATCAATCGTATGAATGACCTAATAGACAATTGTACTGTAGAGGGTAGCATTGTCATCAACGGTATAGAGAACTTGGATGGCAATATATACGACAAGAGTGTAGATCTCAATACCTTGCGAAAGAATATTGGAATGGTGTTTCAAAAACCTAATGTCTTCGCTATGTCTATATATGACAACATAGCTTTTGGACCTCGTACACATGGTATACGAAGACGTAAGGATCTGGACATAATAGTAGAGGATAGTCTCAGGAGAGCAGGTATATGGAATGAGTGCAAGGACAATCTCAAAAAGTCTGCACTCAGTCTATCAGGCGGTCAACAGCAACGCATATGCATAGCTAGAGCGTTGGCAGTACAGCCCAAGGTATTGTTGATGGACGAGCCAACTAGTGCATTGGATCCATTGTCCACAGCGACTATAGAAGAGTTGTGCGAACAGCTCAAAAAAGAGTATACTATAGTCATAGTTACTCACAATATGCAACAAGCTACTCGCATAAGTGACAAGACGGCTTTTTTCTTGCTAGGTGAGATGCTTGAGTTTGGTGATACACAACAAGTCTTTAGCAATCCACACAATATCAAGTGCGAGAACTACATTACAGGTAGATTTGGCTAATGTTTTGTAGGTTTTTTTATGATTTAATAGTTTATCTAATAATTAGATTGTGCGGTTGACTTGAAGTTGCTACAACTTGAAGTTGACATAGCTTAGTTGCTACTCAAAGTCACCGCTCCAATTGTTGCTCCAAATTTGTTTTGGGTGCAAATAAAATTTATATTTGGTGGTGAGATTGATTATGCTTAGGAGCAAATTTCAGACAGAGTTGGACAGACTTAGTATAGAACTAGTAGAGTTGGGCAACGTTGTCAATCATGTAATCAAAGATTGTGTGTCAGCGTTGATGAACAATGACTTGGATCTATGCAACCAAATCATAGATATAGGTCATCAGACTAAGACGCAGATAGACAAGATAGAAGAGCGAGCTCTCAAGACAATGTTGATGCAACAACCAGTAGCGCGAGATCTCCGCAACATAACAATGATACTCAAAGTAGTTCATGAGTTGGATCGTATCTCAAGACAGGCTAGAGAGATATGTCATATAGTTGTGGATCTTGCCGAATTGGACTATGTATTTGATGTAGATATATTGCGTATCATGGGAGAGCATGTGATAGAGATGGTCAAAAATTGTGTAGATAGTTTTGCTAATCTTGATATAGATATAGCTACACAAGTTATACACCAAGATGATGAGTTGGACGAATACTTTCTTACTCTCAAGGCTCAGATGATAGATCGTATCAAACTCAAGCAAGAGAATGCAGATAGCGCGCTATACTTTATGATGATTGGCAAATACTTAGAGAAGATAGGGGATCAATCAGAAGCTATAGCTAATTGGACAATATATTGCAGGTCAGGCAAAAAATACAAATGACAATTTGTATTTTACAATTGCTCTATTGGTTGCACAACAAGTACAACAGACTCAAGCCAATTCACTAGATTTTGTACAAGACTATGTTATCTTGGTACTCAACAAATTTGTATTGGGGAGACAAGAGTATTGATATTTAGGAGATGAGATTTGTACAATTTTTTTGTAGTTTTTAGATTGCTCTTCAAGTACATGTTGAGGTGGGATAAAGTGCAAGTATGGAAGATACTCTTGCTTATTTTTCCGGCTTTGCTAGGAGTGGGTTTTGTATTGGGTATCACTGTAATGGTATCTGAGTTTGCCCCATTGGTTAATGAACATGATTTGTTGGTAGAGTTTTTGACTTATGCTATATTTTTGTCAATGTTTGTAGTGTTTGTCCTAGCTGTAATTCCTACAATTATACATTTGTATTTGGGCAAAGATACTGAGTTTTTTGCAAGCTTGCCAATAGGAGGTTCGGCAGTTTATTTTGCCAAACTGGCAATAGTGTACATTATGCAGTTGTTGCTAGCTATTGTACTCATGGTGCCAGTGTTTGTTACAACGGGTGCTGTGTTGGGATTGGGTCCATTATACTATACGATGATGTTGGCGGTAATATTGGCTATGCCGGCATTGCCGCTTTTGGCTATGTCAATCCTGGCAATACCTATCATGTACATGGTGTCGTTTTTTCGCAATCGTGGTGCTCTTACTAGTATCTTCTTGATAGTATTTATAGGGGCTGGATATGCTGTATATTTTGCGGTACTTGCTTCTAACAGTTCGTCTTCTACATTGCCCGAAGGTACTCCACCGACCGAAGTGCCTGACTTTGATGCCGAATTGGCAGCTTTCTTAAGGAGTACAAGTGGTTTGCTCAATGTGTTTGCACCCCTTGTAGCTTTGATTAGGATAGCTTGTGGGCAAAATGCGACATTGTTTGGTGAGATGGATACATTGAATGCCAATATTGTCAATGTGTGTATATTTGTGGTTAGTTTGGTTGTTGTGTGTATTGTCGTGCGTATAATTAGTGGTACAATATATATGAGGGGAGCAAGAGCACAACTAGAATCCCAAAAAATCAATCTGCTTATCAAGTCTAGAGATACCAATAGGTCACACTTTGGGGCATTGATGTACAAGGAGATCAAGGAGTTGTTGCGGACACCGTCATTTGCAATGAACTATCTCTATATGATAGTAATGTCGCCTATAGCAGTCTTGTTCTTTGCTAACCATTTTGTCAATCTTGATAGTCTAACGGGAGCGGTTCAATATACTCAAGTCTTGGATCTTGTGCTGATTATGTTCGTGTTGATAACGGGAGTTGGTGTCAATACGGGAGCGAATACTACTATATCTAGAGAGGGAGACAAGTTTTATTTGCTCAAAATATTGCCGGTAGACTACAAGACTCAAGTTAGAGCCAAACTAACAGTATATCATACCATAAGCTTGATCACCATAGTATTGTCTCTTGTGTGTTTTGTTGTTGTGAAGGGATCATATCTTACTGCACTTGCTGGGTTTGTGTTTTTGCTAATGTACTCTAGAGCTTATGTGCGTTTGGCGGCTATATTTGACTTGTCTAGACCCAAGCTCAAGTGGAGTACGCCTAGGGAGCTTCTCAAAAACAACTCTAATGTATATATTCCAATGTTGCTTAGTATGGCCTCTATATTTGTGCTGATCGGGTTTGCTATTGTGTGGTTGATTGTAGGCATTAAAGTAAGATTGCAATCTATTGTAATAGAGATTGTGCTTTGGGTGGTACTGTATATAGTGTCAGGGGGATTTATGTTGTTGTTTGGCAAGATGTTGAACAGCAAGAGTGTCAAGTATCTAGAAAGGATAGAAGTATAGTCTTAATGTTGAATTATCTTAATGACAATCGCAAAGAGTTTGTAATATTTTGCATATTGTTGTCTTGTAGTGTTGTCTTCTTGATTGTGTATTTTTGTGGTGGGTGGAGATGGTTGGAACCCATATCATACAAACTCCAGAAGCCCGAGAGTACCAATATTATATGGATGAAGTTTTTGCTAATTAGGTGGGAAGTGTTGGTACTAATAATACTAGCACTACTTGTGGGTACCGAATTGATATTTAGGGTTGGATTGAGATTTGCTAGATTTAGGATGGCTTTTTTTGTTATTACTACTATGGCTATATCTGCTGTTGTGTTGTACATAGCCAAAGTGACTATAGCCAAAGTTAGACCAATTACTAGTGAGAGATATCCACATATCAAAGATAGCTTACCTAGCGGGCACACTATGATGGTCACTGTTATCTTTGTGTCACTAGCAATACTGGGTTTTAAGAACAATTTTTATTTGCTTGGGGTGTTGGCGTTTGTGCCCCCTATAGTTATGGCGTGTAGTAGAGTCGTAGCGGGTGAACACTTTGTAGATGATATTATAGCGGGATGGCTATTTGGTATAACTTGTGTAGTAGGTGTACATTTGCTATACTTCTATTATGTGCCATATTTGTAGTCAATGTACTTAGATATTAACCAAAGTCAAGTCCTAATTTTGGGGTGCAGCTTGGTTGTGTCGTTGAGAAATTTGCATTTTGGGTGTGGTGGCAATTTATGAATGAATACAAATTTGAATTGAGATCGGACTATCAGCCTTCAGGTGATCAACCTAAGGCTATAGATAGTATTGTGCAAGGCTTGCAAGATGGATTGAGCAGCCAAGTATTGTTGGGCGTGACAGGTAGCGGCAAAACCTATACAATGGCCAATATAATACAAAGAGTACAACGTCCCGCATTGATACTTGCACACAACAAGATACTAGCGGCACAGTTGTGCAACGAGTTTAGAGAGTTTTTTCCTAACAATAGGGTAGAATTTTTTGTGAGTTATTATGACTACTATCAGCCTGAGGCGTATATAGCTCGTAGTGACACATATATAGAAAAGGATATGCAGATCAACGACGAGATAGAGAGGTTGCGTCACAGTGCTACATGTAGCTTGTATGAGCGACCAGATACTATTATTGTTGCTAGCGTGTCTTGTATATATGGGTTAGGTGCTCCTGAGACTTATTACAATCTTATGGTATCATTGAGACCAGGTGATGAGATAGATAGAGATGACTTGATACGCAAGCTAGTATCAATCAACTACAAACGCAACGATATGGATACAGCACGTAGCACTTTTAGAGTGCATGGTGATGTTGTTGAAGTATTTTTGTCTCATAGTGTAGACACGGGTGTGCGTATAGAGTTGTTTGGCAATATCGTTGAGAGTATATCCGAATTTGATATACTTACTGGCAAGTCAAAGGTTCAGCTCAAACATGTGGGTATTATGCCCGCTACTCACTATGTAGCGGAGAGTAGTGTGATGCATAGAGCATTGCGTCAAATTAGTGAAGATATGTATGAGAGAGAGGAGTGGTTTAGAACCAACGAAAAACTCATAGAAGCTCAACGCATAAGAGAGCGAGTGAGTTATGACATGGAGATGATAAGGGAGATTGGATACTGTACAGGTATAGAGAACTACAGTAGATATTTTGACGATAGATTGCCAGGTACACCTCCGTTTACATTGCTTGACTATTTCAAACGCAACTTTGTGTTGTTTGTTGATGAGAGTCACATAACTATACCTCAAGTGCGTGGAATGTACAAGGGGGATTTGGCTCGTAAGACTAGTTTGATAGAGTATGGGTTTAGGCTACCGGCGGCGTATGACAATAGACCACTCAACTTTGAAGAATTCAATCAACGCATAGGACAAGCAATATATGTCTCAGCTACGCCTGCTCCATATGAGCTTGGATTGAGTGGCAATATAGCAGAGCAAATCATACGACCTACAGGACTATTAGATCCAGAGATAGAGATACGACCTATACGCAATCAAGTAGAGGATTTGCAAGATGAGATTGGCATAGTTGTATCTCGTGGACACAGAGTACTTGTCACTACCTTGACCAAGAAGATGGCAGAAGGATTGACTGAGTACCTAGCTCAACACGGGACCAAAGTCAAGTATCTACACAGTGAGATAGATACGATAGAACGTATACAAATTGTGCAAGGATTGCGTAGAGGGGACTTTGATGTGCTTGTGGGTATCAATCTATTGAGAGAGGGGTTGGACATACCTGAAGTAGCATTGGTTGCTATACTAGACGCCGACAAAGAAGGATTTTTGAGATCTGAGAGTAGCCTTATTCAGACTATAGGACGTGCTGCACGCAACTCTAATGGTAGGGTAATAATGTATGCTGACAATATTACTGGTAGTATGCAACGTGCTATCAAGACGACGCAAGATAGACGGGTATTGCAACAAGCATACAATGCTCAACACAACATAACACCCAAGACTATATACAAGAAGATTAGCAACACACTTGAAATAACTCAAAATATAAAGCATGATGTTGACATAGACAATATAGAGATTACTATACGAGAGTTGACAGCTAAAATGATGCAAGCATCCAAAGATTTGGATTTTGAAGTGGCTATCAAATTGAGAGACCAAATCAACGACCTGAAGAAGTTTGAAAAAAATACTCTTAAGCCAACCAAAAAGAAAAAAAGCTGACAAGATGTACATCAAGTCATATTGGGCAATACAGGCTTATGTCTTGGTAGATATAATTGGAGGCTCAAACTAGTTGAAATTGGTATAGAAAAAGAAAAAAATCGTGGTGACAACAACCGTCTGTATTGCATTGATAGCTATGGCGGCGTGTGCCCACTAGTTGGCTCAATGTGATATTTGATTGGCAAGTTTGCAAGCAGTAACAGACCAAATCAATCAATAAGGATGTTTTGTGTTGTGGCATGTTATGATACAAATACAGGGAGAGTGGACAATCAAACAAGTGACGGACAATACTCAGGAGATTGCATAAATGTACAAAATCTTCAACGATGCTTGTATCATAATAGCAACAGAATTGAATGTACTCAATGACACAATCATAGTTGTGATCTTTGGCACATTGTTGTGTGTTGAGGTTTATGTATAGAGTAGTGAGAGTTTCTAACGGTAGATACCAAGTTGTGGTAGATGGTGTAGTTGTTGATATGATAGCTCGTAAGAGATTCAAGTCCAAAGATGGTATCTTGGTTGGAGATTGGGTAGAGTATAGCATTCAAGCGGGACAGGCAGTGATTGAGACTGTGCATCTTCGTGTCAATAGTCTGATACGACCACATGTAGCTAATATAGATGGTGTAATCGTAGTGTTGTCAAGTGTGCCTACGCCAGACTATCTAATGGTGGACAAGTTGTCTTACAATTGTGCTATGCAATCCATAGATCTAGTTGTATGTGTCAACAAGCTAGATCTAGTTGATGCAGACTTCTTGATAGGTGTGCAAGATAGGTACAAGAGAGTGTGTCGCATTGTAGGTACAACAGCATTATACGACAGAGTAGATGAGTTGAGAGCAGTATTGCAAGGCAAATTGTACGCTCTAGCAGGGCAATCTGCGGTGGGCAAGTCTAGTCTAATCAATAGTCTAACCAATGCTACCCAAAGTATAGGGGACTTGAGTCAAAAGTTGCAAAGGGGAAGACACACTACTACAGGGTCAAGATTGTTTGTGATAGATCAGGATAGTTACCTGATAGATACACCGGGGTTTAGTATGCTAGATGTAGTAGATATAGCACCCAATCAATTGAGTGAGTATGTAGTGGATTTTGATCAATTGAGAGGACTATGCAAGTACAGTAGTTGTACTCACACAGTTGAGCCAGAATGTGCGATAATGAGAGGAGTTGCAAGTGGAGACATCAATGCTAGTAGATACCACAACTATACACTAATATACAATCAACTAGCCAACAAAAAAAGATTTTGAAAAATTTGTCAATAGTCCACCCTGATACAATACAGATCAACAATGTTGAGGAGACGTAGATATGCAAGATATAGACAACAATGATGTAGTATATCATCCATTCAAGATAGCACCATCCATATTGAGTGCTGACTACGGCAATATGCAACATGTAGTCACTACTCTACAAGATAGTGGAGCCGAGATGATACATTTTGATATGATGGATGGTATCTTTGTACCCAATCTTAGTTTTGGACCCAAATTTATAAAAGATCTCAAAAAGCATATCAACGTGCCAGTAGATGTACATATGATGATAGGACGACCAGAGCGTATGACAGCGGCAGTTGCGGAGGCGGGGGCTGATATGATTAGCTTTCATATAGAAGCAACAGATAGAGATTATGTCTTGCCTATGTTGAGAGATATCAAGCGTCGCAAACTCAAAGCAGGTATAGCAATCAGTCCAGATACACCTGTCAAGACTTTGACTAGCTTTGTAGATAGTGTAGATTATGTACTATTGATGAGTGTACATCCAGGAGCTAGTGGTCAACAATTTTTGCCTAAGAGTCTAGATAGATTGATTCAACTCAAAGCGTTGATAGGTGATAGACCGATCCAAATACAAATAGATGGCGGAGTATGTATGGACAACATACTACAGATTAGGGAGATTGGTGTAGATATAGTTGTGGCTGGTAGTGCTATATTAGCTCAGTCTAACTGGATCAATGCCATAGCTCAACTCAAGTCTACGCAATTGCCTCAAGTTGAAGATACTCAAGAGCAAGAAGATGATGAAGATTGCGAAGAGTAGATGCAACACATTCTTGTTGCTCAATGGTGAGCCCCCAAAGGATGCTAGCATGTTGCAACATGCCGATTACGTAGTATGTGCTGACGGTGCGTACAATTGGGTCAAGCAATACTGTATACCCGATATTGTAATAGGAGATTTTGATTCAATTGATGATATGCCAAGCAACATACCTACTGAGAGATACCCAGTTGACAAAGATTATACCGATGGGCAATTGGGTATGCAATACTTGCTTGAGTTAGATCCTTGCAAAATAACCATATTAGGGGCTAGAGGCAAACGTGCTGACTTAGAGTTTTATAATTATTTTTTGTTGTCTTACTCTAAACCAATGGTACAAATAGTATTGGATGCAGGAGATTTTTGGGTGGAGCTTGTGTCTAACAATATTAGACGTACATCAAATATAGGCAAGATTGTATCACTGTCACCTTTTATGGGTGATGTGCATATATCATATACCAAGGGCTTGCAATATTGTATGACCAATGTTGTATATTCGGCACAAGGTGTAGCACCAGTGAGCAATGTGGTTGTAGATACACAGTTTGAGATATCAGTATATAGTGGTCAGGCTCTTGTCTTCTACCAAAAATAACTAGACAAATAAGTTTGTCTAGGGACACTTACAAGGAGTAATTAAAATATGACTATAGTGTGCGTCAAAGCCCCAAGAGTTATGAGACCTTTTCTTAAGATGATGCTCAAAAAGCAAGCAGCAACTAAGATCAAAGACTAATATGAGATTGCAACAATTACAAAATTGTGATTTGTATGATATATAGGATACAAATGAAAAAAGATGTCTAAATACAATTTAGACATCTTTTTTTGCAATCAAGTTATTAGTTGACTGACAAGAGCAATGTTGCATAGTTGCAAGTACTAATTATAGAGAGGAGAGGTATTATATGTGAGGGAGGAGAGTGATAGGGAATTGTCATAAAGGACCGGAAAGTACAAATAAAGGGGCAGGAAAGGATAAAGGAAAGAGTAGACAGGGA
>JAISDO010000024.1 GCA_031264755.1 Clostridiales bacterium
TTACCATTATTTCTTGTTATTCTTAGAATTTTTGTCTCTTGCCCTATCCTTTCCTTTAACCTCTTTACTCCTTATTCTCTGTGCCTTTTCTTGCCTTTTATTAGGTTTTTTTAACAGCAAGATAAGCCGTGTCTCACTAAGGTGAGACACGACCCTTTGTAAGCAAATGGGATTCCCATTTCTTTTTGGTTTGATTATATATGGTTAATATTAATTTTTGCTAGACAATGCTTATTTGCATCCTAAGTCTCACCATTTCCATTTGTTTAAATACATATACAATTGAATACTATAACACAAATCATTACTAGTAGTATTGCTAGATTGCATTTGATATGGGTAAATTTTAGTTTGTGTGGAGTGTGCAATTAACATTACTGCTCATTTTTATTTTATCCCCAGATAAATTTGTCTATTTGTATTGTTACAGCACTATCAGTAATTATATCTACCGAACTTTTTGCTAATGTCTTAATTTGATATGGCACAATTATTTGCAGTGCTATGCCATCTTTATGTTCACATTCAATTATTATCGCATCACTGCCTTTGGGCAGTTTTACTCTATATGCTATTGCAATAGCGGATAATTCATCTAGATTACTCTTAAAATCATTTTTTAATTTTTCTATAATTATACTATTAGGTGGAAATGTGTCATCAGTGTTATCTCCGTTAATAATATGAAACTTTGCCCCATTAGCACCTAGACCTATGCTATATCCAAATGCAACCATATCACTATACTCTTGCAACATTTGATAGGCTTTTTGTATTGATAATTGAAATAATCCATCAATTTGTTCTTGTGCATTTTTGGAAACACCTTTTCTCCAAGATATAAAACTTTTATTCTTAGATAATTTACTTAGTTGTTTTATTAACTGCTTCATTTTATATTTCACCACTTGGATTTTATATATTTATCAAATTTCTTTTTTAACCACTTTATATCATATCTTGTTAAATCTTGTTGGTCTTTACAAGATTTTATACATCCATCACGCAAAAGCATTTCTATAATTCGTTTTGTAAGGAGTGATATATTCATATCTATCCCAAGTTGTTTTTTATCTAAATCCATATAATTATCTAAACTTTTTATAAAATAATTATAGTATTTTTGTATATTCATATCAATAATCTGAAAAGATTCTTCAATTCTATACCCAAAAGATATACCCAAAAATGCCACTTCTGCAAGTATGATATTATTATTATGAGAAAATAATATATCAATTACATCATTTCTTAATTGTTTATTATTATCTAATTTTTTTGCAAATTCCAATACCTATCGTGCATTCTATTAGTAACTTTGCTAGAAATGGTATAGTCATTATAACTGTTAAACCAGTCTAAATAATATTCTATAATTTTATTGGCAAGTTCTATTGGTGAAATATCACTTTTATTATTCATAATATATAGTTTTCATAATCTATTCAAAAGTTTATTTTTTCAACTCATACCAAGGATTTTCAATGTACTTACCATATCGCTTTCTCAGCCACTTTAAGTCATAATATTCTAAATTTTGCTGGTCTTTTGCCAGACGCAAACATCCTTCCACCAATAAAACCATATCAACAACTTTTGCTAAATCAAATGCTATTCGTGATTCTATTGGGGAACATTTATCATATTTATAGTTTTTCATAATAGTATCTAATAAACTAAATGCTTCATCCGTTCTGTATCCAAATGATATGCAAAATTTCACACTGTAACTGCTTACAATTTCATTTTCTTGCACCATAAGAATGTCAATAACATTATGTGCTAGTTCAATATCATTGTCCAGTTTTTTTGCAACCATAGGTATTTTAGACATATATTTATTCCAAAGATTAGAACTCTTGTGAATCCAATATCCTTCATGTTGTTTAATAGTATAATCTATTATTAAGTTAGCACATCCTTCTGCAGTAGTGTATCTATCCATTGGTTCTCACACTACCTTTTAAAAATTCTTTCCAAAGTCTACCTATTACTTCCCATCCTTTTTTTGTTTGAAAATCAAATGTTTGCCCTGTTAATTGATCTCGCAATGTGCCACTAGTAAGTTGACTTACTTTACTGGAATATTCCCTACTAATCATTTGATGGAATTCTTTTGGAAGTGGGATAAGATTATCCTCACCATTGATTAGAAGTTTAGTAAATCCACTTCTTTTGATTTGACATTGTTCCACTATATGATGTATTTCCACTTTGGAGTTAGGGTTTTTTGAAATCCAATCTGCTATTTCCTTTCTAATAGCAAGTTTTTGTTTTACTTTACTTGCAATTTTGCTAGTCAACTTAGACAAAGCCTTAGTGGCAAAGTGAATGGCTACACCCGTCGCAAAGCCTATACCAAATGCTAGCAACACGCCTGCAAAGTCTGCTCCATCTATCCAAGCCATTGCCGCTTGTGAGCCACCCATTATGAGACCTGCTCCCCACCATTGCATTCCCGGTATGGCAGACAATGCTCCCGCTATGGTTGCTACTGCTACCTTCGCCCAATCTACTTCATTTAGTGGTGTACCATTGATGGTAACCTGCATAAAGAATTCTACACCAAATCCTATTGCCGCTCCTATCAACATAGAGCCTACTAGCGACATTGTCCCAGCAGTTGTCACCATTACTGTCGTGGCTATGACTATCGCCACAACAATAACCGCTATGGAGATTAATGCCGCTCCTATTCGCTCCCATATCGTTGCCTTATTTGCAGGATTAGGTGGCAACTCCAATATCTGCGTGACTCCATCTCCATCTACATAATAAAAATGACTGTTGGGGATATTGGCTTGTATATAGTAGATTTCTTCGGGCGATATACCCAAAAATGATTCTTGTTGGTTATTAGCAAGAAAGTCATTAAACGCTTCCATACTAATATATACCGTAGAAAGAGTATCTACACTCCACCCATTAACCGTTTGCTCATTGATAAATGCTTTGTAACTATCTTGCACTAATGCATAATCCACTATATCATTGAGCGTAAATGCATCTGGGTTAAATTCTTTCCCCAAATCTGGGTCGTAGATTACTCTGCCTATATCATAATCGTGCAAATATCCTAATGACAAATTGTAGTTTTCTTCACTATTTTCTTGTAGATTTACTTGCAACACATAATCACTAATTGTATATTGGATATACTTGTCAAATGCTATATAATGTTGTGTATTTACTTCTATATTTTTATCTATGACAAAACTAAATCCATCAAAAACATCTTGCGTATCTTCATCTAATATAGGCTCTACAAATATACCTTCTTCTATCTCTTCCTCTAATATTGCTTTATTTTCAACACCAACAAACCCTACTCCGTATATGCTAATATTCTCTTGTTCATCATCATTATATAAATCATTATAATCTGTATAAGCAAATCCACGAGTATCCCCAATTGTTAAATGTGCAATAGATGGAAATACTTCATAACCAGCGGAAGATAAAGTAACATACAATTGACTATACAAGAATGCTTCTTCATCGCTTATCCCACTTATCTCCTCATCATTGTCTATGCCGTACTTGTCTTTTTCATTTTGCTTTTCTTGATTATCCTTGTCTACTTGCCACTCTTGTTGGAGTTGTTTTTCATATTTATCTATCTCAATACTACTCTTTATACCAAGCGACAACTGCCAGTTGGAATTGAAGGCTAGTACACAAATCATTACTAGGGCAACTGCACCTAATAGTATTGTTGCTAAACCTCGTTGTTGTCTTGTAAAGCGTGGTTTGCGTGAGATGAAATTATTATTGTACTCTTTGTAGAATCCTTTATTTGTTTCAAAACTATTGTTGCTATCTATTGTAGACTGTTGAATATTATTACTACTCAATGCTATGACTGAATTGTCTAATATTGTGGCATTATTAGATTGCAACACAAAACTACTAGCATCTGCCGTTGCTAATTTTGGTCGTTGTAATATTGTTGGATTGTTTATTGAATTTGCGTTTAATGTGTGCGTTCTATGACTTACTAATTTCTTAACGGCAAGTCCTTTATTGTCTAACAACCTTTTTCCTAAAACACCACCTTTCTTTTTTGTATACCCAAAACATAGTAGTGCTAATAGGACTACTATCGTGCTTAGCATTGTTGTGAGTGGATTGTTGGATACAAAATTAACTATCCCATTGAAAAATTGAGCAATCCCTTTGCCTATATCCCCAAAGAACTTTGTAATGCCACCAACGGCTGGTATAACTGTTCCATCATTGTTACGACCGGCTATCCACATAGCATATAGCGTAGTGTCACTATCTAAGGTTATCGTTGTCTCTGCATTGTGGATTGTGCCACTTGTATTGTTGTGTTGTTGCAACCAGCCTACAAAGGTAAAGCCATCTTTGGTTATACTCGGCAAGTCCGTTGGAGTGTTAGCGGATACTTGCAATGTGTTGCTCGTCTCTTTCCACATTGCATCCAATCTCATAGATGGGACATTGGGGACACTTGTTATTTGATTGCGGTAAATTACAAAATTGCTTGCTCTATTTTTATTATTAGTACTACTATTGGAGTCATATCCAAAACCAAACAATTCTAGTCCTTGCCTTGATATGGTTGGCAAGACTACTTTGTCTCCCACTTGTACGGTATGAGTGGCTATTTGTTTGCCATCATAGATGGTTATGCTTGTCTCTCTATGTTGCCATAGGGATGTTAGTGTTATGTCACGGGATTGATTAAATGTATATTTATCTTTGTATATATTACCATACTCATCCTGCCAGCCTACAAATTTGAGCGTAGTGTTACTATCATCTAGTTTTGGCAAGATTATACTTTGCCCACCAGTGATGGTCTGTTTGAGTATTGTTGTATCTCCATCTAGTAGTGTAAAGTTGTACAACTTGCTTGCGTTAAAGATATTGACCGTTAGAGTTAGTGTATTGCCTAGTCTATCTACTGCTTGGACTGTGTATGCTCCCTCTTGGTCTAGAATGATATCTTCTACTTCATCTAGTTGGTAAATATCTAGCGACTGTTGTACTCCATTCAATCTATGGGTTACTTTGAGTATTCCGTATGGATCTAACTCGTTGCTTGCACTATGGATGACAAAATTATTAGCCGATAGTATGTTGTAGTTGTGTGCAATAGAAAAGTCGTGTTGTACTGTTATACCACTCAACATTCTAGTCGCTTTTATTCTCGTTGTGTTTTCACCCTTGCGTATATAGATACCATAGTACTCACTTGTATCTCCATACTTGTTGGTCTCTGTTATCTTGTACCTACCGCTTGGCATTCTCTTGCCATCCATTACGGATTGTACTGGCTGTAAGTATCCTATACGAGTTTTTATACCCGACAACTCGTGTTCTAACACTACGCTTGTACTTTCAAATTCGGCTACTTGTATGAATCTAATCGGCTCAGTTCCTTGTTTTATCTCTCCATCACTATTGATATAGTTATATACTCTATCATTGAGAAATGGTTCACCTTTGAGAGAATTTGCACTCTCCCAAGTACTAGCAAATACCACTATATCTTGTTGTAGGTCTTGTTTGAGTATCCCATCCGTATCCTCTTGTACTGTCAAATAGGATGATGGGTTGGATAGGTCAAAGTATCTTGTCTCTATTATACTCTCGGCTACTTGGGTTACCGCTTCTAATACGGTATATTGATTGGGGTAATCTATACCATTGAGAGTATATGTCCCATCTTGGTTGACTACAACTAGACTGCGTACATACTCGTATGCTGTGTTGAATGCAGTGTTGACATCACTATGAGCAAAGGTTACTTTACCTACTCCTTGTGATTGTACCGTTACACCGTAATATTTAGCACCATAGGAGTTTATACTTAGTTGAGATTGTAATAGTCCCTCGTTGATACTCGGTCCTAAGTCGCTCTCAGGTATATCCATCACAAGAAATTGAAAGACAAAACGGTACACATCTCCACTGTGATTGCCATCAAAATAGTCTATGTTGTTGGCAAAGATGGCTGTGTATTTTCCTGCTTTGGTTAGTTGCCCTTGTTGAGCGTTGCGGATAATATTCCCATTGTCATCGTATCCACCTACCTTGATGACTCTATCTGGGTCATCCTCTTTGAGACTCTCATTGACTATCTCGCCTACTAGTGGCATTGTGTAATCGTTTATGCTTTGGGTATGCCAAAAAGTTTGTGAGATATGGTATACCGGTATAGCATCTGCTGTCGACAAGATTCGTTTGCTACTCTCAGTGATTAGTCCAAAATTGGCATCTTTCTCGCCTACTGCATCACTTTGGGCAAAGTATGTTTGCAAGTTTTGTTTTATGCCCCTTTGGTTAATATATAGAGTATATTTTCTGACAAAGCCTATGGGAGTGGTTATCTCAAAGTCATACCTACCCGGCTCATAAAACATTTGTCCATCTTGGGCATTGTTGTACTTTGCTCCGTTTTTGGACACTCTTACTTTATAGACTATGTTGCCTAGAAAGTTAAGTACAAACCCCTCGTTGCTTGCGTGTCCATTTTTGATAGACCCTGCCATTTGCAAGAGTTCACTCATTGCTAGTTGGTCTTCTACGCTTGGGGTTTCTTGGTTGCAAGAGCAACCACATTCTTCATTGCAACTATCTTTGCAACTGCCATCCTTACAACATTCTCCATCTTTGCCATCACAATGCTCGCATTCACAATCTGGTTCTTCTACTGGTGGCTCATACGATTGGACATATAAATTACTAAATGCTATCTCACCACTATTGTTGGCTATGAAAAAGACAGTTTGTTCTACTATATTGCGGTAATTATTGCCGTTTTTTATCTCATAGGCAAAAGATATTCTTAAATACACTCCACCTACTAGTTCTTCGCCTTGTGGTACATAGAGAGTTAATTTATTGTTTGTAGTTGTATCTTGATACTCTTTTTCTTCGGTACTATCTCCATTGCTATCTTGTTTGTTGACTAATCTTTGTACAGTGTAAGTGTTATTGTCATACTCACTAGGCTTAAATTGATTGGCAAAGTCTACTGTATATAGATTGGCTGGATTAAAGTTTCCATCTTCATCGGGAAATGGGTTGGTTGTATTCCAAACAATCCCATCTTTGGATTTTTCTAGTATCAATGCTCCATATTTGACTGGTCCCATTGATTCAAAACCATTGACTGTACCTTTGTGCGTATCGTCACTTACGCTCCAACCATTGATGTTATCCAACCTATTGTAATTGTAGTGTAATTTTACTTCTACTATATTGCCATTGTAACTAAGTTTGTCTCCTGCCACAAAGCCAAATGCTTGACTACTATTGATGGTAGTATTGCTAGCGGTATCCACTCGCTCCATATCTCCACCCTCGTTGATGGTATCTAGGGATATGACTGCAAAGTTCTTGCCGAATGGATGAGTATTGGTTACATTATTCCCATTGATGTTGTAGTTTGAACCATCTGGGGAGTTGTATACTTTGGTAGTTGCTGGTACGCTTCTACCCAAAGTTAGACTTTGGTTGCGGTGCAATCCTATTACACTCTCAGCATCTGGAGCATTAGGGTCGGGCAAGTCTCTCAGTGTGCGAGTTGTGCTTTGTGACTGAGAATTGTTGTATGCAAAAGCACTCGCTCCCAACTGCACAATTGGAGTCGTAGCAACAAAACCTATCCCTAACAAGAGTGCTATCACTATTGCTATTAATTTGTGGGTTATTATTTTTCTCATTTGCTCTCCCTAACTTGCTTTGACTTCAATGGTTGTTGTACCTCTTGTCCAACGCCCTTTATTAGAATGATAAGACAACCTTGTGTATGGATTTGTTCCGTATGAATTTATCATTTCATTGATATTCACATTTACCGTAAAACTTTGATTAGTAACCCACTTGTTATCCTCGCCTTTCCCAGCAGAATAATAGTACTTGTTGTCACCATTTTTACTATTATCGCTTGAACCATACATATAGAAGTTAAACCATCTATCTGGATTTAACCATTCACCTACAAATGGAGGTTGCCAAGTTGCACCAAGACCTGGGTCTCCTCTATGATGAACAACAACAATAAAACTAATGCGTGTAAACCCGTTGTCTCTCAGTTGACTCAAACTCATAGACGAACCACTCCAATTGCTCCAACTATCACCAACATTTATATTATTACTTGTATCTTGATATTGATTATCTTGCCCTGATGCGTGAATAGTTCTTAATACTCTCACTCTCACCCAAAATGCATAGAGAGTAACATCAGTAGCTGATGTCGTAGTAGCGCTTGTTTTACTACCATTTTCATCGTAATATCTTGTTCCACTACCATTGGTGCTAGAATAGTATCCTCTAAAAGCATAGTCAGTGCGAGTCGGGCTTGTTGCTACTTTGTCATTGACATCATTTATAAATATGATACTTGTTGTTCCGCCTGAACCACTTTGTTTGTCTAGTGTCGCTTGTCTTAAAGAGAGTGCATTTGTGCCACCGTTATTTCTGCTATCATATTGTATCGTTGTGCCGTTGTATGGTTGGGCATACGACCAATAAATATATTGTGTAGCATTGGCACTGATATTTTCTACTCTAAATACATTACCTTGTTGTATAGATATACCTATTGGAGATGCTGAATTGCTATTGAGTGTCAAATCCGTCAACTTGTATGTTGCATTATTGTTCCATCCACTTCCTGCACTTGGAGTCAATTTGGTATCTTTGTTAATTATCCTTGTAGTAGACAAACTAGTACTACCACTCATAGGTACAAAGACATTTATATCTTGTACTGTATTTTTTATAGTAGTGTTGTTAGTGTCATCAAATAACTTTATATCCGCATTGCCACCATCTCTCACCCATATCTTTATACCAATACTGTCACTACCTATCGCAGTGGGGTTTATTGTTAGCCTAATAGTTCCAGCAAGTTTGTCAATTACTACACTCGCTTTGCTTGTTACTACCATTGTTTTTAGGTCTATCAACTCTACTCTTTCTAACATTAATCCATAACTAGACAATGCTTGATTGTTATATTCAACTACAATATCCGTTGACCTTCCCATATACAACTGTCTTGCATCCCTTGTCAGAGATACATTGGAACTGTCGCTTGCATACTTGACTACAAACTTCTTGTTCGTTCCAAAGTCTCCAAAATTGGATACCACTGTATCACTTGCATATTGACTACTTATACTTTCAATTTCTACTGTACTTGTCTTTTTGCTATTTGCATTTATCCAACTCTCTATCTCTATTTGCGTATTTCCTGCCGTGTTTTGTGGTACGCTAATCGTTTTTTCTTCTTTGTTTATAACAACATCACTCGTTGAGATAACTATATCACTACCACTCAATATTCGTTTTACATTGTACTCAATTGTTGGGTTGTCGCTAATGTACGCATTTGTACTGCCATTGTATTTATAGTCAAAATATGCATAACTTCCCCTATGCAACTTCCCCAACAATTTTAACTCTACCGTTTCCGCCGGTACTTGTACTTCTATATTATCTATATACGAAGTTATACCATCTGCACCTACTGCTCTAAGTGATATTTCCCTATTGCTATCCGCATTGAGTATATTCGTCAACCCTTTCTTGATTGCAAAACCATCCAATACTTGATTAGGTTCTAAGATTATTCCATTAGGTGCTTCATATAAGTCTACCAACTCTATTCCTTTATCTATAAATATAGCAATGTCTTTGTCAGTTGCATTAGAATTTGTAACACTTGCACGAAAACTCACACTATCGCTGCTGTTCATTTTGGATACTGGGTTATACATTTTGGTATTGTCTAGTTCAATCTCTATCCCATAGACTGGGACATATATGTTGTATTCTATTTCATTGCTTACATTACCATACGCCCATACTCTTAGACCAAATGTCAAGTTCCCTGATGGAATATAGCTATCTACAACTAGGGTATCGCCAACTACACTAACAAGATTGCTACCTTTGGTTATCTCTATTCTATCTACATATTGCTGTGTTGCATTGGCTGGTATAATAGTAGCACAAAACAACTCATCTATCTTGTATGAGTCGCTTTCATCTATTCGCTTGTGATTAAGTACCTTATCTACGACAACTTGCTCTACTGGGATAAGCGTATCTTGAATATCTTTCTCTACGGTAATATGCAAAATATTATTAGATTGTATACCATCTACAATCGCTACTATTTGCACTTCTCCACCAACATTGTCTTGTTTAGCGATTACTCTATTGCCCTTTAATTCTACTAATTGACTTCCCCATATGATATTGTATTTTATTTCATTAACCGTATCTTTTGCATATTCTGGTTGCAAGTTTACACCAAGATGAATAGTGCTATTCTCCCTAAGCAACCTACCATCAAAGGATACTATCTCCACTTGCTCTACCGGTATTATTTCTACCTCATAGTCTCCACCCAATGCATAAGCATTAATGTTGATAGCCACTGTACCAATTAGTATAACAAATAATCCTAATATAAATGTCAAACCAAATAGTTTGTAGTGCTTGTATCCTTTTTTAACCATCATCCCATTACCTCACTTATATGCTTATTCTAATAGTGAATGTGTGTCTATCTCTTGCTTAATTATTTATTCCCTTGTTAAATATAATTTCTAATGACTTCTATCGTAATACTACTAAAAAACTCCATCTCTTTAACTTGCTCTATTTTATAAGGTATACCATTAACATAATACTCGTTATCCCAATTAGGACTACTTTCAAAAAATCTTTGTTGTATATTATTTATATCTCTATCGCTAAGTCTAGTTGTATTAGATATTAGGTTGGTCACATATCTAATATTGTTTGTGGTATCTACCAATCTAACCGTTGTTCTATTCCCTGCTATCTCATCAAACTCTACCACAATATCTTTATCACTAACTGCTATAAATTTTATTGCTCTATTATCTTGACTTAATCTATACTCTACACCATCAACCACGACTTGCATAATGCTTGGATTGTGTATAGTCAACTCAACATTTGCACCAAATGGGACATTATAGTCATTATTTACATTGTCTATCTCTACTTGTTCTCCATCGTTAGCAATATACTCGTATCTCCACGACAATCCTACATCAATCTCATCTGCATTGTCACCTACAACAAATTTAATTTGCCTATATTCGCTATAAGGCTCGTGAACTATAATGGGTATAAAACCAGTTTGCATCTCATTATCTTCGGTATAACTTACCATTATCTCCACATCACTAGTCAATAATCTTTCGTTTGCAATGGTATATTCATTGCTGTCTAATGTGCGAGTCGTATGCTCATAATTTGCAATGGCTACAAGATTGGATCTATCAAATATATCCCCTTGTGTATACTCGGTTCGTACTTGGCTATAATCTAGTTCTATATTTTGCAATACTCTTTTGGTAACATTGAGATTGATAGTGGCAGTTTTAGATATCACTCCATCTGCAAAAATAACTTTGGCTAGTTTGGATTGTAGTGTCAAAATCTCATCAACTTCTATCTCTACCAACTCACTGATTTCTATTTGCAAATATTCATAGTGTGCAATGACAACAAGGTTAGTCGTGTCAAATATTTGCCCTTCTACATAATCAACTTGTACACTCTCTATCTCAATATCTTGTAGACTCTTTGCTCCTACCACTATCGGCAAGTTTGCTACCCTTGTCACGTCATCGTGAGTATAAGATATTTCAATATTGGTATCTTGTATATTGAGTGTAGATGGAGCATTGATTGTATAGTTAGGTACAATAACAGAATACTCTCCACTACTATGCAAAAATGTTGCTTCCACTTCTAGTCCAGTAGTGTCAAATGATTGTCCTTCTACAAAACTTATCGTGTTAGGAGAATTGGCAACTCTAATAGATTGCAAAACCGAATTATTTTTGAGTGTAACTTCGGTAGTTACGCTTGCAGACATCTTGTTCTTGCTACTCACATTTACGACAATATTCGTTGGAGAGTTCAAAACATTTCCAACCGTATATAGCCCATTGTTAGTTATACTACTTCCATAACTATCTCCCTCAATGCTCCACTCTATTTTGGGAACATCAAAGTCACTCAAATCTTGACCTTTATTTATCCTTACTTCAAATTGCTTTTGACTATCCCCATATTCAAAATCTACACTATCTACTACCTTGTTCTCAAACAATACCTCTACGCTTGTTATTTCAAATGTCTTGTCTTTGGATGAGTTATTATCCCCACTAGACAACAAAAATGGCAAGACACCAAAGATAAATCCAAACAATAGCAAAACCACAAGCACAACAGATATCCCTATCCATACTTTTCTCCTTGTGCTATTCTTGGTAACTATTATTGATTTGTTTTGTGTGTTTTGCTCCATATAATATTTTCAATGCTAGTATACTACAATAATTAAAAAATTGCAATAGTTTATACACAATAATCCTATAAATATTTTTCTAGTAAAGGTTATTTGTTTACTTTTTATACATATAAAGAACATAATAATCTTATGTAAGGATTTATTTTCACATAATGTAAAGCAAGCAACTTATATAAGTTGCTTGCTTTATAATCTGAACAATATTGATTCAATTGCCTACTAAATCTCTACTTCAAACAATGGAGTTAGAGATATTCCTTCTTTAATAATTACATATTAAACAAACCATACTTTTCTATAATTCATTTATTTAATCGCAGTTTACAAATAGCCCACTAAGCCAAGTTTAACATATACACATCATAATTAATTTTATCTATGATTGACTGTTGTATTTCTTTTGAGTAAAATATTTGTGTATACTCTATTTTATCTTTGCTTATCCGTGCATTAGCAACAATTCCTTTGTCAAAACCATATTCTGTTGGAACTAAACATTCTTTATTGTCAACCATCTTCATTTGCATAAATCCACTATCTATTAGAAAGATTTCTATCCATTTTATCAATGACTTGTTAGAAAACAAACTCTTTATCGTTTCTTTCGGGATGATAGAGTTTATCTCTTCTATCAATGTTGATAATGTCATCCCAATATTTGTTCTTGTATAAGTTGTTCTTTTATCATTGGTTTCTTTATTTACTTCCTTCTCTAATTTGGAAAATTGCCTAATTACACTCAAAAATTGTTCACCATATTTTTCTAACTTATATTCTCCCACTCCCGACACTTTCAAAAACTCTCTTTCACTAGTAGGCATTTTGTTGCACATATCTACTAATGTAGTATCCGCAAAGATTACATAGGCTGGTACATTTTGCTCCTTTGCTATCTCTACTCTTAGTTTTTTAAGTTCAACTAAAAGTTGATTATTACTTACTTTCTGCTCTGCTTTCTTATTGTATATTTTTATTGACTGTTCGTTGTTCTCTACTTCGTTAGTTACTTTCATAAAAAGTTTTTCATTATCATAGAGAACGGCTTTTGACTTCTCAGTTAGTTTAGTTACTGGGTATTCAGTATTTGTTAGGGCGATATAGTTCTCTATGATTAGATAGTCTATTATTTCCTTGATTCGTTTTGCAGACACTTCTGCCATAATCCCATAGGTCTTTATTTGGTCTAACTTGAAGTTGAGTATCTTTTCAGATTGACTACCACGCAAAGTATCTATTAATACTCTAATACCAAATCTCTCTCCCATCCTTAGAATACAAGACATTATCTTTTGTGCTTGCTCTGTAATCTCTATTGTCTCAAAACTTGTTAGGCAATTACTACAATTTCCACATTGTTTTTCTGCTTTGTCTTGAAAGTATTTTAGCATATACTCTCTTAGACAATTATTGGTTTGACAATAGTTTGTCATTTGTCTTAATCTTTCTCTATCTTTTTGTTGTACTTGTTCTAATATTTGTGGTGACAAATGATTGTTTTCGCTTGTATTGTCTATAAAGAATTGATTGGTTACTATATCTTTTCCACTGTATAATAATATACAGTCCGCATTACTCCCATCCCTTCCTGCTCTACCTGCCTCTTGGTAGTAACTTTCTATATTTTTGGGCATATTGTAGTGGATGACAAAGGATACATTACTTTTATCTATCCCCATCCCAAATGCGTTGGTTGCTACCATTATTGTTTTATTATCGTACAAAAAGTCATTTTGGTTTTGTACTCGTTCGGTTTCATTTAGTCCTGCGTGATAACGAGTTGCACTATAACCATTGGTAGTAAGTTTCTCACAAACTTGCTCAACGACTTCTCTTGTAGAGCAGTAGATTATTCCACTCTTATGTTTATTTTCTCTTAAATATTCTATGACTGCTTCATACTTGTTTTTTGGCTTTTGTACTCCAAAATAAAGATTTTTTCTATCAAATCCTGTTACAATCTCAAATGGGTTATTTAGTCTAAGCAACTTCTTTATGTCTTCTTTGACATATTCAGTTGCAGTTGCCGTATAAGCACTAACGATTGGTCTATTGGGTAACTTTGCTATAAATTCTGCTATGTTAAGATAACTAGGTCTAAAATCTTGCCCCCATTGTGATACACAATGGGCTTCATCTATTGTTATCATATAGAGATTGCATTGCTTAGCAAACTCTACAAAACTTTCTAAATCTAATCTCTCTGGTGCTACATAGATTATCTTATATTTGCCTTGTTTAGCCTTTTGTAATACAGTATGGATTTGTGAATAACTTAGTGATGAGTTGATAAACGCAGATGGTATTCCATTGCTTTGCAAGGCATCCACTTGGTCTTTCATAAGAGATATTAACGGAGATATTACTAAGGTTATACCGTTGGACATTATGGCAGGCAGTTGATAACAAATAGACTTTCCTGCACCTGTTGGCATTATACCAATACAATCTCTACCTTTTAGTACACTATCAATCAGTTCTTCTTGCCCTATTCTAAACTCATCGTGTCCAAAGTATTGTTTTAATAATACCATTTTAGGGTTATTCATAATCTCTATTTCGCTATTCTATATAATACAATTTTACATCATAATTGTACACTTTTGCTATCTATAAGTCAAATAATTAGAATATAGAGTAAACAGATGAGTGTTTTTCTCATTTTTTATCCCATTTTACCGTGTGCCTAATAAGAGTATCCCTTGATTGACTCCTTTAGCCTAACTAATATATCCACTACTCAATACTATGTACACACTATTGTAATATATATATATAATTTATAATTGTCAAGCAAATGTATATATTGCGACCAAAATATTAACACTTGAGCAATGTTTGCAATGATTTGTCATGCTTGAGGCTAAAACAAAAACCTCTCTACAAAAGCCCTAAATCTTGCTAGCACATTCTTTTTCTTTTGGGCTCGTTTGTTGGGTTGTTCAAACATACTCATTGGTGGCAAGACATTGTCTATGTCCGTACCTGTCTCTTTGACTTCGCCCTCAAGTAGGCAACGCTCCAAGAATTTGGTAGCCTCTTGTTCATTGAGGTTTTCGGTTGTGATTAGGTCGTCAATCACTTTGTCTCGCTCTTGCTTGACATAGCTATGCCATTCGGCAACTACATCTGTTGCTGTATTGACAGTAGCAACAAACCCAAGAATCAACTCCTTCTTGCTACGCAACTCTGGTCTACTATCAACAGCACTGACGATATCAGCAAGTGCAAGCTCTTGAGCCTCGCTACCTACTGCATTCTTGTACTTGTCTACCATTATCAAAATATAGTCAATATTGACTGTGAGTTGCTTGATTAGTTCTATCTCAAAAATCAAATCGTCTTCAATCTTGACTGCCTCGCCGTCACGGTCCTTGCGAAGAACTTCGTGAATTGACAAATATGCTCCTTGATACTCTTGCCTTTGTCTTGGCGTAAGTATCTCTTTGCCCACAAATTCGTCAAATGGTCTAAGAATATTCTCAACTCTCAAAAAAGCACCAAAAATCCTAACAAACTCTCTCTGCTTGCTCTCGCCTAATATTGACAATGGCAACTCAAACTCTGTCTGCATCATCTCAACTAGCTGCTTGTACCCTGGCTTGTCCTCGTATCCCTCGTAATAGTCCTTGAATGGTCTAATCACCACAACACTCTTGGCATCTTTGTTGCCAAAGAGACTACATGCTTGATTGATTTGGGTCTCCATCTGGCGAAAAGTCACGATATTGCCGTATCGTTTTTGTGAGTTGAGTATTCGGTTGGTACGACTAAAAGCCTGAATAAGTCCGTGATATTTGAGATTTTTGTCCAACCATAGTGTGTTGAGAGTAGTCGCATCAAATCCAGTCAAAAACATATTGACTACAATCAATATATCTATCTCTTTGTTTTTGACTCGCATAGAGACATCTTTGTAAAAACTTGCAAATTTGTCCGAGCTAGTATCCCAATTGGTACCAAACTGGCTGTTGTAATCCTTGATTGCCTCATCTAAGAAGTCACGGCTACTCTGGTCAAGCATGTCAGTCTCAAACTCTTCTTCGAGGTAGTCGTTGATATCCTCATTGGGCGAATACGAGAAGATAGTTGCAACTCTCAAGTCACCACCTCGCTCTTGCTGCTGCTTGCCAAACTCTTTGTAATACAGCTTGGCACTCTCTATACTATCAACAGCCAACATACTATTGAACCCCTTAGTCTTGCGTTTGGCTCTCTGCTCTATTGCTGTATTAGTCTTGCTCTTGGCGAGCTGCACCGTGTTGGCTATAACACTATGGTCATACATCGCTCCGTCATGACGGTAGGTCTTGGTGTTGAAGTTGTCCAATATGTACTCTACAATTGCGGCAATTCTTGCTCTAGACCTAATAGCACTCTCTCTATCAATGTTGATTACTTGGACATCTTGGCCGTTGTCGTTGTACTTGATTGTGTCAACAAGGTCCACCCTAAATGGCAAAACATTGCCGTCACTTATGGCGTCTACTATTGTGTATGCATGCAATCGCCTGCCAAAAATCCTGTCAGTTGTCTTGACAAGTTCAACTTGCCCTTTTTTGTTCTTGAAGATTTTGCCATTGGTACCACTTGCGGCATTCTCATCAAATATAGGCGTACCAGTAAACCCAAACAAAAAGTAGTTGACAAATGTATTGGTGATAGACTTGTGCATTGCACCAAATTGACTGCGGTGACACTCGTCAAATATGAGCACGCAATTTTTGCCAAATATTGGGTGCACCTTGTGCTTGTCTACAAACTTGTTGAGTTTTTGGATTGTTGTGACAATCACTCTTGAGTTGTCATTGGCTAGTTGACGGTTGAGTATCTCGGTACTGACATTGCCGCTCACAGCGTCACGACCACCAAACTTTTCAAATTCTTTGATTGTCTGGTAGTCTAGATCTTTGCGGTCTACTACAAAGATGACTTTGTCTACAAAGTCTAGATTGGTAGCGAGTTGTGCGGTCTTGAAGCTAGTGAGAGTTTTGCCGCTGCCTGTGGTGTGCCACACATATCCACCGGCGTCTATTGTACCTTTTTTGCGATATTGTTGGGCGTTGGTGATTTTGGATATTATTGCCTCGCTTGCTACTATCTGATATGGACGCATCACAAGCAACATCTCGTCGTTCGTAAAAACGCAATACTTGGTCAATATATTGAGTAGCGACCCCTTGCTACAAAAAGTCTCAGCAAAGTCCACAAGGTCAAGTATATTGCGGTTGAGAGCATCCGCCCAATAACTTGTAAACTCAAAGCTATGGCTTGTCTTGCGTCTACGTGTATTGGCTTGTGTAGATTCATTTTCTTTTTGTGACAGTTGTCGTGTGGTATTGCTATAATATTTGGTCTCCGCACCGTTGGAGATCACAAAGACCTGCACCCAATCAAAAAGTCCACTACTGCCATAAAAATTGTCACGGCTGTACCTTGCTATCTGATTGAATGCTTCTTTGATTGGGACACCACGCCGCTTGAGCTCTATATGTACCATAGGCAAACCATTGACCAAGATAGTCACATCATATATACCGGTACGCTTGGTGCCGTCTTCTCTATATTGGTTGAAGACTTGCAAGTTGTTGCTAAAGATATTGGTCTTGTCTACAAGCATTATATTGACTTGCTCGCCATTGTCTCTAGTGATTGTGTAGCGATTGTCCACTTGTAGTCGTTTGGTCTTCTCTTTGACACCGTCGTTGCTATGTGCCAAGACATTGGTCCATAGCCACTCCCACTCCTTGTCACTCAAGCCACCTTCGCCCAAGACAGTCTTGTTGAGATGTGATAGTTGCCTACGCAAGTTGTTGACAAGCACACTATAATTCGGGTTGCCAATCCGCTCATAGCCGAGCATTGTCAACCGCTTGAGTAGATCTGCCTCTAGCTCTGCCTCGCTTTGGTAATGTGTCTCCGACTTGGGTAATGGCGTGTACTCCGCCACAACAGTAGAAAAATTGGCTTCCGAAATTATGCTAGACTGAATTTTCATGTTGCCTCCTTGAATGTCAACAATTGGTCACGGTAGTATTGGTATTGAGCTTGCCGTGCAGATATCTCGGCGGGCAAGCCTTGTTGTAAGCTATTAGTAAGATTGTCAAACTTGTCTAAGATAGAGACAATACGACGTTGCTCATGGATTGGAGGGATTGGAACGATTATCTTTGCCATTTTCTTTTTGGATATATTGTACCTTGTAACACCACTCGCTGTCTGTACAATTTGTTGACGCAATCCATCTGAACGAAACAAATATTTTGAAAAACCGGGTAGCAGCAATGTTGGGTCATTCAACCTAAATCCAAAGCAAAAACTATTGAGATACAACGGCTCGTCACTCTCTCTTGTCAACACCGAAGACATGCCGCACTCGTCCAAAGTCTCTGACGACCCTGTAAAAACAATATCCCCAACCTCAACTTTGTTTTGTTTCTCCGTGATGCCAACTTTGACCATATCATGCTTGGTTGTATCTATAGCAATATTGTCAAATACATTCATGTAGCTAATGTATTTTGCATTGCCATTGCCAAAGTCATCTTTGGTTTTGCCACTCAAACCGCCATAAAAACTCCCTAATTGCTCCATAGGTATCCACCTTGTACTTGTCTTGCTACAACAATTGATAATATCCAAAAACCATTTTAAGGCTTCAAGATTTACCCCCCCCGTTCATAATTTGTTCATCAAATGACAGCAACTTGTCACGGTAGTATTGGTATTGAGCTTGCCGTGCAGATATCTCGGCGGGCAAGCCTTGTTGTAAGCTATTAGTAAGATTGTCAAACTTGTCTAAGATAGAGACAATGTATTGTTGAATATAGATTGATGGCAAGTGAATTGCAAACTGGCTATATGTCTGTATCCACTGCCTTGCGTGTGTGTCTGGTTTATAATCAATACAACTCATTGCATAATACAAATATCTAAAATCATACTTTGCTGTGTCTTTTGGTGTGAGTATTTTCAAAGCAGATGACTTAACTTTAAAATCAAAATCCACCCAATGAAAACTAGTTGTAAAATCATCAAATATAATTACGGGTTTCTCTTTGCTTGCTTTATATATTCCGTCTGTTTCATTCGTATAACCTAATATAAATGATTGCCCTGCTGTCAATACTGGTGTTGCATACTCATCGCTATACTCTGTGCTTGACACAATGTATTGTGTAGGTTGAATATATTCAATCATTTCGGCTAGTATTCTAGCTGTCCTGTCCTGTCCTAAAATTGTATCACCATCAAAATTGCTGTCAAGAGTTTTGTCAAACGATAGCAAGTTATTTAGATAATAATTGTATTGTTGTTTTCTCGCTGAAAGCTCTGCGGTAAGCTCTGCGGTAAGCTCGGTGAATTTGTCTAATACTTGGACAATTTCGCACTGTATTTCAATAGGCGGAACGGGAATACTTAAATTTCCCCATCGCTCTTTTGAAAGACCAAATCTTGTTAGCCCTGTTGCTTTTTGCAAAATCTGCGATTGTATTGTATAAGACCTAAACAAATAACTTAGAAAGAATGGTAGTACAACTTTTTGGTTTTTAATCCTGAACCTGACAATATGATAACTATAAACTCCTCTATCAATATCTTCGGTTGCTACTGCCGAATGACCAATATCATCAATAGTTTCTGAACTAGGAGTAATAAAAATATCGCCTTTCTTTATATCACAGTTAGCTATCTGGGCATCGGATGCAGTTACTTGCATTTTAATAATGCTTTTGGTTATTTTAGGGTTGCGATAAACATCCATATAATTAAGTAACATCACGGCTTTCTGCCCTTCTACTGTCTTTTTGTCAACCCCACTACTACGATATTCGCATATTTCACCAAGCCTCTTGAACTCTACGCCATTGGGGCAAAGCTCTTGTATCAATGTGTCTAATTTGCTCATCATTTGTCATCCTGTTGCTTTGCAATCCATTGGTCAAAGTCACTTGTATAAATTTGGTCTTGTATTACCCTATACTTTTCAAACTCTGCCAAAGCGTGCTTTTCGGCTATATCTCTTGTTATTTGTCCTGCGTCTTGCAACAATTGCCTATCTGTCGCTTTGATAAAGAGATCTAGCCTATCAATCCAATCTTGCATTGTCATTGGTATATTTCTTTCTGCCATATCTTCGGCTATATCCAAGTATGCTGACACAATCCTACCAAGTGCTTGCAATTCATTATCCGTCAAATAATTTTTGGCGACTACTGTGTCGCTCTTTTTTATCTTGCCTTTAGGTGCGTCTTGCCATATAGTTAGCCCCATATGCGTTTTGCTTGCGTTTGCTCTATTCAATATTACTTGTGGAGCTGTTTGACCATGTACAGCAAAATGCATTTTGTTTTGCACCCTTGCAAAAAATTCTTGCGTAACTTTTGCCGTTGCATCATAATCTAGTGCCGTTGCATATATATCTGTTATCTTTTGATAAAACTTGCGTTCGCTCAAACGTATCTCTCGTATTCGCTCTAATTGCTCTTCAAAATATTTTTTGGTCAGGACACTTCCACCATTCTTGAGTCGTTCGTCGTCCATTACATAGCCTTTGACCGTAAACTCTTTGACAACATAGTTTGCCCATTTCCTAAATTGCACAGCTTTGTCATTGTTGATTTTGAATCCTACGGCAACAATCATTTGCAAATTGTAATGCAAGACTTCTCTTTGTACTTGTCTATCTCCTTCTTGCCCAACTATTAAGAATTTCTTAATAGTTGGAGCTCTATCAAGCTCTTTGTCATCAAAGATAGTTTTGATATGTTGATTGATATTGACAACTTCTACACCATATAGGATTGCCATCATCTTTTGTGTTAGCCAAATATTTTCATCTTCGTATCGCAGCTCTACTCCTTGCTCTCCGGTTGCTGATACAAAAGTCAAGTATTCGGCAGCACTGCTACGAACTATATCATGTTTTGCTAGTTTTTTTGTTTTTTTCACTATCTTCATCCTTAACTTTCTGTGTCACCCTCTATTTCTCTTATGATTGCGTCAATGTCTTGACGGAGCTCGGCACTCCTTGATACTATCCTTGCTATCTCGGCGTTGAGTTGCTTGATATCTACCTTTTCTCTTGTGTCGGCTTTGGGCACATAGGTAGATACAGACAGGTTGTAGCCTTGTTGCTTGATATCCTCAAGTGTTACAGACTTGGCATAGTGTGCAATGTCAACTTTGTCGGTCAAGGAGCCAATGATTGAGGCAATGTGTTGGTCTGTCAATCTGTTGTTGTTGGACTCCTTGACGAATTGAGCACTTGCATCTACAAACAATACCTTGTTGTCTTTGCGGCTCTTTTTGAGTACAAGAATGTTGGTTGCAATGCTTGTACCAAAAAAGAGATTGCTAGGCAATGCAATTACTGCTTCTACATAGTTCTTGGAGATTAGGTACTGACGTATCTTTTGCTCAGCTCCGCTACGGTAGAAAATACCCGGGAAGCAAACTATTGCTGCCGTACCGCTACTGCTCAAGTAGCTCAGGCTATGCATGACAAAAGCCATGTCCGCCTTGCTCTTGGGGGCAAGCACGCCCGCTGGCGAATATCTTGGGTCGTCAATCAGTGTTGGATTGGTGTCGCCTTCCCACTTGATTGAGTAAGGCGGATTGGATACAATAGCCTCAAATGGCTGGAAGTCGTCGTGAAGTGGATCTAGCAAAGTGTTGCCGTTGGCAATGTCAAATTTGTCATACGGCACATTGTGAAGGAACATATTGATTCGGCAAAGGTTGTATGTTGTGATGTTGATCTCTTGTCCAAAAAATCCATTGCCAAGCTTGTCTATGCCAAGCAACTTGGCGTACTGAAGTAGTAGCGACCCACTACCCACCGCTGGGTCATACACCTTGTTGACGTGAGATCTTCCTATCAGTGTAATGCGTGCAAGTAGGTGACTTACATCTTGCGGCGTAAAAAACTCGCCACCACTCTTGCCCGCATTGGAGGCATACATACTCATCAAGTACTCATAAGCATCGCCAAAAGCATCAATCTCGTTGGTGTACTTGAGTTGCATCTTGGCAACACCGTCAAGGAGTACAGTAAGTCTCTTGTTGCGTTCAACCACACTTGAGCCAAGCTTATTGCTATTGAGGTCAATATCGTCAAACAATCCTCTAAAATTAGCTTCGCTCGCTGCCCCTTTGGTAGTGCCCTCTATCTCCCTAAATATATTGCCAAGGTAAATATTGAGATCTGCGTTGCTCTTGGCACCTTTGAGAACATTGTCAAACAACTGACTAGGATAAATAAAAAACCCCTTGCTCTTGACAGTCTCGTCCTTGAGACTACTTGGCACTTGGGCATCTGCAAGATCTGCGTACCTAAACGAGACATTGCCCGCTTTGTGCTCATTGTTGTCAAAATGGCTAGAGATATTGGAGCTAATGTAGCGATAAAACATTATGCCAAGTACATAGTTCTTGAAGTCCCATCCGTCTACACTACCCCTAAGGTCGTCAGCAATTGCCCATATAGCCCTATGTAGTCCTGCTCTCTCATATCCTTGATTGTGTTGATTGGTATTAGACATTTTTTGCTCCTTCGCTTACAAAGTGATTGAGATAATAATTGTTTTTTTGGTTGACTAGTCTTGCGTATTGCATGCTTAGCTTGTTTTCTTCGTGCAACAACTCTCTCAATTTGGCAAGCTTCTTTTGCTTGTTTATGACAGGTATCCTTATCTCTAGTGATTGTAGTGAGTGTGCGTTGATTATTTTGACTGCTGTCCCTTTGGACATATGTGCTATCTTGTCTTGCACCTCGTCACTACTCATATAGATTGCTAGGTACTCTGGCAATACATCTTGTGTTGTTAGTCTAATCACCACAAATTGCGATGGTATAACGAGCCCCCCTTGTGCTGATTGGTCAATCAATACTATAGAATGTGGCGAGCTTATTCCCATTATGACATCACCTAACTTTGTCAAAAATCTCTCATCTACCGCTCTCACTGGTTCAAAATCTCTCAAGCCACTCTCATCTATGCCCCATCCATTGATTGCACTGCTTAGAGTAAGATACTTGTATCTCTTGCTCCCTTGATTGATGTTGTACGGTGGCTTGCTTATTCTTGACACAACCAATCCTACACTTATTGAAGCGATTGTGCTCAAAGCTACTTTGTCTTCGTTCAAAAAAATCTACTTCCTTGTTTGCATTAGTTATTCAACTTAATAACATTGTACCATACATTAGGTTGAAAAGCAAGCGCGATTTGATGTATTTTGTTATTCTGACTAATAACATTATTAGATTGTACAAAAAGACCGAACAAAATTTTTGGTTTTGTTCGGTTGATTTGCAACTTTTGATTGCTAGACGCACTTGCTACAATATGTTATTAGACAACATCGCCCGTCACAAATAGCCCGCCAATACATTGATTTCTACAAGTTTGGGACGTGGAAGATAGAACCATTGATCAAGCGGTCTATAACGCTCAGTTGCAAAAATAATCCGTTGGTTTGTAGAGCCTACGAGGTTTCTCTCTGTGTCTCTTTTGTCCTGCTCAAAGCCACCGTCAACTATTAGGTCTACTGCCTCCTTCAAGTCGTCGGGCAATTCTTGCACTTGCTTGCCGTAAAAAGTATTACACCCAAACCCTCCGCCTTGCCATCGCAACACAACACTTTAATTTCAATCCACGCCCCCCTATGTGGGGAGCGACAGGCACACACTACCCCCTTATCCCCCTAGTAGGGGATTTCAATCCACGCCCCCCTATGTGGGGAGCGACCCATGTTATTGCATGGTGGTGTATCCTGCCTTTTAATTTCAATCCACGCCCCCCTATGTGGGGAGCGACGTACCAGCATACAGTAGGGGGTACGCTGGGGGCTATTTCAATCCACGCCCCCCTATGTGGGGAGCGACCACTAGCCAATACAATGGATATCTACCAATCCAGGCATTTCAATCCACGCCCCCCTATGTGGGGAGCGACGGAATACACTGATAACGCAAATCCACTACACACAATTTCAATCCACGCCCCCCTATGTGGGGAGCGACCCGTCCAACTCTTATATTGATCGCACAAATCTCCATTTCAATCCACGCCCCCCTATGTGGGGAGCGACAAGTATACAAGCTATGATGATCGATTGCTGATTGATTTCAATCCACGCCCCCCTATGTGGGGAGCGACGCATTACTGGCTATCAAGAGTGCTATGCATACTTATTTCAATCCACGCCCCCCTATGTGGGGAGCGACCTGGCTCAACTCCTCCCAATGACCTGTCTAATTGATTTCAATCCACGCCCCCCTATGTGGGGAGCGACACCCCTTGCGGGGAGCGATGATATGCCAAGATCAATATTTCAATCCACGCCCCCCTATGTGGGGAGCGACTGTCCATTACTTGAGTGCTAGGCGTAAGCTCACATTTCAATCCACGCCCCCCTATGTGGGGAGCGACCGATTATTTTAGCAAGACTCTGCCCGAACCCCAAATTTCAATCCACGCCCCCCTATGTGGGGAGCGACCCTTGACTGTGGTAGATGCTACGAGTGCCTGGTATTTCAATCCACGCCCCCCTATGTGGGGAGCGACCGGTAATGCCCACCAACTGTATCGTGATCAGATTATTTCAATCCACGCCCCCCTATGTGGGGAGCGACAGCAAAAAAATGACATATATATACAAAATACCTTATTTCAATCCACGCCCCCCTATGTGGGGAGCGACCTTCGCCCCTATTGGGGGAATACTACAACTGTTTATTTCAATCCACGCCCCCCTATGTGGGGAGCGACGATAGGGTATATGGAGTAGTACCAGAGTATTACATTTCAATCCACGCCCCCCTATGTGGGGAGCGACGACCTAATTACTTGGGTTAGTCGCACGCTAAAAGATTTCAATCCACGCCCCCCTATGTGGGGAGCGACCCCATGTATAGTACACCATATCCCACCAGCACAAAATTTCAATCCACGCCCCCCTATGTGGGGAGCGACTTAATGGTGCTTGGATCACTCTGGCTGGCAACATCATTTCAATCCACGCCCCCCTATGTGGGGAGCGACTCTCAAAACTAACCCACTTGATTACTATAGCCCCATTTCAATCCACGCCCCCCTATGTGGGGAGCGACCCTACGCTACGATCAGCGGTGCCATTATGTGTATAAATTTCAATCCACGCCCCCCTATGTGGGGAGCGACGATATTACCTTGTGGGCTATTTTCTGTAGACTGAATTTCAATCCACGCCCCCCTATGTGGGGAGCGACTACATACAGGTTGTAAGACTTGAGAGCGTGATGCATTTCAATCCACGCCCCCCTATGTGGGGAGCGACCAGCAAAAAGAGGCTTCTGGGAAGAGGCATGGGATATTTCAATCCACGCCCCCCTATGTGGGGAGCGACAATACAAATACAAAACGGCATGGGACATAAAATAATTTCAATCCACGCCCCCCTATGTGGGGAGCGACAACGGGCATACCGCTATACACAAGCAAATTGTTATTTCAATCCACGCCCCCCTATGTGGGGAGCGACAACCAATCGCACAAACAGCCAACAACGATAGTAATATTTCAATCCACGCCCCCCTATGTGGGGAGCGACAGCAAGAACAGAAACAAGCAAAAACAAATTGAAAATTTCAATCCACGCCCCCCTATGTGGGGAGCGACATAGCATACACAGCGATGTACACTAGCCCAAACGATTTCAATCCACGCCCCCCTATGTGGGGAGCGACTTGGATAGGAGCCAACTTATCCCCCGCTCAGCGTATTTCAATCCACGCCCCCCTATGTGGGGAGCGACTTGGTACCGCCCCTGCACAACCTAGCTCTGGTGCATTTCAATCCACGCCCCCCTATGTGGGGAGCGACTGCAAATAATTGATAAAACAACAATTATTTGTCTCATTATGTGACTAAATTGCCACATAATGCATATATTATAACACAAATTTGGCATTATGGCAATATTTATTTCAATCTACGCCCTAACTATATACAAAGCGACCGACTTTTGGGGTGCGAACATACTGGGTATACTATGTGTGATTGGGGTTCGCACTATAGTCTATAGTGTTGCTTGACTAATCTACTATACTATCAAATCACCATCTACAGGAGTGACCGTCTTGTTGCCTATGTGAGTAACTTTGTTGTCATGATTGTTGCCCAAATTGTAAAACCGCAAACTATCTTGACTAGGATTGATTATTGCTTTGAGTTCGGCTTGCAGTTTGACAAATTGAGACCAATCAATGATACATTCAAAAACTGAGTTTTGTACTCTTTGTCCGTGTGCTACGCACTTTTTGGCCACTCTAGATAGTCTACGCCGTCCGTCACTATCTTGAGTAGATACATCATAAGTAATCAAAATCAACATGTAATATAATCCTATTCTTTTGTAATTTCAATCCACAACCCTATGCCTAGAGTGACCTCATATTATAGTAAGCACGGAATAATCACCGTCAAAATTTTCATTGAGAAAATTTTTGACTATAGTTGCCTTTGGGTGTCTTTTTTTGTCCTGTCTTTAGGCTTATTTCGGTTGTTTAGCTCTACTAAACGCCCTCAAACGCCTTTATTGCATAGACAAGACTTGCTGCATTGTCTACTTCCACAAAAATGTAGGATACTCATCTAAGTCACCCCTAATTACTCTAGACAACAACAATGCTTGCAAATGTGGTACAAGCCCCCATTGACACTTCTCTTGCAAGTATGGGTGTGTTATGGTATCTTTCTTTTTGGATTGCCAAGCAGACAAAAATCGCTTGCGGGCGTCGTCATTGATGAGCACCGCTCCACTCTCTGTGAATCTAAAATCTGTAGCGCCTATCTCGCCACGGTTGATTAGTGACAGTACAAACCTATCAGCAAAACAAGCTCTCAACTCCTCCATCAAGTCTAGTGCTAGAGACGCCCTACCCGACCTATCTCTATGCAAAAACCCGACGTACGCATCCAACCCTACGCCCTCTAGAGCATTGCGACACTCCGCTGCCAATAGCACATAAGCAAATGACAACATTGCATTGATAGGATCAGTTGGTGGACGTCTATTGCGGTTGTTGAACTCAAAGAACTCTTTGTTGGTCAATATTAGTTGATCAAAAACTCTAAAGTAGCTCTGAGCGGCGTTGCCCTCTATTGCACGCAAAGTATCCAAATCCGAACAAGCAAGACTGTCTTGCATGGCTTGTTGAATCTGAGCAGTCTCCTTCTTGATAGCGTCCACATCTACACGCAACTTGTGGTCTCTAGTTGCACGCTCTAGTGTCCACTTGGAGTTGTGCAACTTGCCAAATACAAAGTTGCGAGCATACATGCAACTCCTCTTCACATCATCTGATATCCTATACTGCTCTTTGCGTACTACAACATTGCCACGACTCTCACCTATCACGCTGCCTTGGTACTTGCCACTCTCTGTCAAAAATGTAACAGTAATATTGCGTCTAACACACTCAGTAATAAGGCTAGGGCTAATATTGATATTCCAACCAAAGTGTACAATACCCTCAATATTGAGCAACGGGGTCCTAATCAACACAGTGTCGTGCTCTTTGACTAGTACATTGTCATTCTCCAACGACAAGTATGCTTCGGGCTTGGTGACATACAACACATTCAATAGTTTTTTCATAATTTAGTCAAGCCCGCCTTGCAAGTACTGTCGCACAGACTGTTTGGTCTTGGTCAACTCTGGCATACAGATGTCATGTAGCGAGCATTGATTGCAGTGACTGCCAAATTTGGCTTTTGGAGTATGAACATTGATATGTAGTTGATGCATAGCCAGTACTACATACTCCAATTCATCTCTCAACTCTCTAGTAAACTCTACAACTTCTCTTTTGCGAGGTTCACCGTAGAACAGTGCTCCAGTCTCTATAGTGCAATTGAGCATTTCTTCTAAACAAACAGCTTGAGCCAATACCTGCAATCTATCACAGTTGTCTAGTTTTGACTTGCCTTTTTTGTATTCTACAGGATAAGGGATAAACTTGCCTTTATATTTCGGCAAGTATACCCCTCGTTCATCTCTAAAAAATTGCACACTATCGCACTCACCAGATATCCCCAATCTAGTTGAAGATACCTTGAGTGCATTAATAGTGATTATATCATTTCGTTTTTCGGCTATTGCACTATCATGCACCTTTTTGTGCATAACCCTACCAATAGCCGTCAATGAGTTTTCTATCCATTGATGCTCAATATGTATAAGAGCATATTGGCGTGGACAAAATGCATAGTGATTGATACCTGATATGGCTAGATATTCATCTTCGTGATACTGTTGCATATTTCATTTCAATCCACGCCCCCCCTATGTGGGGAGCGACCGTTACAGTACAAGTGTCAGGTCAAAAAAGGTACGTGGAGAGTGATTTGTGCCAAAATAATTACACCAAACGTGATTTTGCATGAATTAACAATCTATTTGTTGTGGAGTTATACCACTCAATGGAGTAATTGTGTACTCGCCATCTTTGTCAACTGTGAGCGACCTATGAACTTTGGCAGACGAATACTGACCCGACTTGGTATTGTGTTGCCACCATATCAATTTGACTACTTCCATACTCCCGCTAGGTCTAGCACTAGACTCATCGCCTTCAAACAAAGTCTTGATAGCTTGCTGTATATCTACGGCATCTTGATCACTAAATCCTGTCCTATCAGCTAGTTGAGGACTGATGGAACCATATGCAACATATACACCCTTGTTGACCCTATGCTTGCTACCCATAGTATCACTTGACTTCTTGCCGTCCGCTGTAGTCTCACTGTTGACTGACTTGGTTATTTGGATAGATTCGGTGGTTATTGGCTCTACGGAAAATGCTGATTGTATAGTCACAGGACCTCTAACACCAATGGACACACCATCCACATCACCACCCTTGTCATTCTTTGCATTGGACTTGAATGCAAATACTTGTCCAAAGGCTCTTACATCTATCCAATTTGCACAGACTTTTTTGGCTACTGCACTTTTGTCTTTTGCGTCTTCTTTGGGTAGTGTCTTTGTGAATTTGCTAAATCTATCAGTGAGACTCTTAGCACCGTCATCTGCTAACTCGTCCATTTGGACAAATATATTTTTGCCATTGGCTTGTAGCCTATTGCGTATCTTGCGTTTGAGACAAACGTCGGATATTTCACCCAATCCATCGCTAGTAGTGCGTGGTCTATTGCCACCAAGCGGATCTCCATTTGGGTTGGCATTGCATACTTTTATGATTACTGCAAAATCTATCTTGTTAGTTAGTGTTGTCATCTGATGTATTCTCCTCTTTGTTGTTCTTGTTTAAGTCTCTATTTTGTACTGAGTATCCCAATAGATATAGTGGTGATAGTGGTTGATTGTTCTCAAATTCACCATTTTGGAATAGTGACATAATCTCGTCTATTTGCATTTGGTACCAACTTGCACCTTGCAATTGATTGATGTATGGCTGCAATTGTTGCCACAACAATCCCCAAGTGCTAAAAGGCTTGACTGCAAAACTGCTCATAAGTCTAATAGCGTTTGTAGATCTCTCACTTGTCTTGTCCGCCTTGTACAAAGCGTGGGACTCTATCTTGTTGGCTATGGACAACAGTCTGCCGTATAGATAGTCTCTGTCATTTCGTTGTTTTTCTAGTTCCAATTGTATATATTCTCCTTTGGATTGTCTTATATATTTGCGTATCAAAGCACAAGCAATATTTAGAGCTTGTTCCCAACCATTTTCAAAGTGCATTGGGTTGGATACTCTATGAGCAGCCATCTTGACAAGGCTCTCTGGAAATGAGAAATTGCCAAACATGCACTCTAGCAATTGTTTTTGAATTTTCTTTTTGAGTTTGGTATAGCCTTCATCTTTGCCCCCGCTACCCTTGCCATATACTGTCTCTAGTATATCTCTAAATGATGGACAACCGACATAGTGCACAACTTTGGATTTGCCTTTGTCTTTTTTGCTAGATTTGGTGTCATCCTTGATAAATTTGGTCAAATGCCAAGATGTCTCTTCATGCCACTTGGCTATACTTTCTAGATACTCACTCTCTGGAAATTCTTGATAAAATGTTATGCCCATTCTACCAGTAGTAGCCGCATCAAATATAGCTATAGCAATCTTGCGATTGTGTTGCTTGATGCTACTAGCACTACCAAATCCTCTTAGAACCTTAGATACCTTGCGTGAGTAGTTGTTGTCTATCTCTCTTGCTACGTTGGACAACTTGTCAATATCAGTATTTATGCTAGAGAAATCTTCAAAGATATCATACGAATTGCCATAAGGTTGTATATCTTGTTTGGAGTCACTACCTATCGCCCAAACAACGATGCTTTGAGTGTCTGTAGCTAATCCATAATTGCTAATAAGCCACCTCAAAGCAATGTGTAACTTTTGGCAAACTGTAGCGTCTACAAGTATAGCATGATTTTGCTCCTCAAACCTACCACGATACGTAAATCCAACCATGTCATTGCAAGAAAGTAGTTTGGCATTAGCCACAATATTATTGATTTTCTTTGGGTAAATTTTGACAACTTTGACCAAATTACTCCCATCCAAATAATCAAACCCTTCAATATCATTGACTTCAACTTTTGACTGATATTGTATCCATAGTTGATACAATTCTTTGTCATCCCAAACATTGGGTTGCATATCATCTGGCACTTGCACACTAAAAGCTACACCCAACTTACCTACAACTTCTACATCCAATTTGGAACTATTAGGAATATATTCCTTTGGGTTGCTAAACTCGCCATTGTCCATCAAATCTTGAATAATACTGTTTTGGGATAGGTAAGTGTATACGGCGTTGAGTTTGATATTATCGCCTTTCCAACTATCAAGTTGGTTGATATATAGGTCGTATTTGGTAGAGTCTACTATCTTTTTATTATTTTTATATTCTGTGTGAAGTGACAAATCCTTGTCAACATAAGCAAGTTGATCACAAAGTGGGTGAGCTGCTGGACTTCCAGTTCTACCAGTGGATTCTTCTGTGACTGGAATAACAATAGTCTCTTCGTTGCTTTTTCTTTCTACAGACAACAACTCACCGTGTTGGTTAAGTTTGACAAAGATAGTAGCTTTGAATGTTGAGTGAAACAATGGCAAAAACATCTTATTATCGTCTACGACCTTATCGCCTGTTTTTTTGTCTATACTATAAACTTTGATACCTGTTGCGTTTGACTCACACTTGTTGTAGGTCTCTAGCAAACTAGAAAATATACTCATTAGACGACAACCTCCTCTTGGTCACAACTACGCAAGTTGGTATCCACAACAAAATCTTTGATAGCTACATTGTCACGCACTACTCTACGACTAAGTATACTATCTTGAGGTGGGGCAAACTTGATGTACCCGTTGTCCATTTTGCAAGCTCCAAACCTAACACCCAAGTTGTTGGCTCCAGTCTCATCAGGGTAGTCTATACCATGAAACATGAATCCAAAATCCAACGTCCCATAATTGTCATAAAATCCACCCCCACTACCAAACTCACAAGACTCCACATAAGCTTGACATTCTCTAGTACCCAAGAATATGTCACGTCTACCGCCTTTGTCTATAGACCTTTTGGATATATTGTGATGCTTGTTCTCGTTGCGATCATGTTGTAGGTTGGTACGATGTTGATTCCACTCAAAGTGTGCGAGCACTTGGTACTTGACATCCTTGAGATATGTGTAGTATGCTAGCTCATTGCCACCACCTAACTTAATTGGTCTAATACCCTTGCCTTCGGTCTGTATCTTGTTGACTATACGCACGGCATCTACAACCCAAATCAATGTAGGTTTCCAATATACACTCTCCAATATGCCTTTGAGTGCTTGATATGTAGGTACTTGATAACTAAATTTCTCACCACCCACTCTAGTAATAGGATCACTAAACAGTGCATATTTGCCATACACTTCAAACTCTACCGAATTTCGCTTTTTGTCTATCTGCATATCTAACCTCATTAAACTATTAAGTCTTGTAGATTGGCGTCACAGGTTACACCATAGTCTCGTGAATAATTGTCCATATTGAGCACCTTGACCCCAAACTCTTCATCCAATACACTTATTGCATTGCTATTGTAGAGCAATTTATACTCAGTATCACGGAACAATGATACACTATATTTTTGCAATTGTCTAATTATAGCCAGTTTGTCCCCAATCCAATGACTATCCTGATACTTGGCAATCAAGTCATGAGATTGATTGTAGTATACGACTACAGTCTCTGTATTGTTGGCTATTACATTGTACTCTTGAGATGCGGTATCAAAAGCTTGTCTTAGTATATGTTGATACCGTTTGCCCGTGCGATTGGTATAATTGTCAGTCCCAATGTCATTGGTAGACAACAATTGATATACTGTACCATTATTGAGTTGGAAATCCATCAAATCTTGTCTCTCAGTGAAATAATACTTGTAGAACTTGTCCAACATTGCTTGGCTCAAATAGTCTTGTTTTGGGTTCTCTCGTATTACTCTAATGGCATTTTGTTTGCCACACTTGATGTCTTTGAGTCTGTCTAGATTCTCGTCTTTGAGCGGTACGGCATATACACACTTGGGTTCATCCGATTCGCCATTGCGGTTGCATCTACCACCTGCTTGGGCTATAGAGTCCAACCCTGCCATAGACCTCACAACGCAACCAAACGATATATCCACACCTGCCTCTATAAGTTGAGTAGACACCAACACAACCCTCTCTCCTTGTGATAGATGCGACTTGACTGAGTTGAGAATATCAAACCTATGTGCCGAACACATGGATGTAGATAGGTGGTATACAGCACATGTAGACTGTAATTGCTCTTGCAACTGTTGAAACACTTTGCGTGCTACTGACTTGGTATTGACTATTACTAAACAATTGCTCTCTACATACAACTTTTCACCTACAAATTGAACAAACCGATCAATATTCATTTCAATCTCTGGTTGTACAATTGTCCTTTTGAGATTGTCAAAATCACCTTCTACACCGTCTATTAGATTGGGATCGTTAGCCAACAACAAATTTTTACGTAGAGTTTTGCCTATCAATGGCTGTGTAGCTGTGCAAAGCAAAACTGTTGTATTGAGTACAGTAGCCAAAAAGCTAACAGCTTCATTGAACAAATGTATGGAGTGCATTGGAAGAGACTGTATCTCATCAAAAACAATCACAGCATCTTGCATATTGTGCAACTTACGCAAGTCACTTGCCTTGCCTGACATCACAGTATCAAGGAACTGCACCATTGTTGTGATTATTATTGGATTGTCCCAACGGCTAATCGCTAGAGACCTCTTGTATCCCTCACTTTTGTCATCAGTTGAGACTATGTTGGAGTGGTGTTCTAGCAATATATTATTGCTATCATTATGCAAGTCCAAAACATCTCTAACCACTTTGGATGTTTGTTCTATAATAGACAAATATGGTATCACATAAACTATACGTTTCTTAGACTTAACTCTAGCGTGATGCAATGCAAATCTCAAAGACGAGAGAGTTTTGCCACCACCTGTAGGCACAGACAATTGATATATTCCTGTGTCTTTTACCGCTGCTTCTTTGCATTTGTTGGATATTTTGGTTCTGATTTGTGATATTTGGCTTTGGTTAGTACCAAGTCTAGCTAGTTTGGACTCAAATACATCTATTAGGTTTTGCCAATCTACTTGTGGGGGAATGTATTGCTTGTCCACATCAAACAAGTATGCGTCATATCTATCTGCATCTACGAGACAAGAATATATGTACTTCACGAACAATCCCAAAGCAAAATACATTGATTGTTTGTTTTTGTAACTGTTTTTTAGCTGTTGTACTATGCCGCCTATCTCATTTTGAGCTTGTTTGAATAGCGTGTTGAGTTGTTGCAATTCAATTTGTGCAAATTGTGTACATTCATCCAGCTCATATTCTTGATTGTCTTCCGTTGCCAACCTATCCCAAAATACACTTTCACCGTCAGGTGATACACAATCTTTGAGAGTATTATGATGCCCTACAATACTCAAAGACAACAACTCTCTTAGCAATAATGATTGATTGCTATTGTCTATGTGTTGTAGAAAAATAGCCCCTTGTATAGAGTGAACAACCGAACCCCTAACACCACCATCTAACAAATACGCTTGAAACTTTTGAGTAGCTTTGCCCAAATCATGCAACAAACCTGACAACATGGATATGTTGCCACAATTACTAAAAGATGATGCTATTTCAGCAACTCTATCCAAATGGTCTCGCAGCAATTGCTTGCCATTGTTATTTTTGCGGGCAAAATATTGATCGTATATATTTGTCATACTGCAATGCTTACTCTACCCCCCCCCACGCATATGCGTGGGGGGGGGTAGAAACCTCGTTGTTGAAGATATTAAGATCTTGCCTGTCCAGCACCATACCTTTGTAGCAAACAACCCAAACTAGTAGATACAAGTTGCGTCCAAGCTAACACTTGCTGATTGCTCATCAACAACATCAGCTTGAACTAGCTTTACCATTCGGTATCAATGTAACTATATTATAACACAAAGCCCAGATTGTGTCAATACAATTTGGCTATTTTAGCTATTTTGGTAGACTAAGATATTATTTTGCCAAATTGTGGTTTATTTGATATATTTTGCACTCAAGCCAATTTTTGGCAAATTGCAATAAGAACAACAAATAACACAAATGATATCCAATTGCAATAGCCATTAGATATCATACATATAGTGTACCGTATATATTACACACCCACTCGCAACTTGTCATCTTGAGATTGTGCTTGTATCTTGTGAATCTTGCGTTTGCACTTGTTGTACAACAAGTTGCAATACATATGTTCAAATAGACCCATAACATGTCTAGTCAACACCTTGCGTACAATACGCATTATGGTCATCTTGATACGTTGATTGTCGTTGAGCCAAGCATTGCTACACCTGTGTATGCAATATGCCTTGTCGCTATCTTTGGTTTTGCGTGTTAGCCAATGCATACTATAAAAATACTCTTGCGACAACAATACAATCCCACCGTCCAACACTTGACTCTTGCCACGTGGCTTGACACCATAGTTGTACTGCAATACAGCCGAATACGTATGCACACACATCAAGTTGGCATCTTTGGTCACAGTCGGATCTACATTGTATATATCCACAACCTTGTGCAGTATATCATGTCCAGGCTCACTACCTATTACCGCATTGTTGACCCAATATTTGCCTTCATAACCTACAAAAAAACTGTACTCCAACAAATCATCAAAAGGTCTAATCAACTCTACATCTGTATCTAGATATATACCGCCATGCCTTAACAATATCTCAGCACGCATCATATCTGCAGCTAGTGCCCAATTGTGTGCTCTAACTGCGTCTCTGATTAGTTGGTTGCTGTTGAGATCGTAGTTGGATTCGTTCCACTCAACTATCTCATAGTCAGGACAAACTTGGCTCCAAGTCTTCATACAAGCTTGTATAACCTCAGACTTGGGTCCTCCACCTAACCAAATATAATGTAATTTTTTGGGTATTGCCATATCTTATTGGACATCCTATGATATTACCTGCACCAACACAGGCTCGTGACTAGCCACTACAATATAGTATACTTCAAAAAACCAAAATTGTCAATGTATAGCACAATTGGTAACAAAATATCAACAAAATGCTTATACTTTTGGTGGTGATGTACATACAAACCAAACCTAAAGTTGTCTAATGTACAAATGCATACTAGTATTAGTATGTCTCATATTTGGCAACGACATCAATTGCGACACATCAGCTACCAATTGATAGTGTATTGAGCTTGGGCTTTTTTCTAATATTGATTCGGCGTTTGCATAATCTATAAAATTTTTTGATAACTACACCTTCGATGGCATTGAATATTGCCCGTCCGCCAATTAGATTAAGCAACTGCAGTACATTGACCCAATGTTTTTGTTTGGCACTAAACCACGACCTACTGCCATGATGTATACTAATAGTATTAGGTGTTATATTGACTTTATGTGTCAACCAATCTTTGGCATACAGATACTCCATGTTGAGCAAGGCTATCTTATCATCTATTATCTTAGTTTTGCCATTGTTCTTGATACCAAAATAGTATCTAAATATTGTACTAAAAGCATGAACAGATATAAAATTGCTATACTTGATCACATTAGCATCCTGAGTATATATACTAATGACTTCGTTGAGTATAGGAGACTGGGCTTGACTACCAATAATAGCATTATTCAACCAATGTTTGTCCTCATATCCCATAAATAACTCATAATGCAACAACTCATCAAATGATTTGAACAACTCAACATCTGTATCTAAATATATACCGCCATACTTATTGAGTATGTCTACACGCATCATATCGCTTACTAGAGCCCAATTTTTGAGTTGAGATGCATTGACAATCAAAGGATTGCTCGTCATATCGTAGTTGGATTCGTTCCAACATACTATCTCATAGTCAGGACAATGCAACCTCCAACTATCAATACACCTGAGATGTAGCTCTTGCAACGGATTGTCGCCTATCCATACATAATGTAGTTTTTTGGGTATTGCCATGTCTATCCTTATTAAAGAAGATATTTGTCAATTGCTACCTCAATTGCTGTATTGAGGTAGGACTATCAACTCCGTTCTAACCCACCAGTTACTCTTTGGTTATGTCCTGTATAGAATACTCCACAACCTCAACATTGTCGTCAGTCACATGTCTCACAAGCACTGTCTCTTTGATATAATTAATCTGACTCACTCGTCCACACCTACCCTCAGTATTGCAACAATTTGCTCCTACTTTGGGACACTTGCAATTGATGTCGGAGTACTGCTCATTCTCAAATGATAGGCAACAACGCAAGTTGCCACACAGCCCTGTTATATTGCTAGGATTGAGTGGCAGATTTTGATTTTTGGCCATTTTGATAGTGCAGTGTCTCTTGAGCCCTAGACTACAACAACAGTCTCTACCGCATGGTCCACATATAGCCAATTGAGAATTGTCTTTGGGTTGAATTGCAACTTGCCTTAGATCTATATACACCTTGAATTGTCTAGCAAGATCCTTGGCAAATCCCCTAAAATCCACCCTTGACTTAGCCACAAAATAAAAACTCAATCTATGTTTGTCCAAACTATATTCGGCATCCACTACAGATATGTCCAAACCGAGATTATCTGATATTTTTTGACATATTGCAATAGATTGTTTGGCTTGTTCTGCGTTGCTTTGGTACGTCTCAATATCTATTTGAGTAGCTATACGCTCCACCGTGTTGTCAAAAGTCGGGGCTTGAAGAGCACCTCCAGTCTCAGATATAGACACATCGTTGCTAGAGTTTTGAATTGAGTCAACTACACCCAAAAACATACCTTTTGGGGTTCGCACTACAACTTGCATTCCACTCTTCAACCCTAGTGTACTACAACTTGCAATCTTGATTATCCCTCTAGCCCCAAGGTTGACATGTATAGTAGCAACATCTTCACCACTATGTGTATCACTTGTATTGATATTGTATAGCATATAAGTCAGTCCAAAATTGGCAAAATGCAACCAGCATCTATCATAATGCCGCTCTATTGTTGTAACGTTGTTCTAGCAACATAAACAAGAACTGATCAACTATACTACTGGTATTGCCATAAGTATGCAACCGATACATAGTTGTCTTGATATGTCTAAGTATACTTGACAATGCAGTCGTCGTGTACCTTTGAGATATATCCAACAAGTCTCTAGTATAGGCACTAGATAGCAATAGCTCTGGTATATTGTGCTTGAAGACTACAACATCACGCACTATTACAGTGACAAAATTGACTATATCCTTGAGATACTCCTTGTTGTCTATAAGCAATCTAGATGCTCTAGCTATATCTACACTACTTTTGAGTGTCAACAACAACTGTACCGCCAAAATAAAATTGTCTCTACATCTTGGATTGCACAACTGCACTGCACGAGTCAAGCTACCTTGCGACATACCAAGTGCAAACTGCAGATTGTCATCATCTGGATAGATACCAATCATACTTTGTCTCAACTCCTGATACCCCCAAGGCAACACATCCACAACTTGACATCTAGACAAAATAGTAGGCAACACATCTACCCTATTGCTAGCACCTAGCACAAACACAACTTGTGCCGGTGGTTCTTCTATACTTTTGAGTAGTTTGTTTTGTGCTTGCTTCGTCGCTGTATCAAAGTTGGCTACCATATACACTTTGCAATTGCCAAATGGTGCAATCAATATGCTATCTAGTATGACCTGCACATCACTCACAACAACCTTGTCTTTGTCTATGATGACCACATCACTGTGTCTATCTTGCAGTACTAGCTTGCAATCACTGCATTGCATGCATGGAGCATTGTCTTGTCTACATATGGACTTAGCAACTTGCAATCTCATAAGACCACTCACTGCATCAATATCTTCGGATACCAACATAGTAGCATGAGCAACCCTAGTAGATACACACACTTTGGATTGTCGCAACAATTGTATATGCTTCATATTTTTTTCAATCCATGCCTCAATCATCTCAATAGTTCATCAAGCTATTGCAAAAATCCCACACCCTTAGATATTGCACAAAATCAATTGAAAGACCAAACTTTTGGGTACGACTCAAAATCACGCATTGCCTAATACTGTACAATCAAACCAAATGCAATCTATGTTGCAACACATCTACAATATTGTTGTGTACGACCTGCTCCCCTTGACTAGCATCTATCTTGACTATCCTACTATACTTGCTAGCAAGACAAACAAAACCATATCTAACTCTATCAAAGAACTGTTGCGAGAGACACTCTATACGGTCAGTGCAACCTATGCGTCGCCCAAAAGACTCGCCAACATCCAAGTCCAAAAACAATGTCAAATCTATAGATACACCACTAGTCGCAATATCATTGAGTTGATTAATAATATTTATATCAAGTCCACGCCCATATCCTTGATAAGCTACACTACTGTCCACAAATCTATCACACAATACAATTTTGCCTTGTCTCAATGCTGGCACCAATACATCTTGACAGTGTTGCGATCTGTCCGCCATGTACAACAGTAATTCGGCTATTGGTGTTAGCTCAACATCTACATTCTTGGAGATTATCAACTCCCTAATTTTAGGATCGTATGGTTGCCTCGTGACTATATTGGGTACATTGCACCTATCCAACCAATCCTTCAACAATCGTATTTGTGTGGTTTTGCCTACACGATCTATACCCTCAAATGTTACCAACTTGCCTATACTCATCTTGTCAATTGCGTGGTTTCATTGTGGGGAAAAGTAGCACATCCCTAATAGATGGACTATCAGTAAACAACATAACTAGCCTATCTATCCCCAATCCCAATCCACCCGTAGGCGGCATGCCATATTCCAATGCATTCAAGAAGTCATGATCAAACGGTTGTGCTTCGGCGTCCCCTCTATCTCTCAATGCTTGCTGAGCCCTAAATCTCTCTGCTTGATCTATAGGGTCATTAAGCTCGGTATAAGCATTGCCAAACTCACGACCAGCTATGAACAATTCAAATCTCTCCGTAAGCCGATTGTCAAAACTTTTTTTCTTAGCTAATGGACTGACTTCTATGGGATAATCTGTAATAAAAGTAGGCTGAATCAAGTTAGGCTCTACAAAACGCTCAAAGGCCATATAGAGTATAGTACCCCATGTACTACCTTGTGGCACATCCAACCCTATATTGATCATCAACTGAGAGAGTGTATCTACATCATCAGTAGCATCAAAATCCACACCGACATACTTCTTGACGGCACTAATCATATCCAACCTAGCAAACGGTGTCTTGATATTGATCTGACTATCTTGATACATTATTACACTACTAGACTTGGTCTCTTTGCGTATAGCTCCAAAAATCTTCTCGGTCAACAACATCATGTCATCTAGATTTTCATATGCACTATAACACTCCATAATACTGAATTCGGGATTGTGCCTAGTGCTCATGCCTTCGTTGCGAAAGACTCTACCCAACTCATACACTTTTTCAAATCCGCCCACTATCAAGCGTTTGAGATACAACTCGGGAGCTATACGCAAATACATATCTAGGTCAAGAGCATTGTGATGTGTCACAAATGGTCTAGCAGTAGCTCCACCTGCTATAGTGCTAAGCACTGGGGTCTCTACTTCTAGATACCCTCTCTTGTCTAGACAAGTACGTATTGCTCTTATTATATTAGAGCGGACAACAAAGACATTCTTTACTTCTGTATTGACTATTAGGTCTACATGCCTTTGACGATATCTAAGGTCGTTGTCTTGCAATCCGTGCCACTTCTCAGGTAGTGGCAAGAGAGACTTAGACAAAAGAAGATAATCCTGAACCTCTATGGTTATCTCACCTTTTTGCGTCAAAAAGACTATACCAGATACACCTACAATGTCCCCTATATCTAGTTTTTTGTACTCTTCATAAGCATCACCCAAATTGTCCGCCTTAAAGTACAACTGTATTTGCTGATCAAAGTCTTGTATATGACCAAACGACGCTTTGCCCATTATGCGTTTGGACATGATACGTCCCGCTATCTTAACAGTCTTGTTTTGATAAAAGTCAAATTTCTTTTTGATTTCTTTGGCAGTTGCCGTACGTACAAACTTGGTTTGGGCAAAAGGGTTGTTGCCGCTATCTACAAGCTCTTTGAGCTTGTCACGTCTAACTTGCAACAATTCACTTATACTCTGATCGTTGTTGTCTACAATATTGTCTTGTGTAACTTTTGTGCTATCCATATCTAAATTGTACAAACTTTGTGTAATGAGCCCTTGCAACTTGCCCTAACTAACCCAATTTGATTATAACAAATTCTGACTTCTCGCCACCTATACCTGTAGTGTCTACCAATATAGTATCACTAACCTTGCGACCTATCAACTGTCTACCTATAGGGCTCTCATTGCTAATCTTGTGATTGACAGGGTCAGACTCATGACTACCAACTATCCTATAAGTCTCTTCTTGTCCAATAGTCTTGTCTAGCAATGTGACTTGACTACCAAGCTTGACTATGTCCGAATTAGTATCTTCTTGTATTATCTCATAGTTGACCAATTTGGCTTCGATATCCAATATCTCAGCTTCCATCTTGGCTTGTTCTTCTTTGGCTATATCATACTCTGCATTCTCTGACAAGTCGCCATACTCTCTAGCTTGCCTAATCTTGTCTGCCATATCAGCACGACCTTCGGTCTTAAGTATCTTAAGTCTAGCCTCTAGTTCGTCCTTGGCTTGCAGTGTCAAATATACTTTGTTCATACTCGCTCCCAACAACCTAAAACCCCTCAAACCTATACACAATTGATTTAGCATTTGAAGTTGATTGATTAGATATTGTCATCAATATTATATCACTTGCAACACAACAATGTCAAACCAAACAATTGTAACTAGATTGTTACAATTGTTTGGTATAATGACACCAGAATAGTTGTCCTTGTGACACACTCATATTGTGTTGCTAGCTGTCAAGTTGGCTAGGCACTCTCTCAAGTTGTTGGCTGTTATTTTGAGTTGGTTATTAGCAATCAACCGCACCACTTTGGCTTTGAGCAAGCCTACTTCGGCTAGCCTCTCTAACTCTACTAATATACTACTAGACTTGCCCATACCCATACCACTATGCGGTACAGCTCCGGCTATTATCGCACTATACTTAGCATCGCACAAGTTGACAATATTGTAATGTCTGCACTCATAATAATCTACAAAATTTACCCTATTCAACGCAATACCAAAATCGCCCAATATACTATATATATCACCTCTAGCAATGCAACTATCGCCTAATATACATATCTTGCCTCTAGTTTGCTCAATTCTAGTTACAAAATGCTCAACTCCATACCGGGATACATAGACATCAAGCTCTCCCTTGATATTAGCTAGACACAAATTGCTCCATATCTCATCACTGACTCTACTGCATGTTTTGTCTATACTGCTACGATGCAACAAGCTCTTGATTGATATATACTTGGCAACAATTGGATAGTCCTTGAGTTGAGATATCGTCAATCTGTACCCCTCTCGTTCAGAACTCAAACTGTTGACAAAATTCTGCTTTAGCTTGTCTATACAATCTCTCTCTAGCTTGGCTCTAAATTCTTTGACAATAGATTGATGTATTTGCTCAAGTTGTTGTATCGAATATGTCATTGATGGCATATCTCTTCTTTATTTTGTATTTGGCTAAGCTATGTTGCATGGTTGTCCACACAACACAGTATCCACTACAATATTAGACCAATGTTTAAGTGGGTCGTATATTTAGCGAATACTAGACGCTTTGATTTTGACTTGCTTATTTTTTATCATTTTCATTGTATATAGTCTATGAGCTATATATACATAACACTATCACCAGTAGTATCACATTTTCCTATTGCTCCATTCCCACCACTACCACCTACTATATCTTGATTTGTATCTTTCATGCTTAATGCTACATTCAGCAAACTTAAGATCGTAACCCAACTTCTCATCTTGAAATGGTAGTTTCACACAGTAATTATACCAGATTTTCATACAAAATCCAATCTCACGTAACTATTTACTGCGACTTTTTTACGAATCATTCTAATCACAATTTTGTGTAGGGAAATTCAAATCCCGTATCTTCATAAAAAATGATAGTTGACAGCAGTGTTAGGTTTAATCTTTTGGGCTCAACAAATTTCTAATTTTGTTTTCCAATAAATTTTCTGTACAGTTGTCAAGCGTTTGTCAGTTTTAGGTTTAACTTTATACCACTGCGGTATACAAAAATCCCCCGCAAATAAGCACTAAGACTTATTTGCGGGTTGTTGTGGCAGGGGTGACGCGATTCGAACACGCAACCAATGGTTTTGGAGACCACTACTCTACCGTTGAGCCACACCCCTATGCCAAATTACAATGTACCAATTGCAACATATATCAGCTAATCTAGATACACTGTAGTTGATGACTTAAATTGCTATCGTATGATTATAGGATTGACAAACTTATCATACATATCCTCGCACGCTTGTGTCAATTGTTGCTCAGACTTGGCGTGCACATCAAGTACCCAATACATAGGCAACCACTTGAGATTGCAATAATTAGCAAGACTCAAAAAGTTGGCAAATTGCATCTCAATAGGAAAAGACGCTAATCCACCTAATGTATAATTAGCTTGCGAAGACGCCCCACTAACTGCTATCATGAATTGTTTGGCAGGATGTTGTCTCAACTCATTGACAAAGTCAGCATTGTCATTGCCTGTCAAAACTTGCTCTAGATACTTTTGTAATATGTGTGGGTGACTATACCAATATACAGGGAAGACAACAAGTATTGCGTCGTGTTGTCTTATGATCTCCCTATGCTTAGCTATATCAAAGTTGCCATTGACGAGCTCTTGATCTAGACAAATTATTGTATTGCTCTCATCCTTCTTAGCTTGCAAATGTTGCAACCAATTGCTAGAAACATTAGACTTGGACAAGTCATTGTGTGCAAATACAATCAACCTCTTCATGTATCAATTATACACTATTTTGATACATAGTGCAAGAGATTTTTTGATATACAAGCCGCCAACACCAACTAATAAGTGTTCAACATTATGTTTTACTTCTTCATTTTAGCTCAATTGTTGTTTATTATTTGCTAAGACTTGTCCTGATTGGTGATATTGTTGCTCAATTGTTGCATTTGGATTGCAATATTTTGCATAGCTTGATCTACAAAGAGTTGAATCTTGTCTAGAGATTTGTCCACCAATATAGCCAATTGGTCATCTATCATAGCAATCAACTCTTTGGAGTTGCCCTGTTTGATATCTGTATTGCCACCAGTAAGATTGTCTATATTTGTAGATTGCGGTATATTTGTATCCACAATAGAGCTCCCAGTAGTCAACAACAATGTAGTCTGCAATGGTGATATAAATTGTAGTATATCAAACTTGGTTATTTTGACACCGTATTCGCCAACTATAGGCTCTATTTTGGACAATAACAATCCACCAATTTTGGTCTTTTGAGCGTCTAATTGACTATACTCTATCTTTTGTGTATTAATAATTTGCAACAAACATCCCCTGAAATGCTCTAGTACTCTTGGAGTAATCTCACGCAACAGGTCTTGCTTGGTATACTCTTGCTTAAAATCTATGAGCTTGGTTACAAACAGCTTAGAATCACTCACACTCATATCAACAACACATCTAGCACCCAAATTGACTATATTGTTGGTAGCATAGTCCCTATACTCCAAAAAGTCCTTGGTTATGAAATCCTCTTGGATTGTCAATTGTTTGTTGACAAAATAATATTTGTGCTCATCGCTCTTCACACGCTTGTGCATTGTAGTCTCTACAATATTGTCTACAATTTGACCATTTTTTACAAAAACCACATCACAACTATCTTCAACTACAATCTTGATATTGCGACTCTTGTTGCAAGCATTGCTACAAGTATGCAACTTGACAAGATTATTAGATCTGTCTATATCAAATTTTAATACATTTGCCATAAAATAATACCCTCAATTGTGTCCAATACAATACTGCAAGTCAATTGTATCATAGCAATATATACAACATACTTACTACACAACATACCAACACTCATATACAAAATGTTGGCATATTTTGTGATATAGACATTATTTGGCCACTTCGGTATGACGCAACTCTCGTATCACATTGACCTTGATTTGACCTGGGTATTGCATCTCGGTCTCTATCTGTTTGGCGACTTCTCTAGCCATGAACATGGCAGCAGTATCGTCTACCTCTGTAGGTTTGACTATTATGCGTAGCTCTCTACCAGCTTGTACCGCAAAAGACTTATCCACCCCTTTATAACTATTTGCTATCTTCTCTAATTGTTCTAGACGCTTGACATAATTGCCAAAGCTCTCACGTCTAGCCCCAGGACGTGCTCCACTAATGGCATCAGCAATTTGAACAATAACCGCCTCTACAGTCTCCATCTCTATATCAAAGTGATGTGCTTCTATACAATGTATAACAGCCTGAGACTCATTGTATTTGCGACACAAGTCCGCACCTATCTGTATATGAGTACCCTCTATCTCATAATCCAAAGCTTTGCCCAAGTCATGCAACAACGCTCCTCGCTTGCATACTTCTACATCTGCACCCAACTCTGCTCCAATATACCCAGCAAACTTAGCTGTCTCTATACTATGCGAGAGTTGATTTTGTCCATAGCTAGTACGATACTTGAGACGCCCAAGTGTCTTGACTATCTCTGGGTGCATACCAAATATACCTAGCTCATATACTGCTGCTTCGCCTGATTCTTTGATTTTGACCTCTATATCCTTACGCATCTTCTCAACAGTTTCTTCTATGCGTGTGGGATGTATGCGTCCATCACTAATCAATTTTTCTAGAGTTAGTTTGGCTATCTCACGACGAACCGGGTCAAAACCTGACAATACTATAGCTTCGGGAGTATCATCTACCACAAAATCCACACCTGTAGCCTGCTCTAGAGCCCTAATATTGCGTCCCTCTCTACCTATTATGCGTCCCTTCATATCGTCATTAGGCAACACTACGGTAGATATGGACAATTCGCTAGCGTACTCCACGCCACCCTTTTGTATAGCAGCCGCTATTATGCTTCTGGCTCTTTGTTCGGCAGTAGTCAATGTCTCCTCTTGGATATCCTTAAGTATCTTGACTGCATCCTTTTTGGCATCTTCTTCAATAGTCTGCAACAATTGTTGTTTGGCGTCACTTTGCGTCAACTGAGCTACTCTCTCTATAGTCTCCAATACTTGAGCATGCAACACACTCAACTCTTGCTCTTTGAGCAACAACTGATCTTGATGTTGCTGATACTTGAGTTCTAACGCCTCTTGCCTCTCCCCGAATTGAGCTTTACGTTCTTCCTCTCGCTCTTTGAGTTGTTGTTTGAGCTCGTTATTTTGCTCTATTTTCTGAGCCAATGTCTCTTCTCTCTTGGCAATATACAATTCTTTTTTTTCTATTGCGTCTTCTTTTTGTTTGATTGATAATTTTTCTTGCCTTAATTGTTCTTTTTCAATTCTAAGTTCATTTTGTTGATTGGTTGTTTGTCTTTCAAACTTCTCCTTATCCAGAGCAATCTGTTCGTGTGCGGACAAAACAAACTCTTTTGCTTGATTTTGTGCTTTGGCAATAACTTTCTGTAACCCTTCTTGCGTTGCTTGTTGTTTGCGTTCTATCAAATTTTTGGCTATCAGAAATCCTATTGCCGCACCTACTATTAAAGCAATAACTACCAATATAGCTATTACTACTGGGTTCATTCTTCTCCTAAATTGGACGATATTTCTGAGATTTGGCTGTTTTATTTGTGCCTACAAACTCGTCCCTATATTTGTACTTGTATGAGAGATTTGGTTGAAACAAGTTGCCACAATTCAATTGATTGCACGCCAATATCAAACATATGACCCAACACTCACGCAGAGTGGACACACGTGGGCTAATGTGACCAATCTAGCATTTTACTACAACACAAACTACTATACACTATATAGTATAGCACAATCAACCACCAAAATCAACAATAACAAACCTCTAACCAAAAATACTGTATACAAACAAGAGTTGTGACACAACAGACAACCAAACTCACGATACTACCAGATCTAAGTCTACAATTTTTGATACCTATGTCTACTATATACCTAGTCCTGTCAACACATATTTGGCTCAGTCCAAGTGAGACTAATAAGACTTGATTGTCTTGATATACATCGCTTATCAACAATATTAGCAATATCAACACACAAAGACTAGTGTACACAAATAAGTATACACTAGTCTTTGCCACCTAATCTATCTGGCAATTGACATGACTGCTAGGCAATATCTCAAGCGTTGCATATGCAAAATGCCAATTTTGCCATTACACCGATCCACACTATACTCAATTATAGTTGGAGCATTTTACAGTTGACTATCTATCAAAATCAGTCTATTGTACTTAGCTACTCTATCCGTACGTGACAAGCTACCTGTCTTGATCTGCCCCGCCTTGACTGCCACTGCTATGTCTGCTATAGTGGTATCTTCGGTCTCACCACTACGGTGAGAGATAACAGTCTTGTATCCAGCGTCATGTGCCATCTTGATGCAATCTAGTGTCTCAGTCAATGACCCTATCTGGTTGACTTTGATTAGGATTGCGTTGCAAGCACCTTTGGCAATACCGTCCTTGAGTCTAGTAGTATTAGTGCAAAAAAAGTCATCGCCAACTATTTGGATTTTGTTACCCAATTGCTTGGTCATTGATACATAACCATCCCAGTCATTCTGATCTAGACCATCTTCTATACTAGCTATATCAAAGTCTTGACAAAGTTTGGTATAGTAGTCCACCATCTCTGCTCCAGTCAATTGCTTGCCATCAAAAGCATACTTGCCGGTTTTGTCGTCATAAAACTCACTAGCTGCCACATCTAGACAAAGTTTGAAATCTGAACCCATCTTGTAACCAGCTTTGTGGACTGCTTCTACACACAACTCAAGACCTTCTCTGTTAGCTTTGAGTGATGGGGCAAAACCTCCCTCGTCACCTACACCCGTCAAGAGTCCTTTGGACTTGAGTATGGACTTGAGTGCATGAAACACTTCGGCACCCATACGCACAGCTTGAGCTATAGTCTTGGCACCAACAGGCTGAACCATGAATTCTTGTATATCTAGATTGTTGTCAGCGTGAGCCCCTCCATTGATGATGTTCATCATAGGCAACGGAAGATCACTACCCACGGCATGCCCACCCAACTTAGTATTGTACAAATCAGCCAAATAACGATAAGGTTCTTGCCCTTTAGCCACACTAGCACACCTAGCCGCCGCTAGAGATACCGCAAGTATTGCGTTGGCACCCAATGTAGCCTTGTTGGGTGTACCATCAAGCTTTATCATCAATTCGTCTATAGCACGTTGTGCGGTCACATCATGCCCTATCAATGCTTGTCTTATCGTTGTGTTGACATTGTTAACGGCTTTAGTCACACCTTTGCCAATGTACCTAGTCTTGTCACCATCACGCAACTCTACTGCTTCATACTCACCTGTACTAGCACCACTAGGTACAATAGCCATACCATACGCCGTAGCAGTCTTGTCAACTCCAGCGTACACTTCGGCTAGCACTGTAGGATTGCCACGACTATCCAATACTTCATAAGCTTTGATATCTATTATTTTCATAATACTCCTAAGGGCAATATACCCTAATCAATAATTTGGTCTATACATTTTTGTCTACACGAATCAATCCATGCTCAAAAAAGATAATCTAAACATATTTTGTCCAGACAACTCACCCGATATATCATACGACATCTACACTCAACTACACATCAAGATAGCAACTTGCATAGACAGTACACAAGGTTACTTTGAATGTATCTCTTGGAATTTGCGCAAGGTTATACCACCTACACCTACATTATCTAGCGAATTTTCTCTAAGATATACAGACACCGACTTGCTATCCGCTACCAATACTTTGGACAACACAGTCTTGAATGCTTTGACCAATTCGTACTTCTGGTTGCCTGTATATGCCGTACTCTCATATGTCACCGTGTGATGTATTGTATCCAAAAAAGATGTAGAGGCTATCAACACATTAGGGGAGAGTTCTTTGAGATAGACATAATAGAATTTGGTATCAATACCCATTATCCTAGCAGCAGCATCAGTCAAATGTTGTATCAATTGTTCCTTTTGGGCTAATGATAATGTAGCTCCTTCATAAGTAATAACAGGCATAGATACCGCTCTCTCTTTAATATTATATCACTGCAATCCAATACAAAGACAACAACCCTAACGACGTTCAACTATATCTTTGACAGTACTGTGCAAATTGCTGGTGTTGGCATATACAGTAAATGGATACACTACATTGTCCTCTATGTCACTTATGTTGCTACCCACAAAGTCAGCATACTTGTACACCAACACCCTAATCGCTGTCAAATCTCCATCATTGCCAAACACAAGCCTAACAGTATCAAACTCCAACACCGTGCCTTGTATAGAGATAGCTCTAATTTGACCAGTACCATAGAACAACTCTATCATATATTGATCGTTGCCCGCCTGAACTGATCTCAATTGCTCTCTATTGAGTTGCACCCTCTCACCGTCGCCGTCTACTTCAAACCTAGTCTCACCAAATCCACGTCCACTCATGACACTGACAATCAACCTAAAACCAGTATTGTCTAGAGCGTCCTTAAATTCGTTGAATTCGTCCACAACCCTAATGTCATCAGACTCAGGTGACAACGGCGGAGTAGCAAGATTCTGATCAGACGAATTATAGATAAGGACTTCGGTATACCCAGTAGGCAACTCACTCAAGAACCTATGTTGTACAAAGTACAACACAGCCACACAAGCAATCAACGCTGCCGCTACAACACAAATAATACTAACTGTTATTTTTTTTGCTTTCATTGCCTACTCAATCATTTGCTCAAAATGCACAACCAAGATACATGGTCCAATCTATGCCCCTAATCAATACATGGAGCGACACATTTTGATACAAGATAACACACTATATCAACTCAATTATACTGTACCAGAAGGACTATTGCTCGCATTTGAAGTAGTCACAATATCTGTAGTTTGTGACAATAGTGGATTGACTTTGCGACTACCTGTCTTGCTATCTATATACTCCACAACAGTATTGGCATCTTTGCCCTCCATAAGCATTGCTACTTCTTCGGCATATATAGTCTCTCGTTCTACCAATACTCTAGCCATAGCATCCATTATTGAGCGTTTTTCGGTCAAGATACGCAATGCTGTCTGGTGACCTTCTTCTATTATGCGATGTATCTCAGCATCAATCTTGCCAGTAATAACCTCGCTAGTGTTGGCATGACTACTAGAATAATCTCTCCCAAGGAAGACTTCGCCACCACTGCCATAGAAGACTGGACCAATCTCCTTAGACATACCCCACTCAGTGACCATCTTGCGAGCTATAGTAGTGACCTGTTTGATATCACCGGCGGCTCCCGCACTAAAGTCATGTATAACTATCTCTTCGGCAGCACGCCCACCCATAGCCATAGCAATCTGAGCAGTAAGCTTGTTGATAGTATAATCATTGTCGTCGTTGTCTGGACGCATCATTGTATAGCCCGCTGCTTGACCACGAGGGATAATACTAACTTCGTGCACAGGGTCGCATTCGGATAGACTTCGGGCAACTATAGCATGACCTGCTTCGTGGTATGCAGTGTTGCGTTTGTCCATCTCTGTCACTAGCCTTGACTTTTTTTGTGGTCCTAACACTACCTTGTTGATGCCTTCGTAGATATCTTGCATATTGATCTGTGTGCGAGAGTCTCTAGCACACAATATAGCTGCTTCGTTGAGCAAGTTCTCTATATCAGCACCACTAAATCCACTAGTCAACCTAGCAAGCACCTTAAAGTCTATATCCTTGCTCATTGGCTTGTTGCGACTATGAACCTTGAAGATAGCCTCACGACCACGCACATCAGGTGTATGGACATATATCTGCCTATCAAACCTACCCGGTCTCAAGAGTGCAGGGTCTAGGACGTCTGCCCTATTAGTGGCTGCCATGACTATTACACCTTCGTTGGATACGAATCCGTCCATGTGTACGAGCAACTGGTTGAGCGTCTGTTCGCGCTCGTCATGACCTCCGCCCATACCCGCACCACGTTGTCTACCCACAGCATCTATCTCATCAATAAATATTATGCAAGGCATATTACGTTTGGCTTGTTCAAATAGATCCCTAACACGGCTAGCACCAACACCAACAAACATCTCTACAAAATCACTACCAGATATACTAAAGAACGGCACATTTGCCTCACCTGCTACTGCCTTGGCAAACAGAGTCTTGCCTGTACCTGGAGGACCTACGAGCAAGACACCTTTGGGTATCCTTGCCCCAACTGTTGTAAATTTGGCAGGAGATTTGAGAAACTCTACTATCTCTTTGAGTTCTTCTTTTTCTTCTTCGGCACCAGCAACATCACCAAAATGCACTTTGGTTGATGTAGTCAACTGTGCATGCGTCTTGCCAAAATTGAGTGCACTACTATTGGACTTGGACATCATACGGAAGATAAAGATAGCCAATACTATCAACAAAATTATAGGCAAAAAGCTAAGTATCAAACTCCAAATATTAGTGGCATACCTATTGTTAAACCTGTATTCTATCCTTAGCTCTTCCCATTTTTTGTCAAAACCATCTTGATCCAAATTGCCTTCTGCATCTGTATAATCCGTTATCAAGGCAGCTCTCAAGTCTTCGTTGTATTGGGTGACAGCGTCGGATATGAGATTCTCTCTAGCGAACAACTCCCATGTAGCATTGCCAGGAAAACCACTCCTATCCCCTTTGGAATCCAACACTTTGATTGTGTCATTGTCTACACTAACAGCAATGACATTGCCATTGTTGAGCTCGTGTATAAATCTTTCGTAACTGATACTATTGGATTTGTTAGAGTTGACAACAAACCAAAAAGCAAACGCCAATAGCAATACCAACGCTACTAATATACCTATAAAACCTTTAGTGCTACTTTTCACTAATCCAAAATCTCCCCAAAAAAACTAGTTGCAACAACTGGTGTGCCTTGATATACCCAAATACAATAGCAATACGCTCAACCATCATTGCATATCTTGGCAACTAACTATACTTAGTATTCCACCAATTTACAGTCCATTATAGCACAATCCCAAAAAAAATGCAAATATTTTGCAATTGGATTTGGGCAACAAGAAGATACAAAGCCTATCAAACAAGCACTGTTGCACTACTATACCAAGATACAAGCGGATCTTTGGCAGTCAAATTTGGCTTGGATTGTACATGCAATAATATACCAATGCAATAAGGCAATATATAGTATAAAGCTTGGATTGTTTGCTCAAACTAGTTGTATGAAAGATCTAAAATGCGGATTGAGAGATTGTAGATACAACAAGGGATATTGTTGTGTATCAAAAAAGATAGGAATAGACCACAACACCGACTGCATATCATACACCCCATCAGAACACAAACGCAAATCTCTCTTTGAGAGTGGCGAAGACTTTGCCCCTGCCAATTATAGTGTAGATACAGCCATAGAGTGCAAGGCATCTTGCATCTTCAACAAAAACGACAAGTGTATTGCCAACGGCATAACAGTCATGAACACAGAAGAAGACAAAGCCATGTGCATGTCATTTGTATCACAATAATCACATTATACAAGTAATAATGATGCCAAGCATCCAAATATCAAACCAGCAAAGTTCTATGACATTTGCTGGTTTGTTGATGCCAATCCCTAAGTTGTACCGTCCCGCCATACTATACAACGATTGGCTATACTTCTATCCACACATTGTCTTCTTCCACAAATCTCCAACACTTTTTCTTTGTTTTGTTGAATTTGCGTAATAGTATCAGACACAGTACTATACCCAATGCTGATCCCATGCCTATATAAAAAAGTATTTGCCCTGAATAATCATTGTAATCCAATAGACCAAATCCTTCGCCCGCTGTCGCCGACACCCATCTAGCATACAACACCCCATCACCTTTGATATCCCATATATGGATATTGTTCATGTCAGCATCGTAATACTGTGTCCCACCATACTCCGGTTGACTCCAATAACCCAAAAATCTATACATAGTCCTTATGGGTGGATTAATACCACTTTCCATACCTTGATTAAACAATACTGTTATCTGTCTAGTCCCCCTAACTCCACCCATTTGGTCAAAACTGACGATATGGCGACTACGCCAACGAGCATACAATATAGAATCATTTGGCTTGTCCCAATCATTGATGCTCTGCAACAATATACCATAGTATTGTTTGCCTCCGTCCTCTGGCTCGTCCCAAAATCCTAAGAAGACATGATTGAGCCTAGTTGGTCTAATTATCTCCAATCCCTCTCCAGTAGGTGTAGGCATAGACTCACCATACTCTACCCCCAATGTTTGTATTGGAGCATTGCCACCATTAGGATCAAGCGTCAACACAAATTTCTGCCCTTCGCTATCTTTGGCGTGTTTGTACCTAACACTGTCTAGATTGGATTGTGATTGAGACAATAATACATCACTTTGTACAACACCAACCGTGTTGTGTATGTTGTATTGGTTCCAATTGCCAAATATCGCAATGCAAAACATACTTGTCAATATCACAAGCATCAATATATGCACCAAAGATTTTTTAACAATATTAATCATAATCTTGTATTATTGAGAGATAGAGAGTACAAAGAAGATCAAAGAACAATAGATGTCATCAATTAGGTTGTTGCACCGCCATGTTTACCACCAATCATTATTTTTGTTGTTGCGTGAGGGTTGTATATAACCATAATAGTTTTGACGCAACTTTGCTCTACGTTTGCGTACAAAAATTATTGTAGACAAAAGACCTATTATTACAAAACCCAATACCAAAAATGCCACAACCCACATTACTGTACCAATATCACTAAAACCACTTTTGATATCTCCCGAATTTGGTTTGGGACCAATTCGTTCCCACATGGCATGCAACTCTGGATAACCCTGTGGATAGGCATCGGATTTTTCGCCGTTAGGACCATCATTCTCATACAAAAACCAATCTCTCACACTAGTCATTATCCCACCACCACCACTCTCACCGTCATAGAACTGGACGCCCATCTGGTTCATGGCACCGTCCGCCTTATCATACTCCCAATTCAACGAAATTCTTGCTGTCCAATAACCTCTAAACAAAAAGCCTAACTTGGTAGGAGCTACCGCCTTAGGCATTGGTTGCCCAAAAACAGCATCTATATAGTCGGTTCCGCCTTGTCCGCCAACCTTATTAAAAATAACTTTCTGCACTCTGCCTGTTGATGTGTCAACAGGTATACCTGCAACATTATTGTCCTCTTGAGTGACATCTTGATTGGTAGAAGACTCTCCATCATAGGTATTGTCAATCAATATCCCACCTAGGTCAAGCCCTTCGTCTCCCCAGTTGGATACCCCACTAGTTGCACCACTCATTGTCTCGTCTTGTGTGTACATATGAGCATAGTATGATCTACTATACTCATACACATAACTAGATTGGTCAGTCGCACCTACATGACTACAAGTGACATTGACACTCACCCAACCAGCCAAGATTAGCACAACAAGATACATCATTAGCCAATATGTCCCATATAGTTTTTTGTACATATTATCATTATAACAATATACATACCAAAATACAACCGTATAGCAATGGTAGTTTGTTGTCAATATTTACAAACGTGTACAAACTACATACAAAATGAGCGACAAATGTTACAACACTTGCCGCCCATTCACAATTTGACATTGCAATCAATCCCAAAAACTCTTCCACCACTCTAGCAACCACGACCTATACTCCACACTGTCGTTGACATCACCAAGAAAACATAACGGTGGATATACTACGCACCACCAATTCTGCCCATTGCCCTCGCCCAATGTCACCATCAACGCATCATAGTACCCGCTATCTACCACTATGCTCTCATACATCCTAGCAGGAAAAAACTCATATCCAAGTGTGACTTGAGACTTGTATGATTTGGATTGTTGTATTAGAACATTGTCAGTCCAGGCAACTATATCGCCTTGCAATTGCTGGAGCTTGTCGTATGCTTGATTGCGATCTCTCACTCCCTGCAACTTGTCTGTCAACTCGCTAGTAATAACATCTCGTACTACATACTTGACAGATTGATCTGCATCACTATCACTATTGGCTATTATATGTATACGTATCAATTGCGTCTTGTCCATTCCCCGTTGACTAGGTACCATCAATATACCTACCACTATACACACTGCCACAATCATTGCTATGGCTATCTTTTTTGTCTTTGTCATGTATTGATTATAGCCAAATATGTATAGTTGTATACTCAACAAGATTGCGTAGATTATGGCAATATATACTGCCAAGTTTCAGCACAGACAAGGTATGCAAATATGTCAACTCTATTTGCATACCCCAATTTGTACATTACTACGCCGTCCCATACTCTCCAAGTATACTCTCTCTAGATCCAAACCCTCCTCATGCTTGATATCATTGACTATCTTGCCTGACTTGATTAGTATGTACCTACTACACATCACCTTCAGCTCATGCAAATTATGGCTACTTATCACAAAGGTTGTCCCCATCTCCTTATTGATACTAGCTATAAATTCTCTCATAAACTTGACCCCCACTATGTCCACTCCATTGAATGGCTCATCCATAAACACCAACCTAGGCGATATCATCACCATCCTAGCCAT
>JAISDO010000021.1 GCA_031264755.1 Clostridiales bacterium
AAACTGTCTTTGATAGACTGATGACTTCTGCAATATGTGTTGCATTGTCGTCGGTCTTTTGCAATTTTGTGGAGTATTGTATATGATTCTAAGTTTTTGCCTCATTGTTGTATGTGGCAGCAATCAACCCATACATTGATAGGACTGCCAAACACTAACTTGACTAAAATTGATTTTGCAAAAATATTGTCCATTTGTCCAACTAAGATAATATACCTCTCACTTGCTTCTACCGCAAGTTTGTTGAGATTATACTATACTATTTTATAGTTGTAAACTATTTTTGTATGGTGTTAGCCATAGCTAACTAGACTACCAAATATCGTCAATACCAAATTATAGACACAATACCAATATCCTCTTAAACATTGTATTGTTAAGAGGATATTGGATACCTTACTAAATATATATTTTGATTGTGTCAAGAGTGTACCTTATACAAGTACAATATCACAATATTTTTGGCTATTGCAGTATCACTGCCTCAATTGACCACTATACCATTGCAAATTGTTGATCTCTTGGTTGTGAGGCTCTTGAGTAAGTCTGTAGAGCAAATACAATATTAGAGCTGTTGCCAAGTATACTACAACATAAGCTACAAACAAGATAGCTTGAAACAATGGTAGCCCCAACTCTTGCACACTAAGTAGCGGCAATTTGAAATCCAAAAAGTTGGCATAGTTGATACCCAATGTATTGGCAGCTACCAATATCACAACAAGCGAACCTATCCATATTGCACAAGATACAAATATATCTGTCAATCTAATACTGTACATCTTCATTGTCAAAGTCAATACAAACAACAGTACAAATATATAATGTGCAATTACCGAATACCACTCTATATATGTAGCCTTGCCGTCCAACAAGTTGTTGGATTGCCAACCTATAATAGGATTAGGGGCTATTATCAAACCCAAAGCAACAACAAATCCAGCAGTAATAGACATAGCCCAAAACACCTTTGCAATCCGTGCATTGGGACTAAGAAATGACACCAATACATACCCTACAATAACTATTGTGCAAATATGAAAAGGCAACGAAAATAAATTGTACTGGTCACTGACCAACTCGTATACTTGCTTGCCACCTTCAGCCAACACCAATAATGTCGTTATCAATACAAAAGGTATACGCCTAACACTCCAATCCTTGTGCCTAAGATAGAGATACCCTATCAACCCTACTAGAGTAATAAGTGGGAACATAATACTATTAAGTATAAGTGTGGATATATTGTACATCTTACTCTCCTCAAAAAAGTTGTTGATATTAGTTTGGTTGTAATATACACAAATTACACTATGATATCTTAAGTATAGCATATTCTACAGCCAAGTCCAAAGGCAACTTGCCTGCTCTAAAATCCTGATCAATATCCCAAAGCACATTGAGAATATTGCGCAATTGTCCTACCCCGAATTGCTTGCTTTGATGTTTGAGTTTGGTCACCGCATACTCCTTGACGCCAAGATAGTTAGCCAAATTATTGTCATTGAAGTTGAGAGATACGCACATCAAACGCCTGAAGTGCGAATACAACATACCCAACAACATTACTGGTTCTTCACCATTCCTGACACAGTAATTGAGTATAGCAATAGCCTTGTCAATATCTTTGCATGATACGGCTTGACTCAACTCAAATATCTGATATGTTGTATCTGGACTAACTATATCCACTACATCTTGAGAGCTTATAGTCTTGGTATATGCACACAGTTTGGCAACTTCTGTACTAATACGCAACATACTACAATTGCAATATTGTATCAATAGTCTATTAGCATCTTTATCTATATCACATTTCTTCTTATTGCATTCTCTCAACACCCAACTCATCAGCGTGCTCTCTTCTAGTTTTTTGCAATCTATCTCTATTATATAATTCTTGAATTCGGGACCTATATCGCTATCTATCAATAGTAGTATGGTGCTTGGATTGGGTGCTAGTATGTATTGAAGCAACAATTGCTGCTCGGTCACAACCTTGTTAGATCCAATATTCTTACCTTTAGCCCCCGTAGTCCTAGTTGTAGATGATTTTTTGGATGACTTTATATTGATGTTGTAGGCTACAACTAGCTTGTATTGACTACCTATGGGGAGACTATTGCAAGTGTCACACAAATCAACCATGCTAGGCGTATGCAATACCGTCTTATTGAATTCGGGCAACTGCACAATATCGCCAAACTGCTTGATAGCATGCTCTACAAGGTATAAGTCATCTCCACTTATATGATAACTCGCCATCAACTTGCCCGATGATATATGTTGATTAAGCTCTACAAACTTCATATCACCAATTATCTCCAAACTACAACAATATTTGTAGTATCACACCAACATACTAATATCAATCACATTGATTATTGATTGCTTTGGGCATCTTGACTACTACTGGCTGTTCAGCATATCTAAAGAGTTTGGATATATTCTTGTAATGTGCAAAGAATGCTATCAAAAACAGCACAAATATCAATATAGACACAGTCGTATTGTGATAATATAGTCTTTGAAGATATCCTTCAACAATCATAGGCAGTCCAATAACCACAAAACTAGTAATACTGCCCACATTAGTAATCTTAATAAATATCAATCCAACAACAAAAGCTACAACTGTTGCCAACGTATTGGCCACTAACATAACTCCAATTATTGTAGCTATACCTTTGCCACCCTTAAATTTGAAAAACACCGGAAATATATGCCCTACGACAACAGATATGCCCGCTACAAACAAGCCCAGCTTGTCCCCACTGTCTAGACCAAGTAGCCCATTTTTGCCATTGATATCAAAACCTACTTTGCCACCCAATATCCACCATCCCAATAGACAAGGTATAACGGATTTGAGTACATCTAGTGCCAACGTAAGCCAACCCCACTTTTGACCTAGTGTCCTGGTTATATTCATGGTACCAAGATTGCCACTACCTTGTTTGCGTAAATCTACACCTTTGAAATATGCTATAATATAAGCATTGTTGACACTACCAATGACATAAGATACAAGGACAACTAATATATAAAAAACCACATCTATCACCTGAAACAATTCACAATCTATAATTATTAATTTGGTTAATCTTCCGAATTGCAACTGTATACAATTTGGCAACGCTATAAAAAAATAATTAAAACCAACTCACTAGAGCAACTAGCTAGCATGGCTCAATACAAAGTCATATCACGACAAAAAAGATTTTTTGGTACTATTGAAGACTACTTGTATGGGCACACCTCTAAAATCTACAGACTTGCGGATACTATTTTCTAGATAGCGTTTGTAGTTGTCATGTACAAGTGTAGCATCGTTGCAAAATACCACAAACTTGGGTGGGCTAGTTTCTGCTTGAGTCGCATACAATATCTTGATCCGTTGCCCTTTAGGAGCGTACGGTTGATTGGCTGACACGGCGTCTCCTATTATGTCGTTGAGCATACTTGTAGATATACGTCGCTTAGAATTATCCACAACTACATCTACCATATTGAGTATACTTTCCACTCTTTGTCCAGTCTTAGCCGAAACAAAATATGGTACAAAATAATGCATAAATGCCAATTTGACTCGCAAATCATCTTCAAACGCACGCATAGTGTGATTGTCTTTGGTCAAAAGATCCCATTTGTTGACAACTACAATTGTAGGCTTGTGTTCTTCGTGAGCTAGTCCGCATATCTTGACAGTTTGCTCACTAAAATCCTCGCTAGCATCCGCTACTATCAATACTATATCGGACTTACGTATAGCATTGATAGACCTAATAGCTCCATATGCCTCTATCGTCTCTTCTTCTATACTACGTTTGCGTCTTAGACCTGCAGTATCTACTATTGTATACCTCTTACCCTCTCTCTCCAAGTCAGTATCTATAGCGTCTCTAGTAGTCCCTGCTATATCACTCACTATTACCCTATTGTAGCCCAATATCTTGTTGACCAGACTAGACTTGCCTACATTAGGTTTGCCAACTACAGCAATCTTGATATTGTCTTGTTTGGTACAGTCATTTTTGTCAAAACTAGCCAACGCTTGATCAAGCAAATCGCCCAATCCCAACATCTGCTCACAACTAATCGCACAAGGTTGCCCCAATCCCAAGCTATAAAAGTCATATATTAGATCTATGTGTCGGATATTGTCTATCTTGTTGACTGCTAGCACAATAGGCTTGAGGGACTTTTTGAGGAAATTGGCCACATCCAGATCACTCTGTTGCAATCCAGTCTTACCGTCCACAACCAATACTACTATATCTGCTACATCTATAGCAATTTTGGCTTGTGTCAGCATTGTCTGCCAGAGCTCATCCTTGCTACCCACATCTATACCACCAGTATCCACCAATCTAAAGTTGACACCGCACCATTCGCCATAAGCGTATATTCTATCTCTAGTTACACCCGGCTCGTCTTTGACTATACTAATGCGTCGCCCTGCTAACTTGTTGAATAAACTAGACTTGCCGACATTAGGGCGTCCCACAATAGCTATCAAGGGGACATTGTACTGTATAGAGTTGTGTTGTTGTTGCGACATCTATGTCAATTATACATTCTTGTATACACTCTTGTCAAATTTGATTAGTACTAGATAGTTTAGCAACAAGCAATCATTGCACAGTTGAACATTGCCAAATTGTCTATACAGCAACCAATCTGTACCGTTGTATTATACTTGTACAGATTGGTTGCTAGTTTATCAAAACAATTTAGTTGTATTATATAGCTATGCTAGCCTCACCTATATAGTCACAAAAATCTTGTCTACATCTATTAGATTATACTAGCCTCGCTAACATACCTAATCTGAAATCTATTGACTCTGCTACGATAACCTAATTTGTCCACACTGTTCCCAAGTACTGTATCCCTCTACCAATCTCAGTCTACCTAAGTTATTATGGTCTCACGTACCAAAGCTTGATAGACACCAACCTGAGATTTTTGGGTGGTTTAGATGTTGCTTGCTTAGACCGCTACTATTACAATATCTACAATTAGACTCCAGTTTGCCAACTTGGGCTCTCGTATCTTAGGGTTATGGAGATCCATTTGACATCAAAAATAGATGACGGTTCGTATGTGCCAACTAGATTTTTGTCAACTAACAATACAACATCAGCGGCACTAGTACCATGCTTGTGTTCATATACATAATATTGATCTACATAAGCTTGTAGTATTACATTTCGGGCATAATTCCCAGAATACTTTATCTCAGCTTTAATAGTTATAGGTGTACCACTCATTATTGTTGTTGGTCCGTTTGTAGTTGCAACAAGCTCGTCGTTGACAAACAAGTATTTGATAGTGGCACCAATTGCACATATTGACAATACTACACACAACACTATCATGGCTATATTCTTGGGTCTTACCAAGTCGCTTTTGTTTTGCATATTAAATTCCATACTCATATCCTCCATACCCCTTTGTCTGGCGATTGCTCGTTGAGCACCCAACCATAA
>JAISDO010000009.1 GCA_031264755.1 Clostridiales bacterium
AGCAAGTGAGATTGTACATTATCCTAGGTGGACTAATGGACTAATGGACTAATGGACTAATGGACTAATGGACTAATGGACTAATGGACTAATGGACTAATGGACTAATGGACAATAAATATTAGTTAAGTCATATTTGGGCTATTGAGAGTATGTATGAGTGTACAGCATATGTAGGTAGATAGGCTCGGGTTGATGGGGCGTGATATATTGTGTGTTAAGATATTGGGAGATTGGGAAGTTGGCGAGTTGGTGTTGTTGGGAAGTTGGGATATTGAGTACATAGGGTTTGGTAAGGATAATGTTATAAAAATTCTTATAATATAGGAGAGATTTTTATGGCATTAGGTAATCAAGTTGGTAGAGACAAGTCTACCGTGAGTATAGGGCGACGGATGTTGACGAGAGTTTTGTTGGCGTCTTTTTTGGCATTGGTCGTTGTGATGACGGCGGTGTCAGCATTGGGAACTACGGGTGTAGCTAATGCGGGTGGAATAGACAATACGGATGTAGAGCCTATCGAGGTGATAGCTACTACAACCATATTATCACAGACTGATTTGACATTTGACCCGAATGCATTTGATTATCAAGACCAACTAGCTAAGGCGGGGCTTGACAATATAGACTTGTCCGAGTGCGGTATGCAATCTGGCGATAGATTGTTGACTAGAAGTACAACAGTATACAAAGAGTTGTATATCGATATCGAAATAGTTCCAGATCTTACAATATGGGCTAAGATAGATAAAGTAGTATTGGATCATTGGAGTTGGGATACAGGCTGGTTCCAAGATGTGAAGAGTGCCAACGTTATAACAGTCAATAATTTAAAGATTGAATACAGTGACAACGATACTGGATATAGCGTTGACAAAATCGAAGTTACTTTGTGGAATAGAGCCGGCAAAGGCAAGAATGGTAATGGTGGTAAAGACGAAGGTAAAGTCCCTGGACAAGGAGTCCCCGCTGAGGAAAATGTTAGGGTATTTATAACAGATGGCAAACCCTATAATAAGTACAATTTGGATTTGAATAAAATAGTTAGTAGTACTAGAGGATGGGATTGGGGACACGAAGGCATATGGGGGCTTCATGTCAACTATTCCAAAGGTTCATCTATCAACAAGTGGGCTGACAAGGATGCAACTATATTCAACTTTTAGTCATTTGGTCTTTCTTAGATTGATTATGTTAGATTGCTTGTGATGTGTTGATATAATATTGACTTTGCAACTTGGGGTAATTGGATGTTAACACTTTGATGGTGTTGGTATCTATGACGCCTTTAGGTTGCAAAGTTGGTCTTGTTGTGATATCTGTTATTATAATGTTGTTTGTAGGGTGTTGTGTATTCACTAATGTAGTTTATATGTTAACATGATTGTGTTGCGTAGTTGATGTAATGCGACTGCTATATACAATCATTGCAATCACTATAAACTAATTAGGTATTCAAGGTAGGTATAGAATGTTAAAGTTAAATAATATCAATAAGTCATTCAAGCTCAAGCAGGTATTGAAGGATATTGAACTTGAGTTTGAGCGTGGAGAGATAGTGTTTGTGCTAGGTCAATCGGGTTGTGGGAAGACAACATTGCTCAATATAATAGGTGGGTTGGAGAGTGCGGATAGTGGTAGTATAAGCTTTGGTGATCGCAAGGTAACGCACAATGACTCGGAATACAAACGCAAGGATGTAGCATTTGTATTTCAGGAACACAACTTGGTTGCTGGGTTGACAGTAGGAGAGAATATAGCATTGGCGAATAGTGGATTGGGTGACGAGTGGATAGAGTCTAATGCTAATAGATACAATATCAATCCCAAGCAAAAGGTAGAATATTTGTCGGGAGGGGAGTCGCAGAGAGTAGCGTTGTTGAGATGTCTATATAAGGAGGCTAGCATAATACTAGCGGACGAGCCTACAGGGAGTCTGGATAACAAGAATAGAGACAAAGTATTTCAAGATATATGTAGTCTTAGGGGTAAGGACAAGATAGTTATAGTAGTCAGTCATGATGAGGATAGTGCCAACAAGTATGCGGATAGGATAATACGGTTGGACAATGGCAGTGTATTGAGTGATGACAAGATAGATAGGAGTCAAGAAGTAGAAAGAGATACATACAATAATATTGCTAGTGGTGGCAACATAGGGCAAGCATCTAGCAATGTAGTAGTCAAGAACAACAGCAATACAGCAATCAAACGCAAGGGTAGGATTTGGGGTGACTATGTATTGACCAAGAACGCAATATCCAAACATTGGGTAAGGATGTTGGGTATTGTTATATTGTTGTCCTTTAGTTTGTCTTTTGTGGCTCAATCGTGGGCCATTAGGTACAATCAACACGGATTGAAGAGTGAATTAATTAAGCAATTTCAATTAAATATGATAGATGTCAAAGGTAGAGATATTGACACTAACTCTATAACCCAAATATCTAATGTAGGTGGTGTGCAGCAGTATTATATGGATAGAGGCAGTATTGAAGTAGATCCATCTATTCATCAATCTCCAAAAATATACGGAGGATATGGTTTGTATTTTAGTCGTACATTAGATAGAGATGTTATAATCAATTCTACTACGAACCGTCCAAATGTACGTGGTGGTGTAATAGAACAAGTGGATACTAACAATGACTTTTGGCACAATCGCACTATGTCTAATGATATAGTAGGTAGGTATATCGAGGATTGGAATGATATAATAATAGGACTAAGTCTTGCCAAAATGTTGTTTGATGATATTGATTATGCAATTGGTAGTGATTTATATGTTTTGCCAAAAGCAGTAGGTGACAATGAGTTGGAGTCATTCCCATTTGATTCTGAGTTGAAAGCCAAGATAGTGGGTATCAATTATAGTGAGATAGGAGTGTCATATGTATCTGATTGGATTGTAGATAGAGAAAGCGAAACAAAACTTGCTTATTATGCTAGGGAGGGACATCATGCCACATTCATTGGTAGTAGTTTTCTCTCTGAAGTATACAAATTAGATAATGATATTGGTGATGATGTATTATTCACTCAAGTGTATCTCAAAGACCATAAAAAGTATGCACATACTACCAATGATATTTTGAAAGTAAATGGTGTTAAGAGGGCTGTTAGTACATATAAATTGTTCTCTGATTCGCTTTTTAGACGATTTGATAGTGGCGGTCTTGATCCTTTCGAACAAATGCTTCTGAGTGCTATTGTACTTGCGGCAATATTGATGACAGTTGTACTTATATTTATAGCTATATCCAACAAACAAAGGCGATATGAGATGGTAGTACTCAAGTCGTTGGGATACTCAAGGTGGCGTATGCTGGTATTGTTTTGTTATGATTTTTTGTTTGTCTCTTTGGTGGCATTCTTAATTAGCTTTGTTTGGGATATATTATTTATATCATTTTTCAAAAAAATTTTTGAAGGTGTAGAATTTCTTCATATGACAAGCCACTTTTGGACTTCGGTGATGGTGCTGTTGGTGTTGTTGAGTATTATTGCCTTAGGTGCATTGTGGTTGACATCCAACACAATCTTTGGCAAAGTATCCAAAGGTTTGAAGGCGACCAAACAGTAAAATGTTTTGAGCAATATTTTTAAGATCTTATAATAATTAAGCAGTAGATTGTATCAAAAGGTGCAATTCTATCAATATTTGATAGAATTGCACTTAAATTTATATTATTTTAGCAAGTGGAAAGAAAATATAGATTATATGTTATTGCCTATGAAGCGATTCGTGCAAAGTATTGGCTAAGAAAATATTCAAATCAAAAATCTATATAGTCAAAGAGTGTGTGATAAGAAAATCTCTAAATAGGATATAATGATATAACGAATTTGATATCTTAATGAGAGCAAATTAAGCAATATAAATTAAAACAAATAATAAGGTGTTGTAATGTTGGCACCAATTATTTGATAAACTTGTATTGTGGGTATAAGTTATAGGTGTTGGATTGTACTGTGTTGATGAAATGAATGAAAATAGAAACAAAAGGAAATGAAAGTAATGAGTTGCATTAGAAGAAATACAAAAGTTGTTGTGTGTAGTGATGTATCTGTTGGTATGAGAGAGTACCTCAATGTGAGTTTGAATTGTGCCAAAGTTGCATTCTGGTATAATTGCCAACAGCAATAGTCATACTATATACATGCAAAGCAATCCAAAACCTATACTGACACATATCAATATAGACGAGAGAGAGATATTGACTAGATTTGAGATTGACAAATTGCCAAATGGGGGTGTTGTATGAACAACCAAAAGTTGGCGTTGGATAATAAAAATTATTATCTAGAACAACAAAAAGTTAGATACAACGCCTTTGTCAACAGTTATAGTCCACGCACAGACGTACGCAAGTCTTTGCTACACAGTTTTTTTGTAGGGGGAATAACCTGTTGTATAGCTCAACTAGTTCATCAATCATTGGCACTGTTTTTTCCTACTTTGTCCAATGATTTGGTCGCTACTTATACCTTGATGATTATTGTGTTTGCAGCTATTGTTCTGACTGGGATTGGGTGGTATGATGATATAGGTAGATGGGGTGGTGCAGGTAGTTTTTTGCCAATAACGGGATTCGCCAATGCTATGGCATCTTCGGCTATGGAGTTTGGTACTGAGGGTATTGTATTTGGTATATCAGTCAAGATGTTTAATTTAGTGGGACCTGTAGTTGTCAACGGTGTAGTCTGGTCTACTGTACTAGGGGCGATGCATTATATAGTTGTTACATTATGGGGGTAAATTATATGAAGACCTCTCTACTACATGAGAGTGCTTTGGATTGTAGTTTTGACAATATTGCTACAATTTCAGAACAATCAACTAAGACGCAAGAGTGCAAGACCAAAGCTATATACAACAAATCTCGCCCACACAAGGTTGTGTATTTTGACAATCCTATATATGTTGCGGGTCGCATGTCCATTGTAGGCAAAAAAGAAGGCGAAGGACCACTCGGCAAATATTTTGACAAAGTGGAGAGCGACGGCAAGTGTGGTCAAAAAAACTTTGAATTGGCAGAGATACGATTTTTGCAAGATAGTATATGGGGTGCAGTCAAAAAGTCAAATTTGACTATCAATGATATAGATTTGATGTTGAGTGGTGATCTGCTCAATCAGTTGACAACTAGCAACTTTGTGGCTCGCAATCTAGGATTGCCTTTTTTGGGACTTTATAGTGCGTGTTCTTCTATGACACAGGCATTATTGCTAGGGAGTGTCATGATAGATGCAAAGCATGCCAACAATGTAGTATGTGGCGTGTCTAGTCACTTTGCTTCGGCTGAGAGACAGTTTAGGACGCCTCTAGAGTATGGGGGACAAAAACCTCCCTACTCTCAATGGACAGTCACTGGAGCAGGGAGTACAGTATTGTCATCCAAAGGCGAAGGCATAAAGATAACAAAAGCTATAATAGGTACAGTAATAGACATGGGTACAAGAGACATGGCCAATATGGGGGCTGCTATGGCTCCTGCATTGATGCACACTCTAGTCGCATTTCTAAAAGAGACTGGGACTACAATGGACGACTATGATTTGGTAGTGTCTGGTGATTTGGGCAAGTTGGGAGCAGATATTGTACGCAATCTAGCACTAGAACAAGGCATAGTATTGGGCAAAAAGTATATAGATTGTGGTGCTATTATATATAGTCATATGCAGACTGCTTATCAAGGTGGGAGTGGGTGTGCTTGTAGTGCTACTGTGGTCAATAGTTTTGTTATGAGTAAGATGCTAGACGGAACATATCACAAAGTACTATATCTCGCAACAGGGGCTCTTATGAGCCCACAAAGCACCTATCAAGGTGAAACCATACCATGTATAAGTCATGGTGTATTGTTGGAAATATAGGCAAATTGATAGTGTGCAAATTGCAAAAAACAAACAACACCCAAGTATGTGCACGGTATGGTGTTGTTTGTTTTTTTGTGAGTTGTGGACTAGTGTCTCTAATTAGGTATGCCGCTGTGTGAGCGTATAACTAATATTGCTTAGATATCCAAAAAAGTTGCGTACAATATCAAGTACACTGAAGTTGTTTTGCTCTCCAAATACTACTGTCAACACCAACCCCAATATTATTGTGGCTATTAGACCAAGTATCAAATGCAACACAATGCTTTTTTTGCTTAGTGGATTGCGTAATTTTTTGAATTTGGGCAAGTCATATGTAGCAGCACTACTAGTTGTATTGTTGATTTGTTGTATTGTGGTTTGGTTTGGTTGTCTAATTGTATCAAATATGTCTCTATGCTTGGGTTGATTAATTGTATTGCGTTTGAAGACAGGATCACGATACATCATATCCAAAAATCTCAGTGAGTTAGAATAGTTGGGTGGCAATCCTTGTGCCTGATTGAATTGTCTAGTATCTTTGTTCATTTAATGTTGTGTATTTGAAGATAATTGTAACTGTCCCAAATCTATAATGACCATGTCAACAAATATAGTATAACATATAACCAAATATATTTGCAACTATTATAGGCAAAATTTACCTATAATATTGAGCAAAATTCAAACGCAATATCAAGATATTACCAATGCATGTGTTCATACTTTGTTCTATAAAGGTTTTATATGTATCTGTTGTGTAAACAAAAAATATATTGTTATTAAAAAATTTGCAAACTTGTTGACAGTGTGTGAGAGTGTATGCTATAATATAATATATGGAAGATTTTAACAATGGTCTTAGTAGCAATGACAATATAATAGCTATAGATCAAATGCAAAAATCAAAAAAGAAACGTATTCCCAAAAAAATTTTGAGTGTTGTAGATGTCTCTGCTATAGAACGCTATCAGGTAGACTACAATCAAGGTCTAGACGACGAAAAAGTTGATATACGCAACGAGCAAGGATTGTACAACCTCGCTGTGGACGTCAAAGGTAAGACGTACAAAGGGATTATTTTTAGCAATATTGTTACTTTTTTCAACCTGCTTACTTTTAGTATAGCTGGAGCATTGTTGTTTGCGGGTGCTGCTATTGCTCAGTTGTTCTTTTTGTTAATTATTAGTGTCAATATCGTATTGGGTATTTGGCAAGAGTTTAAGGCTAAGTATACAGTAGGTAAGTTGACGTTAGTTAACGCACCTACTGCTATTGTGGTTAGGAAGGGTATCAAGAGTACCATACCTACAGAGTCTGTTGTATTGGACGATATTGTAGTCTTAAGTCAAGGCAAGCAAATACCCTCCGACTCTATTGTTGTCAATGGAGAGATAGAAGTCAACGAATCTATGTTGACAGGTGAAAGTGTACCTATACTTAAGAAGATAGGCGACGTTATTTTTGCGGGGAGTTTTGTCACATCGGGTAGTTGTTATGCTAGAGTGGACAAGGTAGGTAGTGCCAATTACAACGAGCAACTCTCTAGTCAAGCCAAAAGATACAAAAAACCTCAATCAGAACTTCAGAATAGTATACGACGTGTTATCAAAGTTGTATCTATCTTTATATTTCCGATTAGTGGGTTGCTGATCTTCTTTGGACTTAGACAAGGGCAAGAACTCAAGGACATTATCTTTAGTGTATCGGGTGCTATTATAGGTATGATACCAGCGGGTATGTTTTTGTTGACTAGCGTGGCATTGTTTGTGGGGCAGGCACGATTAGCCAACAAGAGAGTATTGGTTCAGGACTTGTACTGTATAGAGATGTTAGCTCGTGTCAATGTACTCTGTCTTGACAAGACAGGCACTATTACTGACGGTACTATGCAGGTACATGACGTAATAGAGGTTACCAACAATATACCAGACAAATACGGTGTCAAAGAGATAGTATCTTCTATGTTGAGTGCAACCAAGGACAACAATCAGACAGCACTAGCTCTAGCAGATACCTACGGATATGCTACATTGGATGCTACTAAGTTGCTTAGACCTATCAGAGTATTGCCTTTCAATAGTTCTCGCAAGATGACTGTTGTTGAGTTTGAGGATGAGGGGACTTTTTTCTTAGGAGCCCCCGAATATGTGCTCAAAGAGATGGGTGTGAGAGTAGAGAAGATAGTAGAGCAAAATGCAAGTCAGGGTTATCGGGTGTTGGTTCTTGCCCAAAGTTCGTCCGAAATCAAAGAGGGGGACAGGCTACCAACTACACGCAAACCTCTTGCATTGATAGTTATAGAAGACCATATACGACCTGACGCTTATGCTACTATAGACTGGTTTAAGGAAAATGGCGTCAAAGTCAAAGTCATCTCAGGAGACAATCCTATCACTGTTAGCGAAGTAGCCAAACGTGTAGGTATAGATAGAGCAGGTCTATATATATCGTTACATGGTCTATCTGATCAAGAAGTCATAGAAGCCGCAGAAAAGTACACAGTATTTGGTAGAGTTACGCCCGAACAAAAAAAGCTGTTGGTCAAAGCACTCAAATCCAAGGGTAGCAAGGTAGCTATGACGGGAGATGGTGTCAATGATATATTAGCAATGCGTGAGTCCGATTGTGCCATAAGTATAGCATCGGGTGCCGAAGCTGCCCGCAATGCTAGTCACTTGGTATTGATGGACTCCAACTTTGGATCTATGCCTTCTGTTGTGGCCGAAGGTAGACGAGTAATCAACAATATACAGAAGTCTTCTTCTTTGTTCTTGATGAAGACTTTGATGAGTATAGGTTTGACAGTAATAGTACTCTTTAATTTAGCTATACCCAATGTTCATGCATGGTTTGACGAATACCCATTGCATACCAACAATTTGCTGCCTATGGAATTTTTTGTTATAGGTATACCTAGTACATTCCTTGCATTGCAGTCTAACAAGAGCATAATCAAAGGCAAGTTTTTGGCCAATGTCTTGAGTCAGTCTATACCGGGTGGAATGGTGATGATAATCAATATACTGGCTATATATCTCTTCAGAGAGCATCTAGGCATAGCTATAGTAGAGGTAACTGATGCAGGTGAAACTCTACTAATCAACAAAGAGTTGTTGACTAGCATGTTAGTGCTATCTATAGCATTTACTGGTATTGTGGTACTATTTCGCATAAGTTTGCCACTTGATGCCTTTAGAGCGGTATTGATAATATCTGTCGCAATAGTATGCATGATTGCATTTGCATTTATGGGTGAATATTTTGGAGTGACAAGTTTGCCAAGTTTTCTTAACAATGGTGATGACAATGCATTGACATTTACACAAGTACTCTTCTTAATGACTATAGTATTGATGTCGTATGGTATTGTCAGCTTTTTGAGTGAGAGCTTGCAAAAGATACGAATATAGATATGCAACTAGACAAGAGTAATGCAATATATTGGTAAAGATTGACAACTCAAATCACAATACAACATCTACAAATACACTAAATTATACTAGTGTGAATGTTGATGTTGTGTTATAATAATATTATAATTGAATTGATAACAAACAACAATAACAATATTAAGGGTTAAGAAACATGAAAAAAACAAGTTCTTATATACTCAATACCATTATAGCATTGAGTTTTGTAGTAGCGGCAATATTCTGGATGTTGTCTGAGTTGCCTGATACACGTGGTACTTTTGGAGCTTTTACCTTTGATTGGGCAGTAGTTGTAGCTACTAGTGTTACTGCACTAATTCTTATTATCAAGGGAATCTGCTTGGTAGACGAGCCTTCTTACAAGAGAGTTTATATCATAGTAGGCTGTATCTTTGCTATAGTTACGGTGATATCACTCGTGTCAGCCTTGGCATTGCCTCAAGAGGCTGTATTGCCTACGATAGCAGTTGTAGTGGCTTGTGCAGTAGTGTTGGCAATAATATTTGCTACATTTGGTCGCAATTGGGATGCGGGTGACAATCACAAAGAAGGCTATGTGACTTATGCTCAACGCAAGGATCAATTGCTACAAGATATTGGTCAATCAGTACTCATTTCACAACCAGTCAGTGCTTATAATCAACCCAAATTGGACGAAGCTACCAAACATGAGCTAGAATCCAATAAGACCAAAGTAGAATTGATTAGCAACAACTAACAATCCAATCACAGCAAAAAAAGCTAAATCAACACAGATGGTTTGGCTTTTTGTTTGCATTATCAATATGTAGGTATTTTAATAGAGCTAACAGATGGTATGTTGTTGTGTTAAGTAGCAATCTATTGTATGTTGGAAGACAATCAAATCAATATGTACGATTATTTTACTAATGTGGCAATATCAGCAACTACTGTAGACAGAACAATGTCAATAGGGGCTTGCTTAGGTGTACTGGGTGATTGCGAACAGTTGCAATTGGATAACGATAGCTATATAAGAGATTTTTTTGTCAGACATAATATAGGGATATACTTGGTTAGTAGATATGTAGAGATTGTGGATATGCCTCAATATAAGTCTAATATCAGGACACACACTAGTATATACAAGTTGAGTAGTGCATGTGGATATCGCAATACGTATATATACGATGACAGGGATAATATATTGGTCAGATCTTATGCTATGGGTGCCTTTATATACTTGGATAGCGGGAAGATAGCTAGAGTTTCGCAAAACTTTTTGAATGGTTATGAGTTGTGTCCCCAATTGGATATGGAATATCCACCACGCAAGATACAACCTACTGGAATCTTGCAAGAATGTGGTTGTGTAGTTGTGACATATTCTTTTTTGGATATTTATGGTCATGTTAACAATGTCAAGTATGTAGCATTAGCTTGTGACTATGTAGAGAATATCTCAAGAGTGCGTGCTACTAGGGTAGAATATCGCAAATCTGCAATGTTGGGTGATACAATGTATGTACGCAAGTATGTGGACAATAGTAAGGTGTACATACAGTTGTACAATTGTAGCGATGTATATGCAATAATAGAGTTTGACTTAGATATATAGGAATGAATCCATATCACTTCTTTATCTTTGACAATATTTATTTAATTGGAGTATAATATGATACATCATGAGTGATAAGTTGCGAAGATTCACCGCTTGGGTGGCATTGTTCTTTATGATTGTTTTCACTGTTGTATTTGTGATATATTTGTCCAAACCTGATATATTGCAAGGTCGTCTTGTGTACTTGGCTACATTTTGTTTTGTAGTTGGATTGTCACTATTTGTGGTGATTAGGTTCAATGATATACAACACAAATCATTGGACACTCAACACAACGACAATAGCGATACACCCAATCAAAATGGCAATAAGTAACAAATTGAACTGCGTATCGCAATTTGTTACGTTCTTAGATTAAATTTGCTAAACAGTGCTAGAGTTAGAGCAATGCTAGCAAATATTAGGTAGTATACAGGATTGCCAAAGAAGTAAGAATAAATAACAAATACAAACGACAATATCAAGTATTTTTTTGCATTTTTGGGATTGAGAGCTATAGTGATAATATTGAGTTTGGAGATTTTTGTGGCTTTTTTGAGTTTGACTTGGATATCTGGGTATGTTCCGAATGCCATCAACATCTTGTACACATCAACATCGTTGTAGATTGTAGTGTTGATATTGGGCAAATGTGATATCAACTGTTTGCCACTTGGAGTTAGACCATTAGCCGTTAGTATCAACATCTTGTCTAGTGACATATTGTTGCTACGAGCAAAACACTTGCATATCTCGGTCTCTGTAATTTTGCCCGGATTGATATTTACAAATACTGACGTGGACACGCCATTGTGTCGTACAATTAGGCAATCTTCATATTGTGTCACGGTATCAAACTTTTTGCTTAGTATCTTGTTAAAGAAATCCAAATTGTCTTGTGGTAGATTGAGCATAAGTTGATTGATACATTCTTGCATGTGTGACAACTGTGCCCTGTTAAGTGAGTCTACTCTCTTGGTATTGCTACGAAGTTTGAAGATTGCCCATACACACAGTGTGCTAAGGCATGCTATATATGTTGCTACAATCAAGCTAGATTTGTTGGATCTGGCCCACACCCAACTGATTGCAAATATAGCCAGATTGGCAAATAGTCCATCTACTACCTTGGGCAGAGACCAGTTTTTGATTTTTATAGCGTTCATGGGTTGATTATGTCCAATTAGCGGTATTGTCAAACTATCAATTATTATTTTTGGAGTGTTTGCAGATTGCGTCTTCAATTGTAGGTACTGATACTCAGATGCTTTATACTATTAAGATCTGGTATACAAATCAAATCATATTGACAAGTCGCAATCTTTGGCATTATGCAAGATATACAATATCAATTTGATACAGAGATATTGCTTCCTACAGATAGCAATATACAAATGTGTGCTGAGAGACTCATGCAGGGTGATATTGTGGCTTTTGGCACAGAGACTGTATACGGGCTTGGGGCCAATATATACAATGAGTCTGCCGTTGAGAGAGTATTTGAGATCAAAAAGAGACCATGTGACAATCCTTTGATTGTGCATGTGCATAGTCTGCAACAAATATACAAGTTGAGTGATAGTGTAGATACTCAGTTGTTGGGCAAGTTGTATGACGCATTTATGCCTGGGGCATTGACATTGGTATTGCCCAAGAGTTCGCAAGTACCAGATATAGTTACGGGCGGAGCGGATACTGTGGCTTGTCGTATACCTAGCAATATTACAGCGTTGAGGTTGTTACAGGCTACAAATGTCCCCATATGTGCACCTAGTGCCAACACGTCTACACGTCCAAGCCCTACTCAAGCGAGTCATGTATACGATGATTTGCAAGGCAAAATTAGATATATACTGCAGAGTGATTGTGATTGTAGCATAGGGATAGAGTCTACAATATTGGATATGTCGCATGAGATGCCCTCAATACTACGATATGGAGCAGTGTCTGTAGCCGATATGCAAAGGGTGCTTGGCAAACGTATTGAGACAATTGTCAAGTCAAATGTAGTTAGCCCGGGTACCAAATATCGTCACTATGCACCAAAGATACCGTTGTATTATTTGTCCAATCTTGATATTGTGCAAGTGCAAGAGCTAATTAGAATGTCAGACAGTGTTGTGTTGTGTGCTCACGATGTGTCGCTACAACTAAGGGATTGTAGTTGTAATTGTGATGTGATAGATATGGGTGATCCACAACAATATGCTACACGACTATATGCTACATTGAGAGATGTAGAAAATAACTATCAACAGATAATAGCTATAGGTGTACTAGAGGACGGCATAGGTGCTGCTCTCAACAATAGATTGCACAAAGCTTCGGGCGGATAATTGTGGGTAAGTGTATTGCATTTATTCAAATTGAACAGACATAATTATCAGCTGCAACCATATTTGATTTGTACTTATCTGATGGAGCACTATTGAAAATGTCAGAAAAAATAAATAACACATCGGACTGTTTGACTAATGGCAAGATAATGTTTGTATGTACTGGCAATACTTGTAGGTCGCCAATGGCACAAGTAATCTTTCAAGGATATGTCAATACACACAAGTTGGTAGATATACAAGTGTCTAGTAGCGGTATACATGCTATTGATGGAGCACCAATGTCTACCAATGCAGTTATTGCTCTACAGGAGTTGTTTGAAGTCAATCCCAACTATGTAGTACCACAGCAATTTGGCTCAACACCATTTGATCACAAATTTATTCAAGAATTTGATCTTATTGTGTGTATGTCTCAATTTCACAAGCAAGCTATAGGTGACTATGACAATGTGATACTGCTTGGTGATATCAGTGGTGGTGGTGACGTGAGCGATCCGTATGGTGGGGATATACAAGAGTACATTAATGTAGCAAGACACTTTGAAGATTGTTGCCAAGTTGTTTTTGATAAGTTGCTTGAACTAATCTACAAAAACAAGCAAGTATAGCTCTAACATATATTTGATGTATCATTGACAATATTTGTACTCATTATATATGTTGTGTCTCTTTACAACTAAGATGTAGTCGGGTGTTGGATATATTAATTGCAGACAATAAATATGGATCTTCAATTGTGTATTGTGCACAATATGTATAAACAGATTACAAAAAGTCTATCATATTATGGTAGGCTTTTTTGATTGATCTACAACTTATGAATATTTTGGTAAAATTTGCAAAGAATACATATATGACTATTGGATTGTTTATGTTAGGGGCACTATCTATATTGGTCTTTTTTGGAGTCGTAGGTGGTGTTCTCAAAAAATTAAGTATACCCGAATGGCTAGCATTCTGTATAATATTAGCTTTTACTTTAGGTGTGGTATTGGCACCTTTACAATTTGCCGGAGCTAGTATTAGTATAAGCGGGTTTGGTATTCCGCTTGTATTAGTTGGTATAATGTGTGCCAGAATAGGATTTAGCAAAGAAATATTCGGAGCACTTTGGGGTAGTTTGTTGGTCGCATCTATATGTGTCGCATTTTATCTATGGTACCCAATGCAATTAGAGCAGACTTATCTCTATAGTGTATTGCTAGGCTTGACTGTAGGCATAGTGTCTGCTATAGCTACACGTGGACACAAGGCAGCATTGTTGGGTTGTGTAGCAGGAGTGTTGCTATTTGAATTGTGTGTAGGAGTGTATGACAGAGTGTACAACATAGACACAGTATATTTGGGTAGTATGTTGACACTAGACGTAATATTGATATCAAGTACAGTGTGTATATTGGTTTTGCAGACTGTAGGTGGGTTGCAATCTCACACAACAGCTAGTACACAGACAGCAGTGCCAATGTCTAGATCATTTAACAATCATGTCGCTCTCAATACAGAGAGTGCTGCAGACAATAATATGGAGATGATAGACTACTATAGGCAGCAAGGGGACTATAGCAAGATATATCCCGAAGATTTTGTAACTACACAATCTCCCGACAAGACTCAAGAATCTACAATAGAACAATCCACTATACAGGCATTGGACATAACCAAAGCTAAGACTGATACGTCTATACAACAAGACAATGACAACAAAAACAAGTTCATAGGATACTTTGGAGAGAGTTAAGTGGCATTGGTATTGACTATAGTAGGTGCAGCCTTGTATACTATATCAAGTCAATGATTGTCTTATTGTTATTGGATTTGAATATTTTTCACAAAAATCAATTCTTGTTTGTTTTGGGTAAGCAAGGATTGATTTTTGTTGTTATACAATAGGTTTGTCAATTAATGTTATCCAAAAGCAAAAAGTAAATATCGTTAGATATGCAAAACAAATACAATCAACCTATTGACAATCTTATACATCGACAAAGATAACTGTATTATCCATGAAGATAACAATATTGAGAGTGTAGAGAGCGTTATATAGTTGCTTGTATTATCTATGAACAAAAAAGATCAAAATATGAACGATAAAGTTGATGAAATTACTAGCACAATCACAGGTGATTGTGCTATACTAGCACAAAAATAATCTTAGAAAAATATATAGTAGTATGATGTATGGTACCACATTGTACTGTAGTATGTGTAGTATAAGATTGTATAAGTGTAGAGGCGTAGACAATCCTAGTGAAATATAACAAACATATATTTTTATTAGGAGGACTTGATGAAATCAAGCGTAAACAAGCCTACCAATAGAGTGGGCAAGGTTAAGCTATCTATAATCATGGCATTGGTGGTGATATTGCCAATCGGTGCATTGATGGTAGCGGTAATACGCAATGGTGGAGTCTCTGTAGAGTCTCAAGTTGTGTTGACGCAAGAGCAACAAGTTGAGCGAGCAGAGCAGTTGCAAGCAATAGACAGCTACAACCGAGCAACGCTAGGTATGCAAGCTATGCTAGCTACACAACGAGTAGAGCAAGAGCAATGGTTGGATACCCTAATACAGCAGTCACAACTTGTAGAGCAGGCAATGCAAGAGTTGGATAGGGTGTATAGCAATGCTAGCTACATTAGCGAAGAGGCAAAGTACTTTATAGAGGCATTGCAAGCTCAG
>JAISDO010000019.1 GCA_031264755.1 Clostridiales bacterium
AATCTATCTTGCCTTCGGTCACGCAATTTGGGAAGAGTGTCCTTATCTTTGTGACGTTCTCTTCTGCCAAATTCTTAGATTGCATCTTCAGTTTCTCCATCGTTATTTCTCTCCTTCTACTTCAGATTGTCTCAACTGTATCACCCACAAGGACTTGTTATTGGATCAATCTTAGAGACAACTCTAATGCCTATATTATACCACACAGCATTCCAATCGCACACTCCTTTTGTCGGAACTATCTTGTAGCATTACATAAAATGTATCCAACATCAGCTTGCATAGACAAAGCAACCATCAATATTAGGCAACAGTCCAGTAGCAACTTGACCTATAATTGAGTATTGATGTATACTAGACATAATAGCACTTTTAATAGTACTTTGGTATACAAATTGATTATGGCTAAGCTAGACTATTTCAATCAACGCAATATAGATACATTACGCAAGTTGGAACATATCAAGTTGGATTTGCCCAAGTTTTGCAACGAGTTTTTTGTAGGAATACAAAACAACACTTCTCCTCTTACTAGGCTTAGTTATGCATATGATCTTAGGATCTTCTTTGACTTTGTATGCAACAAACTACTGTGTACAAAAGTACCAATTGATCTACAATTGAGTGATATAGAGCGATTGACCGCTTTTGATATAGAGTGCTTTTTGGATTATCTCAACAGCTATACTTATGGGGACAAAGAGTTGCAATCGGGCGACTGTGCCAAAGAGCGCAAACTATGTGCTATCAGAGCATTGATCAAGTATTTTTTCAAAAAAGATCTATTGACCAAAGATATAGGATCCAAAATATCATCGGTCAAAATCAAACAATCTAACATAATTAGATTAGAGACAGACGAAGTCGCCAACTTGCTAGACAATGTGGAGTACAGTACGTATGATGTTAGTCCACACCAAAGACGTTATCTAACCCAAACTAGGCTAAGAGATCTAGTTGTGCTTACGTTGTTCTTAGGTACTGGTATACGTGTAAGTGAGCTTGTAGGATTGGATACAACTGATATAGATTTTAGGAACAATAGCTTTTGTATAACACGCAAAGGCGGCAACAAATCTATATTGTATTTTAACACTGAGGTTGCAAAGTCGCTCAACGAGTATTGTATGTGGCGACAAGAATATGTTGCAAGTAGGCATCTGGACACCAATGCACTATTTTTGTCAATGCAAGGCAAACGTATCTCTGTGCGAGCAGTAGAATTGCTGGTCAAAAAATATGCCAAACAGATTAGTCCACTCAAAAAAATTAGCCCACACAAACTACGGTCAACTTTTGGGACTCAACTATACAGAGATACTCAAGATATATATGTTGTAGCAGAGGTATTGGGTCACAAAGACATCAACACTACCAAAAAACACTATGCCCAAACGAGCGAAGAAATCAAACGAGCAGCTGCCAACACCGTAATATTGAGAGACAAACAATAGCAAAACACAAACTTGCAAAGATGGATATATTGCAAGTTTTGCTGTATTAGAGGTATATTTGATTATGCAACAATCAAAACACAAATTTGTAATTGGCAAGTTGAGATCTCTTGTTGTTTGTATTGTGATATTGCTTGTAGTTGTCAATTGCTGTGTTGTATACTATGATTATGCTAACAATAGCAACGGTATACAGTTAGATCAAGTAACTAGACCTAGCAATATCCCGCCATTGCCACTACAAGACTTGGCCAATCACCCCAAGTTGCAAGCGTTGACTACCGCTCAGAGACGTAGACTCAATCCCAATTGTATAGAGTACTATCAAGATGGTCTATGGGGTATACAAAATATTTTTGGACAAACTGTACTACAACCTACATATCAAGATATATCTATCTTGGGCAATATAGCCGTATGCCATAGCAATATTGGATATGATATCTATCAACTCAATGTTAGTCATATTGTGTTATTGACCGAAGGTATATTATTACAAAATCTCGTACCAATAGATGCAACGCACTTGCAATCTTCTATTGGGATACATCATATAGAGGATATCATACATCAGTCCTACTCACCTATCCATATTGAAGGTATCAAGATTGTGAGTGTTGAGGATGACCTATACATAGTTCAGGATCAAAAGTTGCTGTATGGCATCGTATCCCGACAATTGGAGATTGTTGTGCCACCATACTTTGATTATATAACTAGCTTTGTAGACTCTTATGCTATAGGTGTCAAATCTACCGAATACATGTGGATACATACATCGGGCAAATCTGGCATTATACCACCGTATCCTAGCTATGTGCCTACAAGTATTAGCAACGGTATAGTATGGTACAATACATATGACGACAAAGTATTGTTGTATGATTTGAACAAGACAGTCATACTAGACCAACTCATGCTGATAGATATTGTCCAAACAATAACAACAGATCGCATTTTTGGCAATTATATACTAGTAGAAGACGCTGGACAGTATGGATTGTACAATATCTTTGTTGAGACTATAGAGTACTTTGACAATATTCAAGTCATAGAAGACCAAAGTGATATGTATTGTATAGTACAAGTGGACAGCAAGTATAGCTTGTTGGATAGTCATCTCAATGTACTAGCCAAAGATATGGACAATATACAGTATCACTCTAATATACTACTGCAACAAGGAGATATATCTCAAGTATTTGCTCTAATTTAGTGTCAAATTTGGCATAGCTTATTTACTCTGCAACAATAGCGATCCACATCTTGCGTAGTGGATCGCTATTGTTAGTTGCTAATATATAGTATTGAGTTGGGACCATTTTTTGAGTTCAGCTTTGAGTTGCTTGTGATTTGGGCATATTTTGTCCAATAGCAAGTAATACTCACGACTGTGATTGAGGTGTATTGTATGACACAATTCGTGCAGTATAACATATCTATATAGTGGCTTAGGTACCATAATCAATCTAAAATTGAGCATTATTTTGTTTTTGCTATTGCAACTTCCCCATACCCTCTTAGCATTGATGTTGCCCAGTCTAAATCCACTAAATGGTATACTGACAGCGGCGGATATACTAGACAATTCTTCTTGCAATAATACACAAGCCATTGATCTCAACCATTTGACTATTTCTGTTTTTGGATTGGCTTGATATTGTGTGTTGAGGTACAGTATATTGTCTCTCAACTCGGTTGCAACAATGTCTGACTTGTATTTGATCTCAATCAAGTTGCCATACAACAATATTGCTCTATAATTGACAACAAGCGGATTGATGTTGGTCTTTTGTTGAGCTACATGTCTAGCTATCCAATCTCGTTTGAGCAAGACAAAGTCCTCTATATTGTTTTGACTCGCATTTTGTGGTGCTGTGACTATTACTGAACCGTTTTTGACTGTTATGGATATAGTTTTGCGGTTTGTTCGTTTGATAGTGTATTGCATGTACGATATTGGATATAGCTATAGATTATCTGAACACAATTGTATAAAATTTGTTAGTTTTTGTACTAATATAAATATTGACAACTTGACATATATGTAGTATACTATCGGTAATATATGATAACACAAAAACAAATAGATAAGACTGAGAGAGCACTAATAGAGCAAGGACTGTTTGTGACTTGTGGCAATAAGACTCCCAACTTGATGAGTACACACTGGGGTGGTTTTGGATATTTTTTCAATAGATGGTTGTTTATACTACCCGTACGCAACAACAAACTATCTCACGAAATTATAGAACAGACTCAGGAGTTTGGTGTAAGTGTGCCATACAAAGATTTGAGAGATGCTATAGTCAAGACTGACATAACTAGTGGTCGCACACACAACAAGTTTGTAGAACTGCATTTGCACCCAATCAAGGCCAAAAAGATAGATACTTATCTAATTGGAGATTGTGGCTTGCACATAGAGTGCAAAGTTATCCATACATCCAATATAGCTCGCAACAACATATCTCAGCATCTCAATGAGCAGATGTACCACAACAAAGACTATCACACTATGTACTATGGCGAAATAGTTGATATCTATGAGACCGAATGAGAGTATTGTATTGACTGAGCCCAATTCAATATCAACAATAATATTTACAAAAAGATTGCAAGATACAAACTATTGTGATCTTTTTATTTTTGTTTTCATTGCTTTGCGGATTGTGCGTGATATAGTCTTGATATCATAGTCCACATTGGTATAAAAAAAGATCAGATTGATGTTGGCAATGTTGCATATATCTTTGACTTTTTGATCACGCAATCTTCTATCTGACTTTTTGTGAGATGCGTCATTGAGCTCTATCAACAATATTGGCTTGTACGACGAGCGTTCTACTATACAATAATCTATCACTCTAAACAACTCGTTGCGAAAAGCATTGTGTGATACTTTGTCTATTATATTGCTTAGAGGTACCTGTTGCAATACTGTGTAATTAGGTACTGCTCTCACAAGCTTTTGATAAAAGTCATGTTCAACTGAGCTAACTATATTGTCTTTAGTCTTGTATTGTGGTGGAGGGGTAGCTAGTTTGAGCTTGTATTGTTGATAACAAAAGTTGATAATTATCGCTATGCACAATAGTATCAATACGACAATTGTAACCACCAAATATATTATATCTTTTACAAAATATATGCAAACACTTAGTAGCACAATGCATATTATAGCTCTTACAACTACACTTTTGGATTGAATCTTCATACTAAATCATAGTTGCTGTGCTAGTAGTCAAACTCTTAGGTGCAAGAAATTATATTAATAATTTTTTGTAATTGCTTGAGTGCTCCAACAAACAAATGAGTTGATACTAATCACAAAGTTTGGCAACAATCAAATCTATGCTTACTATAGAGATTCTCTATTATTAAAAATTACAATAGTCCTATTATTGCCCTGACCTTCAGATTTTGCAAATACTCTATTGTCCAATTCTAGCACAGTATGGACAAATTTGCGGTTGATATCACTCATAGGCTCTAGTTTGATTTTGCGACCTATTTTTACTACTTTGTCTGATGTTTTGCATACATAATTCAATAGCGAATTGAGACGTTTGTGCCTATAGTCTTGGCTATCTATAGTTAGTTTGATGTTGTGTTGTTGGCTCCTATTGACAAAAGTATGAGCTAATATCTCTAGAGAATCTAATATTTCACCACGATGAGACAATAGTGCAACATCTATACTATCAATTTGTATATACAGATCCTTACCATTAGCATAGCATAGTATATTGTCTGTTGGGACATGCATCAATTGTAGTATATTGCTTAGGTACTCTACGACAGGATGATCAGATAACAATTCTAGCTTGGATATATCAGGTAAAAACTTGTCAAAAATCTGTTGTTTTTGCTCTTGAGAAAGTTCAAATGTGGTCGGGGTATTGATGATATCATTGGCAATATTGTTTTTGTATACTTGCTTTGGTTTTGGTTGTTTTTTGACTTGTTGTCCTTTGGGATTGTGATTGGACTTATCATGTCTAGTATATTGGTCTGGATTTGACAAAGATTCTCCTTTTTTGAGAAACTTGTCCATATTGAGATTAATTTGGGGTTGAGTATTGTTGACAACTTGGAGAGTTTGATCTATTTGAGAATTAGTAATATGCTTAGCGTTGATATGTGCTGTTGTATCTAGTTTGAGCTTGTCATTGTGTTGAACTCTTGGTGTTGGTATAGTACTGATTGCAATAGGAATATCTTTGGATTCTACATTGTTTATATTTGGATGGTTATTGTTTTGCTTGTGCAACAACTGCTCTCGCTTGTGTCTTCTCAATGATTGCTCTTCGTGGTTGAGTTTTATTTTGAGTTTTGTTTTCTTAAATAGACCATATTGCATCACCTGAATATCTACTTGGCTTAGGTTAGCGTTTAGTTGTTGTAGACACTCTTCTATACAATCTCCTATATTATCTGTAATTTTTTCTATCTCTATCATATTCAAATTCAATCTAAAGTGTTGGGGAATTTGAGAAGATCTTTTTGGATTAATCTTTGGTTTGTGAATGCAATCTTAGATTCAGAAAGAACATTATTGATTATTCTTTTTTATCTTGTGATGTGCTACTATCTTGTTTGTCAAACTCTATATCTTGTATATTGAATAACTCTTTTGGATCTGGTCTACCATACTTTTGCACTTTGGTGACGAGTTCTCGCTCGTGATGTTTTTCAAAACTTTTCATTATTTGAGTACTGGTGAGACTGATTATTGTAGTAGTGACGCTACCTATACCAATATACAAAGTGAAAGCAGCTGGTTGCAACAACATAAAGAATGCCATAATAGCAGGCATTATATATATCATAACTTTCATGTTGTTTTGCAACGCATTAGCAAATGGACTGTCGGTATTAACACTCATAGATTGCCCAGCTTTTTGTGCTCTTTGAACAAGTAATTGAGACAAAAACATAGCTCCACTGGAGAAAAGTATGAGTATCAACAGTCCATTGGTATTGTTAGATGGATCATTGCGAATCATCTTTGTGACAACATCATACCTAGCTAACAAGTCATTGAACTCACTGTCGTCCAATTTGTAAGACTTTGTAACATTGCCATCCTTGTCTAACTCTTGGACTGTTATGAGATTGTCTCTAGCAAATTTTCCAGCACTATTAAGATTGTCGGGAATTGCACTTGTCCAAGGGGTATCTGATGACCAGATATTTTTGATCCAAAGAAAACTATCCAGCTGCCTATTGTTTTGAAAATATTCAAATACAGCTTGTTGAGCACGTTCAGTAGGACTGTTGGCATCATATTTGCTATCTTCGGGGGCTATCGCCATCTCTCTTTGATATACATCGTACAACTCCAAGTATTGACGCATATTGCCATACTCTGACATCCCTCGCACACTACCCCATATCCATATAGACAATATTAAGGATACAATGATAGGCAAGCAAGAACCAAATAGACTAAAACCTTCCTGTCTCTTCATTGCCATCTCACGACGTTGGTACTCCATCCTGTCGTCAGCATATTGACGTTTGAGATCGGCTAGCCTGTCTTTGAGTGCTAAAGTTATTCGGGCATTTTTGCGCATCTTGTATCTAGAATATACATCAAGTGGAGAGAGCAATACCTTGAGCAATACAGCAAACAAAAGTATCCTTAGTCCAAAATTTTGCACAAAATCTAGACCATGCAAGAGTATGAGCTCCCATGGAAACCCACTAGGCTTGTCCAATACATGTTGTATGGTCAACCAAGATACTATAGTATTCACAAAAGCCATTTTACAACTCCATTAATATTGTCGGGCAACAAGTCCACCCCACCAATTGCAAAAGGGTGACATCTCAATATCCTCTTGGTGGCTAGCATAGTCCCACGTATTGTGCCAAAACTTCGAATGGCTTGCAAGCAATACGTACTACATGTAGGGTGATATATGCAAGTTCGTGGCAATATTGGCGATAGCAACCATCTATAAAGGTATATAAGTACAACAAACACCCACCGCAATGTCAGGATGCTGACTATTGTAGCGAAGATGTTGTGATTATTCGCTAGTTGCAAATGTTGAGTGGCATGCAATACTGCATTGTACCGCACATCAAGTTGCTTGGCGACATTAACATTAGCATAGTCAAACATAAATCAATACAAGTTTGGTTGATTTTGTATCAAAAATATCAATGCACATACCACTAACTACCCAATATATTGGCACGCAATAACAAGTCGTGTACTAGTCTATACATTTTGGCATAGTTGCAATCAACAATAGTCTGATTGGCTACTAATACAACTTGAGCTTGCAACACAAACTGTGGTAGCAAGCTAGATACAATGCTACGCAACCGTCGTTTGACAAGATTGCGAGTTACGGCATTGCCTACTTTGTTGCTTACACTAAAGCCCACTTTAGTCTTCTTGCCTTTGACAAAATATAGTCTGAGACATGAGGAGCTTTGCCTTAATCCATGCTTGTATAAGTAGTTAAAAGATCCGTTCTTGGTCAAACGATAGTTTTTTTTTAGCATGACATACTCCCCTCAGTCACTTAGCTACAGTTGGGTAATTTGACACGAGGGTAACTCAATCACTAGTTAGTCCCTAATCTCTTTGGTACCAACAATTTGCGACCTTTGGCACGTCTACGTTGCAATACACGTCTACCTGCAGTGGATTTCATTCTTGATCTAAATCCATGCACTTTGGACTTTTTGCGTTTCTTTGGTTGATATGTTCTCTTCATCTTTTTGAATAACTCCTAAAAATATAACCACAAACAAAGACAATTAAGCAAAGCTTTTTGACTTAATTGCATACAAGTAATTGTATTGTATTTGAACTAATATGTCAAGTTATTTGGTGTTAGATATTTGAGCATAGATATGTGTGGTATGCCAGCATCCATATACTGATCTCCATAAGAGACATAGTTTAGATTGAGGTAGAAATCTAACGCATGAAGCTGAGCTGACAATTTGGATATTTTGCATCCTACATCTTTGGCATAGTCATGAGCTATATTCATAATTTGACGCCCCATACCTTGTCTACGCATAGACTTGGATACTGATACTCTACCTATATGTACAGTATCAGTATCTATGAGCAATCTACAGTAAGCCACGATAGCACTATTTATGTATAACCCAATATGTACAAATAGGCTTTCGTCATCGCACAACTCTTCTTCTATAGGTACATTTTGCTCTACTACAAATACATCATGACGCAATGACATCATGTCATCGAGAGGTAGCTGTTGTATCTTAACAATTGTCTTCATTTATTTATTTGGCTAGCTCAAATATAGTTGTGATATCGTACGCATTGAGCTGCCCATATGATCCCAATGAACTATTGTTGTCAAATTTATCTTTGACCAAATGATTGACTACTTGATAGTCTATATTGATTGCAGACATAGATGTTGGCAAATCTAAAGAATGGTAGAATTCTACAAGCTTAAAGATACCGTTATCCATGATTTGTCTATCAGTTTTGCCCGTGGCTAACATTACATCTTTGCAAAATTGCAGTATCTTGTGTGGTCGCTTGTTGGAGATATGTTTGAGCCATGCTACAAAAATTATTGCGAGTCCGGTACCATGTGCTATATTGTGTACACCTGATAAATACAAATTTTCTATACGATGAGTAGCCCAATCTTGCTCTGTACGACCCAGAGACAACATGCTATTGTGTGCTATAGTCCCTAGTAGACAAAACTCACTCCATAGTTGATAGTTGGTATTGTCTGTATACAATTTGGGCGCTATTGCAAATACTGATTGTATCCCAGCTTTGAGTAAGTTGTCAGTCACAACCACATTGTCTTGAGGACTAAAATATCGCTCTAACATGTGTGCTAGCATATCCGAAGCACCATTGGCTATTTGTACTTTTGGCAACGTAAACATCAATTCGGGATTGACACATGCTATTATTGGACGCAATAAATCGTGACCACAATCATACTTGAGACCAGTGTCAGCATCTCTTATTACTGTGGCAGTACTATTCTCACTACCTGTTGCTGGCAATGTCAAAATTGCCCCTATAGGCAACACTTTGGTCAAAGGTTGTGTCTTGACACTAAAATAATGCCAAACATCATCATTGACAGCTCCTATAGCAATAGCCTTAGCCTCGTCAAGCACACTACCTCCGCCCACACCAAGTACAAAGTCTATGCCTGAGGACTTGGCCAAGTCTACACCTTGCAACATATGCACCTTGTGTGGATTGGCAACTACTCCACCAAATTCCACACAGTCCAATCCACTATCCAATAGACTCTTCTTGACTCTATCAAGCAACCCACTCTTGATTGTGGAGTTCTGTCCATATACTATCAGAACCTTGCTAGCACCAAAACTTAGAATATGTTGTCCTATTTGGTTCTCTACACCTTTGCCGTATACAAGTTTGGTCTTGTTGTGATATACAAAGTCGTTCATAGCAACTCCTCTTTGACTTTTTGAACATTAAATATTAAGTATGTATACTATTATATATACCACAATTTGGCAATATAAGCAACAAAAAGTTGTAGCAATGCCAATAAGCTATCAAGGAGCTTGTTAAAGACGCCCTGATAGCTTTTGCAACTAGCATACAACAATATACTTAATCTAGTTGCATTGTATTGATTGTGTTGTTCTCCAATTGTTGATATTTTTCTTCAGTGTAGTCGTTTTGCTGAGGTTTGCCGATATACATAAACATTATACCTACAATTTGGACAACCGCAAACACACCCAAAAACCATAGTACATACCACTTGTGTGAGTATACAAGAGCTATTATCAAGAAGACAGTACATCCTATAGAGACAATAGGTGCCACAAATCTATTGAACCAATGTAGGTCCTTGTGCTTGTGCATAGTTGCTACAAAGATAGGTACTAACATAGCATACAAGAAGACAATAGGCAACTCGGATATGTCAAATGCTCCACCTAATCTAGTAATACTAAAATACCACACAACCAACCATACACCCGATAGTAGTAGGCCTATGAGACCCGAGTTGGCAGGCATATTGGTTGCGGGGGTCACATGTCCCATAGTGTCTTGAGCTATGCCCATACGTTTGTTGGCCAAAGCATACATACTTCGGGTAGAGGACATAGTCATACCATTGGCGGTACCTAAGCAAGATATAATTACAAACACAAACAATAACGTCCCACCAACATTGCTAAATATTTTGCTAAAAGCAGTCTTAATTACTTCGTTGCCATTGCCTGTAATTAGGTCTATTGTAGGCATTGTACTAGCAATACCTATAAAGTACACTATATATACGCCGACAATTATTATAGCACCAATCAAGAGTGCCAATGGTACGGTTTTTTTTGCGTTTTTGACTTCTGGCACTATACTGGTCACTACAATCCAACCATCATAAGCAAACAAACAAGCAATAATTGCAGTAAAAAAAGGATTTTCGGCTGCTTCAGTAACTACAGTAGTGCCAAAATTGTCCACAGTCGTACCATTGACTAGTCCTACAATCGTACCAATGATAGCCATAAGAATCAAGGGTATGAGCTTGATTACCAATGCCGACACTTGGAATTTGCCGGATATCTTGGGAGCTAGAGTATTGAGTGTGTACAACAACAGCATGTACCCCATTGCAATCATCCATACGGCACCATCATCATTGAGCCCAAACAACACTACTGTATAATTGGCCGAAACCCAAGACACTACAGCAGAGAAGACAGGGGCATACATAGTCGCCCAGAACCATCCAATAAAGTAACTGTACTTTTTGCCAATTAGGTCGTCAGCATACCCCATAAGACCTGGCGAGTTGGGGTGCTTGCCCGCTATAACACAAAAGGTATAGCACAACACCAACATTATCAATCCACCCACGAGCCAAGCTGCAATACTCAAGTACATATTGCCACCAGTAGAGCTCAACACAGTGCCTGACTTAAAAAATACTCCACTGCCAATAACAATGCCTGTTATCATAGCTATACACGTGAATAGACCATATTTTTTTCTCAATTCAGTCATCAAGACCTCCACAAACAAACATATATCGCATTAGTAATATATATAATAAACATATATTACCACAAAGAATTATTAATGACAAGCAATATTATTACAACTTATTGCTTGTCACTATGTTTTTGTGCTTGTCAATTTTTGGTAATGTATATGTCATTTTTTGTATTTGGATGTCAACTGTTGCAACATGTCTTCTATACTAACACTAGAGTATCTATTGTTGTCGTTGCGTGTGTGTTGAGTATGTTGTTGTCTTTGTTCAAGTTTTTGCTCTTCGGTTTTTTTGGTTGGCTTGTCCAGTCCTTTGGTACGCATGGTCAATGCTATACGTTTTTTGATTAGATCCACTTCTATGATACGCACTTTGACAGTGTCCCCTACGTTGAGCACTTGCGAAGGATGTGTTATGTAATAATCTGCACACTGACTTAGGTGTACTAGACCATCATGATGAACCCCAATATCTACAAAAGCTCCAAAGTCTATAACATTGCGTACAACGCCGTCTAGTTCCATACCTACATGTAGGTCTTCTAGTTGCATTAGATCTGCACGTAATACTGTGGGCGGCAAACTGTCCCTAATGTCCCTACCTGGCTTTGCCAATTCTTGTACTATATCAAGTAGTGTAGGTACACCAATACTACATTGTGACGCTATGTTGTTGATACCTATAGCGTCAACTTTGGTTTTGATATCTTTGATACCATTGGCATCGGTATCAAGTTGCAATAGTTGCAATAGGGTATTTGCCGCTTGATAGCTCTCTGGATGGACTGCTGTGTTGTCCAATATGTTGCTAGCTTCGCTAATACGCAAAAAACCAGCACACTGTTGATAAGCTTTTGGTCCCAATTTGGGTACTTGTAGCAATTCTTCTCTGCTACTAAAAGGATGATTTTCTCTATACTTAACTATATTTTTGGCTATAGACATGTTGAGACCTGACACATAGGACAATAGACTATATGATGCGGTATTAATATCCACACCTACATTGTTGACGCAAGACTCTACTACGCCGTTGAGTACTTGTGTTAGGCGTTTTTGTGGCATATCGTGTTGATATTGCCCTACGCCTATGCTCTTGACATCTATCTTGATCAATTCTGCCAAAGGGTCAAGTAGTCGTCTGGCTATGGACACAGCTCCACGTATTGTTACGTCATAATTAGGTAATTCTTCGGTGCCTAGTTTGCTAGCACTGTACACACTAGCTCCTGCCTCATTGACTATTGCATAGCTAACAGATCTGTCTAGAGATTTGATTAGATCGGATACAAAGATTTCTGTCTCTTTGCTAGCTGTCCCATTGCCTATAGATATTACATCTATGTTGTGTTTGGATATTAGCTTGGCAACAATATCCTTAGCTTGCTGCAACTCAGCTTGAGACTTGGTTAGATATATAACACCACTATCCAATATATTGCCAGATTTGTCTATCACTGCTAGTTTGCAACCTGTACGATAACCAGGATCCAAACCTAATATTATCTTGTTTTTGAGTGGCGGCTGCATCAAGAGTGGACGTAGATTGGTCTCAAACATCTTGATAGCTTGCTCATTAGCTCTGTCTGTCAAGTCGCTACGAGTCTCTCTCTCTATAGAGGGTGCTATCAATCTATCATAAGAATCCTGCACTGTAGCATGCATAGTATCTTTGAAGATACTAGGTTTGATATATGCTTTGTACAATATCTCTATACAGGCTTCAGCATCTTGTATGATATTTACTTTGATGCATTCGTCCTTTTCGCCTCTATTGATAGCCAATATGCGATGACTAGGCAAATCTTTGATAAGTTGCTCAAAGTCTTTGTAGGTATCGTATGTCAACAGTTTATCTTTATTTTTGTCTGTACTCTCGCACAATGTTGCTTTGAGTTTGGTACTTGATGCGTACAACTGTCTTAGAGCTTTGCGACAATTGGCATCATCACTGATTATTTCGGCTATGATATCTTGAGCTCCTTGCAAAGCTTGCTCTGGTGTATCAATACCATTGTCTGTATTGACATAGAGTGTCGCTATCTCCACGATATCACCCTGTTGCATCTCTTGAGCTAGGATAATATCAGCAAGAGGTTGCAACCCACTTTGTATAGCGATAGATGCTCTTGTCTTTTTCTTTTGTTTGTATGGTCTATATATGTCCTCTACTTCGGTCATTGTTTTGGCATTGGTTAGGGCTATATTGAGCTCGTCTGTCCATTTGTCTTGACCGAGTATAGATTGCATAACTTCATTTTTGCGTTGTTCTAGATTGTTGAGATATGTCAACCTATCAGCAAAATCACGCAAGGTCTCGTCAGTACAATTGCCATGCATTTCTTTGCGGTACCTTGCTATAAATGGTATAGTATTGCCATCTGCTATTAGATCTACAATATTGCTACTATGCTCTTGCCTCAGACCAAATTCGGCAGCCAATTGAGTTTTGATATCAATTGATACATACAAATTAGTTGAGTTGATAGGTTGAAGATTAGCTGTATCAATTGCGTTTTGATCTATAGTGTCCAATTGTGTATCCAAATCATTAGTCATAAATTGACCCTCAAAATTATTATGTAATATTATACCACAATAGTTGTTCCCAAACAAACAACTATTGTGGTATTTTAATAAGCATACAATGCTTATTTAATCTTCTTATTGTATCCAATACAACAAACTTGTATCAAACCAAACTGGATTGCTTGATATTGAAGTGATGATTAACACTTAGTTTGTCATCTTTGGTTGATAATATTATTGTAGCAAGAACTTGTCTACTTTGCTATTGACAAATTCGCCATGTGATATCAGATCATTGTTGAGTGTGACCTTGTTGATACCTAATAGACTTAGTTCTTCTAGTATATTTGGTTTTTCGTTGACTGGCACTATTATCTTCTTGCACGTCATAGTTTCTTGACGCAATCCTGCCATGCAAAAAGCCAAACCTTGAGCCGCCAACTTGTCAGTCTTAAGCTTGTTGAGCTGAGGCAATATCATGTAAGGATTGAGTAGATCTTCGGGATTGGTGTTGAAGTCTCTAAATGTAGAACTCTCTCTTTCGGCTTCTGAGTACAATTTGCTAAATATCTTACTAACAGTGTAAAAATCCAACTGCTCCTCTTGTCCGTCTCCATAATCTTTGTTGAGTACCTTAGAATTCTCTTTGAGTGCTATATCTATAATATCCTTGAAGACAATATCAAGACCAGTTCTTACGTTGCCTTTGATTCGCAATTGCCTACTCAACAAGTATTCTGCAACTATCTCTACTACCTTTTGTTCTCTATAAGTCAACCTAGGCAAACAAGCGAGCAACAAGGCTCTATCACTATCGTAAGATAGTATGCCATCTCCACCAATCTTAGTGGGAAATTTTTGGTTGATATGATACACTACGCCGTCTATAGCATTAGATCTTTCCAAGAGTGCTATATTGCGATTTTGCTCTACTACAGCGTCGCTACAAGCATAGTACAACGCCACAAGAGGTAGTGTTGTAAAGTCTAGCAAGCGTGTAGGCCAACCATAATGTGACATTTTGACCAATCTATCTACACTAGACAATCCATTAAACTCGCTAGGCAATCTTGTTATGGCCTCATAATAATATTTTTTTTCATAGAAGATTTTGCCAATTTCACCTTTGGCTGTTCTATATTTTTTGTTGCGAAAGATAGAAGACTTGGGGTTGGAGGTCTCTATATCGTCAGTATCAAATTTGGCTTTGATTTGACCTCTATAAAAAGCAACTTCGTCTCTACCGTCAATAAGCTCATGTTTGCGCTTGATGAGTCGTATATACTCTGATACGCTAGATACGGTGTCTACTCTATGATCTACCTTGGTCTCCAATACAAGAGCCTTACCTTCTTCAGCAAAAGCCTGTTGATTGTCCATAATTTGGGGATCTCCTTTATTTCAATGCAAATATGTTGTCATTATTAATATTTAGTGTCTTAATTATATCATATTTATTAACAAATATTAAACTCAAGTGTAACTATTAGCCTATACAATATTTTACAAATCAAATTTGGAGAGTCTTGTATACACAAAAACATGCAAATATTATAAATAGAAATCTCAAATGCAATAAAGAAGTGATTGTGAATAGAGTAGAGCACTAGTAGCACGAGGATGTGACTTATCCTTATCATTGTGTTGACCGTAGATACATATCTCAAACTGTGTCCGAATACTGTTTTCCTCAAATCTTATTCAAGCAGTATAATGCAAGTAATGTGATATATCTATACAAATAACACCCCTCTTGCAAACTAGTGTTATACAAGAGTAGTGTTGTTTGATTAATGATTGCCTAATCTGCCAATCTTTAGCTCAATTTTTGTATAATACTTTGTACAGTATAATTATACTGACCAACATCAATACCATACTGACAAAATTGACAAAGCTTATCCACTGGCTAGGCAATACTATTATTGTTACAAAAGTAGAAACATATAATATTGTCATTTTGGCCGTTGTATTCGGTATATCAATTGCTTGGTTCTATATCTCCTGAGCACTTTGACAGCACACACCATACCCACAACTATAGTTACAATAACAGCTACAACCCAAAGTATAACAAAAATATTATCCAAAGTTGCATTAATACCAACATACCTCAATTGCAATCACAATTATACGGTCCAATCGTCATAACCTGTAATAATACCTAGCCAGTTCCAGTTGCGAGCAACCTTGTACCATCTACCACTTTCCATTATCCTTATTGCCGCAATCAAAGCATTGTTGGCTGCAAAAGATATTCCAAACAAAAATGGAGCAAGAAACAAAGCAGCAACAGATATTGCACCAAGCACAACTGGACCAACAATTGCAGGTGTGCTAATAGCAGCCATTAGAGCATACAATGCACCGACTACCAAAGCTGTCGCACCCAAAAACATGTACGCTTTAACTTCGTTAGTCAAATAATTCACACCTGCAAGGTCAGTTGGAGAATACGGTCCCCTTACCTCACTACCAGCCTGAAACCACGCCCTAGATTGAGTAGAATCTTCTTTTATATAGACATTGCCATTAGCATCCTCATGTATCCACCATACTTTCTCATATAGGTATTATGCTACATTTCTCAACATGCTTTACACTCTCTCGTTGTCTTATTTATGTGGCTCTCCACTGGTATAGTCCTAGTCTTAGGTACCTTTATGTACAATCAGATACCTCAAACTACTCTCTATACTCTACTCAACTACCGAGACCTATACACCCCTCTCCCCAATCTTACATCTTTATCTAAGTTGACAATTTTTTGATATCTAGTAAACTAGATATATCTAGTTTTGTCAATCTATTTTTGACATTTTTTGTCTTCTTATTTTAGTATTATCTAACTTGTTAAGCATATTCAATTTTGACTGATGTACTTGTTTTAATGTTGCATATATGTTATACTAAGCATATTGATCTATAATAGGAGGATTATATATACAATGACTCTTCAAGAATTTAATATACTGTTGCCTGCACACACGGCAGGATCGTTGGCTACATGTGACTCCAGAGGCAATCCTGACATAAGAGGGTGGCAATGGCAGGGGGTCTATCAAGGCAAAATATATTTGTGTACTAACAATACAAAAACTGTCTACAAACAAATACTTGCCAATCCTAATATTGCCTTTTTTGCTATTAATGACAAAGGTGCATTTAGGGTGTATGCTCAAGCCAAGCCTGTAGACAATGAGACTTTGGTAGCGGAGATACACTCAACTCTATCCACTGAGGTCAAGCAATATTATCCTACGCCACAAAGCAACGGATTGGTTATACTAGAGTTGTTACAAGGACATATTGATGTTGCAGTACATGGACAATCACCTCAAAGAATTGAACTCTGATAAACTCTAGATTGTCTTGCGTATACTTTGCTTGTCAAGCACTTAGTACAATTGAGCATAGTACTAAGTGCTACAAACTCAAAGATTGGTATTATTTTTTGGCATATACTACGCTTCCTAGTATTGTACATACGGCTACAGCACCATCACTACAAGCTATAATAACTTGCTTGATACTATCTGACCTTACGTCACCTATTGCATATATTCCTGGTTTGGATGTACGCATACGATTGTCAGTTATTATGGCACCATTCTTATCTGTGTCCACCTGACCGAATACTAAGTGGCTATTAGGCATAGTACCCAATGCCACAAACAAAGCTTGTATGTTGGCTATATATTGCTTGCCATTGGCATCCATGGCTGTTACTGTGTCGACTACTTCTCTCATGCCTTTTTTGACTGTTCCCACATTGCTTATACGTGCGTTGTATACAACATTGACTTTGGGAGAGTTTTGCAACAATTTGACATGGTCAGGCAATCCCTTGAGTTTGTCAGTAGGTACAAACATAGTCAATTGACTAACTATAGGCTCCAAGTAGATAGCATCAGTTGTAGTATGCACGGTACCACCTGCAATTGCTACAGGCATGTTTTTGAAAAAAGCTCCATCACATGTGGCACAGTAGGATATACCATTGCCTGTCAATTCGTCTTCTCTGCCTATGCCCAGTTTTTTGCTACCTGCACCTGTGGCTATTATTATAGAGTTGGCACTGATTGTTGTGCCATCATCTAGTATTATAGTCTTGTTGTCGCAGTTTAGCTTGGATATTGTGGCATACTCTATCTCTGCTCCGGACGCCAATGCCTGTTCTTCCATTTTGAGAGCTAGATCCATGCCACTAGTTGTGACAAAACTAGGATAATTGTCTATACGTTCAGTGCTAGCCATAACACCACCTAGTATAGAACTCTCTATCAACAATACACTCTTGTTGGCACGTCCAGCATATATGGCAGCAGTGAGTCCACCAGGACCACCGCCTATTATAATTATATCATAATGATTCTTCATATCTCTAGTATACCATTATACAACTGTCAGGTCAACCTAACAATGCAGACAAGTTTATATTTATACACCAATCTAATGCAAAGATTGTAGACATACTATATCAAGTATCAATAGCAAATAGTAGCCAAATTATTAGTTGGCAAACTTAAAACAATATTCAATCACTGAGCATATACTCTACTCCAAATGGATCAAAAAAATCATGTCCATCTATGCCATCATATACTACATTGTGTTGCACAATATTGCTGACATTGAGTGTGATAAGACCACGTTTGGAGCATTCTGTTATTCCGTCAAGTTCGGCTACCATACCTTTGGCAACTGTGTCAATCACACCAAAGTGCAGGTTGTTGAAGACAATATTTTGTATGGGACTCTCAGGAAGAGCGTATATAAAGATACAGGCATTCCGGACCCCTGTACAAACAATATTCTCAAATTTGAGATTGTCAATTGCAGGCGTACCTTTGTTGGGCAATTGTGGTTTGCGAGATTGTATGTGTTCGGTGTTGCTATTGTCACCGTTATAGAAGCAGTTGATAGATATTGGAGTGGCTACATCTATCATAATTATATTTTTGAGAGACAAATTCTTGATACTGCCACCACTACCTCTATAGCTTTGGCTACTCAATCCCCTATTTGCACTTATGATAAGACATTGATAGACATACATATTGTATAGCCCTGCACCCAATTGATGCCCTATAGTTATGCCCGAATGCCCTTGACGCAGTACACAATTGCGTATAATTATGTTTTTGCAAGGCTTATTCAATGAATTTGCCACCTCAAACTTGCAGGCTTTGACAGATATGCAATTGTCATTGACTGTTATGTTGCAACCAATTATTGCTGTGTTGTCACAAGATTCGGGATTGATACCGTCGTTGTTGAGAGATTGGTTGAGGCTAACAATATTGGTATCATATATGCCCACATTGTTGCAAAAAAACGAGTGTATACACCAACAAGCCGAATTAACATAATTGTTGCCATGCAACAATATATTGCTACAACCATTCAAAAATAGCAACTTGGGTCTAGCTATATTTTTGTTGTTGGCATCAGCTTTCCATATACTATCTTTGGCATTGCCGTCAATTGTCCCTTTGCCTACTATATTGATATTGCTAGCACCATAAGCACACAATAGTGGTTGATAGCTCTCTATGGGCATACCTTGCCAATAAGATATATGTATGACTTTTGGCTGTACATTGGATTGTCTATCATAGTTAGTATTGGGTTGTTGATATCCTGTCACCTTGCCCGGCAAGACCTTGTAGTCAGACATGTAAGTAGAACCTAACAATACGGCTCCTTCTTTGAGCTCTATTGTTATGTTGGATTTGAGTGTGACTGGTGATATTAGATAGGTACCCTGTGGTATAACTATCCTACCATTGGATGGACAAAAGTCTATGGCTGCTTGCAATGCCTTAGTATCTAGAGCAAAACCATCTCTAGTTGGCAAAAAGTCAAGCAGATTGATAGCCACACTCTCAGCAGCAGTCCTAAATTCTGTACTAATTATATTACCATCTTCAAACCAGACTTGCACATAATAAGGAGTATCTGGACTAAGATCAAACAATGATATAATGTTGTGATTAGATTTTATGCCTATCTCTACACCATTGAGCATAACAGTATACTCTAGGTTGTTGTGATAGACCAACTCGTTGACTAGCTCTAAGCATACTGAGACACTACTTATGCTTAACAATTTGATTTCTTTTGTCATTTATATATTATTATCCATTATATGCTGTATTAATTTTGTTTTTTGTTTGTGGGTTGTACTATCTCAACATTGTCTAAGGGCAGCAATCTAACAAGCTAGAGATGTATGGGCGTTGGGCTATCCTTGCTGTTATGGTATCGGTCCAACTATCTACCATGTAGCCACAAGTTGTGCAACTTTGGTATCTATCTACACCACCACCAAACGAATGACTGTTGTAGATTGTCTGATTGCACAAGTGACATTTGGCTGTGTGTCCTCCTGCATTGGCACTGTACGACAATGACAAATTCGAGTGATGGTAGCAATCT
>JAISDO010000013.1 GCA_031264755.1 Clostridiales bacterium
TCCATTAGTCCATTAGTCCATTAGTCCATTAGTCCATTAGTCCATTAGTCCATTAGTCCATTAGTCCATTAGTCCATTAGTCCATTAGTCCATTAGTCCATTAGTCCATTAGTCCATTCAGGATAATGTACTTCTCACTTGCTACCTTCGCAAGCTTAGCACCATTATACTATATATTTGTACTGTTGTCTACTATTTTTGACATTTTTTGGTTTTATATATACTTTCTTGACTTCTTGTACACTGTTTTGCCAATTTTGCTCAATACTACTCCCTATATACAATCTTATACTCAACCCTCCAATTGTATATCACAACACCAATCCAGCTCTATTATCAATCCAGATACACAATCTTATTTACAATTTGAGTATTACCCAAATAGCACCATGCCCACCATCTTTGGGTTGGCATATATCTAACTTGACTTGAGAGTTGTTGTCCAACATCTTGCGTAGCTCTTGTCGCAACACACCCTCTCTTGGAGAGTGATTGCCCTTGCCATGTATTAGCTTGAACTTTGGGATACGCTTAGCTATACAGTACACTATCATTTCTTCCAATTTCTTAGTTGCTTGTGCCAATGTGCAACCATGCACATCTAGTTCCTTAACAATTGGGGATTTTGGCTTGGTATGTACGACAACTTTGGGTTCGGATTTGGTTTTGTCAGTCAATCCACCCATGTATCCTTCTAGCATTGCTCCAAAATCGTCTTTCATCTCCATATTAGCATCTCTTTACAATCTAGTTTTTGCCTGTGTGTATAGGATTGTGTTTGGATTCGTGTGCTATTGTAGTTGTCCTATAGTGCCCCGAATATACTACAATACTAGGATCTAACTCAAATAGCTTGTATAGTGTCTTTTTGATCTTATCAAAGTCCCCACCATATAGATCCGTCCTGCCATAATCTTCAAAAAATAGTGTATCACCCGCAAATAGCTTGTCCTCTATCAAGTAGCACACACTACCCTCAGTGTGTCCCGGTGTGTGGATTACTTGTATATTGTACCCAGCTATATCAAGTGTTTGATCCCCTCTAAGCGTCTCATATACTTCACAATTCTCAACTACAAACTCCTTGCGTTCGCCTTCGTTTTTGTTGGTGGTTAGGCGTTCGGCATCCAACTCGTGTATGTACACTTTGGCTCCCATGCGTTGCAATTGTGCAGCATTGAGCATATGGTCAAAATGTCCATGCGTCAACAGCAATGTCCACGGCTTGGGACTCTTGTGCAACACTTTGGTCAAAGCTTGTATATCAGCGCCACAATCAACAATCAAAGTCCCCTTACCACCCACAATGATATAAGTATTGCTATCAAATGTACCTACCAGTGTTGTTATTTCCATAATTTTATTATAAATAATATACCTACATCTGTCAAACAAAATATTTCAATGACTATAGCCATCACACATATCATGCGCTATCAATTGTGCCTGAGTCAACAAATATCGTCTATTGTTAAGACGGGGCTCTTCAACACACAACTGCAACAACTTGTACAATATATTGCCTATGTAGATAGATGGTATATTGGATTGTACCAAGTCAGTGCCATTGAGCTTCAACTGTCTAACATTGATAGGCACATTGTTGTGCTCTATATATAGCAATTGTGCGGCAATCTTGTCCACATTGACATCAATAGCTTGCATAAGTTGTACAACTAGCTTGATTGTCCCAATACACTCCACACAATATTGCCTACATTGTATGTCTGTCATATTGTCATTGTATGCATCGCATGCTTGTAGTACTGTTAGGACTTGATGCTTGATTGCGTTGCTGTATCTAAGATTGTCCAATACATGTGACCGATTAGTACAATAGTACATCAACACTATTAGTCTCACATCAACTGTAGCCTTAGACATAGAGTTGAGCATTGTTTGAATTGAGATATCAGCAAGACCCGCATCTATATATTGCAAGATATCACAGTCTATCAAGTATTGTAGACCTACACAATGGGCTTGTGGTACACCATACTTGACGTCAGCTCTTAGCAATCTATCTAGCTCCAACCTTTTGCGTTCCACGCTAATATCATATAGCAAGTACAATTTGGACTTGGCATACATTAGCGTCTCTCTATCTATGCTGTATCCAGTCTCTGCCGCTATACGCACCATACGCATAATACGCAGCCCATCAACATCAAACACCCTATCATTGACCACCCTCAGCACTTTGTCTTTGCAATCACTCACACCATTGCACATATCTATTAGCTCGTGACGATGCAAGTCATAATATATTGCATTGCATGCAAAATCCCTTCGCATACAGTCCATATACATATCCACTCCAAATTGCACTTGACATGGTCTATGATTGCCATTGATATACTCTTCGGATCTAAATGGTGTATACTCATAGACATCACCGTCTATACATATTGTAGCAGTACCCAAATCTCTCTGTACAATCTTGAGAGTTGCACCTTGTGGCAAAGATAGATCTGTAGACAACTTGTCTCCACATATATCTATATCAGTGTTGCCCAATCCGGATATACTGTTGCGGACATACCCGCCCACACAATACATACTACTTGTATTGTGTGACACCAATCTAGCTAGAGAGTCGGGTATTGTGAGTTTCATTTCAATATTGTATCATAAATTGAATGCTTGTACAATACTATATCTTATGCGAGCATTGATCAAAGCGGTAATTACCGTATCCTCATTTGCAATAATCTCACGAATAATATCATTCTTCTTCAAGATCTTCTTGTCCAATTATCTAGGGGCTAGCAACTTGGGTGTATACCAAGTAGCAACGAGTATCTTCTTTGTGTTGGTTGCAGTCACTTGTACAGGATTTCCACTCACTATTAGCAAACAGACTGCTCAGTATCACACACAATTGGATAGAGCTACTGCACTACGCAAAGAGAGCAAAGCTGTGACCGCCTGCATAGTGATTAGCATAATATTTAGCCTAATTATGTTTGGGGTATTTGCTATATTTGGGACAAAGATGCGTCACTTGTTTGCTGACGAGCAGACCATGAATGTATTTTTGTTGATACTACCTGCCTTACTCGCTATAGGATTCATTAGTCCTATACGCAGTGCACTATGGGGACGCAAACTATACACAACTACAAGCATACTAGAGATTGTGGAGCAATTGTTGCGGATAGGATTGTGCGTCTTGTTTGTACTACTATTAGACTACAACAACTTGTATATCACCGCTTGGACTTTCACGGTATCGGCTATACTCACCGCAATAATATGCCTAATCTTCTATTACAAGCAAGGGGGCAGACTAAGCAATCCACGCAACCAATTTAGGCCACTGCTAGTTACAGGCATACCTATCACTGCCACAAGGATATCCAATAGTATCGTCTTCATGTTGATATCACTAGCTATACCTTACTTGTTCGGTCGTATGGGATTGTCAACGACAGAATCCTTGTATATGCTAGGATCTAGTATGGGCATGGCACTACCATTGTTGTTTGTACCCAATACTATTGTAGGTAGTCTAGCCTATATTATGATACCTACTCTCAGTCAACTCAATCCAAACAATCCACAGATGTCGCAACAAATCAATGGTGCTATCAAGATAAGCACACTTGTAGCATGTGCATTTGTGCCTGCATTTTATGTTATGGGACAACACTCTGGGTTGTTCTTGTTCAACAACTTGACTACAGGACAGTTCTTGCAATCCAGTGCATGGTTGCTTATCCCTATAGCCCTAGAGAGCATAACATCATCTATGCTCAATGCTCTAGATCTAGAGAGTAGAGGATTCTTCAACTACTGCTTAGGTAGTGCAATATTATTTGTGGTTATGTTTTGTTTTGCCAACAAGTTCTCGCTGCAGGTCTTCAGTATAGCTTTTGGATTGGCGTTGACTATATCCACTATACTAGATATCATATCTATACAACGCAAAACCAAAATCAAACTAACCTTTGTGTATCCTATGACAATATGCTTGGCTATGGTAGTCCCTACAATAGCATTTACAAGCAATATATACAATTTTTTGGGAGCTTTGACTGAGAGTAGATTGTTGCAATTTGTTAGACTTGCCACAACTGGCATAAGTAGCGTATGTTTTTATATAGGCATAATATATATATTGGACAGTATAGGTGTCAGTACCATTATTGCGACCAAAAAGACTTGCAAAAAACTTGCAAAAAAACCAAAAATAGTTTAGACTTAAGCAAGCGGCGAAGGGTACCTAAATAAGTGCTAATTAGAATAATTTTTTGCGGTCAAATTTGGCATGATTGCAACTACAACAACCGCTATTGGCACTCTAGAGCATAGTGATTGCCCCCCAAAATACCCACTGACACAATATCATATGTATCAGTGTCCCAAGTCTAAATTATTGAAGGCTTTTTACCAATGAACAACGACACAACCAACAAACTAATAATACTCTTCATCTTTGAGAAGATGGAAATGCCAATCACAGACAATGCCCTATTAGAATTAGCCACAAGCACCAATCAGTGGCTATCTCATTTGGATTGCCAAATCGCTCTAAGCGATCTAGTCAAGACCGAATTTTTGTACAGAACCGAACGAGACAAAAATGTATACTATTCTATCACGCCCGAAGGTAGAGAGTGTATATCTCATTTTTACAACAAGCTAGCACCCTCTCTACAACGAGAGATTGCCGACTACATCAAGCACAATCGCATGGACGTCCGTCGCAATCAAGAATACTACAGTCATTACTCCAAGAACCCCGATGGCACATTCACTGTACTACTCAAGATAATTGATCCTGTCCAAACTACATTGGAGATCAAACTCAATGTAGCCAACGAGAAGTTTGCCAAACGAGCATACCAAGTATGGAAAGAACAAGCCGCTCATACTTATTTCTTTTTGTATGAGAAGTTGCTAGGCGAATTGATATAATTGCTATACATTGGGCACAACTCAATCCAAACTAGCCCATACTATCAATGCCTCAAGTACAATGTAGTTGTTGGTATAGACACAACAACACCCTAGATATATTAGTATCTAGGGTGTTGTACATTTTCTTCAGCCTACCACAGTACAGGGTGTAAAGTAAATGGTACAAAGTATAGATTGACACCCTTAGTTGCTTATGATTTGGCTATTTTATCCATTGACGATATTTTGTGATGCAACCTAAATGTAAAAACAGTATTGATAACAAACATTGCAAAAATAGTTGCTTTGTCTATATCCCTATCCAACAATAGTTGAACAAACACATATATCATCAATGCACAACTAATTGCCAACAAAATATAATCGTGAATCTTGTCTGATTTATTCATAGTATTTTACCAAAGTACAGGGTGTAAAGTAAATGGTACAAAGTATAGATTGACACCCTTAGCCTGAGAACCAACAAAAAATATTCCTGCATAGATAGCTACCCCTATTATAATAGCCCCAACTACTGATGCTGACAATCCCGTAGCTGCTATTATTTTGGCTTTGGCTAACTCTAAATATCCAAAACCTAGGCTAAGCCAACCCGATATATTCTCGCACAAAGCTGGCGAAAAGTGATACCCAACATTCACAAACCACACCTTGATCCACCAATTGTTGCTGTCTAGCCTTGTTGTACTATTGCCTTGACTTGCCTGTGTATCAATCCCCAATGC